>CAZGMK010000013.1:0-77767 GCA_964526835.1 uncultured Ignavibacteriales bacterium
ATCAGGTGGCGCGATCCGTCGGAATCAGATGGCGCGATGGCTCGGAATATGCACTTGATCCTCAAGCGACGCGAGATTCTGCTGTATGTTGCGATCCATCGCGGCTACAACGAGGCGGATTTCGATGAATGGTGTCGCCGGTATCTGGATGGGCGGCGCGGGCGAATCCGGGATCGGGCGCCGTACCTGGATCTGGACTGGTCGGAGTTTGAACTGGGTGGCACGGTAAGGTGACATCGGCGACCTGCAATCCGGTCATTCTCACAACGTGATGGCAGCCATCTACGGGGATGACGAAAGCCACACCGGGGTAGCACCTGAACTATGCGGAGGCGCCAGCTGCCGGGATCGCTACCGGGGCTTCCGCCCCGATTGTCTTCAGACAACCGAAGAACAGACTAGCGGAGCGGCAAGGCCGCGATTAGCTGCTCAATCTGCAACAGTGCGACCCGGGCCTCGTAGCGGGCGGTTATGAGGTTAAGCTGGGCCCGCGTGTAGTTGAGCTGGGCGTCACGATACTCCAATGATGTAGCCGCACCGGTCGCATACAGGTCTCTTTGAAGTTCGAGACCGCGATGGGCCGCATCGCTGTTAGCCGTCTCCAACTCGATAAGTTGCATGCGCTTGCGGAAGGTCTCGAGGCGCCGGACAACTTCGCCCTTGAGTTCGTGCTCCCGCCTGCTCAGTGACAGGCGGGCGATGTCGGCCTCGATTCGGGCATTCTGCCACTCGATACGGTCGCGCCGTCCATTGAAGATATTCCAGGAGGCCTGTAGTCCGACAAACTTGTCGGTTGTCTCGGTAGTGATGTCATCAGGCCTTATGGCCGCATCCTGTATTCGATCAGTGTAGCCGATACCGGCATTCAGCCACACTCGCGGCATAAATCGGGAGCGGCCTGCGCCCATGCGATCTTCAGCGGCATTAGCGCTGTATCGGGCCACGGCCAGGCCGGCGTTGCGCTCGGCGGCGCGCTGCATCAGATCATCAACCGTGAAGTCGCGATCAGGGATATCGATCTCTGAAGATGCCGTCACCGGTGTCTCCGGATCTCGTCCCAGGGCGAGATTCAACGCCTGGCGCGCGGTGGTAAGAGCCAGTTCCTGATTTATGACGGCCGCGCGATCGTTGTTGTAGAAGACTTCGGCATTGAGATAGTCAGTCGATGAGGCACCCCCCAGCTCACGGCGAGTCCGCTCCCGATCCAGTCGCGCTGCAGAGACTTCGAGTGCCTCTCGGTTGACCATGAGGCGCTGCTGTTGCTGGACAAGGTCAAAATAGGCCTGTGCTATGGCGACAATCTGGTTCTCAATAGCCAAGCGCGCCTGCTCATGCCCGAGCGCCGCCAATTTGGAGTAGAGGGATCGCTCGGTGAACATTTTGAAGCCGTCGAAGATGGTCCAGTTGATCTGTACCTGAGCGGTCTTGGTCTCGGTACGTGAATCACCGAAACTGAACGGCGAGGTGGTCGAGGTCCGTTGATCATTGAAGTTGTAGCCTCCGGCAACGTCGATTGTGGGAAGGAAGCCGGCGGTCCCGAGCCCCGCATTGTTATCGGCAATTTGCTCCTCGCGGCGGGCGGTGCGGATGTCGTAATTGCTTTCAAGGCCGATGGAGATTGCCTCGCTGAGAGTCATCCGGGAATCGACGGCGTGACTCGAAGCTGAAACCAGAGTGATTATCAACAGGGGCATCATTTTGGTCATGTGAATCTACTCCACGATCGGCAGTTTCGCTTCCTGCACCGCCGGCTCGACCTCTTCTCGGCTGACCGGTCCTCGCCTGATGATCGACGCCGCCCAGATGCGAAGATCACTGAACACCATGAAGCCCGCCGGCAGGATTATCAACAGAATGAAGGTACCGAAGACCAATCCATAGGCCACCGACACCGCCATAGGAATCAGGAACTGGGCCTGGCGGCTGGTTTCGATTATCAACGGGGCCAGGCCAAGCGAGGTAGTAGCGGTGGTCAGGAGGATCGGCCGCAGACGCGCCAGGCCGGCCTTGTAGACAGCGTCGTAAACCTTGTCGCCACCCCTCAGAAAGCGGTTAACCTGATCAACCAGGACAATGCTGTCATTTATGATGATCCCGGAGAGGGCGATGATTCCGATCAGGGATAACATGTTCACCTGCAGACCCTGGATACCGTGCCCCCATACAGCCCCGAGGACGCCGATGGGAATAAGCGAGAATATCAGCGCGGTCTGGGCGTACGAGCGGAACACGAGGGTTACGAGTATGAACATGCCCAGCAGCGCGATCGGAAAGGCCCGCTGCATCGAACCGACCATCTTGGCCTGGTCACGCGACTGACCTTCGAACGAAGGAACTACGCCGTCGACTCGGGCGAGGACACGAGGGAGCACATCAGAGCGAATGTTCTCGAGAATGGGCGGCAGATCACCTTCTGGATCAGTCATGTTGGCTTCGACCTTGATCTCTCGTCGTCGATCAAGGCGACTGATCTGGGCTACTCCGCGGCGAATGTCGTACTCGGCCAGTTCGCTGAACGGATATTCGTCGCCCTGAGGGGTGCGCAGGCGCATCTGGTCGAGGAAGCCCAGGGCCGAGCGGTCCTCGGGACGATAGCGCACCCAGACACGAATCTCATCCCGCCCCCGCTGGATACGCTGAACCTCCTGACCGAAGAATCCCTGGCGCACCTGCCCGGCGATATCCTGCAGAGTCAGACCGAGTGCATGGGCGCGGGGCTTTAGCGTGATGTTCAACTCGCGGCGCCCCTGGACATCCGAGGTGGTCACGTCCTTGAGGCTGCTGAAGTCATCGAGCTCATCCATAAGCAAGTCGCGAGCCCGATTGAGTTCATCGTAATTGTTCCCCAACAGGCTTATCGAAACCGGCTTGCCGAAGCGTCCGATATTGCCGAACGCCAGGTTCTGCGCCTGTGGCACCGGTCCGACTCGTTCGCGAAGGCGGTCCGAGATCGCGTAGCTCGGCAAGTTGCGGATCTCCGCATCGAGCAACTCCACCGTCAGCTTGCCGGTATGGCTGCCCGACTCGCCGAAGTCATTGCTTCCAATGATCCGCTCGACACCGATGATGACGTCTCGACCGTCGGGCCGCTCCTCCCTGAATTCCTCATTGACTTCCCAGACCGCCTTTTCGATTCGGACGAGGATCGAATCGGTATCGGCTTCCTGACGTCCTGAAACCAACGAGAGATTGACCGGAACAGTATCGGCGTCGACGAACGGGAAGAAGGTAACCCCGATCAAGCCGCCGCCGATCAGCCCCACGGTCACCATGACCATGGCCACCGGTGTCACCACGGTAATCCACCTGTGTTTGAGAGCCAGTCTTAATGACGGGGCATATAGACGATGAACCACATACTGGATATTGCGCTCGATCCAGGTGCGCAAGGCGCCCTGCCGGGCCTTCGAGCTGAGCGCCTGCGAATGGGCCAGGTGCGAAGGCAGAACGAAGAAGGCCTCGATCAGCGAAAACAACAGGGAAGCAATGACCACCAGGGCCATCTGCCAGATGAATTTGCCGAGTATGGCATCGAGGAAGAAGAAGGGCAAGAAGGCGACTACGGTGGTCAGCACCGAGGTCGTTACCGGGGCGAGGACCTCAATGGTTCCGTCGACCGCGGCCTTGAAGGCATTAGAGCCTCGCTCGTAGTGGGCGTAGATATTCTCCGCCACTACGATCGCGTCGTCGACGAGAATGCCGACCACCAGGATCATGCCGAAGACCGAGATTACATTGATGGTGATGCCGACGAAGCCCGCCACTATGAACATGCCCGCAAACGAAAAGGGAATGCTTACTGCTACCCAGAACGACAATCTCAGGCGCAGGAAGACGCCCAGAGCGATGATTATCAGCGCCAGGCCGATGAGGCCGTTCTTGACCAGGAGTTCGACGCGCTGCCTGAGCGGGATGGTACGGTCATCAACTACCGTTGCGGTAACCGAATTGTGTTCGGCGTTGAAGATATCGACGATCTCGTAGCCCCTCTCGGCGATGGCAAGGATGTCCTCCTCTTCGGTCTGGTCCAGGTTGAGGATGACGGCAGGTTGGCCGTTATAGTAGACGCGATCCGGGACATCGGCCCATTGCTCGTGCACTCTCGCCACATCACCGAGCAGAACGACATCACCCCGCTCCCGCCCGCGGATGGGGATGTCGAGAAGCTGTTGAGCGTGGTAATCCCGCCCCCAGGCGCGGATTAGGATCTCCTCGGCTTCGGTGTCGAACTTGCCGCCTGATATGTTGATATTGGTCTGCTGCACGGCTTGAGTGATTTCGCTGAACGAAAGTCCGTAGCGACGCAAGTCATTTTCGGAGACTTCTATAGAGAATTCGAGTT
This sequence comes from uncultured Ignavibacteriales bacterium, assembly GCA_964526835.1. Classification (GTDB taxonomy): domain Bacteria; phylum Zixibacteria; class MSB-5A5; order GN15; family FEB-12; genus DAOSXA01. Next base: position 4,343 of record CAZGMK010000013.1, read on the forward strand.
CCGGCAGGCCGTCGATGGAGACCTGGGATATCTCCTCGGCGGTTAGCAGGTCATCCCGAAGGCGCTCCGAGATGTACTTCAGGTTGTACAGGTCGGCCTGCCCAAAAAGGACAATCGACAGGGAGCGTGTTCGAAACTGCTGCTCGAAAATGACCGGCTTCTCCATGCCGACCGGGAAAGAACTGATCCGATCTACTGCATTCTTGACATCATTGAGGACCTTGTCGAGATCGGAGCCTTTGGTGGTCTCGATCGTCAGGGTAGCGCTGTTCTCCCTTGAAATCGAGGTTACCCGCTCGATCCCCTGCAATCCATCCAGATTTTCCTCGATTTTGAGCACTACTCCCTCAGCCATCTCTTCGGGCGAGGCCCCTGGATAGGCGACCTGAATGGTAATGGTGTCGGGTTCGATCTCAGGAAAGAAGGAATAGCGAATTTGAGCCAGGGAAATCAGTCCGAATCCGATCATCGAGAACATAAGCACCGTTACCCAGACCGGATAACGGACGAAGAAGGCGACAATGCGACGCATCAGCTACTCCGCTCGACTTCCGCCTGCTGGAATCGCGGGATAGCCGGCATCCCCGGAGCCACGCCCTGCAGCAGTTCGGTGACCAACGTGTCGCCCGGCTTGAGGCCGGCGGTCACGATCACTGATTCGGTCTCGCGCCGGGCTATCCTGACCGCTCGGTACTCAAATCGGCCGTCGACAACCAGGTAAACATACTCATCGTCATAGACCGCCTGACGCGGAACCCGGATAGCCCTATCGATGGCCACTCCCGGCAAGTCGGCTCGAAGAAAGGAGCCTTCCAATAGTGCAGCCTCGCGGCCCGGCAGATCGACATACACATGAGCGGTCTGAGTTTGCGCGTCAATCGCGGAGCCCGCCCGCGATATGCTTCCGCTCCATTCGCCCGGGATTTCGGAGGAAGTCAGTTTCACCGTACGCGATCGGTCAATCCACTCAATATCGGTCGTGGGCACCGGGATATCTACTTCCAGTCGTTCCAGATTGACGATCAGACCGAGTGCGCTCCCGCTGCGGGCGGTAGCTCCCGGACTAAGGGCAGTGCTCAGAATCGAACCATCGAAGGGAGCAGTGAAGTAGTGCTTGGAGAGAGTGATTTCCTGTTCGCGGACAGCGAAATACAGTTTGTAGACACCATGCCGGGCCAGAAACAGGCGGATCTTATCGTCTACTGCCTGTGGCAACTCCGGCAGAGTCCGATCGAAGCGAACGGCGTCAAAGTAGTCGCGCCAGACTTGGTACTCGCGGGGAAAATCAACTTTGATCTCCGGCAGCACCCGGGCCAGGGCCGTCAACAGATCGGCCTTGGTACTGTTCAAACGATAACTGGCCTGGCGATCGTCAATCCTCACCAGCGTATCGCCTCGTGCGAATAAGAGCCCCGGACGGAAAGCCAATTCGCCTTCCTCGATAGTACCCGTTACCTCGCTTATGAGCTGGACAGGCTGGGCCGAAATCACGCGCCCGAAGGCGACTATGCGCGCTTCCACCGGGCCGAGGCTGACTACTCGCGCCGCAACGTTACGCGGTTTCGGCTCCGGGGTACGTTTCGGGGCATCCTCCCGAAGACTCAGGAGAAGTATCATCAGACCAAATCCGGCCAGCACAATGGCTGTCGGTATGCCAATCTTAGCGGCCAGTCTCACGGGCGCAACCCTTTTTCGAGTTTCCACAAAGCTATCGGCTGGAACACACCAAGGCAGCTTTGGTTTCAGGAAAACAGCCCTTGTTTGTCCACGGTCCAGCCTGGACACTTGTCGATTTCTCTTGTCTGGCCCATCGACGCCGTCAAGACAAGGCCACGGTTGGGAGAGAACGGCCGTATTGTCGCAAGGGCGGCCTTGCGTCGTACGACCCAAAGCAGAGTAGCTGGTCAATCAAAGGCTGGAGACTCTTCCAACAGATTCCTAAGGGCGGAATCGGAACAGTTTGAAGGGCTGGCCAGGATTGGGCATCAGGTGAATCTGGGAAGTAGTCACATACACCCATCCGCTGTCGTCTCGGGCAAATGAATCCGGCCAACGCAGTTCGTGATTCCGGACTACCATTTTGACGCCCTCGCCGGGTACGAATCGCTTGACCGCATGGTCCTGCAGCGAGCTGAGGAGAATCGAGCCGTCCGGGACGCACAGAATGCCGTCCACCGGCTCGGTCGAAGCCACGATTTCGATCTGATCGCTGATGAGATCCGAGGGCAGGGAATCATCAAGCAGCCACTGTGTACCGATCCGATAAAGTCGGCGACCAGTCAGCACATGCCAGTATAGCAATTGCCTGGCGGTGTCGAGAGCAATCCCGTCGGCGTGTACTTCGGGGCTCGAACCATCGGGGCGCCGCCAGACTTGATCGTTAATGCGGACCTCGATTTGCTCGGCGCTGGTGGCGGGGCTCTCGTCTAACAGCCTTCGGCTTCGCCCCGTCAGCAGATCGACCACAATGAGCGCCCCGGCCCCGGAGTCGGTGATGTAGGCGACTTTGCGGTTCGTGTCGACTCGGACATCGTTCAGGTAGGAATTCGGCGGCGCAATGGTGCTGTCGAAGCGGATCACCTGAGTCACCGAGTCCGACGCCAGGTTGATCCTGACCAGTTTCGGACCGCCGGGCGCCACGCCCGCGAAGAACGGATTGGCCGGATCCAGGACCCACAGATGGTCTTCCGCATCGACCCACACACTCTGCACACAAACAAAGCGATCAGCAGGATTGATGGTGCTGTTCCAGGTATTGAGCTCAATATCGGGGTAAGGCCTGACCGAGTCGGAATCGACGAGCTCGCCGACCGAGAAGGTCAGGTTCGGCGACCACCGGGGGTAACAGACAAATATGCGCCCGCCATTGTCGACGGCGACGCCGGTCCATTGGCGATCGGACCGGGCGACTTCCTCGAGCGAAACACGCGATATCGTGGCGGGATCCTGACCGCCGCAGCCGGTGATTATCGACACAAGGGCCACAGTGGCCGACATTGCAATTACAACAGCGCTCTTGAACACTTCTCTCCTGACTGGTGACGAACAGCTTGCTTTCTGCTGAGACAAACCTCTCCAGCGCGTTTGAGGTTCCGAAAGCGATCAATTTGGTTAGGTCCGGCTCGGTTGAAGGCTAGCAAATCCTGGGCAGTTGCTCGCCGGAGAACATCGACAGCACTCGCCGCTGGCCCAGGCGACCAATCAGGGCGACCGGAACTGTCGAACGTTCGATCACCCGGCCGATGATTGCAGCCTGGCGCCCCAGTTCATGTTCACGCAGAATTGACATCACGCGCTCGGCCTGATCGGCTGCGACGAAGGCAACCATGCGTCCCTCGTTGGCGACGTCCATGACATCCAGGCCCAGAACTTCGCACAAGGCCGCGACCGGTTCAGGGACAGGTACCGCGGCCTCATTTATCTCGATGGACGTGCTTGAGGCTTCGGCCAGCTCATTGAGCGCCGAAGACAGTCCGCCCCGGGTCAGGTCCCGAAGACAGTGCAGATCAAGACCGTCATCGAGCAGGTCGCGCACCAGCGGCCAGAGAGGAGCGCTGTCGCTATCTATGTTTGATTCGAAACCGAGGTTCTCGCGAGCCGCCATCACCGCCATTCCGTGACGGCCGATGTCGCCGCTCACGATCACGGCATCACCCGGCCTGATCCGCGACGGGACTATTGACGCCTCGCGCTCTATCGTACCCAGGCCGGTAGTGTTGACATAGAGTCCATCAGCCTTCCCGCGCGGGACCACTTTGGTATCGCCGGCGACTACAGTGACCTCACAGTCGCGAGCCGCCCGGGCCATTGAGGCGACAACACGCCGGAGGCTATCGAACGGCAATCCCTCCTCGATGATGAAGCCACAGGTGAGCGCCACTGCCTGTGCCCCGGCCATCGCCAGGTCGTTGACGGTTCCGTGAACAGCCAGCGATCCGATGTCGCCACCAGGAAAGAACAGCGGCGTCACCACGTAAGTGTCGGTTGTCAGGGCTGAGCGTCCCGCGGGGAGAACGAGTTCGGCCGCATCGTGGCCCGACCTGATCGTTTCGTTGTCGAACGCGGATATGAAGAGCTCCCCGACAAGCTGGTTGGTGTGCCGTCCGCCGCCGCCATGAGCCAGGGATATCCTTGGTCTGTCGCAACTCATCGCGAGCCTCCCTCGACTGTCGGCAGCCGATACTTGAAGTACGCCGCGCAGGCGCCCTCCGATGAAACCATGGTTGCGCCCAGGGGGTGTTCGGGCGTACACCGCGTGCCGAAGGCGGGACAGTCGGTCGGTCGACGAACCCCTCGCAGGACCTCTCCGCTGATGCACTCGGTTTGATCGAGGCTGCAAATTCCGCGGAGGCCGAAACGCTTTCGGGCGTCGAACTGGCAGTACTCGTCTCTGAGCGCCAAACCACTCTCAGGCACAAGTCCCAGGCCGCGCCACTCGGTGTCGACTTTTCGATACACTTTGTCGATAAGATCCCTCGCCCCAGGATTGCCGTCGGGAAGCACTGCCCGTTGATACTGATTCTCGATCTCGGCGCGACCTTTCTCGAGTTGGCGAACACAGGCGGCCAGCCCTTGTAACAAGTCAACCGGCTCGAATCCGGTTACCACAATAGGAACACGGTGCTGCTGGACCAGGGATTCGTACTCACGCCAGCCGGTGACCGCGCAAACATGGCCAGCTGCAAGAAATCCCTGGACCCGGCAGTCCTCGGATCGCAGAATGGTTTCCATAGCCGGACGCACCAACACGTGCGCCACAAGCATTGAGAAGTTCTCAAGTCCACGACTGCTCGCCTGCTCGGCGGCGACAGCGGTGGCCGGGGCGGTTGTCTCGAAACCGACCGCGAGGAAGACAACTTCCCGATCGGGATGTTCGCCGGCCAGCCGAACAGCGTCGAGCGGCGAATAGACGACTCGAACATCCCCGCCCTCGGCTCGGGCGTCGAGCAGGCTCTGTGAGGAACCCGGGACCCTGAGCATATCGCCGAATGAGCACAGGGTACGACGATCATGCCCGACCAGCGCGACAGCCTGATCGATGACCCCAACCGGGGTCACACAGACCGGGCAACCGGGACCGTGGATGAGCGAGACCCCGTCCGGCAGCATCCGGTCGATTCCGAAACGAAGGATAGCGTGGGTTTGCCCTCCGCAAACCTCCATGATTGTCCATGGCCGTGTCGTCATGCGACCGATCTGCTCGGACAGTCGGGTCGCGACGACATTGTCGCGGAACTCCTCCACGTACCTCACGGTTCCTCCTGGTCAAGCTCGGTCAATCGGTGGAGGTCCGCGATGATCGCCCGGGCTGCCTCTTCATCAAGGCGACTGATAGCAACTCCCGCATGCACCAAGACCCAATCACCAACTTGCGCCTCCGGCAGGCAGGCCAGGCTAATGCGGCGCCTGACACCGCCGAAGTCCACTTGGGCCTCGCGCGTAAGCGGTTCATTGCCCCTCACTTGGACGACTTCGGCCGGCAGGGCCAGGCACATCCTCTAGCTCCTCTCGGTTCGGGCGGCCGCTACGGTCAATTGGCCGACCGACAGCGCGCCGTCGCCGGGCGGCAGGTTCACAGGCCAATACGGAATGAAACCGTCACGACGCAGTACATCTATCGTCTTTTCGGTCAGATATCTATTCTGAAAACAACCGCCCGATAGAACCACCTTCTCGAGGCCGACCGCGCGGGCCACAGTCGAGATTGCCGCCGCCAGTCCATTGTGGAAGCACGCCGCGATCCGACCAGGGGTGGCGCGGCGAGCTAGTGCGTCGAGAACCGCAGTGACCACCGGCGCCCAGTCGACGACCAACACGCCGTCCGATGCAACGACGTCGAATTCGTAGGCGTCATCGGTACGGCTCAAGAACGCGGCCGCTTCAAGTTGCATCGCGGCCTGGGCCTCATAGGTGCTTGTCTGGGCCAGGCCGAGAAGCGAAGCCACGGCATCAAACAATCGCCCGGCGCTGCTGGTGCGCGGGCAGTTGACTCCGGCCCGGAGTGCTGAAACGATGACCGACAGCTCCCGTTCACCGAAGCAGGCGACGGAAGCGATGTCGTTGCGGTCCATGATGTCGTCACCGAGTAGCTCGTAAAGAACACCCAGGGCGCAACGCCGCGGTTCGCGCGCCGCCAGGTCGCCGCCGGGAAGCGGCAGAGTGCGCAGGTGGCCGGTGCGGGTGAAGCCCCGCCGCTCACAACGAAGGAGCTCCCCGCCCCAGACAGGGCCGTCGGGCCCGTAGCCGGTCCCGTCGAAAGCCACTCCCAGGACCGGTTCATCAAGATTGTGCTCGGCCATGACGGCGGCCACATGGGCATGGTGGTGCTGCACCGGCATAACCGGCTTCTTGCGTTCCTGCGCCCAGACAGTCGGATAGTAATCAGGGTGCATGTCGCAGGCGATCGTATCGGGGGTGACGCCGTATAGCCCCAGCAACTGGTGGATGGTGCTGTCGAAGGCAGCCACGCTCTGTTCGCTGTCGAGATCGCCGATGTGTTGGGACACGATCACATTTCCGCCAATCGAAAGGGCAACAGTATTCTTCAATTGTCCTCCTACCGCCAGGATGTTGTCCGCGCCCTCTATCGAGGCCACCGGCAGAGGGGCGTAGCCTCGAGCGCGACGCAACAGCATAGGCCGTCCGGCGACGACTCGCACTACCGAATCATCTACTGGCCGGGCGATCGGGCGGTTGTGCAACAGCAGCAGATCGACCAACGAGCCCAGGCGTTCGACTGCTTCGACATTGTCGATGCAAATCGGCTCATCCGAGAGGTTGCCGCTGGTGGCGACTATCGGTCGCCGCAGCTCACCCAGAAGCAGATGGTGCAGCGGACTGTACGGTAGCATGACCCCAAGGTTTGGCGAGTCCGGCGCGACCTGCTTATCGACAGCGCTGTCCGGTCTCGCGGACGCCAGCACAATCGGTGCTTGCGACGATGCCAGCAGCTTTCGCTCCATGTCATTGAGCTTGCAGAGTCTCTCGGCCATAGCCATGTCGCTTGCCATAATCGCAAACGGCTTGTGGGGGCGACCCTTTCGTTCGCGCAGACGCTTCACCGCTTCGGAGTTGCGCGCATCGACCAGCAACTGGAACCCGCCCAGGCCCTTCAGTGCCAGTATCTTGCCCTCAGCTATCGCTCGTATCGCTTGCCGCAAGGCTTCATCGTAGACCCCCAGCGGTCGGCCTTCGGGATCCCAAAGGGTCAGAGTGGGCCCGCACTCGGGACAGGCATTCGGTTCGGCATGATAGCGACGGTCCGATGGCTCGTCATACTCCGCCTGACACTGCGGACACAGGCCGAAGCGAGCCATTGTCGTGCGGATGCGGTCGTATGGCAGACCTGCCACGATGCTGTAGCGGGGACCGCAATTGGTGCAGTTGGTGAAGGCATAGTAGTGACGACGGTTGTCCGGGTCGAAGACCTCGGTGCGGCACTGCTCACAAGTCGCCAGGTCGGGCAGGATGGTGGCGGTGGCGACGGACTTGACGGTGCTGGGGCGTATCTCGAAGAGACCGTTGTCGCCGGAAGGCGGCAGGTCGGTCACGTCGATCCGCCGGATGATGGCCGCAGCAGGCGGCTCATCTTCCAGTCGGCGTCGAAAACGATTCAGGGCCTCAGACGCGCCCTCAATCTCGATGCACACGCCATCGGAAGTGTTGGCGATCCAGCCGCCCAGGTTCATGTCACGGGCCAGCCTGTAGACGGTGGGGCGGAAGCCGACCCCTTGCACGGCGCCGCGAATATCCAGGCGTTGTCGGACTGACTCGAACAAGTGCTCAGTCCTCCTTAGGGACCTTCACAGCGCCGATCAACCGCTCCGCCAACGGTACTAGGCCTTCGCCACTGCGGGCCGATACAGAAAGCAGTTCGGCATCAGGGGCCAGGCGCGCCAGATCGTCGGCCACGCGGCCGAGGTCGAACTCCAGATATGGCGCCAGGTCGATCTTGTTGATCACTATCAGGTCGACGCGACTGAACATACTCGGATACTTGGCCACCTTGTCGTCGCCCTCGGGCAAACTGAGCACCGCTACTCGGAGGCTCTCCCCCAGTTGATAGGCGGCCGGGCAAACCAGGTTACCGACGTTTTCGATAAAGACCGCGCGCAGATCACCGAGGTCCAGTTGCTCCAGGGCCTGGCCGACCATGCCGGCGTCCAGGTGACAGCTGCCCCCGGTGTTGATCTGCACAGTTCGCACGCCGAGCTTCTCGATTCGCTCCGCATCCCGGGACGTCGCCAGATCACCCTCGATTACGCCGAAAGGAAACTCCTGCGGCCAAACGCCGAAGAGAGCTTCGAGCAGGCTGGTCTTCCCGCAGCCGGGCGAGCCCAGCAGGTTGATCGCAATTACCCCGGCGCGATCGAAGCACTCTCGATTGGCTCGAGCGAGCTGATCGTTGGCCCTCAGGATGTCTTCGGCCACCACTACCTTCATTTTTCCATCCTCTCCGAACTGTCGCCGACTTCGAGAGACTCCAGCTGCAGGTCACGACCGCCCTCTATGTGAAGAAAGGAGTACCCGCACCGGGAACATGAGGCCAGCGGATCATGAATTGTCTCGACATGACCGCAGCGCCCGCACCGGCCGTTCGCCGGAACACTCTTGATGACAAGCTCAGCATGCCCCATTCTCGTCCGGGGAGCCACTACTTCGAAGGCGAACCTGAACGCATCCGGATTGACTCCGGCGAGCGTCCCGATCCGCACTATGACAGCCTGGACCTGATCAGTCACTCCGGCCCTGATCAGTTCGTCTTCGGCAATCGCCAGGAGGTCTTCAACCACACTCACTTCGTGCACCGTTCACTCCATCCGGGTCCCATCGGACTGGGACCCGGCAGCAAATATAAGTGATTTCCGCGCCGATGGCAGCGCTAATCGGGCGGCGGTGGAACTTTGTCGTTGCCGGTCGGTCAGACATGCCTTAATTGGCCTATACAGCGAAACGGAGGTAAATATGCTGAAAGCCCAGGATGCCGCCCTGGTTGTAGTTGATGTACAGGGCAAGTTGGCTACGTTGATGCACGACAAGGAGAACTTCTACGATAATGTGATCCGGATGATCCGCGGGGCGCGGGTGCTGGGTATTCCGACCATCTGGAACGAGCAATTGCCCGACAAACTGGGCCCTACGGTCGACCGGATTAAGGTTGAGTTGAGCGACAAGGAACCGCTCATCAAGAGGACGTTCTCCTGCTGCGGCAATCCGAGTTTCGTGAGCGCCCTGCAGCAAACCGGTCGTGAGCAGGTACTGCTGGCCGGCATGGAAAGCCATGTCTGCGTGTACCAGACCGCCCGGGACTTGCTTCTCCAGGGGTACGAGGTCTTCGTAATTGCCGACGCGGTTTCTTCGCGCCACCCTGACAACAGGGAGACCGGGATCAAGGCCATGATGCAATTGGGAGCGCAGATCGCCTGCGTCGAGATGATCCTGCTGGACCTTGTGCAGGTGGCCGAGGGCGACCGTTTTCGTCAGGTACTGCAGATCATCAAATAGTGTCGCCCTGACTGTCCGGTAGTCGGCCCCTGCGGGACTCCGCCGAATACTGTTGACTTGCCCCTTGTTCTCGGCTTACCTTCGGAGAAATCCCGGAGAGAAGCAGCAGATTCTCCTCTCCCGGGGGGTTGGAGAAGCGAGTCGAAAAGTGGCCACTTCTGAATTCAACGAACGCTCTTCCGTTGGCGTCCAGACGTTCGGTCAGGAGCACTACAACGAACTTCGACGGCGACACATTGTTCGTCTCGTCATCACCTATCTTGTGCCCTTACTCCTGGTCATCGTCTACTTCCAGGTTCGACACAACAGCCTGGTTGACCAGAGCCGCCGCCTGCATCTCAGCGCCATAGCGGAGAACCAGGCTAACACCCTCGACCTCTTTCTAACCGAACGGCGCGTCAACCTGGACAACCTCATCGACCACCCGAAGTTCAGAATCCCACCGACTTCGAATCAGATGCACGAACACCTGGCGGAGTTACGGGCATCGAGTGGCACGTTCGTCGACCTGGGCTTTTTTGATTCATCGGGGATCCAGACGGCTTACGCCGGGCCATATCCGTCCCTGGAGCAGCAGGACTACCGAGATGAGGACTGGTACCGAACGCTCTCTAACACCGAACACGACTTCGTCTTCACAGACATCTACCTGGGCTTTCGTCAGCGTCCCCATTTCACGCTTGCGGTGAGCCGAGAGATTGACGGTCGATTCGTTGTGTTGCGAGCGACCCTGGATCCTGAGAGGATGTACGATTACATCCGCTCGCGCCAAAGCGCGGCCGATGCGGCCACGGTTATTGTGAATCACGAGGGTTATTACCAATTGGTTACCGAGCCCATCGGTTCGCCTCTGGAACTCTCACCATTCATCCCGCCGCAGGAGCCGGCCACCGGGTCAGCGATGGCCTCCATCGATGGCGACGATATTACGTACGCGTACCACTGGCTGACCACGGCTGACTGGGCTCTCGTTGCGCGCTCGGTCGGTGATCGAGGGGAGCTGTTCTGGGGACACCAATGGAGGATACTGCTGGGTTCGATATTGCTTGTCGGTTTGACGCTTGTGGTAATATTGAACCGGGCCAAACGTCTCACCGAGGGTCAGAGGGAATCAGATGAGACTCGGGCTCAGCTCGAGCATGCCTCGAAGCTGGCCTCGGTAGGTGAGCTGGCAGCGGGAATAGCGCACGAGATCAACAATCCCCTGGCCGTAATCAGCGAAGAATCCGGACTGATTATGGACTATATGAGCCCGGAATTCAACAAGGATATCAGCCGGGAGGAGCTGCTGGAACGCCTGAAGGCAATTCAGCATTCGGCTTTCCGGTGCCGCGATATCACTCGTAAGTTGCTGAACTTCGTTAGGCGTTCTGAATTGAAGCTGTCAGAGCATGACATTCACCCGGTCATCGACTCCGTTGTGGATGGCCTGCTTGGCCCCGAGATCGAGGTCTCTAATGTCGAAGTCGTGCGTGAGTACGATCGCAGCCTCCCCACACTTGTGACCGATTCGAACCAGCTTCAGCAAGTGATCCTGAATATGCTCAACAACGCCTTCGATGCTATCGGCGATGGCCCCGGAAGAGTCACTATCGAAACGTCCATGGACGAAGGCCAGGTGAGAATCGATATCACCGACACGGGACACGGTATGACTCAGGAACAGCTTGAGCGAGTGTTCATGCCTTTCTTTACGACCAAAGAGGTGGGCAAGGGGACCGGCCTGGGATTATCTGTCAGCTACGGTATCATCAAGAGCCTGGGCGGCATGATCGAAGTGAGCAGCAGAGTGAATGAGGGCAGTACGTTCACAATCTTTCTGCCCATGACCGAAAGACGCAACAAGTCAACTCAAGACAAAAGGGCTGAATCGTGGCGATCAGAAAAGTGAAAGACCTGATGGTCCCACTGAGCGAATACCCTACTGTCGCGCAAAACGCCAGTCTGTTCGAGGCGGTCCTGGCGCTCGACCGGGCGCAGGAAAACTTGCCGCCCGGGAGGCAACCCTACCGCGCGGTGCTGGTCGTGGACAGCGAAGAGCGAATAGTAGGGAAGATCGGGCAGCTCGGTTTACTGAAGGCCCTGGAACCGCAAAGCACGGTAGTCGACGATCTGGCTACCCTGAACCGCGCCGGTGTCAGCAACGGGATCCCGGATTCCGCGATGAAGCACTACCGGCTGTTCCAGCGGGAAATGAGTGACCTATGCCTGGCCGCCCGAAGTCTTCCGGTTCGCAACGTCATGCACCCAATCACCGAGCATATCGACTATGAGGCCAGTCTCTGCGAAGCCGCCCACCAAATGGTGGTCTGGCAGACCCTATCGATACTCGTAACCAGGGGCAATGAGACAGTCGGGCTGATTCGTCTGGCCGAGCTGTGTGATGAGGTGGTGAAGAGCATGAAGACAGCCGACGACGGAGGAGTCGACGATGAGTAAAGTGCTTCTCGTTGACGACGAAGAGCAGTTTCGAAGAAACCTGGCCGATCGCCTTGCCCTGCGCGGTTACGAGACCGTGGAAGCGACCAACGGTGAGGAGGCGGTTCGAAAGGCTCGCTCAGACCAGGATATCGACGTGGTCCTGTTGGACTGCAAGATGCCCGGAATGAGCGGGGAACAGACTCTGGTCGAAATCAGATCGTTCCGCCCCGCCATCCAGGTGATCATGCTCACCGGTCATGGCACAATGGAATCGGCTATGGAGACCGGCCGGCTCGAGGCCTATTCCTATCTGCAGAAACCCTGCGACCTTGACGAGCTGATCAAAACCATCGATAGCGCGCGGGAGGATCGAATCCATGTCATGGCTCGACACGAGATACCGCACGTCGAGCGCGGTTCTGTCAAGAAATGGCTTATCGGTTCACACAATTCCCGGCCCGGTATAATCCTGCTTGGCCTGCTCTTGTTTGCTCTGGTCGTACTGGCGCCGGCGCCCGATCGCCTGATCAATCTTCTGAGCGCTCCCAAGACGGGTCAGACCAGCGATGTCAATATTGGCTTTGCCGGTTACCGATCCATGGATAAGGACGAGACAATCGCCGACTACTATAGTCACAAGCACAAGATATACAATATCGAAGTCTCGGACGACGGCGCGAAGGCGAAGAGCCCGCAGACACCTCGCCAGGTTGCCTTCAAGGCCAGGGTGATGCTCGCCACCCTTATTGTCGCTGCGTTGTTCTGGGCGTCTGGGGCGGTACCGGTCGGAATCACCGCGCTGCTGGTGGGGGTTCTGATGTACTTTTTCGGTGTGCTGCAGCCGGATGCTATAGCCGGGGCATATGCCAAGGATGCGGTGATCTTCATTTTCGGAGTGTTGGCCATTTCGCTGGCGATCTCCAAGACCGGACTGGATCGCCGCATCGGGCTTCTGCTACTTGGGCCGGCGAAGACTCTGCCTAGATTGCTCTTCATCTTTCTGCCACTGCTGGCCATGGCGTGCTCAGTCGTATCGGAGAGCATGCATTGGTGGCATTCATAATGCCGCTGTTTATGATGGTCTACACGACCTCGATACGGGCTGCGGGAATCAAGAAAGACCGGGCTCTTGCGGTGATGTTTGGGCTAACACTCTGCTACTCCGCCAACTCCGGGGGGCCGGGATCGCCGGCGGCCGGGGGACGAAATGCTATCATGATGGGGATCCTGCAGGACTACAACATTGCCCCGAGTTTCGGAGAGTGGGTACTCTATGGAATGCCGTTCGTGCCGGTCATGGCACTGGTCATCGCGACCTATTTCTACTTTCGGTTCCGTCGACAGTTGACGGTGAAGTCATTGAATGTTGCGGCTATAGTGCGGCAGGCTTCCGATAAGATCGGCCCGATGAATCGTAATGAGTACATCACCGCTGCCGTCCTGATTCTGGTGATTGCGCTGTGGATTGGCGCCAGTGATACATTCGGCATGGGCGGTCCGGTCATTCTGGGGATCGTGATTCTGAACATCCTGCGCATACTGAAATGGCGAGACATTGCTTCGATCCACTGGGAAGTAGTGGCCCTTTACGCCAGCGCCAGCGCCCTGGGTAAAGGCCTGGCCGAAACCGGGGGAGCGCTTTTCCTGGCCGACAGCTTCCTCTCCATTCTCCCCGATTTCATGAGCGAAGGGTCGGGACTCGCCATGGCAGCCAGTCTGTTTACGGGGCTGTCAACCAACTTCATGTCGGATGGCGCCACAGTATCCGCCATCGGTCCGATAACCGTGCCGATGGCTATACTCAGTAACACTCATCCCTGGATGATAGGCTTTGCCACCGCCTTTGCCTCGTCATTTGCTCACATGCTGATTATCGGCACGCCTTCGAATGCCATCGCCTTCGCCATGGCCAAGGACCCTGTTACCGGAGAGCAGTTGCTGACTCTGGGCGACTTCCTGAAGCATGGTGCCGTTATTCTGCTCCTGTCTTTCGCGGTTCTCTGGGGGTGGACCATCCTTCTTTACTGGCGCTTTATCGGTTTCTAGTCACCTAATGAAAGGTCTCAGATATGAGTGAGAAGAAGATCAAGTTGCTGATCGTCGACGACGAGGAGAAGTTCCTCGAGTCGATTGCCAAGCGCCTGCAGATGCGGGACTTCGAAGTTACGACCGCTACGCGCGGCGCTGAGGCCGTGGAGATCGCTCGAAAAGAGAAGTTCGATCTGGCCCTTCTCGACCTGAAGATGCCGGGGATGGACGGCAAGCAGGTCCTGCAAATACTCAAGAGTGAGCACAAGTACCTGGAGGTCATAATCCTCAACGGTCACGGGTCGATGGACTCGGCTGTTGATTGCACCAAGCTGGGGGCTTTCTCCTACCTTCCCAAGCCGTATGAACTCGAGAAGCTCCTGGACACGCTGCGCCAGGCTTACGAAGAGCGGATGCGGAAAAAGTGGCAGGACGACCAGGAACGTATGGACAAGATCACGAATATGGCTACCGGGCAAAGTGCTCTGGCCATCCTGCGCGAACTGCGTCGCATTGATGATGAACGTAAGTAGTCTTGCCGGATCGAAAATGCACGAGAGTAAGCGGGCCCCGTCCTGTGTCGCTCTCTGTTCGACCTCATCGCCCCGTTAGCAGTTCTACTGGCTAACGCGTCGGCGGGCGGCGATCATACGATCGATGCAGAGTCGTAATCGATAACCTCAAACGAACTGTGGCACGGCCAGATGACATACCACCCTCCAGGCGACGATCGTCGCGATGTAATCACTCACGATCGTGATGCCATTCATCGCATGATACTGGCCAACCAGCGGACTTTCCTGTCATACCTGCGCACAGCGCTGACTTTCTTCGTGGCCGGTATCACCTTTGTTAAATTCTTCCAGGAGCTTATAGTAGAACTGATCGGGTGGGTGTTTATTCCGCTCGGGCTGGCCACCTTTGTCGTCGGCATCTATCGGTATAATCAACTGCGCGTACGAATCGTTCGCATGGGAAGACCGCTCAAACACCAGCGTGAACATCCGATTCATGATCCGTCCGAAGATGAATAACAAAGGCGGAGCATCCGACTCCGCCTTCTGACACTGTGGGAATAAAGGACCGCTCGGCGTCCGATGCCGAAGGTGGGAGGTCCTTCACTCTCTTTAACGAAACAGTGGTATATGGAGTTCCATAGCCCAAGGTCTTTTTCACGTCGCAGGCCCGAGTTGATTGATTGTCCGACTACCGTTCAGCCGGTATATTGATCATATGCAGACCGCCTTACACACATACAGCCTGGTCCGGCAGCTTCAGCGCGAAGCAGTTGGCGGCCAGCTCGTGTCCACTGAATGGTATCGCAAGGAGCGGGCGGCATACATGTTCATCAAACAGGGCAAGAGCCGGCAAGCTATGGGGATTGTGTACCATCCGGCCGGATCGGGGTGCTTCCTCGTACCGGCGTCCAAGGTGAAGATCGAAACTCGCGAGAAGCCCTGGCCGTTCTTCGATGCAGACGGGGCGACGATCGTATCGGTGAAGCAGAGGGGACTGGATCGACTGTTCGAAATCGGCCTTGATAAAGATGGTCGCCGCCACTTCCTGGCGGTTGAGGCGCTTGGCCCGAACGCCAATATCTGGCATCTGGATGAGCAGCGCTGTCTGTCAGGAACGCTCCGAAAGAGAGAGTTTGAATCCGGCCGCCTCTACAATCCACCGTCATTGCCGACCCATCTGGACCCCAGAAGCGTTGCTCCGAAAGAGTTGGCGGACCGCTGGCGCGAACATGAGGACCTAACCGCGGTGCAGTTCATCGAAAAACACGTCCTCGGTTTCAACCGCCGCCTGGCCCTTGAAGTCGTGGAGCGGGTTGAACGAGACCTCGGGCGTCCGATCAATCCTAATGGCGGCGACGAGTCGACCATTTTGCGAATCATGCACGAGCTGATTGATCGTTTCGGTATAGGCGAACCGGGTTATCTGCACAGCACCGGCCGTGGTCCGGAGGCATACCCGTTCAAACTCACGGTCGTCGATGAACCCCCTCAGCGTTTCAAGACTCTGTCGCTGGCTATCAAGGCGGCGGCCGAGTTGAGGCAGGACAGGGTTGAGAAGCGCGATGAGCGTCAGACCACGATTCAGGCGGTCAAACGCCAGGTGAAGAAACTGGAGCGTTTGCAGGAGAATGTGGCGGCGGACCTCAAAAAGGCGGCCGATTACGACCGTTATCGTCGTTGCGCCGAGCTGCTACAGATCAACTACAGTCGCCTGAAAAGGGGAATGGAAAGCATCGCCGTCGACGATGTGTACCACGACCCACCACAGCCGGTACAGATCAGGCTGGATCCGGCCCTGAGCCCACAGGAGAACGTCGAGCGCTACGCCCGTCGGTATCGCAAGGGTCGCGATGGTCACGAATTGCTGGCCCGCCGACTGGAGCTGACCCGCATGGACCTCGAGAAGGCCCGCACTATGCTGGCCGACCTTGAGCAGAACTTCGAGCCTGCGAGCCAACGATTCCGTGAGGAGCTGCAGTCGCTGGTGCCGCGCCAAGGTGGTTCGAAGCGCGAAACTTCGATTCGCTTGCCATATCGGGAGCATCTTCTCTCGACCGGGGTCCGGCTGTTCGTGGGTCGCGACGGAACCGACAATGACCGGACAACGTTCGAGTTCGCTAAACCGTACGAACTCTGGTTCCACACTCAGCAGTGTCCCGGATCCCATGTTGTTATGAAGTATCCCAACAAGTCATTCGAACCCTCGTCAAAGGAGATCGCCGAGGCCGCAGCTGTGGCCGCCTGGCACTCCAAGGCCCGCAATGATACCCTGGTGCCAGTGATCTACACCGAGCGACGGCATGTCCGCAAACCGCGCAAGGCCAAGCCGGGGCTGGTGACTGTGGACCGCGAGAAGTCGATTATGGTCGAACCCCGCCCCCCGACGTGACGCTACCCGACCGGGAACCAAACCTGACGACCAGGTATAATGGATACGGCTATTGACGGTCGACTAAAGCCAATGTATACTGAATCTTCAATGCTTGAGAAACTGCGCAGAACCCTAACCTGGACCGTGTGCCTGGCCTTTGCCGCTTCAATCGCGGGAGGCGTCCACGATGGCGTATTGTGCATTGCCGGGGACGGAGAGATGAAAATAGAGTCCATTTGCCTGCCCGGCTGTCCGGAAGAGGCGACGGAGTGCAGCAGCGCGGATTCCAACGCGATCGAACATAGGTACGACGGCTGCTACGAGTGCACCGACCACCCGCTGGGAGGCGTGCTCAAGCTTGCGCGCCAGCGCAACGACTCCGATCCAGCGGCCTCTGCTGTCGCGTCGCCGGCGGCCATGGCGCCGCCTGCCATTCCGAGTATCCATTTGGAGACCGAACGGATCGCTGGTCCTCTTGCACTCCACGGTCCGAGTCCCCCGGCGCTAACCTTGTACACAATCATTCTCATCTGCTGATCCTTTCATCCTTCGTGATATCCTAACCGAACCTTTCATCGGTCCAGGCGGCAAACCGTCCGGGCTGATGTCACCTGTCATCGGGAGATCATTGGATGAATGGACAAAGCATGATATTGATGTGGGTGCTGCTGCTGAGCCTGTCGGCGCCACCTGCGACCGGCAGTCAGGACTACTGGCAGCCGCCGTTCCAGGCGAATCCGGGCGAGCCGCCGCGTATCGATTCAGCCATGGGCCTGACCGAGATTCTCAGTTTGGTCGCTGAAGGCAATCCAACGCTGCGCGCGCTTCACTTCCGGATCGAGTCGGTTCGACACCGCATTGACCAGACCAGCCTGTATCCCAACCCGGAACTCGAGGCGGAGATCGAAGACATCGGCTGGGACGCCCCCGGACTGCGGGAGCCCGAAATCACGCTTCGGATTTCGCAGGAGTTCGAGATCTTCGGACAGAAGGCGGCCCGCAAAGCTGTCGCCCGGGCTGGATTGCGAGCTGCTGAATCGGAGGCGGCCACCGCGGCTTTCGACCTCTATTTGGAGACCAAGCAGCGCTTTTACGCGCTGGTCCATGCCCAGAGAAAGCAGCAATTGCTGCAAGATCAGGTCAGGCTCGCGACGACGGTCGTCGACAACATCGAATATCGAACCGGTAAGGGGGCAGGCCTTCAGTCGGAGTTGCTGCTGGCCCGGCTGGAGCTCCAGCGCATCGAGCTGGACTTGGCTGAGTCCGAGCAGGACTTGATAGTCGCTCAATTGGCGCTGACTTCACTGTGGGAGGGCCAGAGCAGGAGTATATACGTCTCAGACGCCGAGGAGCCCGATCTGTCCGGATTGCTTGATCGTCTTGATACGACTCGCTACGCAATTGATTCGACTCGCAGCCTCCTGTCGCTGAGCCGGGAGGCTGAGGTGCTGCGCGCCGAGCGCGACCTTGCTGCCGCCGAGGTGCGGCCAAGCCTGACTTTGACCGGGGGAGTTAAGCACCTTGAAGCAGAGGGGACAAACTCTTTTCTGGTCGGCGTCTCTGTGCCACTGCCTCTCTGGAACCGCAACCAGGGCGCCCGGAAGAGTCTTCAGGCCAAGCACGAGGCCGCCGAACTCGGAATGAAGCGGGTCCACCTGCAGACTCAGGCCGATATCGAGTCAGCTCAGATCCGCCTGCGCCTGCTCGATCAGCGACACGCAACAGTCGACCATGAGTTGCTGCCGACCGCCGAATCCGTCTACCGGACACTTGAAAAGGACTACGGCGCCGGACGTCTGCCCTACACCAGCCTGCTCGAGGCCGAGCGCATCCTGTTGGAACTCCGCCGGGAGCACGCCGACCTGCTGCTGGAGATACAAAAGCAGATAATGGCCCTGGAGTATGTCACCGGGCTGGTACTCACCACCGAACCGCTATGAGGATTCATGCCATGAGACAATTAAGACTTGCGGCGGCGACCCTGTTGCTCGCCGCCCTGGCGATGGCGCCCGGCCGGATCGCAGGCCAGCACGACCACGAGCACACGGCGACAATCGCAGTTGAAGATGAACACGATCATTCCGCGCATGAAGAGATGGCGGCGGATGTCGGGTGCATCGAGGAGCATGATCACGCACTCCACGATGAGGAGTTGATTGTCGAGTTGTCCCCTGAGGCGATAGAGCTGGCGGGAATATCTACATCGCGAGTGAGGAAGGGAAGCATTGCAAAGACGATAGAACTGCCCGGCGAAGTAGGCTTTAATGAAGATCGACTGGCGCATATTGCGCCGCGATTCGCCGGGATCGCCCTGCAGGCCCTGAAGAGAGTCGGTGATTACGCCGAGTCCGGTGAAGTGGTCGCTGTGATCGAGAGCAATGAGAGCATGAATGCCTATTCGATCGCTTCGCCGATATCCGGTTGGGTGATCCAGCGCCATATCACGCCCGGGGAATTCGTTTCGGAGCAGAGCAGCATCTATGTCATTGCCGATCTGTCGACCGTATGGGTGGACCTGGCGGTGTATCCCCGGGACGCCGGCCGTATCAGGAAGGGACAGGTGGCGCACATACGCGCGGTTGGCTCCGACTTGCAGACCGAGGGAATAATCGAGTACGTGACCCCGATCATGGACGTGCACACACGCAGCCTCACCGCCCGGGTGGTTCTGTCCAACTCTGACAACGCCTGGCGTCCCGGCTTCTTCGTGCAGGCCACGGTGGCGGCCGAGGTCAACCGGACGGGTTTGATAGTCGACAAGGAGGCGGTGCAGTATCTCGCTGAACGGACCGTGGTCTTTGTGCCCGATGGTCACAACAGCTACCGCCCGGCAGAGGTGGTGACCGGTGCGAGCGATCACCAGCACATCCTCATCGCGGCCGGCCTCGACGAGGGCGCCGAGTATGTCTCGGATGGAGCGTTCGAGTTGAAAGCCAAGATTGTCACCGGTGCGCTGGGCGGACATGCCGGACACGGCCATTAGGGAGGCTGAACATGAATAGTCTATTCGAGCAGGTTTTGAAGAACCGTGTCCTGGTGGTGGCCGGCCTGATCGGGATCACAATCGCCGGTATCATCCAGTATCGCAACCTGCCTACCGATGCCTTTCCGGACATCTCGCCGGTCATGGTGCCGGTCTTCGCAGAAGCTCATGGTATGGCCCCCGAGGAAATCGAGCGACTCATCACCTTTCCTATTGAGTCATCGATGAACGGGCTTCCGGGCGTCACTCAGATCAAGTCCACCTCGGCCTTTGGCCTGGCGGTTGTCTATGTCTACTTTGACGATGACGTCGACATCTACTTCGCGCGTCAGATTGTCGCCGAGCGCCTGGCCTCGGCGGCCTCCGACCTGCCGGAGATGCATGACCCGCCCACGCTCGGGCCGATCTCCACCGGCCTGGGTGAGGTTTTCATGTATTACCTGCGGGCCGACAGCACCGTAGACTCCGGCGACAAGCCCCTCGATGCATATCTGCGGGAGATCAACGACTGGGTTGTGAAGTACCAACTGCAGAGCGTGCCGGGAGTTACGGACATTCTCTCGATGGGCGGCCATGTGCTGCAATACCAGATAGAGTTGGACCCCTACGCTCTCAGCAAGTACAACCTGGCACTCTCGGATGTCGTTGAAGCGGTCACCGGCAACAATCGCAACGCCGGCGGGCAGTTCATGGTGCTCGGGTCGGAGGAGTACCTGGTGCGAGGCATAGGGTTGATTCAGGAACGCGAGGACCTTCGCAGTCTCCAGCTCAGAGTGGTCGAGGGAACACCTATTCGGCTCGGCGATGTCGCGCAGGTCGATTTCGGGAAGGAGATCCGCCGGGGAGTGGTCACCCGCGACGGAAAAGAAGAAGTGGTCGCCGGTATCGTGCTCAAGCTCCACGGCGAGAACACTTCCGATGTCATCGCACGTCTGCAGGGCAAGTTCCCGGAGGTCCAGGAGTCGCTCCCCGACGGGATCACGCTGGTACCGTACTATAATCAGAGTCGACTGGTCGAGAGCGCCATCAACACCGTCGAGAGCGCCCTCTGGAAGGGAGCCTTGCTGGTGATACTGGTTCTGGCCCTGTTCCTCGGCAATGTGCGCAGTGCGTTCATCGTTGCGCTGGCGCTGCCGGTATGTGCTCTGGTGGCGGCGATCTTCATGGGGCTGGCGGGATTGTCGGCCAATCTCATGTCGCTAGGCGGAATCGCGATTGCCATCGGCATGCTGGGGGATGCCTCGATCGTGATTGTCGAGAATATCTCTCGCCACCTGCGCGAAGAGCGCTACCAAAGCCTGAGCAAGTTCGACGTCATCATATCGGCTTGTCGCCAGGTGGCGCGGCCGATCATCTTCTCGGTGACCATCATCATCATTGTCTTTCTGCCGTTGTTTACCCTTGAAGGCGTCGAGGGCAAGATGTTCTCGCCGATGGCCTTCACGGTAACGTTCGCCCTGCTGGGTTCGCTATTGGCGGCGCTGTTCTTCTCGCCCGCGCTGGCGTCTTACCTGCTTCGGCAGAAGCCCCAGAGAGAATTCCTTTTGGTTCGTCTGTTAAAGCGTCCCTATCTGTCGCATCTGAGCTGGAACTTGCGCCACAAGACAGTCGTGGTGGCGGGCGCGGCCACAGCCTTTGCCGGGTCGCTATTGCTTATCCCTCATCTCGGCACTGAGTTCATCCCGGTGCTTGAGGAGGGGATCATCCAGATCAACGTGACCATGGCTCCTTCCATCTCGCTGGAGAAGGCGACCGAGACCATCATGAAGCTGGAACGGGAGATCGGGCGCTTCGAGGAAGTCGAGCAGACTGTCGCCAAGATAGGCCGTCCCGAGGCCGGCAGCCATCCCCACCCGGTTAACTTCGCCAATATCCAGCTCTCCCTGACCGACCAGGAGACCTGGCGCGACCATGAGTCGAAAGCCGAGTTGATCGAATCGCTTGATGCCAGGCTGTCGCATTATCCCGGAGTACAACTCAACTTCACTCAGCCTATCCAAAATCTCTTCGATGAACTCCTCTCCGGGGTCAGGACACAGTTGGCCGTGAAGCTATACGGCGACGATCTCGATACTTTGCGACTGAAGGCCGAAGCCATCATGGAGGCAATCGAGGAGGTGCCGGGCATGGTAGATATTGCCACTGAACAAAGCTTCGGACAGCCCCAGGTGCAGATAGTAGCTGATCGACCGACCTGCGCCCGTTACGGAGTCAATGTGGCGGATATCCTCGAGGTGGTCGAACTGGCTATCGGTGGAGAGGTGATCGACCAGGTCTTCCTGAACACCAGGAGGTTCGGTATCCATGTCAGGTATGGGGAGCACCATCGTCGCGATCCCGAAGTGATCCGCAGCCTGTTGGTGCATGGCTCAAATGATATGCTTATTCCGTTGTCACAGGTGGCCGAGGTGAAGACGGTGATCGGTCCGATCCAGATAAATCGAGAGAAGAACCAGCGGCGATGGGTCATCTCGGCCAACGTGCGCGGGCGCGACATGGGTAGCGTGGTATCCGATATGCAGGAGGCGGTCGCTGCAAAGGTCACCTTGCCACCGGGTTACTATCTGGAGTACGGCGGTCAGTTCGAGAACCAGCAGCGGGCCATGCATCGGTTGAGCATTATCGTGCCGATCACTTTTGCGTTGATCTTCCTGATGCTCTATCTGTCGTTCGGGTCATGGCGATATGCCGCTCTCATCTTCATCAACGCGCCGCTGGCCCTGATCGGGGGAGTGCTGGGCCTGTACCTGACCGGCGAGTACCTGTCGGTGCCGGCCTCGGTCGGGTTCATTGCGCTGTTTGGTATTGCGGTACAGAATGGTCTGGTGCTGGTGACCTATGTCAACCAGTTGCGCCGAGAGGGCGCGCCGATGGCTCAGGCCATCCCCGAGGCCTGTTTGCAGCGCATGCGGCCGGTGCTCATGACAGCCCTGACCACCATTCTCGGGCTGCTGCCGCTGCTGCTGTCACACGGTATGGGCTCGGAGGTGCAGCGCCCGCTGGCGGTCGTGGTCGTTTTCGGACTGCTTTCCTCCACGTTCCTGACCCTGGTCCTGATTCCAGTATTGTACGGTTGGTTTGCGCCGAAGACAGTGTCCTGATCGCCGCCGCCGCGGTGACTGAACCGGCATGTGGTGGCGCCAAATCGGGTAGTTGTGAACAAACGGTGACAGGTCTGCAGTGGCAATCGCGTCAGCCGGACGCCTGGAGAGCAGGCCCGGATCGGAGCTTCGCGCCGATAGCGGCCGCGTGTTCACCGAATATACAGTCGCCTCGGCAACGGGAACTACATAGGTCCAGGTTTGTTTAATCGGCAGAACAGACCTGGAACCGATTATATGATGAGAAGATCGTTCAGAACAGCAATGGCGCTGATTGTCGTCGTGACGGTAGTTGCGGCGCCCGTGCTTCAAACGGCGGAGCAGGTATTTAGGGCGCAATTGCACGATGAGGCCCCCTGCTGTTGCGCCGGCTGTTCTGTTGGTTCTGTCAGTTTCGGTGAGACCGGCGAATGGAATGAGCCGCCCTGCCCCTGCCACATGCAAGACCGGCCAATTCCACCGTCCCAGCCACTCCAGGCCGAGATTCAACGTTACTGCCAGGCCGACCCGCCCACCGCAGACAGGCAATCCGAGAGCCCCGTGTACAACCGGGAGAGTATCTCGGATGCTCCCTTTGTTCTAATCGCCTCTGTCTTAGTGGACAATTTTCATCCATTATACTTGACCTGCTGTTCGTTTCTCATTTGATATTGCTTTCGTAGCCGTGTCGTGAACCGATCCGAGTTCACCTGTATCTATCAGATATTCACTCAACCGGAGATGAATGGCTATGAAAGGACTAACCCTAGCGGCCTTGTTCCAGCTGGTTGTGATTTTCAGCCCCGGCACAGTCTCGGCCGACCAAGCCACGCTGGATTCACTTATTGAACTGGCCAGAAATCGCAATCCCGACCTGCTGGCAGCCCGCCATGAGACAGAAGCCGCCGCATATCGAGCGGATGCCTCAGGAGCCCTGCCGGATCCTACTCTCGGACTGGCCCTGATGAATCTGCCCCGATCCTCACTGGCGTTGGACGAAACGCCGATGTCGGGGGTGCATGTGGGTCTGACGCAGATGATCCCGTGGCCCGGCAAGCTGCGCAGCCACTCACGGGCGGCGCGAGCGCAACAAAGGATGAGTGCGTCGACCAGCATGGCGATCGAAAATGCAATCGTGCGCCAGGTGAGCCAAGCCTTCTATGACTACGCATACTGGCAGGCCGCCCGTGAAAGCATCAGGCGCAGCCTGGATCTGGCCCATGCGATTTCCGCTGTCGCCGAAACGCGATATGCCAACGGCGAGGTATCGGCTCAGGACCTGCTCCGTTCGCAGACTTCATTTGAACGTCTCCAGGTAAGACTCTTGCGCGCCGATCAGCGCGGGCGAACCGCCTTGCTGAAGCTGACCAATCTGACCGGCGCCACGGAACCCGATACCACTCTGTCAGCATCCCTGCCGGAGTTGCCGGACACCGAACGATTCGCCGGCGACCTTTCGCAGAACCCGGAGCTCAAACGCGCTTCGTCTAGTATCGAGGCAGCTTCCGCCCGGGCCGATGCCGCCCGAACGGAGTACTACCCGGATTTTCTGGTAGGAATCGACTACCGCTTTCGTCAGGAAGTACCCGGCGATCCGGTTAGGGGAGAGGACTTCCTCACCCTCCGAGCAGGATTCAGTTTGCCGGTGTGGTTCTTCACCAAACAGCGTCACCTGACCCGGGCGGCCCGGCGGCTGGTGCAGTCTGCGGAACAGCATCGCAATGCGGTTGACCTGAGCCTGCGTCGACAACTTGACGATGCCCGTCAAACCTACCGGATCACCAGGCAGAGTCTCGATCGCTACAACGTCGACATATTGCCACAGGCCCGAGCCACCTTCGAGGCGGCACAGATCGCCTACGAAGTGGGGCAAGTCGACTTTAACGCCCTGCTCAGCGCACAGCTCGAACTGCTTGAGGTTCAGTTGGAACGCTTCGAACTAATCAAGCAGGCTCACCAGACGCTGGCCCTGATCGACGAGTTGGTCGGCAATAGAGAGGACGAATAATCATGAAGACACTTACGATAGTAATACTCAGCCTTGGTGTTGGATTTGCCGGCGCCTGGCTGCTGCTGGGATCCGGCAGCGCCGAGACAACCACGGCCGCGCAGGCCGAAACTGACCAGCAGCTTTATACCTGCGGGATGCATCCCGAAATCGTGACCACCGAGCCCGGACTCTGCCCGATCTGCAACATGAAGCTGACCCCGAAGAAAGATGGCGGCGAGTCCTCCGCAGGGATCACCATCGACCCGGTGACCCGTCAGAATATCGGTTTGGCCACCACTGAGGTGCGCCGAAGCGCTTTGGTACAAACTGTCCGTGCAACCGGCAAAGTAGCCGTGCCCCAGCCGAATATCCACTCGGTCAATGTGAAGGTCAGAGGCTGGATCGAACATCTCTTTGTCAACGAGGAAGGCGAGCGCGTGTCTGCCGGTCAGCCCCTGATGGAGATATACTCCCCGGATTTGGTGGCGGCTCAGCGTGAATACCTGATCGCACTTCGCAACCAGCCCCAGACGATTCATGCCTCCGCCAGGGGTGGCGCCGGGTTTAAGACTCTCCTGGAAACGTCGCGCCGGCGCCTGCTCAACTGGGACATATCGGAGGACCAGTTGCAGCGCCTGACCGAGTCCGGAGAGGTCCAGCGAACGATGACTATCCGAACACCCGCCGATGGCTTCGTCCAGCGCAAGCTGGTGGAAACGGGCGATCAGGTCACCCCGGGGCGGAGCCTCTTCGAGATTGCCGATCTCTCGACCGTCTGGGTGGAGGCATCTGTGTATGAGCAGGATCTGCCGTTTGTGGAAGTCGGCCAGGATGCGATAGTGACTGTGCCGTCGTTACCATCAGAAGTCCTTCGTTCCCGTGTCATATACGTGTCTCCGATACTGGATCCTCAGCGTCAGGCCGAGGTACGTCTGCGTATCGAGAATCCGAGGCTGAAGCTGCGGCCCGAGATGTACGCCGAGGTGCTGATAGAGAGCTCCCTGCCCGGACAACATCCCGTTGTGCCCCGCTCGGCGGTGATCAATTCGGGACTGCGCAATGTCGTATTTGTGGCCGGGGATGGCGGTGCATATCAGCCCCGCGAAATCACGACCGGAGTCGTCGGCCAGGGCGACCTGATCCAGGTTACCGGCGGCCTGCGCCCCGGCGAACAGATTGTTACCTCCGGGCAGTTCCTGCTCGACAGTGAGTCCCGCCTGAGTGAGGTCTTCGCGGCCGGCGGTCAGGCGGGACACCAGCATGGTTCCATGTCAGCTGACGAGGACGGCCGGGAACCGCAGGTCTCCGACGAACATGAATCACATTCCGAGAACCAGCACCCACAGGCGCTTGCTGAGGGGAGTGACTCCAATGCCCCGCCCCCCGATCCTTACGACATCCACACCTGCCCGATGCCGGAGCACTATCACGTCCTGAACTACGGTCCCGGCGATTGCCCCGAGTGCGGCATGGCGCTGGCTCCGGTTGGCGAGACCGACATCGACAGTGTCTGGGTATGCCCGATGCCCCAGTGCGAGACGGCCCAGCACGAGCCCGGTGTATGCCCGGTCTGCAACATGAACCTGATCCCATACGAACCCGGAGAGAACCATGATCACTAAGTTGATCGAATGGTCGATCGCGAATCGAGGCATGGTTCTGGCCCTAACGGCAGTCCTGTTGCTGGCGGGGGTCTGGGCGGCCAATGAGATAGCGGTTGATGCCATTCCCGACCTTTCCGATGTCCAGGTGATCATCCAGGCGGAGTACCCGGGTCAGCCGCCGCAGGTGGTCGAGGACCAGGTCACCTATCCGCTGTCCACCGCCATGCTGGCTGTTCCCGGGGCGGTAAATGTCCGCGGCTACAGTTATTTCGGACTCTCCTTCGTGTATGTCATCTTTGAGGACGGCACCGATATCTACTGGGCCCGCAGCCGGGTGCTGGAGTCGCTTTCCCAGGTGACCGGACGACTGCTCCAGAATGCCACTACCCAGCTCGGACCTGATGCTACCGGAGTAGGCTGGGTCTATCAGTATGCAGTGGTCGATACGACGAACAGCTATGACCTGGCGGAACTGCGCTCGCTGCAGGACTGGTTCCTCAAGTACGAACTCTCATCGCTTGACGGGGTCTCGGAAGTGGCTTCGGTCGGCGGGTTTGTGCGCCAGTATCAGGTGGAGGTGGACCCGCGGAGGCTGGAATTCCACGGTATACCTCTTCAACACGTGATCATGGCGGTCAAGCAGTCTACCAGCGCGGTCGGCGGCCGTCTCCTCGAGATGGGCGAGACCGAGTTCATGGTCCGCAGTCAGGCCTATATCGGTGACCTGGATGACCTGCGCAATACGCCGGTCCACACGCCCGCCGATGGCGCGCCGATCCTGCTCTCCTCGGTGGCCAATATTCAGCTCGGGCCGGATATTCGTCGCGGCCTCGCCGAACTAAATGGCGAGGGCGAAACCGTCGGCGGCATAATCGTCATGCGCTATGGCGATAACGCCCGTGAAGTGATTGAACGGGTGAAGACCAAGCTTGGGCAACTGCAATCAGGCCTGCCCGAGGGCGTGGCTATTGTACCTGTCTACGATCGCTCCGGCCTAATTGATCGCGCCACCGTCAACCTGCGCGATACCCTGGTCAAGGAGATTGTCATCGTCGCCCTGATTACGCTGCTGTTCCTGCTGCATGTTCGGTCGACCCTGATTGCGGTGATCACCCTCCCCGCCGGCGTTGGCCTTTCGCTGCTGGTCATGCACCTGCTTGGGATCAATGCCAATATCATGTCGCTGGGAGGGATAGCAATCGCGATTGGCGTTATGGTCGACGCCTCGGTCGTGATGGTCGAGAACGCGCACAAACACATCGAGCGTGAGGAAGGGATAGGACGGGCGCAGGCGGTGCGAAATGCCGCTGTCGAAGTCGGACCGGCTCTGTTCTTCTCGTTGCTGATAATCACGGTCTCGTTCCTTCCGGTGTTAGTGCTTGAGGGTCAGTCAGGACGGCTCTTCAAGCCCCTGGCCTATACCAAGACCTTCGCGATGGCGGCCTCGGCGATGTTGTCGGTGACGGTTATTCCGGCGCTGGTGGCGCTGTTCCTTCGGGGTAAGATCCGTTCCGAGAAGAGGAACCCGGTCTCGCGAGTCCTGATCGCCGCATACCGGCCCGTCATATCCTGGGTCCTGCGGTTCCGTTGGCTTACGATAGCCATTGCGGTTGTAGTCCTGGGTGTCACGGTAATCCCCCTGACCCGGATCGGTTCGGAGTTCATGCCTCCGCTGTACGAAGGCGACCTGTTGTACATGCCGACAACGCTGCCGGGCATATCGATAACCAAGTCGAAGGAGCTTCTTCAGCAGACTGATCGCATCATTGCCTCTTTCCCCGAAGTCGAGCGCGTATTCGGCAAGATCGGAAGGGCCGAGACAGCAACCGATCCGGCTCCCCTGACCATGCTGGAAACGACAATCATGCTCAAACCCCGGGATGAATGGCGGCCCGGGATGACACCCGACAAGCTGATCGATTCGCTCGACGCCGCCATCGAGTTTCCCGGGCTGACCAATGCCTGGACTATGCCTATCCGCACCCGGATTGACATGCTCGCCACCGGCATCAAAACACCGGTGGGGATCAAGGTCATGGGACCGAACCTCGACAGCCTGAGCGCCATTGCCAGGCGGGTCGAGGATATTGTCAAGCCGATGCGCGGGATCCGATCGGTTTACGCCGAGCGAGTCACCGGGGGCAACTATGTCGACATAAGCATCGATCGTCTCAAGGCGGCTGCCTACGGTCTGAACGTGGATGACATTCAGAAGACCGTGGCCTTCGCGGTCGGTGGCATGAATGTCGCGCGCAATATCGAGGGCCGGGAGCGCTACCCGATGAATGTCCGCTACCCCCGCGAACTCCGCGACAGTCCGGAGGCTCTCGAACGTGCCCTGGTGGCGGCGCCCAACGGACGTATGGTCCAACTCGGCCAGGTCGCCGATCTGAAGATCTCCAAAGGGGCCGCCATGATCAAATCCGAGAATGCCCGCCCCACCGCCTGGGTGTTTGTCGATCTCAAGGGTGTCGATGTCGGCACATTCGTGGATCAGGCCCGGTTGCGCGTGGCCGAGCAAGTCGATCTGCCGGCCGGCTATTCGCTGGTATGGTCCGGCCAGTACGAGAACATGCAGGCGGTCGCCGAGAAACTACGCGTGATTGTGCCCTTGACCCTGTTCACCATTCTGTTGCTGTTGTATCTGCATTTCCGCAACATTACCAACAGCCTGATTGTCCTGTTGTCGTTGCCGTTTGGCCTCGTGGGTGGTGTCTGGCTGTTCTACCTCTACGGCTTCAATGCCTCGGTGGCTGTCTACGTAGGTTTCATCGCCCTTGCGGGCCTGGCCGCGGAGACAGGGGTGGTGATGCTGGTGTACCTCGATGAAGCGGTCGGGAGATTCCGTCGCCTGGGACGCCTGTCGACACAAGACGATCTCAAGGCCGCGGTCATGGAAGGCGCCGTCGAACGTGTGCGTCCCAAGATCATGACTGTTGCCACCACGATTATCGCCCTGCTGCCGGTGCTGCTCGGTCACGGGGCGGGCTCGGAGGTGATGCAACGTATCGCCGCCCCGATGGTCGGCGGGATGGTAACCTCCACCCTGCTGACCCTCATTGTCGTGCCGGCGCTTTACTACCTGACCCAGCGTCGAAAAATGGGCGCAGCATAGGCTCCTCTGCCCGAGTATCCTGCAGGGCGTCGGTCAGCGCATCCGGCGCCCTCATTCACTGCGCAGCATTAGAATGCCACCGCCCGGCGGAATCCCTCCGGGTCGGTATCCCCCTCGGTATTCAACAGAAGAATCACAGCATCGTCGTCCAGGCCAAGACTGCGGCGGCACGCTGCCAGGGCATCCTCTCGACCAAGAGCCAGCAAGGCGGCCATACTCGCGGCGCCCGATTCGCCGGAGACAATCCGCGGATCGCTGGCGGCTGGATAGTAGGCAGTGCGCATAGCCTCGATGGCGTAGTGATCCGGGATCGCCACGAAAGCATCGAAGTACTTACGAATCAGCGGCCAGGCCACTTGCGAAGGCGTGCCGCAGTTCAGCCCCGCCATGACTGTGTCAGGCTCACCGAAAACGGCAACCGGGTGACCATCATCGCGAGCCGCCGACCGATACAGGCAATCGGCGGCAAGAGGCTCCACCGAAATCAGCGTCACGGTGTCGTCCTGTTTTATGACGCGGTAGTACCAGGCTGCGGCGGCGGCCAGGGCGCCGACCCCGCCGGGGACCAGCACGGCGTCGATGCAGGCGTCGGTCTGTTCGTCGATCTCGGCGAACATGGTCAGGTAGCCGGCCTGTATCCATCGGGGAATGAGATCGTAACCGGGCCAGGATGTGTCGGAGACAATTGTCCAGCCGTGTTCTTCCGCCTGCTCGGCGCACTGGCGCACAGCATCGTCGTAGGAGCCACCGATGACATGCACATCGGCGCCTTCGTCCTGTATCGCTGCGATCCTGGCGGGCGCGGTGTTGCCGGGCATATAGATGACCGCTCGCTGGCCCAGCTTTCGCGCCACCCATGCGACGCCGCGGCCGTGGTTGCCGTCCGTGGCGGTGCAGAGCGTGAAGCTACCTCGTGATATGACGTCGGATTCGGAGTAAAAGCGGTCGGGCGGCGGCCATGGGGCGCCGCCCCGATGCGCCCGTGATGTCAACAGCCGATAGACCGCGTAGGATGCCCCCAGCGCCTTGAAAGCCTTCAGCCCGAACCGATGGGACTCGTCCTTGACGACAATACCCCCGAGATCAAGCCGCTTCGCCAGGCCCCGCAGTGAGAATGTGGGTGCAGGATTGTATTCCGACAAAGAACGGTGCACCGCGCGAACCTCATCAAGCCGAAAGGCATCACCATCGGCAGGATCAATGATAAGGCCATGACGTCGATGCTGATTGATCAGACAGCGGCACATATCACAGGATAACAGCCCGCAAAAGTCGTCGCCAGAGATTATCGGCTGGTGACGGCTATCACCCGCAGACCCGACTCCCGTCGAAGGCACTCGGTCTCTTCTCGGAACCGACAGAAGACGACCATGTCCTCATCATCCACGGCGCTCAAGTCGACATCGCCGCAATGCCGGTATTCCTGCTCCTGCCGCCAGTCGGTAATTGCCCCTGAAGACTGCCATCGCCACCGATTCTCGCCATCGGGCGGTTCCTCGGAATCGGCATTGTAATAGTGAACCGGTACGATACCGAGGTCTTCCGCCACCGACCGCCTGAGACCGATCCCGTACGGCTCGAATGACATGCGGCGATACCGCGCCCGCCATCGCATTAGAGGCGCCACTTCGACCGGAGGCAGAGCGGAGAAGCAAACACACGGCCGCCTTTCCGGCATCCTCCAGCCCGAGGCGACCAGTCGTCGCGAATCGAGTATTCTCCGGAGAGTGTGGAGTCCGGCACGAGGGTAGTCATCGGATGCTGCGACACTGCGATAGTACTCCATCTTGGTTTCACCCGGCCACGGGCCGGCGGCGGTGCGGGTCCAGTGAATCACGAACGGCTCGTCAAAGGTGCGGGCCTCCGGCGATAGATCGGTTGGCTCAATATCGTAGGCCAGGCCCACGCGCCGAGTCTGATGCGGGACCGCGAAATTCCGCACGACGTATTGCCCTTCGTGCGAGCCGACCGCCCGATCCATGAACCCACCCTTCCTGACCGAGATCGGTACGAGGATATCGCTTTGTTTCAGGATCGCCAGGTCCCGCACCCTCATCGCCTCCGGTCTCGACAGGTCATCCCCTGTTCCCACCGGAATCAGCTCTGCGTCAGCGTAATCCAGTTCAAACTGCGCGGCTATTCGCCTGCCAACCGCTTCATGGTCTTCTCGTTCGACGATAGGGATGAAGACACGGAGCGGCAGCTTCGCCGACGAGGCCAGAGCCAGCGTCAGCTCCCAACTCGACTGTCCGACCGAGCAGTTGAGCACCACGTCGCTCCTGGCGATCCAGTCGATCGCCTCGGCGGTGGCACGCACCCATTCATCGGTCCCGCACGGTCGCAGGGCCTGACGAGAACTTAGAATCGCCGCTCGCCTCATCGATCCTTTCACGACTCCAGCATCACTTTTCGAGGCCCAATCTAACAAATTGACCGGGAGGCGGCAACTCGGCCCGGCCGCTTTTTGCTTGCCTTGGCCGTCTCACGACACTAATCATGGCATTATGATGAGGACAACGGTGACTCTTGTCGTAACCTGCCTGCTTTTCACCGGCGGGTTACAGGCCGCGACCTTCACCGTCGAGCGCGGCTCGGACCTGCAGTCGGTAATAGACTATGCCTCCGACGGCGATACTCTCCTTCTGGGTCCCAAGGACTTCGCGGCCACATCCACACTCATGGGCGAATCCCTTTGCGGCAATTGCGAGGATCCTCAGACCGACGTGCAGGCCAGCTACGGGTTCATTATCAGGGAGAAATCGCTGGTGCTGATCGGCCGCGACCGCCAGAAGACACGCCTGATCACCAACGCCGGGTACGGCGTCTACATAGAAGACTCACCGAACACCGTGTTGATGAACATGACCATCACCGGCGGTAAACGCGACCCCGACGCCAAAGCCACTGACGCGGCGGTAGTGGTTCGTCGCTCGCGAGTGTCTGTTATCGATGTCGACATCCGCGACAACGATCACGAGATCGACTCAGTTGTTGTCGGAATCGGCGGGATCGTTGGCCGCGAGGGCGCGGAACTTGACGTCAGGGGTTGTATCATATCGAACAATAGCTGGGATGGAGTGGCGCTGTACCGCGGCGCCAGCGCCGAGGTAGTCGACTGCCTGATCAAGGATGGACGCGGCGTTGGTATCGGTGTTACCTGGGACGCCACCTGTATGGTCTATCGCAATGAGGTCACCGGCTATTGGAAGGGAATCGGGGCTTTCGGCACGTCGTGGGTAGTAGCTCGAAACAACCTCGTGCATGACTGCCTTGGCTGGGGGATCATCGCCACCGGCCAGTCATTCATGGATATCGCCAACAACGTAGTTCACCACAACGGCAACTGCGGCATCGCGCCGTGGTCGACCGAAAGCTGGGGCCGGATAGTCAATAACATCATTACCGAGAACGGCTGGCGCGATCACTGGGTCTGTCCGTGTGTCGGTGTCTGGAACTATGGCGACTGGGCCAAGTGGCGCTTCTCTCACAACATCGTGTGGGGCAACGAAGCGGGCGAATACGAGGATATCTGGGACCAGAGCGGCCTGAACGGCAATATCAGCGTCGACCCGCTGTTTGTGGGTGATGGCGACTACCATTTGCAGCCGGACTCACCGGCCCTCCATGCCGGCGATACGCTTACCTACAACCCCGACGGCACCATCTCGCACATGGGCATCTACGGCGGCCCGCAGGCTTGGCGGGACTAGGCGGCGCGGATCCCTGACAAGAGAGTGACTACAGAAAGCCCCAATCCACGAAGGATCGGGGCTTTGCACTTCTGAAGTGAGAATCAAAGACCTAGCCGGTGTATTCCCAGGTTCCGGTAATGCCGTCAGCATAGTACTGCCCGGAGGTGCCATCTGCATTCCAGGTAACCCACCAGACCGACGTTCCGTCCTCAAAGAACTCGCATCGTCCCGAACCATCGGCGTTAACATCGACTTCGATAGATAGAGTATCGTTGCCGTCATAGACCACCATGGTCATTCCGAAGACATTACTGACGAGTGACCAGGTCCACTCAATTGCGAGTTCACCCGTATCCGCATCCCAGGCCTTCATCCACCCGCTCATCCCGGTCTTGTACTCACGAGCCTCGATGAGCTTGAAGTCATTGTAGGTAGTGCCATCATCGGGATCAGCGCCACTAACAATCGCGTACCAGATGTACTGTGTAGTGGTCTCCTTGAAGACCATTTTGACGGTCATTCCGCCTTCAGACCAGGTATAGACCGTTGAGTCATCCTGAGCCTGGCCCGGGTAATGGTGCTTCGAGGCACCCGCAGAAGGGCCGAAGAACGGCGAAAAGCCTTGTGCCATACTAATATACACCGCAGCCATGGAGCAGTACTGGTTCCCCGATGCCTGCAGATTAGACACAGGTGCGTCGATACCGTCGGCCAGAGCCGGCTGGACCGATGGACCGGAGCTGCTGCCGGTCGGGTTGGAATCGTCGTCATCGCCACAGCCGACAAATACGAGGCAGGCAAGCGCGGCCAGCATGACCATCCAGATAGTCAATCGATTGTGTTGCATGGTAGATTATCTCCTGAAATCAGCACATTGAAGCAGTGTCTGTTGTTCGGCGGACATAATAGAGCGGCAGATAAGCTCTGTCAACGACTTTTCGGCGGGTTTCCCGGGGGTGAGCTACACTGCTACCAGCGTTTCTGCTCAGGTCTCAACAACCGGGCATCGCATCCGGATTTCATCGTCCTTCTCCCCTCCTCACGATGATCAGCCCTTCCGAGCCCTGCACGGCCAGCCATTCTCCGTCCGGGGAGAACGTCGCTGTTGTAGCAGCCGGGCCCCCAGGAATGTCCTCCAGAAACGTGAGCTCCTCATCCTCAATATCGTAGATTGCTGCACGATCGACAATTACTGACTCGCCGTCATCACAAGTGACGAGCATTGCTACTTCCCCATGGTTCAGATCGACAGAATGGTGCATGAAACCACAGTAGGGTGCGTTTTCCGGAAGCCCGTGTTTCTCGATCAGAGCATACAAGTCAACAAGGCTTTCTGTCTGAACATCGTAGATAACGCCATTATGCATTATGTACCGAAGATCCCCGCTCACAGAACTGGGGATGGCATGCATAAACCCAAACGGCTTCTCGGCCAGCAGCGTCGAATCGGCTTCGTCGCACTGAACCAGATAGACGTTGTCATCATGCACCCGCACCAGATGGTTGGCCGACGGGTCTCGCAATGCGCTGTCCTGCGTTATGATGCGGATACTCCGCCGGTCGCCGCGCTCGATCTCGATGCACACGGCACCCTCTACCGTTCGGGTCGGGCCGTAGGTAACCGTCGTTGGCTCCGCAGGACTGCCGTCTACCGGCTGAGGCCCTCCAACGAATTCATAGCTCAGCTCGGTTTCGATTTCGCAGTTGTTCAGGTTGAGCAGGCCATACGCATGGTCGCTGGACCGTGAACTGGTGAAGACCATCGATCTGAACAGGATAGTCGAATCGCTGACCCACACGTAGTCCCGCACGCCCTCGGGGAGCTTGCAACTGGTGAGCTGTGCTCCGGTCGTGTCGTAGACCCTCAGCTCCTGCCCGTGAATGCAGGCGATCCTGGCCCCGTCAGGCGACCAGGTGTACGATCCGCAGTGCCCCAGGTTGACGATCTTCCCTGGTTGGAAGCCCGCGGCCGAA
Organism: uncultured Ignavibacteriales bacterium; assembly: GCA_964526835.1. Lineage (GTDB taxonomy): Bacteria > Zixibacteria > MSB-5A5 > GN15 > FEB-12 > DAOSXA01. The sequence goes on from CAZGMK010000013.1 coordinate 39,623, forward strand.
CCGGCGATAACCACCGCCAACAGGCAGACCAGGGCAAGGGGTTTGAGTTTGTGTCTCATGGCTCTCCTTTCACAAGATACGGTTAGAGAATCACAAGAATGCACCTCGTCGGCGTTCATCCCGTTGTGATTCGTTCAGTACTGTCAAAGCGTAAGAAAGGCCGCTATGGCGAGGGCCTCCCCGAAGGGCACGGCGTCGCATCTCTTCGTACCGGCTTGGCGCACTTAACGGCTGTTTTCCCACCACCAAGGTAGCGTGAGAAGGAAGTCGGGGCAAGTCGAAAGTCGGCTCGCGTGTCTGCTTTAGCTTGAAAGGAGCTTTCCTGTCCAGCCGTTGTCCTCGTGACCTGCCATTGAGCGACCGTCAACTCCCGCTTGCCAGAGCCGGAAAGCGCACATATATTCGTCAGATTGAACGAACAACTGGACCAGGAGTGCGATAGTGAAACCCAAGAAATGCCGAGCCCCGCGAGGCGCCAAAATCTCCTGTAAGGGCTGGACCCAGGAGGCCGCCCTTCGCATGCTCCATAACAATCTGGACCCCGAAGTCGCCGAAAAGCCGGATGAACTGATTGTCTACGGCGGTTCGGGCAAGGCCGCCCGCAACTGGGACTGCTTTGCGGCTATTGTCAAGTCGCTCAAGTCATTAGACAACGATGAGACACTGCTGGTGCAGTCTGGCAAGCCGGTGGGCATCTTCCGCACGCATGAACATTCACCCAGGGTTCTGATCGCCAACTCCCACCTGGTGCCCCGATGGGCAACCTGGGACTACTTCCGCGAACTGGACAAGCTCGGCCTCATCATGTTCGGCCAGATGACCGCGGGTTCGTGGATCTACATCGGCACTCAGGGAATCATCCAGGGGACCTACGAGACTTTCGCGGCCGTCGCCAACCAGCATTTCAAGGGCAGCATGGACGGTCGCTGGATACTGACCGGCGGCATGGGCGGCATGGGCGGAGCTCAGCCCATGGCCGGAACTATGTCCGGGGCCTCGATCCTGGTCGTTGAGGTCGACGAGTCCCGCATTAACCGCCGGGTCAAGCAGGGGTTCTGCGATGTCAAAGTCAAGCAGCTCGACAAGGCTCTCAAGCTGATCAAAGAACACACCAAATCCGGCGAACCGATCTCCATCGGCCTGGTCGGCAATTGCGCCGAGATATTCCCCGAAATATTCCGTCGCGGCATCGTGCCGGACATCGTCACCGACCAGACCTCGGCCCACGACGAACTCAACGGCTATGTCCCCGAAGGGTTTACAGTGTCCGAGGCGGTCCGTCTGCGCAAAAAGGACCCGAAGGACTACATCAAGCGGTCATACGAATCGATGGTGCGTCATTGCGACGCCATGATCAAATTCAAGATGGCCGGGTCGGTGGTCTTTGACTATGGCAACAATCTCCGAGGCCAGGCCGAGACCGGCGGGCTGAAGAATGCCTTCGAGTTCCCGGGCTTTGTGCCGGCTTATGTGCGACCGCTGTTCTGTGAGGGCCGTGGTCCATTCCGATGGGCTGCCCTCTCAGGCGACCCGAGCGATATCGCCGTGACTGACGATATTGTCCTCAGGGAGTTCAAGGACAACGAGATGCTGGTCCGGTGGATCAAGATGGCCCAAGAACGAATCCCGTTTCAGGGGCTGCCGTCGCGCATTTGCTGGTTGGGCTACGGAGAACGAGCGCGCTTTGCCGAACTCATGAACGACGCCATCAAGAAGGGGAAGATAAAGGCCCCCATCGTTATCGGCCGGGACCACCTGGACTGCGGTTCAGTCGCCTCTCCTTACCGAGAGACCGAGTCGATGAAGGATGGTTCCGATGCGATCGCCGACTGGCCGCTGCTCAATGGCCTGCTCAATGCAGTTTCCGGTGCGAGTTGGGTCTCAATTCATCACGGCGGCGGAGTTGGAATCGGCAATGCTATCCATGCGGGACAGGTGATCGTGGCCGACGGTACGGACGAGATGGCGTTGCGACTCAACCGGGTGCTGACCAACGATCCCGGGATCGGAGTAGCACGACACGTCGATGCCGGCTACACCGAGGCTGCGAAGTTCGCCCGCAAGAACAATATCCAGATTCCGATGATGAAGAAGCGGTGAAGTATGACCCCCCATCTCAACTAAGATAGCGCCGTCCCGACCCGCCGGATTACCTGTTTGGCGAGGCCACTTTACAGCGGCCCGATCATAAGTCCCACCAGCTGATGCTGAGTGAAAACCGTTGATCCAATCCCCGGGGTTCCTATATTACCCCCATGCCGAAGCACAAGAAAACAACCATCCTGATAAAGAACGCCGGCCAGCTGATCACCATGGCCGGGCCGTCCCCGCGTCGAGGGACGCAGATGCGGGACCTTGGGCTCATCGAAAACGGCGGACTGGCCGCCGCTGGCGAAGAGATCCTGCTGGTCGGGCCCTCCGACGAAGTCGAGGGTAAGGCTGACCTGATCGATGGTTGTACGGTTATCGACGCCGGGGGCATGGTGGTGACACCCGGCCTGATCGATCCTCATACTCATCCGGTCTTTTCCCGCACCCGTGAGATGGAGTTCGAGATGCGCATCGAGGGCAAGTCCTACATGGAGATTGCCCGGGCCGGCGGCGGCATACGATCGTCGGTTCGTGACCTGCGCGAGACACCCCGGGAGAAGCTGCTCAAGGTCACGCGAAAGACTCTGGATCGCCTGCTGGCGCACGGTACCACGACCATCGAAGCGAAGTCCGGCTATGGCTTGTCGACCGAATCGGAGATCAAACAGCTCGAAGTGATTCGAGAACTGAACGAGACACACCCGATTGATCTGGTACCGACTTTTCTCGGAGCACATGAATTCCCGGATGAATATCGGGACCGGCGCGAGCAATATGTCGAATTAGTGATCAATGAGATGATCCCTGCCGTGGTTAAAGAGTCGTTAGCCGAATTCTCAGACATATTTACCGAGGACGAGGTCTTCGATGTCGAGCAATCGAGGCGTATCCAGAGCGCGGCCGCCAAAGCCGGACTGAAATTAAAATTCCACGCCGACGAGTTGGCCGCTTCGATCGGGGGGGCCGAACTGGCGGCTGAAATGGGCGCAATCTCCGCCGACCACCTGGTTTACATCTCCGACCAGGGCATCAAGGCGCTGGCCAAATCGGGCACTGTTGCTGTATTGTTGCCCGGAACCACATTCTCCCTGGCTGGATCGACCTATGCCCCAGCGCGTCGGATGATCGAGGAAGGCGTGGTGGTAGCGCTGTCGACCGACTGCAACCCCGGCTCCAGCTACACTGAATCACTACCGCTGATCATCAGCCTGGCCGCCCTGCAGATGAAGCTGACCGCCGCCGAGGCGCTTACGGCGGTTACGGTCAACGCCGCCTGCGCCATTAATAGAGGCGATCTCATCGGCCAGTTCGCTCCCGGCCGGCTGGCCGACATAACGGTATGGCAGATGGAGGATTATCGAGAGTTGCCGTATCACTACGGGGTCAACCTGGTTGACCGTGTCTTCAAACGGGGCAAGCAGGTGTGGCCCCGAGGCGAATCCGGGAACGCCCGTCGGAGTTGAGAGTTTAATCTATGGTGAAAATAATCGGGCTATCGGGAATTCTGGCTCTGGCGACGGTTTTGATCGGTTGTAGTGTATACACTTTCAACCCTTCGGGAAAGGCCGATTACAAGGCGATGGCGGTAAGCCGTTTCGACAACGAAACCGCCGAACTGGAACTGGCCGACAGGGTAACTGATCTCGTGATCGACGCTCTCATCGCCGACGGCACCTACAGTGTAGTGCCGGAGAGCCAGGCCGAGGTAAGCCTCACCGGAGCCCTTACCCGCTATGAACGGAGCCCGTTCGAGTACGATGAGAACGACAATGTCCAGTCCTGGCGGGTGGTAATGGACTTCCGGATTAGGCTAATGGACCGGTCGAACGAGACCGAAGTCTTTAGTGAACGAATCTCTCAGCAGGGTGTCTATGATGTGGACACCGAAACCGAGGAAGACGCTCAGCAGAGGGCGGTCGACCGTCTGATTGAGCAAATCATTACGCGCACGACCAAGTCGTGGTAGGATGCCCGTTATTGAGGATGTCCGTCGTATATTGTTGCCGACTGAAGCGCGTGTCCGCCATTAAGCCATAGGTGATCCTGATGCACTCAAATACGTACTCGCCCGTTCGATTCCTTGTAGCGACCCTGGCCGCCGTCCTGATTCTGGGCCCATGCATCGGTGCGAAGGATGTTCATTCCGATGCCGGCACATCGGGTTTTCCTTTCCTGAAGATTAACGTCGGCGCCCGCGCTGTGGCCATGGGTGGAGCCTTCACCGGCCTGGCCGATGATGAATCCGCCATCTACTACAACCCGGCGGGGCTGGCCGGTGTCGAGGAGAATCGGTTCATTCTCGGATACCATAACTACTTCGTGGATATACAGTCGGGGCTTGCCGGCGCCATCTTTCCGCTCGGTTATCGGAGTGCCCTTGGTGTCTACGCCAACTACCTCAACTATGGGGAGTTCGACGCTACGGATGTCCAGGGCAACGAAACCGGCGAGACTTTCGGCGGCGGCGATCTGCTTCTGGGCGTGGCCTACTCACGAACTCTGAATTACAACTGGAAAGCCGGCGTGACAGTCAAGTTCATCTATGAGAAGCTGGAGGAGTACTCGGCTACCGGCGGCGCCGTCGATCTTGGGATCAAATACACCGACAATCGCGAGCGGCTCGGCCTGGGCCTGGCCGTGCTCAATCTCGGCTCCCAGTTTTCGGCCCTCGGCGATGAGAAATACGGTCTGCCGCTTTCGGTTCGCGCCGGCGTATCCTATCGACCGATCGGCCTGCCGCTGGTGTTGGCCTCCGATTTGATAGTTCCCAGGGACAACGATGTCGATCTGGCCATCGGTGTGGAGTACCACGAACTGAGCCCGGTATATCTCCGAATGGGTTGGTCAAGTTTCGGCTCCAACTACAAGATACAGGGTTCCGATTCCAAGTGGTCGGGCTTCGCGGTCGGCGCCGGGTTTGATGTCAAGAGCCTCCATATCGGTTATGCCATCCAGGGGGCCGCCGATCTGGGCGAAACCCACCGGATAACTTTCAGCGGCAAACTCTGATGGCGGGACGATGCGTATACATACTCATCGCTGCGGTTGTGGCGGTCGCTCTCGCCGGCTGCGGCGGCGATGATGAATTACCCGACCCCCGCAAGACCGTTATCTCGCTTTTCGGCGCCATGGAACGCGACGATGAGGCCCAGTTGACCTACCTGCTGGATATTCCCGAATTAATGACAAGCTTTGATGAGGACTACGCCCTTCAAACCGATCAGCCGCGCGTGTTTCACTCACCCGAGGAAGTGCTGTACGATCTGACCGGCGACGGCCGCACCAAGAAAACCTGGTTCAGTCTGCAGAGAATCATCGGCAAGAGCCGGATTACCGGCGAGGGGACGGCCTCGGTCACCGTGACATTCGTCGACAAGGAAGCGTCGCGCGGCTATATGTCGCGATTTGGACTTCACCTGGTCGGCGACCACTGGAAGATCTACTCATTCAAGACAATTCAATAGCATCCGGGCCGGTGGGAAGGCAACAGCCGAGATACAGAGGGAGCCCCCCGCACGGCCTGCGACTCCCTGCCCCGTGCGCGGCTCGGGAGAACCCCGCCGCGGCATGCCCGCCAGGGGCCTGTTGAAGAGAAAGTCCTTAACCAATGATTAACCAACTCCTCTGCTTGTGGTCGGGCGCCTCAAGGCTACCCTCTTGCGGCAGAACGACCCATCTCACCTGGCGTCGGAGTTTGTCTCGGCCGTCACAACGAGCCAACCGAGGTCTATCAGCAAGCCGCTAGAACCTGGCCCAGCGCGGGACCCGGGGAAAAGGCTGGACATCGCGGATGTTGGCCATGCCGGTCACATACATCACCAGACGATCGAATCCCAAACCAAAGCCCGAATGAGGCATAGTGCCCCATCGCCGCAGGTCGACATACCACTCATAGGCCTCGCGGTTGGTCATGCCCTTCTTTGCGATCCGGTCCTCAAGTACATCGAGGCGGTGCTCACGTTGGCTGCCGCCGATGATCTCGCCGACCCTCGGGACCAAAACGTCCATTCCGCGGACCGTCTTGCCGTCGTCGTTGACATACATGTAAAACGGCTTGAAACTCTCGGGATAATCATACACTATAACCGGCTTTCTGAAAGTCTGCTCGGTCAGGTAGCGCTCGTGTTCGGTCTGCAGATCGGTACCCCACTCGACCGGATACTCGAAATTTGTGCGCGCCTTCATGAGGATATCGACTGCGTCGGTGTATGACAGACGTTCGAACTTCGCCCCGGCGACACCTTCGAGCACCCGGCGCAAGTCGTAATCTTTGGCGACCCGCTTGTCGAAAAACTCCATGTCATCACCGCATTCATCCAAGGCGAAGGTGAACATGAATCTGACGAAATCCTCGGCCAGGTCCATATTGTCGCCCAGCTCCGCCCAGGCCATCTCGGGCTCAATCATCCAGAACTCCGAAGCGTGGCGGGCCGTGTTCGAATTCTCGGCGCGGAAAGTTGGACCGAAGTTGTAGACATCGCCAAGGGCTGTTGCGCCCACCTCGGCTTCGAGTTGTCCCGAGACAGTCAGGAACGCCTCGGCGCCGAAGAAGTCGTCGTTCCAGTCGATCTTTCCATCCTTGATCGGGACGTTCTTCAGATCGAAGGTCGTGACATGGAACAGATCGCCGGCACCCTCGCAGTCGGAGGTCGAGATGATCGGTGTGTGGACATAGAAGAAGCCGCGGTCCTGATAATAACGGTGGATGGCATAAGAGAGCCGCGACCGCATGCGGTTAACGGCCCCGAAGGTGTTGGTACGCATGCGCAGGTGGGCGATTTCGCGCAGGTACTCGAAACCGTGGCGTTTCTTCTGTAGGGGATAGTCGGGGGCCTCACCGACCAGCTCCAGCTCGGACACCTGGATCTCGTACTTCTGCCCCTTGCCCTGTGACCGCACGAGCTTACCCTTCATACGGACCGAGGCGCCGGTGACAACTCGATCGAGCATGGGGAAATCCCAGGGATTGCCGATGACCCCTTGAATGTTGGCCATGCAGGAGCCGTCATTGACTTCTACGAAGGCGACGTTCTTGCTGCCTCGGCTGGTTCGAACCAGGCCGAGAATGACGACCTCGGAATCGACAGGCGTCTGATCGTCGATCAGGATGTGGGCGATCTTGGTGCGGCTTCGGTAATCCATCCGGCGTACTCCCATGAAGAGGTCAAACGCACATGTATAGCTTGTCCAATCGGCCAATTAAGCGGGGTCAGCCGCCCGGCGCAAGTCAATTGCGAGTCCGATCAGAGGCCGATGAGCAGCCCTTGTCTTAGGTTCGGGCGCAAAAACACCACGAAAGCGCAACCCGATGACTGCCCCGGCGTATAAGGCACTGGAAGCTCCAGTAGAGATCGCTCAGAGCTTCCCAACATTGGAAGAAGATGTTCCCAACCCGTTGCCACAGGCCCGGTCAGGTGTGACCGGGCCTGTGGTTTGTCCCGTCGCCCGTGGGGTTACAACCGGTTCCTCTCGCAGTACCAGATGTCGGCATCGATGATAACGCCCTCGTGTGTGACGACATGTACGAAGTACAGCAGGTGTCCGTCGGCAGTCAGGGTCGGTTCACCGACAATACCGCGGATCACCAACTCCGGAGCACTCCATGCGGAATCAACGCGATGGGACCGGTAAATGGCTGCGCCGATTAGTGGGTTGCGAGAAGAAGTGAAGTACATCGTGTCACCATCGGCGGTGAAGCACGGCTGGAGCTCGTCGGCAACCGTGTTTATCGGGCCCCCCAGATTGTCCGGTTCGCTCCAGGTACTGCCACTGAGGGTGGATCGGTAAATGTCGGCACCGCCGAGACCGCCGGACCGCAATGATGTCAGGTAGAGCGTGATACCGTCCGGATGGATCGCGTGCTCGCCGTCGGGATATATTGAATTGGGAGGCGACCCGAGATTGCGTCCTGGGCCTGGGACGCCGTCGACGATGTCAGCGACATAAATGTCCAGAAAGTCAGGGACCGCGGGGCTTTCGTTGTAGCCCAGGTTCTCGGGACGGTTGGAGTGAAAGTACACGGTTGAGCCGTCCGGGGTGAAGCTCACCTCCCCGTCGAGCGAACCCGCGGTGCCGGTGGCCAGATTGAAATACACCGGCTCGTCGAAATCACCGGGACCGCCGATGCGCTCGGCCCGGTAGGTATTGTTCTGGGCCGACAGGATTTCTTCGGCCGTCATCGAGTCCATGACATCGGTGGTGAACATATAATAGAGATACTGCCCGTCAGCAGAGATTTCTATCGCATCCTGCGGGCAGGGGTTGTTGATCGGCTCACCCAGACGAATCGGCTGGCCCCAGTCGCTTACGACCGACTGTGGTGTATGATCATCTGCCGGCAGCGGAGCGACCTTGCTGCATTGGGGATGCAGCGGCTTGTCGCTTGATTGTGACGGGGCCTCGTCGTTGCAGCCCTGAAGGCAGAGGATAAGGATCAGGAACAGCCCCACCAGGCGCGTAATAAACTCGGGTATTTGTGCACGTGTTGCGGTGAGGTCACGGCGCCCATCAAATCCAAGGCGAACCATCGATTCTGCCATCCTTCGTTCCTCTGCAGTTTGACCTGGCTTCGGCCGCATTAGCGGCCGCTGAAGTATAGCCTGTCCGGCGTTCGAGGGCAAGACCTCGCACCAGGGCGTGTCACTCGCGCATACATGGCGAAGTACGTAAGTTGGTCTCTCGACAAGGCGATATTCTGCTGTGCGCATCTTCAGCAGGCCGGCATTCGTGTCTGGGTGAAGCTGGACCCGAAGCAGCTTGATCCGAATGCGTCTTTCGCACGGGACGTATCCAAGATTGGACACTGGGGCGTGGACGACGTTGAGCTGGCCGTCAACGGAGTCGATCGTCTGAATGACGCAGAGCCTTACATTCGCAAGTCGTTTGACCGGGCAACGCGGAAATAGAGATCAATGAGAGGTGAACAAGGCGCTGCACCGGACGGCAAATCCGCTGCGCTCCATTGCCAGTCCGCGTTGATGCGGGTGGCAGGCGTATCATCTCTCTATGGTGCGGATCTTCGCCGCGCGCTGCTCTAATTCTTCAGCCTCGGCAACACGCTTTGTGACCCGATACAAATCCGCAAGATTTTCAAGGCTGGTCGCCACATCGGGATGGTCGGGGCCGAGGGCCTTCTCCCGGATCGCCAGTGAGCGCTTGTAGAGCGGCTCTGCGTTGGTGTAGTCGCCCTGGGCTTTGGAGAGCAAGGCCAGGTTGTTAAGGCTGGTCGCCACATCGGGATGGTCCGGGCCGAGGGCCTTCTCCGAGATCGCCAGGGAGCGCTTGTAGAGCGGCTCTGCCATGGCGTAGTAGCCCTGGGTTCGGTAGAGCTCGGCCAGGTTGTTAAGGCTCACCGCCACATCGGGATGGTCGGGGCCGAGGGCCGTCTCCCGGATCGCCAGCGAGCGCTTGTAGAGCGGCACTGCCCTGGCGTAGTCGCCCTGGGTGTCGTAGAGAAAGGCCAGGTTGTTCAGGCTGTTCGCCACATCGGGATGGTCCGGGCCGAGGGCCGTCTCCCGGATCGCCAGCGAGCGCTTGTAGAGCGGCTCTGCGTTCGTGTAGTCGCCCTGGGTGTCGTAGAGCAAGGCCAGGTTATTCAGGCTGGTCGCCACATCGGGATGGTCCGGGCCGAGGGCCGTCTCCTTGATCGCCAGCGAGCGCTTGTAGAGCGGCTCTGCGTTGGTGTAGTCGCCCTGGGTGTCGTAGAGCCCGGCCAGGTTGTTCAGGCTGGTCGCCACACTGGGATGGTCGGGGCCGAGGGCCTTCTCCTTGATCGCCAGTGAGCGCTTGTAGAGCGGCTCTGCGTTGGCGTAGTCGCCCTGGGTTTGGTAGAGCTCGGCCAGGTTGTTAAGGCTCACCGCCACATCGGGATGGTCCGGGCCGAGGGCCTTCTCCGAGATCGCCAGTGAGCGCTTGTAGAGCGGCTCTGCCATGGCGTAGTAGCCCTGGGTTCGGTAGAGCAAGGCCAGGTTGTTAAGGCTGGTCGCCACATGTGGATGGTCGGGGCCGAGGGCCTTCTCCCGGATCGCCAGGGAGCGCTTGAAGAGCGGCTCTGCGTTGGTGTAGTCGCCCTGGGTGTCGTAGAGCACGGCCAGGTTGTTAAGGCTGGTCGCCACATCGGGATGGTCCGGGCCGAGGTTCTGTTCGGCGACCTGCAGGGCTTTCTGCGCAACCAGCACCGCACGGTCGTACCTGCCCGCTCTGTACAACTCCATGACTTCCTGGTTGAGGATGTCCCACTCAATACCGGCGCCCTGAGCAAGCACCAACGAGGGTGCTGCGCCCAAAAAGGCAAGAGCGAGGATGGCAAGTCCTGTGTATTTCACTCTCTCTCCTTTGATGTGGCTAAGAATGATCACATGGTTTCTTCATAACATTCTTGGCCCGCGATATCGCGGCACAAAACCCCGGTGATTGTTTGGCCAAAACCTGTTTATTACAGGCCGTTGAGGCATCTGAAAGCCTGCGGGCGGGGCGATATATGGTACGCATATGAGACACCAGCGTTCTCCTCTCTACAAATCGTTTCCGGGGCTCTTGACTCCCTTGCCGCCCCGGTTTAGAACATGGGTGCAAATCATAATGGTCTTCCGCTGGGTGGCCCACAGCTTGCTGTGGGAATAGATAACCTATGACAGGTTCATACAATTTCATCCCGGTCGCCTCTCACAGGTTCGGCACCCGACCCCTTGGAAGGGTTTCCTTCTTATGCGCATCTCAAGACATCCCTGCTGGATCATAGCATGAAAGCCCGAGTCTCGCAAGCCAATTTATGCTGAAGCGTGCACCCCCCTCCCCCGGCCACGCCAATCCCTCCCGAGAAGGGGTTGATTCACGAGCACGAATAGTCAACTCCGCAATTGCCGAGGACGGGAGAATCCAGACGCTTTATCACCGATGAAAGCGGGGGTATCTGGTTCCTCGTTCCACTACTAGAGTGGCCGGGTAGTCAGCCGCCGCGAGCTGGTCCGCCTGTCGCCCATCCCGCCTATTCTCTTGACATTGACGCCCCTAAACCCGATTATGGCTAATTATCTCGTAACCGACGACGCACACTCGCAAGGAGCCGATTTGGAAGCTAAGGACCAGGCAACGACAACCTATCCCGACCTGTTCGAGAAGTTCCGCAAATACACCGATCCCGATGAGGTCATGGCCAAAGGGATATACCCCTATTTCCATCCGATAAACAGCGCCCCCGGTAACGAGGTCGTGGTGGACGGCAAGAAATGCATCATGATCGGTTCGAACAACTACCTTGGCCTGGTTGATCACCCCAAGGTCAAGGAAGCGGCCGCCGAAGCCACCCGCAAGTACGGTTCGGGCTGCACCGGCTCGCGTTTCCTCAACGGCACGCTGGACCTGCACATCGAGCTGGAGGATCGCCTGGCGAAGTTCATGCAGGCCGATACGGCCCTGGTCTTCTCGACCGGCTTCCAGACCAACCTCGGGACTATCTCGACCCTGGTGGGCAAGAACGACGCAGTGATTATCGATCGCCAGGTGCACGCCTGCATCGTTGATGGCGCCCGCCTGTCCTACGGTAAGATATTCAAATTCGCCCACAACGATATGGCTGACTTCGAGAGAGTCGCCGCCAATGTTCGTCAGCAGATTACCCGCGGAGGCATCCTGGTTGTTGTGGACGGCGTCTTCTCGATGGAGGGCGATATCATCGATTTGCCGCGCTTGGTAGAGGTCGCCGAGAAGTTCAATATCCGGGTGATGGTCGATGACGCCCACGCGATCGGTGTCCTCGGCCCTACCGGAGGCGGTACCGCCGAGCATTTCGGGCTGCGCGACAAGGTCGATCTGACTATGGGCACTTTCTCCAAGTCATTTGCATCGCTGGGCGGCTTCGTTGTGGGCGACAAAGATGTGATGAAGTGGGTCAAGCACACTGCGCGTGCGCTTATCTTCTCGGCCTCGATTCCGCCCGGCAACGCCGCGGCTGTGCTGGCGGCCCTGGATATAATCGAGTCCGAACCTGAGCGCAGAGAGAATCTCTGGAAGAACGCCAGCCGCATTCGGAAGGAATTCCGCGACCTTGGTTTCGATATAGGCAAGAGCGAAACACCTGTAGTGTCGGTGTTGATCGGTCAGGACCTCGAGGCCTTCGCCTTCTGGAAGGCGCTGTTCGATAGTGGGGTCTTCACCAATCCGGTAATCTCGCCGGCGGTTCCTCCCGGGCGAGCCATGATCCGCACTTCCTACACCGCTACTCACACCGACGAGCAACTCGATCGAGTGATGGAGGTGTTCGCCAAAGTGGGCAAGGAATTCGGTCTAATCCAGTAGCTAAGCTATGGCAGTCGAGGTCATTCAGGTCGAGTCGGCGAGTCAGCTCGATAGGTTCATTGAGTATCCGAATCAGCTCTACAAGGACGATCCGAATTATGTCGTCCCGCTCAAGTCCGAGCGGAAGGCTTTCTTCGACTTCAAGCGGAACCCGTTTTATCGGACCGCCCGGGTGAAGCTGTATCTGGCCCATCGCGATCGGGCGATTGTCGGTCGCATAGCAATCTGTATCAACTTCGCCCACAACGAACACCATGCCGAAGAATGCGGTTTTTTCGGCTTCTTCGATTGCATAGACGATTACGAGGTGGCCGCCAAGATGCTCAAAGTGGCGATGATCGAACTCAAGCGAGACGGCGCCACTACCATGCGAGGCCCGGTCAACTTCTCGACGAACCACGAGTGTGGGTTTCTGGTGGAGGGATTCGACGGCCCGCCGGTGGTTATGATGCCCTATAACTACCCCTATATTCCGCGTCTGGCCGAGAAATTCGGCCTGCGCAAGGCCATGGACCTGCTGGCCTATAAGATGACTAAGGACTCGCCTTTCCCAGACCGCCTTACCAGGTTGGTGGATAGAGTCAAGAGCCGTTCGGGAGTCGCTCTGCGCCCGATCAACATGAAGGACTTTCAGCGCGAAGTGCAGTTGGTCCGTCAGGTATACAATGAAGCCTGGGAAAGCAACTGGGGCTTCGTGCCCATGACCGAAGCCGAATTCAACCATATGGCCCGGGATCTCAAGCAGGTTATCGAGCCCGAATTGGTTCTGGTGGCGGAGCACGAGGGACGCCCGGTGGCTTTCGCCATGGCGGTCCCCGACATCAATCAGGCCCTGATTCATCTCAACGGTCGACTGTTTCCATTCGGAATAGTCAAGCTCCTGTGGCACACGAAGATTCGCAACAAGGTCGACGGCTTCCGCGTCATTACTATGGGTGTGGTCCCGGAATTTCAGAAGCGAGGGATCGATGCCTGGATGTACTATACCCTGTATCGGCGGGGCATCGAGTTAGGCTACACCTGGGCCGAGTTCTCATGGATACTGGAAACCAACGACATGATGCGCCGCGCCGCCGAAGAACTCGGCGCCAGGGTGCACAGGCGCTACCGAATAGTGGAGATGCCGATATGATCCACGGCCCGGCTCGCAACGCAACTGTGGCGTTGGCTCTGGTCGTCGCGGTGGCAGCGCTAATCTCACCGAGCTGCTCCAGCCGTTACCGACTCGATTTGTATATGCAGTTGGAGGACCAGCGCCAGCAAGTCAAAGTGGAAACCACGGAATACGTCAAAGACGCCGAGCTCGGCAATGTACTGGCCGAGGCAAAGATCAGACCGGGCTCAGGAAACGTGGTCGTAGCAACTACAGGCGCCCGCTGGCCAGGCGACGGCAAGGCGGGCCTGAGCATTATGGGGTACGATGAGTATCTGCGCTCGCAACTTTTTCTGGCTCTGCCGGCCGCGCCGAAACCTGACTCCTTCAGTTTGGCGGGAAACTCCTTCGTGACAATCCTGGGACGCTATGACCGGTCGGTTGAAGACAAGGCGTTCTTGCCCGAGCGTGGGTTCTTCCTCATCGACTCCATCGCTTCGGGACGGCTCTACCTCACCGTCGACGGCGCCTTTCGCAACCGCAACGGTGTGGAGCTTGCTGTCGATGGTCAGATGAAGGTCAAGGCCGACGTCGGGCTGTAGCTACCGGTTCTCCTTCAGGGCTTTCTGGAAGGTCATATAGCCCGCTGCTCCCAGCATGCAGAATTGCACTCGATCGAGGCTATCCGAGGAGCCTTCGAAGCCGATTACTGCCTTGGTCATGATATTGGCGCAGGCCTGCAGGGGGAACTTGCCCACTCCGGTACCGAAGGCCGGCAGGGCGATCGATTTCACCTTGAGCTTCTCGGCGGTCACCAGTGAAGCAATCGTCGCCTGACGAATCAGCTTGGCGGTGGTTCGCAGGTCCTGGCCCATGACAGCCGCATGGATCACGTACCTGAAGGGCAACTTGCCTGCTGTCGAGTACACCGCCTCGCCGGGCATGATCGGTCCCCTGGCCATGGCATCGTCCTCCACCGATTTACCGCCCAGCGCTTTGATGGCGCCGGCCACGCCGCCTCCCATCCAGAGATTGTTGTTGGCGGCGTTGACTATTACCTCGGTGTCGGTCTCAGTGATGTCCCGCTGGACCACTTCTATCCGGTACGGCATGGTTGTCCTTCTGTTTGATCAGGCGTTGTTCAAAGATAGTGAACAGCCGATACAGAATCCAGCCCGAGAGGGCGCCGACGGCTGCTCCGACGAGAATGTCGAACGGGTAATGCACGCCCACGAAGACGCGACTTATGGCCACCAGGGCCGCAAAGGCATACAACTGCCAGGTGACCGGGCGGACCGCCAGGCTCCACAAGAAGGCCTGGCCGAATGCGTTCGCTGCGTGGGCCGACGGCATCGCATAGCCGCTGCCGCAGCCTACCAGCAAGTGGACCTCTTCAAGGACATGACAGGGTCGCGGTCTCTCGATACTCTGCTTGAGGAAGTTGGCGGCCAGTTGATCGCTCAAGGCGAGGGTCAGACCGGAGAAGAGCACGAGCCAGCGCAGGCGGGTGTCGCCTTTCCACAGCACCAGTACCATCGCGATCGCGTACATGATACGCAGTGCATTATCAGAGGTGATAACCGGCATGACAATGTCAGAAAGCGGATTGGCCAGCCCGGAATTGAGCCAGACGAACAACGTGGTGTCGACCTGGTTGAGCAGTTCAAGCATAGGTTTCCGGGTTCGACTTCAGGAAGGCCTGCAACCGGTCTGCTTCCGGCAGGCCGGTTCTCGGTCCCGTCTCGGTGCATTTCAGAGCGGCGACCGCAGACCCGATGCGCAGGCACTCGGCCGTTGACAGATCCTTGACCAGACCGTAGCAGAAACCTCCGAGGAAGGCGTCACCAGCTCCGGTTGTATCGACGACCTTGACCCGAAACGCCGGCTGATAGTATCCGGCCTCGCCCTCCAGCGCCCAGGCGCCCTTGGCGCCGCTGGTCAGGACAACATGGCCCGGGCAAACCTTGTGCAGACGGCTAACGGCGGTTTCGGGATCTTCCGAGTCAGTAAAGGGGAAGGCGAAGTCATCTGACACGATCAGGTAGTCGACCATGGGGAAGATATTCGACACGTCGTTGCGCCGGGAGCCGATCTCAAAAATAATCCTGGCCCCCTCATTCCGGCCCCACCTGGCCAACTGCATCGAGGCGTCGAAGTCACGACCATCCAGCAGCAAAAGATCGGGTTTCGGGTAGTTCTCCGTATCGAGGTCGTCCGGCCGGATACCTATCTGACGATGCAGTACCATGGTTCTGCGTCCGCTCTCCTTCTCCACAAAACCCACGGCTGTAGCCGACGGCCTGCGGTGCACAATGATGAGGCGGTGCTCTACATCTTCCTTCTTCAGTTGCTCCACTACCTTGCGTCCGGCCGCATCGTCCCCGACCGCCGCGATGATCGCAGTGGACAGGCCGAGACGGGACATCGCCACCAGGGCGTTCGGCACCGGGCCTCCACCCTGAATAGTCAGGTCGACGGCATCGATTTTGGCGCCCGGCTCCGGTAGCTGTTCGACGGTATACAGATGATCCAGCGGCACGATGCCCATACCCAGGCAATCGACCCTATCAGGACTAATCAAGCTCTTCAATCTTTGCTCTCCCGGCGCTGATCTGTACCAGGTCTTCGCGCAATCCGGCAATCCGCGAACGGCGGGCTTCAACTGTCATGGCTACATTCGAAGTGAAATCGGCCTCGGTCTTACGCGCCTGGTGCCGGGCCAACAGCCTCATTATGGAGTCATACAGGGGGAAATCAATGGTGACTCGAAGGCGCCTCAGAATGAAGTTCTCCTTCCTTGCCGCCCGGTCGAGAGCCGCCGCGGCGCTGTCGCCATAGGCCCGGACCAGACCTCCGGTACCCAGCTTTGTCCCGCCGAAATACCGAGTCACTACGACCAGGACGTTTGTTAACTCGCGCCCACAGATGGCATCATAGATCGGTTTGCCGGCTGTTCCCGAGGGCTCACCATCATCGGAGTGCTTGAAATCGATATTGTCCTCCAGGCCGACTCGCCAGGCAAAACAGTGGTGAGTGGCGGCATGCTCGCGCCTTCGAACCGCATCCAGCTTCTCTGCTGCCGCCTCCGGTGTGGGTGCTTCCAAGACGCCGGCGATGAAGCGTGACCCTTTCCTCTTGATTTCCACGGATGATTGGCGCGCGATAGTGTAATAGATATCCTCGGTCTTGTTCACACCAGGGCCTTGATAATATCGTCGATCTTCTCTCGTCCAGGCATCGGTATGGCGCCCCACTCGACCGCCTGCTGCAGCGCCTCCTCATCGGAGTGAGCACCGGTCTCGGTGTCGATCAGGATGAAGGTCAGCTTGCCGATTTGATGACAACATCGGAGCAAGTCCATGGACTTGTCGGAATCGCTGTAGAATTCGGTCAGGACCACTGCTTGTGGAAGCGCCGCCAGTAGTCGGTTGGCTACCCGGTAGTCGCCTTCGGCCTCCACGTGATCGGGCGGATACTCGCTGATCACTCCGCCATCTGTCACTACGTCGATCGCCACCGGCCTGAGTTCGTCCAGGCGGTCATCGTCGAAGCCGGTATCCAGCAGGGCATATGATGTTCCCCCGGCGCTGCGGCAACCGAAATGGGCGGCCACATCGATACCCGAGCGAAGCGAGGACATTACCTGCACACCTGCCTCGGCCAATACCCTGGTCAGATCAGTGGTCAACGCGATCCCCTCATTGGTGGCTCTTTCGGCCCCGGCCACGGTAATCAGTTTCCGTCCGGGAGCAGGCAGCCGCCCTCGAGCATAAAGCATCAACGGGGGATCGTTTAACTCGGACAGGCCCGGCGGATAGTCATGGTCCAGATAGGTAAGGGTCAGGATATCCCGGTCGTTCAGGCTGTCGATATAGTCACGAGCGGCGGCGAGGTTGGTGGACGCCCTGACGATAGCCTCTGCAGCCTCCGCGGGCAGTCCTTCGATGTCGCGAAGCTGCTCGACATCTGCGGCAAGAACGGCATTGAGGCTGCCGAAGCGGTGCAGGAGCGTCTGCATCAGGCGCGGCCGAATATCGGCGTACCGGGTCAGCGACACCAACACTGCCGGCAGACCGTAGTCGTCAACGTAACTCATGTTGCAATAATCGTCCTCACGGCCTCATTGTCAACCAGGACCTGATCGCGTTCCGGTCGACCTCTGGTGCAACTCGATCTTGTCCCGAGTCCGGCTGGGCTGTATAATCAGTTAATAAGCTCGATCACGGAGATGACCATGTTCCGATTTCTTTCTGCGCTGCTTATACTGCTGGTGATACTGTCCTGCGGAGGCGGGTCCAAGGAACCGGTCGACCTGATGGCCAGGGGCCAGGAGGCCTTCAGGCAGGGCGACTACTACGAGGCTCGTCTGGCCTTCGCCCAGTTGCAGAAGACGGAGCCGACCAACCGCGATTACCTGTATTGGCTGGGAAGGACGTACTTGCGCGAACTGATGTACGACTCGGCGGTTTTGTATCTTAAGCAGGCCGACTATATTCATCCGAGCGACTCCGCCGTGTTGGCCGAGCTCTATCGCGCCTGCTGGGGAGCCGGGGAATGGCAGGATGGCAGGCGAGCGGCGGAAAACCTGGTTCGCTACGGTATGGCAGACGACTCCGCCCTTATCTATCTGGTCGATCTTTCAATCAGGGGTGAAGAGTTCATTCACACCTACTACTACACCAGGAAGCTTCTGGAGCGCCATCCCGATGAGCCCCAGTACTACCTTGATGCGATCAATTCCGCCGCCGAGATTGACTCACTGGATGCTGCTCTGGAGATAGCCGATATGGCCATCAACCGCTTCGGACCGCACGATAAGTTTATGGCCGCCAAGGGATTTGTCCTGGTCGGTAAGAACCGTCTGAACCAGGCCGAGGCAATTTACCGCGAGCTCTACAGTCGCGACACATCAATGGCTGAGCACAAGATGAATCTGGCCAATGTCCTCTCGCAGCAACCGTCACGCGAGAAGAAGCGCCGGGCCTACGAGCTGTACACTGAGGTCACCAGGGTCTATCAGAGTCCGGTGATCGATTCGCTTATGGAGGAGCTTGCCGGCGAACTCGGGATCGAGTAATCCTCTGCGACCAGGCGAGGAGAGAGAGCAGGAAAAAAAAGAAGGGCAGGATTGTTGCCAATCCTGCCCAACGCAGGGCTGTCTCTAGGAGAGACAGAGGGGGGTCTTAATGGGTCTGTCAGTGCTTATAACGATTGGGGCCCCGTGTGGGTTCGAATTTTCGGGCCGCCAGATCGTGTTTTCGTACGAAATCGACCAAAAGTGACTAATATGGTCCGCTAACACTTATTCCGTGACAGTAAAATGACAGTCGACCATGCCGGGCGATGGCCGACTGTCATTGAGCCTGTCTGCGGATCTCTTGTGTCGCCTAGAAGCCGTCCTCGAAGTTGCTCAGCTTATCGGTGTTGCTGTCGCAGTATAGCTTCCACCGGCCCGAGAAGAACCCGTTGCGGAAGGCTGGATGAGAGCGGAATTTGCCTTTGAGCACACCGATCTCCTCGGAGTCGCCGTTGAACACGTGTCCATAGAACCAGCCACCCGCCCGGCGCAGTGCATTGGGATTGGCGTGAGTCGATGGGTGGTGATCGTAGGCGCCGCGTAAAAGCCCTTCGAACTCGCCGTCGACTGAAATCCACTTGCCAAAGAAGACCCTGTCGCCGTCAGCGTTGACACCGTAGTGGCCCCTGACATAGCCGGTTATCCAGCCCGCGCGAGCCATCCACACTCCGCGGAATACACCGTCGCCCTCATCATCATAGCCCCAGTGGCCCGATAAGAAACCTCGCGGGCAGTAGCCGCTCTGGCGCTTGAAGCCGTACATGGCGACCGCATTGGAGTCGGCGTCCTCAAGATACACGATGGTATCCAGGGACGCGAGCTCGTCGAGCGTGAAAGTGCGGCTGTAGGGTCCGGTTTCGAAGCTGACGGTCACATTCTCATCGACCGCCGTCGGTGGAATATAGATGTCGGCAACGATTCCATCGTTGTGAACGCTCGTATAGGAAACCCATTCAATGAGGCTGGAGTCGGTACGGCTGGCGATATAATCCTGGCCGAGCTCGAATCGAATCGTTCGCCGGATCATCTCAACGCCATTGGATACGCTCAGCGACCCGCTCCAGTCGGTCTGGACAGTCACACTCGAATCGTACCGAAGCTGTCCCCACAGCAGGCGCAAATGGTAGAACTGACCAACCGAATCGGCTATCATTGAATCGATCTGCGGCGACAAGACGATCGGATCATTGAATTCGTCACCTTCGATATCATCCGAGGATGCCAGCAACTCGTGGTCACCGAAGCCGGCTCCTTCGGATGTTGCCGTGTAGCCTCCAAACTCGTCATTGAGATTGAGGTCGGCGCTGACAGCGTCGCTGTCGGAAGGGTTGTCCGAGCAGCCGATGGTCAGCAGGCCGAACAGGGCCAGAATCGAGATCAGGGCTAAGATACGCTTCATAATCAGGTCCTTCCTAAATTTCCGTTTCCTGGGCATTTGTACTTGCTCGTTAGCCGACTATATATACAAGGGACGTGCCAAACCGGCGACTCCACCTCAAGTTGTTGTCATGTCGCTTCTTAGAGGTAACTCTCAGGGTCGATGGCCAACGGATACGTACCAGGCGGTACAGCTCGATGGCCCGCCTCGGACCATCGGGTACAGACAATTAGCGGGTTTGCTCCAGGCAGCGCCAGATAAACCCGCCAGCCGCCTCTAGGCACTCCCGCGCGCGGTCGGCCCCGCAGCCGAGTTTGTGCATGACGATGGCGACCTTCACCGATCCGTCGGCCTCCGACAGCAACCTGTCGGTGGTCGTCAGGTCTACGCCGAGGACATCGCGAAGCGTCTTGCGCGAGCGGGCCGCGAGCTTATCGGACCTAGACTGCAAGTCAACCATCAAGTTGCCCCAGGTTTTTCCCAACAGCACCATAGCAGTCGTCGAAATCAAATTGAGTGTCATCTTTTGGGCGGTGCCGGACTTCAACCGGGTTGAACCCGCTATCGCCTCGGGACCCACCGGCAGGGATATCAGAAAATCGACTCGGAAATCCAGTTCGGGCGGCTTATTGCAGACTATGAAAACTGTCCCCGCGCCGACCTTCACCGCATGCTCAAGCCCGGCCAGCGTGTAGGGCGTACGGACCGAGGCGGCCAAAGCAATCAGCAGATCCTGCCTGGCCAGTCCGTATCGCCTGAGCTCATCTATCGCCGCCTGACGATCATCCTCGGCGCCCTCCGCCGATAGCACCAGGGCATCCCTGCCGCCGGCAATGATCCCGACAATCTGCTGAGGATCGGTACCGAAGGTCGGAGGACATTCGGCGGCGTCCAGTACTCCGAGACGCCCGCTGGTACCGGCGCCGATGTAGAACACTCGTCCTCCGCCTTTGAGAGTGGCGGCGAACCGCTCAGCCGCCCGCGCAATCTCCGGCAGCACCCGCTGCACGACAAAGGCGACGCTCTGGTCCTCCTGATTGATGCGGGTTACTATGTCGAGGGCCTCAAGGCGGTCGATGTCAGCAGTTGCGGCGTTGACTTTCTCGGTCTCCAGCGAATCGAGATGCCTTATCAGTTCATTGTAGTCCGGCATAGCGGCAAGCTACGCCGGAGCGACAGACCGGCCAACAAAAAAGGGCGGCCGAGCCGCCCTCATGGGATCTGTCTTGCATTCGATGAATCTACGGCTGATAGACCACGTGGACCGAGTCTCGGCGCGCCACCAGAACGGCGCCGAAATGGCCGTTCAGCTCGCCCGTGTCAATGTTGTCCGGCAACTGGCCGGGCAGGGGAACAGGCGTGACAGTCCGAGACAGAGCGCTGTCAGGGGCATCGCTGAACGAATACACGTATATGTAGTACCAGCCAGTGTCGAGATTCACGCCGTCGCGCCAGCGGAACGCATTGGGAGGAATGGTCCCGGCGGTCACGCCGGTGGCGGCCCAGGCGCTGTAGCCAGGGCCGGTATAGGCCTGGTAGTTGGGCACAGCCGCCAGGACATAGCCGTCGGCTCCGTCCGAGCCGAACCAGTCGACGGAGACCTGGCTCCCGCCGTTGTTGATACGATTGGCCGGAACTACAATACTCACGCCGAACGAATCAGGCAGGCGGGCGCTGACCGCAGTGCTCAAAGCGGTTGAATCCGACAAGCTCAATGCGTATACGCCAGCCTGATAGTCATCGGCCGGGCTGACCTCAAGCGAATAGATCCCGGCCTCGCTTTCAAGCGTATCGTTCTTGAGAGCTACGATAGCGGTTGTTAGATCACTGTCGTTCCGGGTCATGTCGACCCGGGCTCGGAAAGCGTGCCGATTGTAGTCTTTGACCATCAAACCGATAAGGCGCCAGGTGCGATCCCCGTCATCATCCGGCGAGGTCGAGACGCCGTCGCAGCCCGAGAGCAGCATGATGGTGGCTGCCAAAATGGCCGCCGGCCAGAATTGGAGCGATTTGTCAGTCATCATATCTAGTCATCGGCAAAGCCGGCAGTCGAGTTTACTCTCACTTCCCCGGTCCTGGGGATGGCGGGAGAGAGAACCGCAACGAATTACGGGCCGGTTCGAATTATCTATAGAAATGTAACGAAAGTCCTGGACATCGTGTTCTGGGAAACTATATTGATATTTGGTTGTAAAAAAATAAGGCGACTGGATCACTGAGCACATGATCTTTCCAACAATGTCGCCTTTATTCCCCGCGTCGTTCCCCTCCCCCGGCGCGGGGTTCCTTTTTGGAACCCAATGCAGAGCAATGTCCCTGTCTCACTTCTGAACGAAGAAGGCTGTTGGCCGCGCACCGGTCGGCTTTGCATGGCTCGATCGGAAGGAAAGGATCTGGTCGATCATTGGCCAGGGACTCCTTAGACGGGCACGTGGGCATTCCACCCCGCGAACTGCGAACAAGTCGCCTGGGAAGGCTGTTTACTAGCCTGACGTGTTACGTGAACCGAAGCAACAGGAGTCCAGATGGCAATCCCGTCAGTACCCGGCAAAGAAGTAGCCGTGCCGGACATACCGATAACCGACGAGGTCACCCTTCCGGCGAGCAAAACAGCCATAATCGTAGTCGACATGCAGAACGACTTCGTCAAAACGGATGGCAATCTCCATGTCGAGGCGGCCGCCGAGACTGTCCCCAATATCCAGAAACTGCTCGAGTCGGCTCGGAGAGCCGACGCTCGGATAGTGTACACTCAGGACACCTCCTACGATGGCGATCCTGAGTGGGATATCTGGCCGAAGCACTGCGAGCAGGGTACCTGGGGCTGGGAGATTGTACCGGAGCTGGCGCCTCAATCGAAGCAGGAACTGGTCTTTGTCAAGAATCGCTACGACGGCTTCTACGGCACGTCGCTGGAGCACTACCTTAGCAATCTATGGGGTATTGAGCGGGTCGTTATTGTCGGAACAGTGTCTAATATATGCGTCCTGCATACCGCCGCCTCGGCGGGTCTGCGGTGGTTCAAAATAGTTGTCCCGGCCGATGGGATTTCCTCGATGACCGAGTTCGATCAGGCCCTGACTCTCCGCCAGGTGACCATGCTGTACAGCGGTCAAGTTGTCAAGTCGACCGGCGATATCGTTTTCGAGTAGCCGATTTACCGCAGTTCGCCTACCGGAGTTCGCTTGAGCACCAGATCGCGAGTGAATTCGAAAAGACCCCGGCTGAGCGAAACCTTGTAAGGCGTTGGATTCATCAGCCGCAGATGATCCTCCCTCATACCGCTCAATTGCTGACCGGCGCGCTCGCGAGCTGCCTCCAATGGGGCCACTCTTAGAGCCTGCGAACCATTCCAGACCAGGTGATGCAGGCGCTCCACACAGGCGGGCACCACATACGTTCGCTTTGTCTCATCCCACGGATGGCAACACAGGATACGTTCGCCGGCCTTCGGCGCTTCGTCACCGACCATGATCATCAGATCAGCCAGTGGGTGCCCACGCTTTCCATAGAGGCGATAGGCTTCTTTGCGGCCGGGTATAGTGGTCTTGCTGGGCTCTTGTGAAATCTTGATGCGCGGTATGTCGTCTAGTTCGACCAGCTTGTATACGCACCCCAGCGATGGTTGCGCCTGGCAGGTGACCAGATGCGTGCCCACTCCGAAGATGTCGACCTCATGGCCCTGCTGGCCGAGTGAGCGCAGGGTTGGTTCGTTGATCTCGTTGCTGGCGACGATCACCAAGTGTCCCAATTCGATTCCGGTCGTGTCGGCGGCCTGAGTGAACATCTGTCGCGCGACCCTTGAAAGATGGGCCAGGTCGCCCGAGTCAAGGCGAATCCCCACCGGTTGATAGCCGACTTTCCTGAGGCCCAGCGCCACCGCCAGGAAATTGGGCACACCGGACTTGATCGTATCGTACGTATCGACCAAGGCCAGAAAACCTCTTGGGAAAGCCAGGGCGTAAGCGATGAACGACGCCAGCTCTCCGTCATCAGAGTGGTTACCGTTGATCTTCTCACGGAACTCGATGGCCATCCGGCGCAGGTCGTGCTCACTCCCGTCCGGATCAACCAGCATTGGGTTGCTGATTTCATCAAGACTGCCGTACGACTGAACGTAGGCATGGGCCTGAGTCCCGCTTGACGGAATGCCGAAGAGCTCCGAAGCCTTGACGTTGCTGGTGCCGTCGAATCCCCCCAGATAGCTGTACCGCGATGCCGAGACCGCTCCATCAGGGCCTTGAGCGCGACGCAAGCCGAATTCCACCAATTGCACGTCCTTGCCCGCAGCCAGCCGCATGCGCGCCGCATTGGTGGCCACCAGCGACGGATACGCCACCAGGTTAAGCAGGGCGCTTTCCATCATCTGGACAATGCCCAGCGGTCCTTCCACCCTCATCAAGGGTATGCCGGGGAATACGACGGCGCCCTCCGGCACGGCGTGAACTCGGACCGGGGAGGCATCCATACTACGCAACCAATCACGGAATTCATCTGAACACTCGGGCATCTGGGTGCACAGCGTCTTTATCTGCTCGTCGGTCCAGCGATACTGCCGGATAAACTCAACCGCTTCGGCCAGTCCGGCGAGTATCGTGAACTCACCGCCGAACGGGTTCTTGCGGAAGAAGAGGTCGAAGACCGCGGGCGACTGGTGCCGACCGCTTCGAAAATAGGCATAGGCCATGGTGAATTCGTATAGATCGGTCAGGAGAGGGTCGGCAAAGGGACTGGTCTTGCTCATAACGCTGTGACTCTGTGGATTGTGCTCTTCCCTTGATAAACAGACTGGGGCCGTGACGGTTCAGGCCGGGGAGAAAAGAAAACGGACGGCCTGGAGTACCCGGCCGCCCGCTATCTGTCTTGTTCGGTTCTGCTATTCCTCGATCTCGATGCAGGCTTCCGGACAGCTTTCAGCGGCGTCGCGAACATCGTCCTCAAGGTCCTCAGGGACCACGTCAACGATGACTTCCGCTATGTCGTCGTCATTCATCTCGAAGACCTGCGGGCACAGATCAACGCAAATACCATCACCGGAACAGAGTTCCTTGTCGACTTTGACCTTCATTACCAAAAACCTCCGTTTGGGTCTTATGTCAAGCGCCTATATACATTCAGCCCGACCGTTGTCAAGGCCTTTTCAGCGGCAGGGGAGGATTATTAGCCTCATCCTTATCGTCAAATCTGTTACGCAATGGATCACAGAATGCCGAGACAATAAAGCACCACCGGCCGAGGTTTTCGACCGGTGGTAACAGGAGAATTGCCGAGTTATGCGACTAAAAGAGGATTGACCCATCGGCTCAAGGCCAATCTCCTGGAGGATTTCCGGACGACGGCGGCCCTATCGAACGCCGACGGTCTCTCGCTGACGGGCGTTGACGTAGTTCTGATTGATGGCCTGCCAGTTGAAGACATTGAAAACGGCTTCAAGGTACTCCGGGCGTCGGTTCTGGTACTTGAGATAGTAGGCATGCTCCCAAACGTCGACGCCCATAATCGGAGTCATACCCTGCGACAGCGGGCTGTCCTGATTAGCGGTGCCGATTATTCTGAGATCGCCGTTGTGAAGCACCAGCCAGCCCCAGCCGCTGCCGAAAACACCGGCCGCGGCGCTGCTGAATTTCTCCTTGAACTGCTTGAGGCCGCCGAATGTGCTGTCGATGGCTTCGGCGATTTCGCCGGAGAACTCTGTGTCCTTCTTGAGGATATTCCAGAAAAAGGTATGATTGGAGTGGCCGCCGCCATGGTTGCGAACGCCCTGTCGAATGTCTTTCGGGACCTCTGAAAGGTCGGTCAGAAGCTCGTTGACATGCAGCTTCTGCAGATCCGGATGTTTCTCCAGCGCAGCGTTGAGCTTGTCTACATAAGCCTGGTGATGCCTGGAGTGATGGATTTCCATCGTCCTGGCGTCGATGTACGGCTCCAGCGCATCGTAACTGTATCCGATCTTCGGGAGGGTATGGGCCATGGGAAACTCCTTTCACATTAAAACGCGCATTAAAGCGACCTATTTACTCTTCGTTAATGACTGAAACAAGTCAGTGCCCAAAAGGTTTCCGGCGTCTCGGGATTTGTCGCGGGTGCAGATGTGTTTATCGCCCTTGTACGGCCTGGCGGGTTTGGCGAGCCAGGCGCATGGCGAAATCGGCCTTGAATCGATTTACCTTGACCCCTCGCTCGAAGTAACGACGGGCCAGCTCGGTCATGGAAGGGTCATTCTGGCTCAGACCGAGCATTAGATAGAGACGGCCGCACTGCATCTGTACGTAGAAGTCGGTGCGATAGGTATCGGCCAGTTCGGCGAGCAGGGCCAGTCCGGCCTGGATATTGCGTTTAGCCAGGTAGAGATCGGTTTGCAGTAACCCCGCCGACTTGGTCATGGGGTGGTCGGACAGGTGGGCCTTCAGGTGCGTCTCCGCGCTGTCGATGCTCCCTTCCTGAAAGGCGGTGTAGGCCAACTCGAAATCGCTCGGTGCATAGTCGGCGGCATCAGGATTACCGAAAAGCCCCGCCAGGCGGTAAACGCGTACCTCGTGGTCGCGAATCCAGTAGGTAGTGACGAACGCCGCCTTCTCGATCTCAGGGTATTGCTCCCGGGCGGCGGCGTGGCTGGCTACTTCGACTGCGATGTGGGTGACCGGTTGACTGACGAACAGCGTCGAATCAACCTCGGCGACGGCAGAGAACAGGTGGATGAAGTTGCCGTGTGGAGTTTCGGTTGTCAGGACCGGACCGTAGGCGCCTGAGACGACCGCCCCTTCACCCAGAATATGAGCCAGGTCATCGTTGGCTTCGGCGATGTTGTATACTTGTTCCACTACATGATGACGCCGCACCCTGGCAGTGTTGACAACGACGACCCCGATCAACAGCAAGACCAGCATGCCGGTTACCCAGCCGCGAGACACTACCAAAGGCCCCCGTCGCAGCAGGAGGCGGAACGTTCCTATGGCGATCAGCCCGAACCCGGCTGTCGCCCAGACCAGCCAGGCGCCCACGGGTTCGTTGAACCAGAATAGATTGCAGACTACGTGATACCCGGCCCACCAGGCCAGCAGTCCGATTGCTGCCTGCGCCTTCCGACTGAGCGACTCGACCGGATGGTGGTTCGCTCCCATGGCCCTGTCCAGGATGCCGAATCCGAAGATCAGCACCGCCGGAAACATCATCAGGGCATAACGCAACGGCGAGTAATTCAACGGCATCATAGCCAGCCAGACCACAGCGATCCAGAAACCGGCCAGGATGACCGATGGCGGCAGGCTCGGACGCTCGTTGCGTCGGCTTAGCAGCATGACCAGTACACTGATCCCAACTATCAGGATAACGAACATATCCGCGTCAAGGTACCAGGCGCGGTTCTTGAACCCATAGCTAATCAGGTGTTCCACAAAGGCCCAAGGTGATTTCAGGCCATCGGGGAAGCCTCGCAGACCGTAAGCTTGCTCTCCGGCGTAACCGAAGGCGGCGGCAATATCTGCTCCATAGAGCGCGACTACCAGCAGAAGTGACCCGATGACGAAGCCCCCGATTGTGGCGAAGGCACGACGAAGACGGTTGTCTCGGTATCCCGCCAGGATGGCTGCCAGAACGGCCGGCAGCATCAAGACACCGAACAACTTTCCAGTCAGAGCGGCTGCTGCAATCACTGCTCCGGTCAAGGCAGCACCCCAGGCTCGATCGCCCCACCAGCACCAGGTCATGAAGGCCAGCCCCGTCAGGAACAGCAGACCGTTCTCCAGGTATGACAGCCGCCCATAGGTCAGCAGGCTGACGTTCATAGTCCAGGCCAGAGCCACCGCCGGCAGGACCCAGGGGCGATGATGGCGGATTAGCCCGATCAGCATCAGGATCAGCCCCCCCAGGCTCAGGAAGATTCCCACCATGTTGGCATTACGGATAGATACTTCGGTCAGACTGAACCAGACATAGGCCACTCCTGAAACCAATGAGTGCTGGTAGACGGTCCAGCGGTCGTGATTGTATGGATCCCAGTCGTCGAACAGAACCTTGTTGCGGGCGTGGTGGATGTACTGGGCCGGGTCGGTCCCGAGCGACTGGCCGATGCCAGAGTAATACATCGGCGGGTCGCTGGTCAGATCGGACTGCCAGAAGACGAAACCGGAGACCACAACGGCCGCCGTGAGCAGATAGATGATCAGGTTTCTGCGCGCAGATGGTGCGCCCATCAGTCCTCCACAGGCTACTGGACTACGATCGGCGATGCCCCGGAGTGATCGACCTCTCCGATACGCCAGACCTGTACACTGTCCCCGGCCGACGACTCGAAAGCGGCCGCCCGGTCCGCTGGGATTGCGATCAGCAAGCCGCCGGAGGTCTGTGGATCAAACAGGACGGCGACCAGGTTTTCGTCGAGTCCCGAAGCGATCACAGCTTTGCCCTGCATGAACTCGCGATTGGCGTTGGCCCCGCCCGGAATCATCTTCGCCGCGGCCAACTCTATCGCCTGCGGCATCAGAGGCAGAGCTTCAGCTTTGATATGGAGAGTCGCCTCCGAGGCGGCCGCCATTTCGAAGGCGTGCCCCAGGAGGCCGTAGCCGGTAACATCGGTGGCTGCGTGGACTCCATGCGCGACCATCAGCTCAGCAGCAGTGCGGTTGAGCTGGGCCATCTGGGCGGTGACAATCCTCTCCAGGTCCGGGCCGACGGCTTTGCGCTTAATGCCGGTAGTGATCAGTCCGGTCCCGAGCGGCTTGGTCAGGTAAAGCACATCACCGGGCTTAGCGCCGCCGTTCGTGACGATTTGCTCGGGATGGACGATGCCGGTCACGGCCAATCCGTACTTCAGTTCGTTGTCCTTAACCGAGTGGCCGCCGATAACCACCGCGCCGGCCTCGGTGATCTTGTCGGCTCCGCCGCGCAGGACTTCGGTCAGCACCGATTCATCCATCTTGCCGGCCGGGAAACCAACAATATTCAGCGCCGTCAGGGGACAGCCGCCCATGGCGTAGACATCGGAAAGGGCGTTAGCGGCGGCAATCCGTCCGAACGAAAACGGATCGTCGACGATCGGCGGGAAGAAGTCGACCGTCTGCACCAGTGCGATCTCATCCGTCAGCCTGTACACTCCGGCATCGTCGGCCTGGCCGTAACCCACCAGCAGGTTCTCATGGGCGCTTACCGGCAGGGTGCTCAATGCGGACGCCAACAACGTTGGCGAGAGCTTGGAAGCTCAACCGGCGCAGGAGACTTCGGCGGTCAGTTTGATTTCGGTTTGTTTGCGCTTGTCTTCCATAATGGTAAATCCGACAACGGTCTTCAATAATACCCTCGACCGCGAGCGAAGTCAACCGCCGTCAGCGATCGGGCTCTGGACCTGAGCCATTGTGTGTCGTATAATGTATGACTGACAATCATCGGAGAACGCGTTATGCCGGAAGAAAAAGGTCTGATCTGCTGGAATTGCGGCCGCCCTACCGGGGTCGAGTTCAAGGTGACCCGAAGTGATGCCTGCCCGCATTGCCTGGCCGACCTACGATGTTGCCGCGGGTGTCGTCACTGGGAGCCAGGTCGTCGTTTTCAGTGCAAGGAACCGATTGAGGTGAATATCCCCAACAAGGAGAAGGCGAACTTCTGCGACTTTTTCCAGATGCGCACTGTAGTCAAGGGCCCGGGCGGCATTCGCACCGAGGCCGGCAGCAAAGACGACCGCAAGCGAAGTTTCGATGATCTATTCAAGGATTAGGGGGACCGTGGGTAAGCGTGAGGTGAGCCAGCGGGTGCTTGGGGCCGGGTTCACTAGGCCCTTAAGGTCTGCCTAAGGGGCCATTAGCCAATGATCGTTCAGCTTCTCTGCTTATGGCCAGGGGACGCCATGCAGTCATCTACGAGGGGAAACGGCTCTTGTCGCGTAGCCGCGGGCTTTGTCTTAACAGCGTCGACGGGCCAACCGAGGTTCATCATAATAGCCCCTCAGAAGCCGTAGGTCAGACTGGTATTAATCAGGAATATCCTGGAGTCGTCACGTTCCACCTCGTGCCACTCCCATTCGCCCGAGAACAGGAGGCTGAGATTCAATCCGCCGCCCAACCCGACGTCGGCAATCAAGCTGAGCCGTTCGAAAGTGAAATCGCTCCGATATTCGTTCTCGTGGCGGAGGTTGCGACGTCCCGTGATCGACTCGGCCGAGATAAACCACCCCGGCGGTGAAACCAGGTTAAGGTCGGCACGAGCGCTGTATTCGTCGTAATCCTGGCCGGTCAGCAGTGTATCTTCGTCTTCGGACAGGTGTTCGTAGCGGGGTCCGAGCGCCGCATCGAAAAGACCAACCCGGACGCCGACGAGCGCCGCTGTCTCAAAGCGTCCATAGTCGAAGTTAATCTGATCTTCGGGGTGGTAGTTGTTGGCCTCGTACTCGATCTCCTGCCGCAGGAACCACCCTGATAGACCGAAGCGCCAATTGTGGCGGGCTTGAGCTTCAATGCGCAGGTGGTCGTCGCGGTGGGCGGGGCGGTTGTAGTTCTTGGTCTCCAGGCGCAGGTACGCATCCAGGTCGAAGTGGTCCATGAACCCGAAAAAAGTCGCCTGGATACCCGAAGATTCGTAGTTGAGGTCGGTCGAGTCGGGCACCTCGCGATGGTAATAGAAGAGCTGAGCATCGGCGGTGGAAAACTCGCCGACCAGCCACTGCAGCCCGAGCTCGCCGCCGGCCCGGTAGTAGCTGTAGTTATAGTCGGCCGGGCGCAGGAAAGCGACGCCGTCGCCGCGCCCCTGCACGACCAGGTTCCACTTCTCGTCGACCGGGCGGGTCCATTTCAGGCGGGTCCAGCCCTGCCAGTAGGAGTCGCCGAATTTCTCTTCACCGCGATAACGCTGTTTGCCCTCGAGTTCGCTCCAGAGGTCCATGGTCCCTACGCCGACCGGAATGCGCCACTGACTGGTCGCACGGCCCCGGACAAATTCGTTGGTCTGGTCCCAAGATCCCCGGAGTTGCAGCCGACGGTCGTCGTAGGGCAACCAGTCGATCCGGAACTGCGCCTTCATATCGTCAAGGTAGTTGGTGGTCAGGGCCCATTGAGTCAGGACCGAATCGGGGCCTGAAAACGCCACGGTATCGACGAAGTACTCCTGTGAGAGCAGCTCATAGCCTACCCCGGCCTTAAGGGAGAGATCGGAGGCCTGTGTCTGGAGATACAGGCCTCCGAAGGGGAAAATGCCAAGTACTAATGCAATTATGACAATGATCCGTATCCCTACGGATCGCAATCGGCTACATATCACTTTGGCCCAGGTGCCGCGTCAGCTGCCCCAGGGTCAGCTCCGCCGCGCGCATCGCCGCGGTGGCCGACTTGGTGTCACCGGAATCCAGATAGCCTTTGGCCAGATCCAACTGCTCTCGAACCAAAGCGAGAAGTTTACGGGCCTGCTCATCGGAGGGCGCTACCTGCTCAGCCAGGCGGTCCGCCTCGGCTGACAGGCGCTCGTAGCGTTGAGTCAGCGACTGACCTCCACGGCATTCGCGCGTGGCTTGCTCGGCCAGCTTGCGAGCGTTCTTCAGCGACTGAATCGCAGCGGTCAGGCGGTTCTCGCCGCGAAGCTGCCCGGCCCGGCGATAGGCCTCGCGAGCCTGCTCCATCAGCTTCTCCGCCACCTCGGACTGGCACTCGGCCAGAGTCGCCTCGATCCGATCCAGACCGTCGCGAATCATCTGCGTCTGGCGATCGAGCTGGCCCAGCTGTTGTTGCTGCTGCTGGGCGGCATCGACGACCTTGCGGGCTGTTTGCTCGGCCTGGTTGGCCAGCTTCAACGCCGCCCGGTACTGCCCGTCGCGGTACATCTCCCAGGCGCGATCGAGCAGATCCGACGCTGCATCGAGGACCGACCGATGGCGCGCATCGCCGTGGCCGCCCGCCATGTTGCGGGCCTGACTGAGCATCTCGGTAACTCGTTCCAGTTTACTCTGGAGCGCCGAGACATTGTCCTCGGCGGCGTGACCGGATGAGATGGCTCGCTGGGCCTGCTCGCGTGCCTGCAACGTCAGGCGCTTGGCGATGGCCAGATCAGACGGCCGGGTTGCATCGCGAAATACCTGCCAGGCCTCGCTCTGGATCTTGACCGCCGCTTCGAGGATAATGCGGGCGCCGGCGTATTCGGACTGGCTGATCAATTCACGGGCATGGTCGATTATCTGGTCGGTGCGCTCCAGCTCGGCCCGAACCCGATCCTGATCGCGCATGCCTGTCTGTGACACTACAACGGAGACAAACGACAGCAGCATGATAACCGTGATCGTCAATGTCCTGAGGGAAAATCTCACTGTGCTGCTCCTTTCTAAATCGCTGTCCCCACGGGATCTCTGCCCGGTCGGGTTCTTGTCGCCTGAAGTTAGAACAAGCTTCGTGCCGACTTCTCCGGGGTTCCGTGTCTGTGCGGCTAAGTGTTTATGGTTAATGTAGTTAATTCCTGCCCGGCGATGGCCCCCCGCAATGCCCTGACGCCCTGGTGTGTCCCAGTTGGTACACATTGGTGTACCGCAGCGGTCAGGTGTACCGGCTGGCTCACGCCTCTATCCCATGTATCTTCATCCGGCTGTAGAGCCTCCGCCGACTGATCTTCAGCAATTTCGCCGCCTCTGTCTTGTTGCCGCCGGTTCTCTCCAACGCCTGTAGAATCATCCGCTTTTCCGTGCTCTCAAGTCCGGACGCCGGGTCCGGCCGGGTGCCCTCGCCCGTCACAAGCGGAGCATCGTCCACCTTGAGCGAAAAGTCCTCCATGCTAAGCGGCTCGCCCCCGGCCAGAATAGTGGCCCGCTCGATGACATTCTTGAGTTCGCGGACATTACCTGGCCAGTCATAGCGGTTCAGCATTTCCGCAACGTCCTCGGTAACCTGCGGATGCGAGTAGTTGAGTTCTTTCAGGAAGTGCTCAGCCAATATCAGGATGTCGTCGCGACGTTCGGCCAGCGGCGGCAGGTTGATCGGAAAGACGTTCAACCGGTAGAACAGGTCCTCGCGGAAACGCCCGCGCTCAATCTCGCTTCTGAGGTCACGATTGGTAGCGACGATCACCCGGACATCTATGTCGACCGGATCAACCCCGCCGACCCGGTACATCTTCTTTTCTTCAAGCACCCTCAGCAGTTTCGATTGTACGGCGTTAGTTGTCTCGGCGATTTCATCGAGAAAGATCGAACCGCCCTCGGCGACTTCGAATCGTCCGCGCTTGCGGGCCACAGCGCCGGTGAAGGACCCTTTCTCGTGGCCGAACAGCTCGGACTCAAGCAGGCTCTCAGGCAGCGCCGCGCAGTTGACGGCGATGAAAGGCCCGCCGGCCCGCGGTGACAACTGATGCAGCATCCGCGCGGCGACCTCTTTGCCGGTGCCGCTGCGGCCTGTCAGAAGGACCGTCGCTTCCGACCCGGCTACCTTGGTCAGCATCTCCCTAACCCGTTTGGCGGCGCTTGATTGGCCGATGAATTCTGTCGCCTCCGCCGCCTCCTGACGCCGATAGTGATCGACCAGCGCCGATTGCTTCTGCTTGAGGGCGATCTTGGCTACGATCAGCTCCAGCTCATCGAGGGCAAACGGCTTGAGCAGGTAATCGGCAGCTCCTTTCTTCATTGCCTCGACCGCGGTCTCGGCGGTGCCGTAGGCGGTCATCATAAGCACTTCCGTGCTTTCCTTCGCCATGGCCTGCTCCAGTATGGCCATGCCAGACACTTCCGGCATCGACAGATCCGTAATGACGATATCGAAGGAGTGTTTCTCGATTAGCTCCAGCGCCCGGCGAGGATCGGTGCACGTAGTCACCTGGTGGCCGGCATCCTCGAGCTGCCCGCAAATGAGGGCGGTCATTCTGGGCTCATCATCAACTACAAGGATATTGGCCATCAGCGTCTCCGCTTGGTTTCGGCGGCAGGGACACGGTCACGGTGGCGCCGTGACCGGCACGGCTGTCAATATGTAGCGCGCCGCCCATCTGTTCAACGATTTTCCGGCTCAGGTAGAGACCCAGCCCGCTGCCGGTTTGCTTGGTCGAGAAGAACATATCCCCGGCGCGCTGTTGATCCCGGCGGGACATCCCCGGTCCGTGATCGACCACGGCGAACTCGATTCGCTCGCCCTTGTATCGCACCTTTAGCCCGACCTGGATCGGCCGGCCCGATGCCTGGCAGGCCTCGGCGGCGTTGATCATCAAGTTCAGGAGCACCTGCCGCAGGGGCCGCAGGTATCCGGTGAAGGTCTCCTGCGAAGTGGAGTCGTCCTCGATCCACTTCACCTCGGCGTTACGGTACTTATCGTGGAAGTGCTTCTTCAGGTTTGCGATCAGACTTACGATGTCGATGGTTTCAGGCTTCTCGGAGTCGATCAGGCGCTGCCCGGCGCCGCCGCGCGCGACGTCCAGATAGCCGGTCACCAGGCTGTTGAGGCGATCGACCTCGTCGACGATAAATTCACCTTCAGGGGCTTCGTGTTTCTTGCGGAGGCGCTCGGCCGAGGCCCGGATAATCATCAGCGGATTACGAACCTCGTGGGCCACCACCGCCACCATGCGTCCGAGATAGGCATGGGTCTCATTGACAAACAACTGCGCCTGCGCGTGGTTGAGGCGACGCTGCACCAGCAGGAAAAGCAGACCGAAGACCACACCGCCGGCTATCGACAGAGCCGTGGAGTAATGCAGGTTGCGACGAAGATCGGCCAGCGAATCGAAGTAATCGACATTGGCCTCCACGCCCAGCACAGCGGTGACTTCGCCGGCCGGATTGCACAGGGGCACGAAGGCCGACTTCAGGTAGAGCGAGCCGGTGCGATACGAGGGCGTCGTTATCGAACCGCGGGCCAGTCCGAAGAACAGCGAATCGATATAGGGGCCGTTGAGTTCGGCCAGGAAGTAGATCGAGTCGCCGGTCAGCGATGTGGTCGCCAGATACGAAAAATCGGGCGCGACGATGAATATCTCGCTGAGCGAGTCGGCCCACCGCGCCTGCGAGAGTACATCAAGGACCTGCATGTAGGCATCGAAATCATTGTCCACAAGGCGGTCGATCAGGGCCGGGGCCAGGGGGACTGCGGTTGTCTTGGCGACGGCTGACAGTCGACGGCTGAGTTGAGCATCAAGCATCCCTTCGGTGCGATCATAGAAGATCCACCAGGCCAGGTTGACCAGGATGATCAGCACTATTGTGAACGCTGCGATTATGAGTAGCTTACGAGATCCGCCGTGCATGTACTAAGTATCGGCGGCGGACGTTGCGGAGTCAACAAGAGGGGTCAGCGACGAATCCCGGCGTGGCAGAGGCAAACACACGCTCACCCCCGGGGCCTGTTGAAGAAGTCCCTGGCCCATGAATAATCAGCTCCTCTGTATCTGGTCAGGCGACGCAAGACCGCCCGCTACGCGGGACACAACCTCTCTCGCATAGTCGCGGGGCTTGTCTTCGGAGCATCACCGGACAAACCGAGGCTCATTGACACGACCTCTGCCGCGGGTCGCTGAAGGTTGCAGTTTCACTGACGGGAGCCTTGTCGGGCATGCCTGAGTAATGGCTGTCGACGCTGCAAGTCAGACGGGGCCGGCGGCTATTCGCACGGGCCTTACTTGCGGCCACAATCGGGTGTCGGGCCGCCGCCGAACATGTAGTTGACCATGAACACCAGATCAGAGATATTGACAATGCCGTCACAGTTGACATCCGCCCTCAAGTAGTCACATTGCGATGGCTCGAGGGGGAGAACGTTGATCGTGACTTCCCATTCAAATTCTGCGCCCTCGCCGTCGGTGGCCAACAGGGTCAGACGATGCGAGCCTAACTCGGCGCCGGTCGGGGTCCAGCTGAAAGTCCAGGGATCGTCCCCCATCAGGACCGGTTGATTGTCCGGCTGCGAGCCGGTCAACTCGGCTATCTCAAGGCTGTACGGCGGTGCGCCTCCGGCGACTCCGACGGGGAATGAGAGTGTCTGAAAAGCCTGAACCTGATAGTACAGCCCGCACGAAATGTACAACTCGGCAGGCCCGACTTCCCAGGCGGTGGGCACAAACGTCAGTTCGTGATAGATTCCGGTGTTTGAAGCAATGGCCGGGTCGCAACTGGGTGGGTAGTACTCAATCGGGTCGAACCAGACACTGTCTCCCGGAAAAGCGCCGCTGAACCACATGTCGGCGATAATCCCGGAGCCCGCCGGGAGGTTCTCAGAAAGGCATA
Source organism: uncultured Ignavibacteriales bacterium (assembly GCA_964526835.1). Lineage (GTDB taxonomy): Bacteria > Zixibacteria > MSB-5A5 > GN15 > FEB-12 > DAOSXA01. Next base: position 75,726 of record CAZGMK010000013.1, read on the forward strand.
TTAAGGCGGCGCAAGCAGAGTCCGGATTCGCCGTGCCATCCCCCTGGTAGCTGAAACCCAGGAGCAACTGGAAGATGTTCGTGCCGAAAGTGCGGCCAGCGCGCGTGATCGAGTCGGGCATCAGGGGTCCGGCCGAGCACTCGAAAGTAAACGGAAACTGTATGGCGGAGACATCGTCGGTGGCGTTGGTCATGTAGACCGGCATACGAATCACGCCGCCCCCGACATGCTGGCTGCCGTCTATTCCGATCCAGACCGTATCGCCCTGGGTATCCGGCCCCAGGTTCAGCTTGGTTCCGGGGCAATCCGGCGGCGGCCCGCCACCGTACATCCAGCTTACCATGGCGACCAGGTCCTCAATGTCGGCCGCGCCGTCGCAAGTGAGGTCACCGCGGACAATATCGCATGGGTCCTGAGGCCCGGGCGTGACATTGACAGTGACCTGCTTCTCGGTGTAAAGGCCCTCGCTGTCCCAGACACCGAGGGTCAGGCTCCATTGTCCGGTGTCGTTTGAGCCCGGTCGCCAGCGAACTTCCCAGGGCCCGTTGCCGCTGACATAAGGTTGAGTGGCCGGTTCGCCGGGACCTTGAAAGTCGACAATGAACAGATCCCACGGAGGACTGCCGCCGTAGATCGACACATCGAACGCAAGATCCGAAAGAGCCGGGATACTGATGGCGTTATCGCATAGTATCTGCAGTACATTGGAGACGATCATCAGGTGCGAAATCCCGACCACCGGTCCGCCATCGGGATCGGGCGGCTGCGAGGCCGGCTCGCAGGCCGGTGGCGCGAAGTCAACGGGTGTAAACGATACCAAGTCGCCCGGCGCGCCCTCGCCCGAGAACCAGATATCGGCTACGATTCCCTGACCCGGAGGCAGCCCCTGGCCGACCGAGATCAGTCCTAAGCACAAGGTATCGGGGTTGGTCTCGCCGCCGCCGCCAGCGGTCATCAGAAGGTTGAAGATATTGGTACCGAGGGTGCGTCCGGCGCGAGTGACTGAGTCCGGCACAACCAGCCCGCCGGTGCACGTGTAGCGCATAGGGAAGGCGATGGCGTCGAGATCGGAGTTATCATTGAAAATGTAGACTGGTACTTTGAAGATACCCTCGCTGACCGAATAGGCGTAATCCTGTCCGATCCGGAGGGTGTCCGGCACGGTCCCGGCAGCCATGCCGGCGACTATCAATACTGCCAGCACGGCAGCGTTCACGGATGCAGTTTTCATTGCGTTCTCCCTGCCTTTGGGCAATCAATGCATGATGTACCTTCATCCATTAATATAGTCCAAGCGGGGAGCTATGCAACTGGAAATTGGGACTTACCAGCGGATCGTCACCCCTCCATACAGCCCCAGGCTACCGGTCTCATCACTGGCCAGGCCGAGGCTGTACCGGGACTCGAAGATGAGGCTGAGGTGGCGGCTGGCATTGAAGCTCGTGCCCAGTCCACCCTGGATTCCGAAAGCACTTTCGCTGTTCCCGGCGCCGTATAAGGACCCATAGCCCGGAACATGCACGGTGGCATCGTCAATACGCAGTCGCATGTACCCAAGGCGGGCGATCAGGTATGGGGAGACTGGACATGTAAGTGGAATGACATAGGTATTGAGGCCACCGGCAATGGTTAAGGCCGAATAGGCGCCGCCTTCGAGTGTAACTCCATACAGGTTCAGACCAGCCTGACGCAAAAGTTGTTCCCCATCCAGTGAATGACGAGCATAGCCAACACCACCGACGACTGAAATCCGATTGGCAAAGACGACACCAAACTCCAGGATGCCGTGCATACCGAGCTTCCATCCATCGTCGAAGGCGTCGGGATGTAGGGGGATGTCGAGTCCTCCCACAATAGTTGTCTGACCGCCGATGCCGTCGGTGCAGCCGGCCGCGGGTCCGAGGGACATCAGGCAAAAGACGAATAACCACATTCGCACTGAAACTGACATGCTGCTTATCCTCCATTCGTATGTATCACTCAAGACGTGGTCCGGGTTTGTTGGACAGTTTGGCGGCTTAGTTAAGGTGGATTCGGTTTGA
>CAZGMK010000014.1:0-77553 GCA_964526835.1 uncultured Ignavibacteriales bacterium
GAATCAGGTGGCGCGATCAATCGGAATCCACTGGCGCGATGGCTCGGAATATGCAGTCGGTTCGTTGCCGTGCCCGGGCGGCATACGCCAGCCGGTCCCGCCGACCGCTTCTTTGAGTGGGGCGATAACGTCGTCGTCCCAGATTCTGCCGTAGGTAGGACCGGTGAGCGCGGCGGTCATCGGGCGGCGATCGTTGATCTCGTGTCCATTGACGTTTCTCAAAAGCACCTTACACTTCTCGTCCGATTTTGAGAGTGTTTCCCGCAGGCAGTCAGCGGCGAGCGAAGCGGACAGCGTGCGAAGATACCGGGCCGGAGCGCATGCGTTTGAGCAGAGCTGGCCAAACGCCCAGTTGGTGAACAAGGCAGTGGATGAATGTCCGTTCAGGCCAAGCCCGTCTCGCTCGGTTACGGCTAAATGAAGTTCGCGGAGATTCCGGGTCTCCTGGCGGGAAGAATGCCTGCGATTGCGGACATACTCGTGCAGGTCGTCGAGGGTCCTGAACCGCTCGTCCGGGGGGCGCATTGCCCACTGCCGGTGTGCGTCGTACAGATTCTGCGTCACGTGACATTACCTCCTTCTAATTGACCAGTTCTTTGGTCGTGGTTGAGGTTTCGCGGGTAAGCCGCTGGATCAGGGCGCTTGCGCCCGAAACCGTGGCGTTATCCAGTCGCCTGACGCCGAGTTGCTCGCAGAGGTAGCGCTCGGCTTCGTCAACGCTCTTGTCCTGCTTTTCGGCCAGAGCAAACAAGCGTTTTTTCTGGGCCTCGGTGGCCGGTTTCGGATTCTTCGTGGGATTCGATCGGTTTGTCTCTGCCATCCCCGGGCGGTCATCCTGAGGCTTCGCCGACTGCGGCGGGTAGTCTCCGAACTCCTCCAGCGGAATGGCCCCGATGTTGACCGCGTCGCGGAGAGCCCTTGCTTTGGCTCTCGTGAGCGCTACGCGGATGATGTGCGGGACGGATCCGGCGCGGACATTCTCGGGATTGGCATCGCCGCAATCCATGAACACGCCCCGCCCGGTGGTGACAGTGGCCGTGCAGATCGCGGTCATTCCGTTGTCCTTGGAAGGGGCTTGAACAAGCCTGGTTATTACCTTTTTCAGACCTTCCTGGTGGGCTCGATTAAGCAAGCCAGCGTACGTGACAACCTCTTTGGTCGCCACGACCCGGCCTTGCTTGTCTTTGATCTCGATCGTTGTGACAAGATTGCCGTTTTTCATGTGGTTCTCCTGTTTCAGATTTTCTGGATTGGATTTGATTGGGAAAGGGCTGTTGCTTCGGTCACCAAACCACGGGTGAGCCGAAACCAATGCCCTTGGAGAGTAGAAGAACCACAGAAGCAATCAATTGTCGAAGTCGACAACTTTTCCTCCCTCCCCTGATTTAGCGACCCGGCGTAGGATTCGGGCTATGAATAAGGAAGAGATCATCATCTTGGGGCAGACGAACTATCGAAATGCCCGTCAGCGGTTCGGAATTAGAAAGGCGGACCGCCGCCGGCACACGTACATCGTTGGCAAAACTGGCACCGGCAAATCGACGCTACTACTCAACTCCCTTGTGCAGGACATTTGGAACGGCAATGGAGTTGCCCTTCTTGACCCCCATGGAGATCTGGCTGAACGCCTGCTTGACTACATTCCATCCAAGCGGATCAACGAAACGATCTACTTCAATCCTGCAGACACGGACTTTCCTATTGCATTCAACCCGCTCTCTCATACTGATTCCTCACAGCAACACTTGGTGGCTTCGGGACTCGTGCAGGTATTCAAGAAAATCTGGGCTGACTCGTGGGGCCCCCGATTGGAGTACGTCTTGCGGAATACGTTGCTTGCACTGTTGGAGCATCCGGGACATTCGTTGCTAGCAGTTACTCGGATGCTCAATGATGATCTGTTCCGGGCGCAGGTAATTAGGCGAATCGAAGACCCGGTCGTGAGGAACTTTTGGACCATGGAGTTCGAGGGATATCCAAAAGTGTTCCGGACGGAAACCATCTCGCCTATTCAGAACAAGGTCGGGCAGTTCCTGAGCAATCCCCTCATTCGAAATATCGTGGGACAGACAAAGACAAAATTCGACCTGGCTGACGTCTTGGATAACAGCGGAATTCTTATCATGAATTTGTCTAAAGGCAGGATTGGGGAAGACAATTCAAGCCTACTCGGCTCACTCATGGTCACGCAACTGTACTTGGCAGCTTTGCGACGCGCTGAGCAACCGGAAGAAAAACGGCGAGATTTCTATCTCTACATCGATGAATTGCAGTCGTTCGTGACAGAAGACTTTCCGTCGATTCTATCAGAGGCCCGGAAATACCGATTGAACATTGGTGGGATGGCGAATCAATTCATTTCTCAGTTACCGGATAGAATGGCTTCGGCAATCCTGGGAAACGTCGGCACCCTGATTTCATTCACTTCGGGTTCTGAAGATGCGGAAGTCCTGGCAAAGGAGTTCTATCCAGAGTTCAGGGCAGAACACTTGCAGGAGTTACCAAACCACAACGTGTACATGAAGCTCAGTATAGACGGCTCGACTTCCAAGCCGTTCAGCGCAGAAACGCTTCCGCCTATAGTCAATCACGCGCCGTCGCCCCGAGACAAAATCATTGAGCAAACCAGGCAAAGATATTGTATCGCTCGCGCTACAGCCGAAGACAAAATCGTCCGGTGGTTGAATCAGCGATTACCATAGAGACCTTCGTAATAATGAAACCAAAGTTTTTGTTGCCAATTGGAAATGTTTTCCGGATACTCGCCGCAAGACTAATGGAATAGCGGTGGAGATGGAAAGTTAACCTTCTGAACTTGCGTTCAGGGACGAAAAGCCGGCCAAGCTAAACCATTGAATAGTAATAGATTAGACCTCCCGAACTGCTCCGAGTCGATCTTCTGACTACGGATCAGAAGGTTGGGGGTTCGACTCCTCCTGGGCGTATTTTTCTATTGGGTGGGCGTTCCCGATAACATACAATATCAGCAGGACCGGTGATCCAACCGTCCCCGAGTGGATTCGCTCGGGCTTGTGATTCTGATCCGGGCCGCCTCAGCGCACCGGATGGCCGCTTGGTTTGCCCGAAAGACCCAGCTGGGCACGGAAGAACTCCACTGTCCGCCTCAGCCCTTCAGCAAAATCTACTTCCACTTGGTAGCCCTGGGCGCCGATCTTGTCGATCGCGGCATAGGAATGCCTGATGTCGCCGGGGCGCGGGTCGGCATAGGTTGCCTCGGTCTCGACACTGATAATCTCGCGTAACTGGTCCAGTAGCTGGTTGAGCGTGAACTGCCCGCCGCAGGCGACATTGTAGTAGGTCCCTACCATGTCGTCCTTACCGGCAGCCAGCAAGTTGGCCTGAACACAGTTATCGATGTAAGTGAAGTCGCGCGACTGCTCGCCATCACCGAAGACAGTCGGCTGGCGGCCGGTCAGCAGGGCAGTCGTGAATTTGGGGACTACCGCCGCGTATTCGCTGGCCGGGTCCTGACGAGGCCCGAAAATGTTGAAGTAGCGTAAGGCCACTGTTGGGAAGCGGTACAACTCCCAATAGACCTTGAGGTAGTATTCGGCGGTGAGCTTGGTTACGGCATAGGGAGAGAGTGGGCTGGGGCGCATGCCCTCGTGTTTTGGCAGTTCTTCCGACTCGCCGTAGACCGACGAGGACGATGCCATGACGAATTTCCTGGCCCCGGCCTGACGCGCGGCCTCAAGGACATTCAGCGTGCCGTTGATGTTGACTTCGTTGGAGGTCAGCGGGTTTTTCACCGAGCGGGGCACCGACGGCAGGGCCGCCTGGTGCAGCACATAATCGATCTCGCGGACAGCCTTCACCACAGTCCAGTAGTCACGAATATCGCCCTCGATAACCTCGACGGTGTCGGGCAGGGCCTCGATGTTCTCGCTTCGACCACTGGAGAAATTATCCAGGATGCGGACCTGCTCGCCCTCTTCGGCCAGCTTCTGCGCGATATTGGAGCCTATGAACCCGGCCCCGCCGGTGATCAGATATCTCATCTATGTCCATTCCTTTGGGTTGCCTGTCTATCCATGTGTATCGGCGATAATACAACAGGATTGACCGTGGCCAAAGGAATTTGGGGCTTTCGCCGGCCGCATTCTATTGGCCATAACCCTCGCGCCCTCACGCGGTTGCCGGAAAATAGGTTCGTTTCACCGTTCTTGAGGTTCGATCTTGCGATGCTGTAGTGGTTTTGCATGCCTACTCGGTACTCTCGCCGCCCATGCAGGAGCTTCAAGTATCTCCTGCGAGTTGGTTGAAGTTCCGCATTGCCGTTACTTGCAAAGGGCAGACTCTTGCAGATCAGAACCGCAGGGATCCTGACCAGCCTTGAATCTGCGCGGCGACCCCATCACGTCTTGCGCTCTTTGCGCTTGGCCGCGGGGAAAAGGACATTGTTCAGAATCAAACGATAGCCCGCAGAATTCTTGTGCAGGGCAAGGTCGGTCGGCGGGTCGCCGACCATGTGACGGTAATCCTCGGGATCATGCCCGGACAGAAACGAAAAGGTTCCCCTCCCGAGATTGCCGTGGATATATCGGACCTCATCGAAATTGTCCGGCTTGCCCAGGACCACCACGTGCTTCTTCAGTAGCGACTGACGCCAGGCTGTGCTCTGACCCATGAAGCCGTTGACCGTGTTGGTGTGACACTGGGTCAGCATGGTCGGTACCGGATCGAGCTTGGCCGCGAAATCGAACAGATAGAAAAAGTCGTTGCGCTCATCGGTGAATCGGACCAGGCGATCCGGGTAAGTATCAATATCCGAATGACGATAGACCAGGGCGTTGTAATCAGGCGTGAAGTTCTCGAAGGCGAAGGTGCGGCTGTAGTCGAGTCTGGCGGTGGCGTTGGGATCGACCGGGTCGCCATCGAACTCGCGCGGGACAATGTCCACCTCGGCCGCAGCCAGGGCGATATCGATAGTCTCAGGAGCGGAGCACATCGAAAAGAGGAATCCACCGCGACGGACATAATCGTAGATGGTCTGCGCCACCTCCAGTTTCATGTCGCTGACTTTGCTGAACCCTAACCGGGCGGCCATACTTTCATTGGTCTCGACATCGGACTGATACCAGAGCTGATTACGAAACGAACCGTAGAACTTGCCGTACTGGCCGGTGAAATCCTCGTGGTGGCAGTGCAGCCAGTCGTAGTCTTCGAGTTCGCCGGCCAGAACCTCTCCGTCCCAGATAACATCGTAGTCGATCTCGGCGTATGTGAGGGCCAGGGTGACGGCATCGTCCCAGGGCTGAGCCGACGGGGGCGAATAGACAGCGATCGACGGCGCCTTCTCAAGTTCGACTCGCTCCATGTTCTCGACCTCGATCTGACGGTAGATATCGGCTATCTGTCCTGAGCCGACCTGTTCGTGGTAGACTCCGGCGATCAGGCAGAGGTCGACAACTTCGGAAGCATAATCTATCAGAAACGACCCGGCCCGATAATTGAGCAGCCACTCGGCCTTGAAACCCTTCTCAAGGGCTTTGTAAGTAACCCCATACGCCTTGAGGTGGTCGGTCTGGGCTTCATCCATGGGGATCAGCAGCGAGGCGCCCCACGAGATCGGGGCGAGCAAAAGCATAAGCAGTGTTATCAGCAAGTATTTCATAGGCATCATTATCGGATAAGTATCGTCATCGGTACACAGCTTATTACATGTCATGGGGGGCAACGGTTCCCGCCCCATTCCTCGCTTGACACTTCGGAATCCCGGTGCTATGGTACAGTTGATGCTGTGGGAGAAGCGGGCATCAATTCAGAGGTCTTTAGCTACATAACTAACTGCAACCCTTCGTAAGGAGGACTGAATTATGCAACGGATTCTGCTGATGGTGGGCGCCGCGGTGTGCCTGGCCGCCATCGGGGCGCTTGGGCAGAGCACCTGCCCGACCTATCTGCAACTCGACGGCGATGCCGGTTCATATTTCGGCCGTAGCATCGACGGCATCGGGGATATCAATGGCGACGGCTACGACGACTTCATTGTCGGAGCACCCCGGTACAACAGCAACCGAGGGAAAGTGACCGTGCATTCCGGAATCGATGGTTCGGTCATTCGCAGCCATACCGGTAACAAGAACAACTCGCAAATGGGTTGGGCGGTGGCCGGCGGCGGCGACTTCAACGGCGACGGGACTCCGGACTACGTGGTCGGATCACCGTTCGAGGGTTCCGGCAACTACGGCCGGATCGATGTCTTCAGCGGCGCCAACGGCGCGATACTGCTGACCAACCACCGGGACGGCGTCAATGGGGAACGCCGCGGCTGGTCGGTTGACTTCCTGAGCGATATAGACGGTGACGGTTATGACGAGATCATCGTGGGCTGACCCAACTACAGCGACTTGATCGCTTACGGCGGTCGGGTCCTGATCATTGACGGCCCCAACGGTTCCGAGATGAACTGGATCAACGGGGGGGTAACCTACAAGTACATGGGCTGGGTGGTATCGGGCCTGGGCGATGTCAACGGCGACAATGAGGATGACTTCGCGGTGGCTCAGCGCTTCGGCGCCCCGGTCCTTCTGTTCAACAGCCAGAGCTGGGGCGATACCCTCCTGACCGCTCCGACCGCAGAGTATCTTGACGCTGTCGGCGATATCAACGGCGACGGGCGCGCCGACTTCGTATGCGGCTATCCGGGCAGCAACTACGCTCGCGTTCTCTCCGGATATGCCGCATCGTACAGCGGCCAGACCGCTACCATTCTCATGGATCTGACCGTCAGCGGCGCCACCCTGGTCGGTTCCGCTGTGGCCGGCGTAGGTCTGGTCACCGATGACGCGGTCCCGGATGTTATGATTCAGGGCTACTACGGAGGCAACAACGCTTACCTGTTTTCGGGGGCCACGGGTAGCCTGGTCCATCAGTTCCCGGCTGGTGGCCTCAGCGGCAGCGGCATCGCAGTCGCAACCGTAGGCGATGTCGACAACGACGGTTACGACAACGCCGCCGTGGGCCAGTTCAATTCCGACTGGGTGCGCATCTATTCATGCACCGACAGCGACGGCGACGGTATCATGGACCTTAATGATAACTGCCCGCATGACTACAATCCGGGGCAACAGGACGGCGACAGCGACGGTGTGGGAGATGTCTGCGACAACTGTCCGGCCGTAGCCAATGCCGGGCAGAGCGACAGCGACGGCGACGGCCTGGGCGACGTGTGCGATAACTGCCCCGCCGACTACAATCCCGGCCAGGAGGATGGCGACGGCGATGGCATCGGTAACGCCTGCGATAACTGTCTGACAGTCTACAATCCGGATCAGGATGACGCCGACAGCGACCAGATCGGTGACGTATGCGACAACTGCCCGGATGTGTACAATCCGGGTCAGGACGACGGCGATTTCGATGGGGTCGGCGATGTCTGCGACAACTGTTCGGCGGTGTACAATCCCGATCAGAATGACGCGGACGGTGACGGAGTCGGTGAGGTCTGCGATGATTGCCCGGGCGACTTCTACCAGTGCTGTCTCGGGCCGCGGGTGCCTGGTGACGTCAACTACGACGCCGGTTGCAACATCTCCGACGTCACCTACCTGATCAACTATATCTTCCACGGTGGTCCACCACCGTGTCCGTTCTGGACAGCCGGAGATGTCAACTGTGACGGCGCGGTTAACATTTCCGACGTTACCTACCTGATCGACTACATCTTCTACGGCGGGCCGGCGCCGTGCAATCAGTGTCCATAGATATCCGATTCACCTGTTTCCGATGATTCTCAGGCAGACGTCTCGAACGGCGTCTGCCTGTTTAGCAGAAGCGGATAGATGTCATCGAATTAGTCAGCAGCAATCGCCATCGGGGCCGCCGCAGTCGCACGATGGTTCCGGGTCGCCCCGCAACCAGCTCTTCATAATCCCGGCGGCGCACCCGACACCGGGACGAACGCTGATAGCATCATCAAGGCAATTCAATACACAGGCCCCGCATTCGATGCAGGCATCACGGTCGACCAGCACGGCCTTCCCGGAGCCCATCTCGAAGACCGCATGCGGGCAGACCTGGACACAGAGGGTGCAACCGGAACACTTGCTCGAATCGTACTCGAGCGTGACCACATCCGACAGATAACGCAGGCCGATCATGGCGCCCCCGCGATCAACCGCCCGACGATCCACAGGACCAGCCCGAGACCCCCACCGATTACCTGCAACGGCAGCGCGTAGCGCATCTCTTTGAGGACGCCCGAGAGCGAGGTGAAGGTCGAGCAGCCGGTGAAGTTCATCGCGAAATAAGAGCAGGCAGCGGTTATCATCAGGGTCCATCCCGCCGCCGCCCAGGTACTGTCAAGGAGGTGGGGCGCCAGCCACGATAGTATCAGCGCATAGATGAGGCCGACGAGCGCCCCCTTGAAGGCGAAAGCCCGTCCCGGTATCCACGGCAGCAACGCTGCCGGAACCGAGGTGCCGACCCATATCCCGATGGCGATTGCCATAGCCGCCGCCGGACCTGCAGCAATAAGGCGATCAGGGCTGTATGACAGGCCGTCCACGCCGGAAAGCAGGCCCAGGACAACGGCTGCTGCGACAGCCCACCTGGTGGCCGGAACCAATTCGATCGGGATCAGCACCAATCGGTCGCCGAAAGTGAACCGAACGCGTCGCATCGAGGCCGTCGCCTTCATGCGCGACTGGAGAAAGGCGGGAATATCCTCAGCGCGAACCGGGCCGTAGCGAACGCTGAACCCGGTGGCATCGCGGACCCGGCGCGCCGATGCTCCCGAACCGCCCAACTGCGGGACCACCAGTTTGCGATGAGCCACCAGGGTTTCAAGCCCCACGGCCTTGATTCGGCTGATTATCTCGTCGGAGCCGAAGGTGCCTTTTCCGGCGGCGCACCAGACATTGACCCCTTTTGTGTCGATCACGAGCAACCAGGCATCGAAACCGCCCAGCGCTGCCCGCAAGCGATCGAAGCTCATCTTGTAGTTGGCCGAAACCAGAACCGGCGAGGCATCATCGGGTCGACCGACGGCGTAGAGGCCCGGCGGCACCCGGTAGTTCATGCGCCCGATGCCCCAGCGGACTTTCCATGAACCGAGTCGGTCACGCCAGCCCAGGGTTGTGGCGACCCTCGGGACCGGACGTCCGCCGACTGTCACCCGCCCCACTGTCCACGGCTGATCCGCCGGTGCATCGGGTGAGTCGAGTGGTGTAAGCGACGCCGGGTCCGGGGAACAGCACGGCGACGAGGTATTGCGGGCGCCTGGTCTGTCGGGTTGCTGCGAGTTCATGGATTCACGGTGTCCTCATTGCTCTGGCGTAACCTATACAAAAGACGCCCCGCCGCCAAGGGGAAATCCCGTGCCAAGTCGTACTGCCGAATGGGGGATGTCTCTTGCATCACTGCATGTAACATGTAGCGTCGAGCCCGGGACCCCGCACAACTGCGTTTCGAGTCAACCCTCACGCCCGGCCCCTCTCCGTTTTTTGGGCGAGGGGAGTGAAGAGACAGTGAGTCAGATGCCGGTTAGTTGCCATGAGAGACATCGGACCTGCGAAGTCAATGTCATGTGTAGCCGCCTTGCCCTCTCCCGGCGAGAGAGGGTGGCCAAAGGCCGGTGAGGGATCTTCCCCCGCCAGCAACATCAACGTTTTCTCCTCGTTGTGCCCCGCCTCGGCGGGCTCCGATGCTTGGCTCGGCCGCTCCCTGAGCCGGTTCCCACTGACGCCGGAGCATGAGAGCCTGACGTCCCACCGGGGGAGCAGTGGGACGAGGAGGGACTCTACGCTGCCCCCGTCGATCTCAAAGCAGAGCCCGGCCTGGTCTGCGACGAGTCTGCCACTACACATCACAAAGAACTATATGACAGGGAGACGGATATCTGGGCCTGTGCCCCGAAAAAACCACCTATCTGGAGATGAGAGAGACTTCGCCCACTATCCTTGAGGGCTTTTGCTTACCCTTTCCCCTCCCGGCGCAGGCGCAGGACTTCCTTGTACGGCAAGTGTTTCCCCTCGGCCTTCTCCTTCATGTACGTGCGGGTCATGGCCGCGATTACCCCCGAAAGCCCCAGCAAAGCAAACAGGTTCGGCACCGCCATCAGGCCGTTGGCGATGTCGGCATAGGACCACACCGCCACCAGGTCCAGACGCGCCCCCAGGAGCGTGAAGATGACAAACAGGAGCTTATACGGCAGCTTGGACCAGGAACCGAGGATATACTCTATCCCCTTCTCGCCGTAGTAGGACCAGCTGAGCGTGGTCGAGTAGGCGAACAGCAGAATCCCCAGCACTACCATCCATTTTCCGTAGACCGGCAGGGCCTTGTCGAAGGCGGCCATGGTCAGCGGCGCGGCGTTGAGGCCGTCGGCCCAGATACCGCTGGTGATGATGACCAGCGCCGTCATCGTGCAAATGATGATCGTATCGATGAACGGGCCCAGCATGGCCACCAGCCCTTCACGGACCGGTTCCTCGACCTTGGCGGTCGAGTGCGCCATGGCTGCCGAGCCCTGGCCGGACTCGTTGGAAAAGAGACCGCGACGCAGGCCCCAGGAGATGGTCATCCAGATAGTTACCCCCCCGGCGGCGCCGCCGACTGCGGCGGTCGGGTGGAAGGCGTGATAAAATATCAGCTCGAAGGCGGGGCCAATCTGATCAATATGAAGCATCAGCACTATGATCGCCGAGATTACATACACCACCGACATGAACGGTACCAGGAATGAAGCTACATGGCCGATGCGCTTGATCCCCCCGATGATCACGATACCGACTAGACCGGCGATGATAACGCCGATGATCCAGCGCCACATCGCGATATTCTCCGGCGCCACGTCAAAGACATCGACCAGCGAATGGGCCAGGGTATTCGACTGGACCATGTTGCCCGCTCCCATGGCCGCAACAGCGGTGCAGAGAGCGAACAGCCAAGCCAGCGGTTTGAAGTGCCTGCCCAGTCCCAGCTCGATGTAGTACATTGGGCCGCCGCGGATGTTGCCGTCCTTTTCGACCTTGCGGAACTTGATCGCCAGGGTGCACTCGGTGTATTTGATGGCCATGCCGAAAAGGGCTGTCACCCACATCCAGAAGATCGCCCCCGGACCGCCGAAGTAGATGGCTATTGCGACCCCGCCGATGTTGCCGATACCGATGGTCGCGCTGAGGGCCGCCGAAAGGGCCTGGAAATGGGTCAGTTGTCCCTTGTGGTCGGGATCATCGTAGCGTCCACTGAGAATACCGACGCCGTGTGCGAACCCGCGGAACTGGATAAACACCAACCGCAGGGTCAGGAACAGCCCGGTGGCCAGCAGAATACTGGCCAGCGGCACTCCCCAGAGGAACTCGGAAATCTGCGAAAGGACCTGATTCACTGCCTCCATAATGCACTAACCAAGTCCGCTATGGGCCGGTCGGCAAGCAAAAACTGACGGCCCGGTTGGGCTTGACAACGTGGATGGATCGGGTATACTTATTAACATGGAGCCGAATCTGATAACGGACATATATCATCAGCGCCGCACCGAGTACGTCTGTCAGGGGCGATACTGTGTCGGTTGTTGCGGCTATTGCCGCCGCGATAGCGGACGGTCGGCGCTGACGGCTCCTGTTTAGGTTTCGAAATATCGAACTATCCAGCCCGCCGCCTGCCGACCAGGTAGCGGGCTTTTCATTTGCGCCGATAGCTAGACCATGGATTAGACGCAGAAAGGACTTGTGAATGAGCTGTGTTCGCGGCATTCGCGGTGCGGTCCGCGCTGATCGCAATACCCGGGACGCGATCCTCGGCGCCACCAGAAAACTGTTGCTGGCGATGGTGGAGGCCAACAATGTCAACCCCGAGGACATCGCCAGCGTCTTCCTGACCACGACTCCCGACCTGAACGCCGAGTTTCCGGCTTATGTGGTCCGCGAGTTGGGCTGGAAGGCGGTACCGCTGCTGTGCGCCCGCGAGATCGACGTCCCCCATGGCATGAGCAGCCTGGTGCGGATCCTTATCCATGTCAACACCGACCGTTGCCAGAATGAGATCACCCATGTCTACCTCGGCCAGACCGCCAAACTGCGACCAGACCTCGAGCAGGAGGCCCCGTGAGCGACTTGGCGACCCGCACAGTCGGCCTGATCGGACTCGGTCAGATAGGAGGGTCGCTCGGTCTGGAGCTGGTGAGCAGGCGGACTGTCCGGCAGGTAATCGGATACGATGTCGATGAACCGAGCTTCCGACGCGCCCATGAGCGCAAGGCAGTCAATTCGATCTCGGCCGATTTGAAGAGCCTGGCCGCCGAGGCCGACTTGATTGTGCTGGCCACACCAATCGGCGCTACGCTCGATCTGATCCCGAAGCTGACGCAAGTAGCCGGAGAGCGTACCACCATAACCGATGTGGCCGGAACCAAGAGACAGGTCCTGCAGGCCGTTGCCCAAAGCGGACTGGGACCGCGATATGTCAGCGTTCATCCTATGGCCGGCAGCGAAGACGCCGGGATCGACTCGGCCCGGATCGGTCTTTTCGAAGGACGCGCGGCGGTAATTACACCTGGCGAGGGAGCCGATTCGAACGCGATTGCTCTGGTCGAGGCCTTATGGCGGTCAGTCGGCGCGGAGACTGTCCGGATGGACGCAGAGGAACACGACCGCGCTGTCGCCCTGACCAGCCACTTGCCCTATGCTGTAGCGGTGGCCCTCGCTCAGATGGGTGCTGAGGAAGCCGGGAAGGCGTCAAATTTCGGCAGAATGCTGGCCGGGAGTTTTGCTTCCGCCACCAGGGTGGCGGCCTCATCGCCGGAACTAACGCTCGACATGTGGCTGACCAACCGAGAGGAAACGGCCAACCGTATACAGCGCTTTGCCGACCGGCTGAGCAGCCTTGCGGAGTTGATTCACGGCGGCGATGAGGCAGAGCTGCGCCGGCAGGTCGAGAGGGCGCGAGTGTTTGTCATGGAAAGGTCTAACGATTAAGGACTTGCGATAGGTCGGCGGACAATGACAGGGGCAGATTTTTCCCAACTATGAGCGTCTCCGACGTGTATATTAACTACATGCATGCGTCTCGATCTACAAGCCTGATTGTATCTGTGCTGACCATGGCCTTGTTGGCGGTTCTGTGCGCCGATTCGGAGGCGCAGAATCGCGAGCAGATAATGCTTCAGCAGCAGCAGATATACCGTCCCCAGGCTCCGCCCGAGCCTCCCCCGGAACCCTCGAAGCTCAAGGTGGCGCGCCTGCATTACGGCGGGGGCGGCGACTGGTACTGGGGTAACTCGGCAGTGCCGAACTTCCTGAAGTACTTGCGCGATAACACGGTGTTTCCGGTGGACACGATCGAGAAAGTAGTCACGATCACCGACCCCGACCTCTTCCGCTACCCGTTCCTGTTCGCGACTGGCCATGGGGTCATCAGCTTCTCGCCCGAAGAGCGCGAGCGGTTGCGCCGATACCTGGCCGGCGGAGGATTCTTGTTTGTCAACGACTCCTACGGTATGGAGCGCTCTTTTCTGGCCGAGCTGAATGAGTTATTCCCCGAGCGCGAAGTGGTGCAACTGCCCTTCGATCATCCCCTTTATCACAGCTTCTACGATTTCCCCAATGGTCCGCCGAAGATTCACGAGCACGACGGCGAGGCGCCGCGGGGGTACGCTGTCATTGTGAATGGTCGGGTAGTGGTGTACTTTCTTGTGGAATCCGATATCGGTGATGGCTGGGAGGATGAACAGGTACACAATGATCCCCCGGAGAAACGCGAGGCGGCGTTGAGGATGGGAGTGAACATACTCGCTTACGCCCTGTTAAACTAGGCGGGGCGGCGGTACCAATCGAGATTCTCGGTCGGACCCCCGGAGTCCGGCCGACCGAAAGACCACAAATTACAGGACGATGCTATGGCTTCGGCGGATGCAACCAAACTGATCGGGCGACTGAGGGGGGCCCTCTGGCGCCAACGTCTGGTGCTGCTGGCCGCGGGACTTCTGGCGACTATCGCGACGGTAACGGGTATAGCCTTGCTGCTGGCGCTGGTGGCCGGGGTGATGATTGTGCCGGTCTGGCTCAAGATCGGCCTGCTGGCTCTTACCGGCGTGGTGACTGTGTATGCGCTGGTCCGCTTCGTGGCCGGGCGCTTCTGGTACGGATCGATCGACCAGATGGCCGTACGCCTGGAGCAATTATATCCCGAGCTCAAGGGGCGGTTGGTTGCGGCGATCCAGTTCGCACGCATGACCGCAACGCCGGGCTACTCATCGGACCTGATGGCCATGACAACCCGTCAGGCTGTCGAGCGATCCTCGGTCGTAGACTTCAGCCGCTCAGTGACCGCCGGTCCGATTTGGCGCAGCGGGCGAGTGTTCCTCGGCGCTGCGGCTCTGGCGGCCCTGGTGATGCTGGTATCGCCCGGGTTATTCCGGCACAGTCTCGAAGTCTATTCCAATCCCACCAGGGAAGTCGCCCCGCCCCTTGGATATGATCTTTTCGCCTGGCCCGGCAACACCGAGTGGGTCAAGTACCGCGATATCGAGATAGGCGCCGCATTGGTCGGCGGTCAGTTCCCCGGGAAAGCGACGATACACCATCGCCTGGCCGGCGGCTCCTGGCAACAGACCGAGGTCGACTTGACGAGACTCGTGCCGACGGTGACAGAGAGCGGCGATTCGCTGCTGTTCACGACCACCCTGCGTCAGATTAATCGTTCTTTCGACTACTATGTCGAAGCCGGCCGCAGCCAGACCGAGCTTCAGAAGGTGGACGTCGTCGACCGTCCGCGGGTGAACGGGATCAAGCTGTCGATCTTCTATCCCAAGTATACGGGGATGGATCCCACCGTCATAGACGAGAACAACGGCTCGTTCTCAGCCATCGTCGGCAGCCGGATTACGATGGAGATCGAAAGCTCGATGCCGATTGAGCGGGCCGAAATGATCTTCGGCGACTCCAGCCGTCAGGCCATGGAAGTGAGCGGCCGACGCGCTGAGACGTCGCTGCGGGTCGATGAATCCCGGGCCTACTGGCTGCGCCTGACCGATCATCTGGGCGAACACAACCCGGATCCGATCGAGTACTACATCACCGCCGTACCGGATGAGTACCCGTCAGTCGACGTGCTCTTCCCCGGCGTCGATGTCAACCTCACCGATCAGATGCGCCTTCCTTTGAAGCTGCGAATCTACGATGACTACGGATTCTCGTCGTTGGTGATGAAATACGTCGTATTCAATCAGGGGCGACCATCGGACGAACACGTGGCGGTGATCAACTTCTCCGACCGGATCAAGACCGAGGGCGACATAGACTTCAACTGGGACCTTGGTGACCTGAATATGTTCCCCGGCGACTGGGTGACTTATCACTTTGAGGTGGCCGACAACGATCAGGTCAGCGGCCCGAAGGTCTCGCGATCGCGCCAGTATGTGGCTCGAATTCCCTCGCTGGACGAAATCGTCAGCATGACCGAAGCCGAGTCGCAACAGCGGGTCACTCGCACTCAGGAGATCCTGGAGGCGGGACGCGAAACAGCCGAGAAGATGAAGCAGCTGGCCCGGAAGCTGAAGGCCGAACAGCAGGAGAAGGCTGAGTGGCAACGCCACAAAGAACTGAGCAATCTGGCCGAAAAGAACGCCGAGACTATCGAGAACATCGAGAAGATGGCTCAGCAGATGGAGACATCGGTCGATGAAATGGCCCGGCAATCGCACTTGAGCCGCGAGATTCTCGAGAAGATGGCCCAGATCCAGAAGCTGTTCGAGGACGTCGCCACGCCGGAAATGAAGGAAGCGCAGCGCCAGCTGATGGAAGCGCTCAAGAACATGGACCCGGCCGAGATGCAGAAGGCGATGGAAGACTTCCAGATGTCCATGGAGGAGATGCTTCAGCGCCTGGAGCGCACCCTCACGCTTCTGAAGCACTTGGCTCTGGAGCAGAAGATGGAGGCCATGTTGCGACAGTTGGAGCAGCTGGCCGAGCGCCAGGAAGACATGAATGAGTCTACCGACAGTACCGATGAGAACAGCCTGCCGTCGCTGTCTTCCCGGGAGGACCAGATCGAATCCGATTTGCAGAGCCTGAAGAAGCAGGTCAGTGACCTGGACAGCCTGTCGAAAGAAGCCGATTTGAACGATGTTCCGCAGATGCAGGAGTTCATGGAGGCGCTCAATAAGAATGATGCCGATATGAACATGTCGGAAATGTCTCAGGCTTTGAGCAGGAAGCGCAAGATGGATGCTACGCAGCAGGGCAGCGAAGCCCTGTCGAAGCTGCTGGAGACTCTCGACCAGATGCAGCAGAGTTTCTCGGACTTGAAGGGGGAGAACCAGGAAGAGGTGATGCGGGCCATGCAGATGGCTATCGATGACGCCAGTTACCTGTCGCATACGCAGGAAGAGCTTTTCGATCAGGCCTCTCAAATGAGTCAGGAGTCCACTGTCCTGCGCGACGAAATGGCCCAGCAGCAGAACGAACTGCAGGGGGCCTGCGACGGACTGAAAAACCGCATTTCCGAGTTGGGCAAGCAGAGCCCGTTCATCGCCGCCGAGCTGGAACGGCTGGTGAACTTCGCGACTTCATGTATGCAGACGTCGACAGAGCAATTCACCGACAAGCGTCGCAACCAGGCGCTGCGAGCGCAGCGAGAGGCCATGGCGACACTCAATCTGGCGGCCCTGCGGCTGATGGAGTCGATGCAGCAGCAGCAGCAATGCAACAAAGGCGGCAACTGCAGCAAGAACCTCAAGAAGCTGCAGTCACTGTGCAGCCAGCAGCAAAAACTGAACCAGCAGACCCAGTCGTGCAGCAACCCCTCGGCCTCGTGCGACACCCCGGGGCAGGCGGGCAGCCAGGGTAACCCGCAGTTCAGCCAGGGCGGACGCGAGGCGCTTGAGCGCCTGGCCGGCGAGCAGGGCTCGATCCGCAAATCGCTCGAGGAGCTGGCCCGTGAGTTCGGCGATTCCCGTCAGGTACTGGGACGGCTGGATGACCTGGCGCGCGAGATGCGCGAGGTCGAAGAGGATCTGGCATCGGGGCAGGTCGGCCGGGAGACCATTGAGCGCCAGCTGAAGATCTACTCGCGTATGCTCCAGGCCTCGCGCTCGTTGCAGCGCCGCGATTTCACCGAGCAGCGGCAGGCCAAGTCGGCGTCGACGCAGTTGTATGCTCCGCCGCCCGCCTTGCCCGACGGCCTGCTTGATGACCAGACCAGTCTTGAAGATCGGTTGCGCAAGTATCTGTCGGGCAATTATCCGCCGCAGTATGAACAGCAGATCAAGGCCTATTTCCGCGCCCTCATGAAGATGCAGGGTCGCAGCGTGATCAGCGAGGAGATGCTCCAGCCGTGATGGACCCAATACTCAAGCGCTTCATAGTACTGATTGTGGCTGTCGCCCTGACGGCGCCCGCCTCCGTCGCCCAGGATTCATCCGACTCGGTCCCGAGCCAGCGGGAGGACCTGAAGCTGATGAACCCCTTTGAGGGGATGGACCAGACCCAGCAGAAGTTGCAGACTGTCCGTTCGCTGATGCGCCAGCGCGACTACCAGAATGCGGCCGCGCTGCTGGAGACGATGTGGGCGGATAACCCTGAGGACATCTCCGTCTACAATCTGCTCAAGAGCTGCTACAGCCAGCTCAAGCTGCATGAGAAGATGCTGGGCATAGTCGAACCGAGAGTCGAGGCCCATCCTGATAACTACGCCTGGCGTCTTGACCTGGCCCAGACCCTGGCCCACCTGAATCAGCGCGAGCGGGCCGGCGAGGAGTACTCAAGGGCGGTGTCGCTGGCGCCGACCGAGCGGGAACTAGGTCGGGCCCTGGAGGGAATGGTCGGGGCGGGCTTCGATTCGACTGCTCTGCGGTTGATCGATTCTCTCATCCCCCTGGTGAATGATCCGAACCCGATCCTGTTTCAGCGCGGCCGGGTGCTGGAGAAGCAGAAGCAGTTCGGCCGGGCGGCGGTCGAGTATTTCGCCCTCCTGGCCGACACCACTAGGCTGGGCTCGGAGGCTGAGCGCCGGCTCTTGGACCTGCTGAAGTTCGAGGAGTCATCGGCGATTGTTGAAGAGCAATTGATGAGTCGCGCCGACACTGTCGGCAATACCCGGGCCTTGCGGCTTCTGTTGGAGCATTATCTTGCTTCCGGCGATCCCGAACGGGGGTTCAGTCTGGCAATACGCAGCGATTCTCTTGAGGGAGGACAGGGCCGGGCGCTGGTGCACTACCTGGTCACCTGCCAGGAGCGCAAGATGTATGAGCCGGCCGCGCGCATGGGCCGGTACATCCTCGACAACTATGACAGCGGCCCCACCCTCACACCGACCTGGTTCGCCCTCGGTGAGGTCCTGACCGCCCTGGGGCGCTACGACGAGGCGCAGGCAGTCTACGACACCGCCTATGCGCACCTGCCCCGCAGTCGCGATCGCAGCGAAGTCCTGGTTCGCATCGGCAAGCTTTGTCTGGATTATCGCAATGATCCGGGCTGTGCGATCAGCTATCTCGATTCTGTCGTGCAGCATCATGCCAGCGGGATCGGATATCTCGAAGCATTGCGGCTGCGGCCGCAGACGCATCTGCGGTTGGGGGACCTCGATCGGGCTGAGGCGCTTTTCGATGAATTAAGCGACAAACGGCTCAACGAGCTCGCTCACGAGGAAATCGACTACTACCGCGGCCTGATTCACTTCTACCGCAAGGAGTACGACTCGGCCCGGGCGGACTTCAAGGCCCTTATCGTCCGTTATTCCGACGGGTTCTACGTAAATGATGCCCTTCACCTCATGACGATTATGGAGCGGGCCCAGGATTCGGACGAACTGCTCTATGATTATTCCAACGCTCTGTTTTTTGAACAGAGGCGGATGTATGACTCGATGGCGACGGCGCTCGAAAAACTAGTCTCGGCGCCATCGCCCGCGCTGTCGGACCTGGCCCTGTATCGTCTGTCCGATCTGGCGCTTCAGCAGGCCGATACCGGCAAGGCCCTCGAGCATGTCGAGCGCATGGCCGAGAAAGCGCCCGAGTCATACTACTATCCTTTCGGCTTGAAGCTCAAGGCCGATGTTCTCTCGAGGCGTAATGATCCCGAAAGCGTCGAACAAGCCCGACAGATATACCGCACGCTGCTGACCGAGCATGCCAACTACCCGTTTGCCTCGGAAGTCCGCCAAAGCCTCCGGGCGCTCGATCGAGAAGCTTGAGCCGCCGGCCCCCTCAACCAATTAATCTGTTGGCATTTGATCATGGGCTGTTGTATTATCCGTCTGATTAAGAACGCCCATGAGCATCGGTGGGTATAACCCACTGGTGTTGTCTCAGCAGCCAACCTGGAGGCCGATGTTGACGGAACCCACAGTTATCCCCCGTGACCAATTTGATCGGACCAATGCCTTTATCGCCGCCGCAGTCTTCCTGGCTTCGTTTGTCGTCTATGCGATGACTGTCCAGCCGACGTTTGGCTTCTGGGACTGCGGTGAATTCATCGCCTGCTCGGTGACTCTCGGCATTCCCCATCCGCCCGGCACGCCTTTGTACATCCTGCTGGGAAGACTTGCCTCGGTTATTCCGTTCGTGGAGGATGTCTCCCACCGGATCAACTACCTGTCGGCTATCTCGTCGGCTTTCACGGCCATGTTCAGTTACTTGCTGGCGGTCCGCCTGATTCAGTACTTCTACAAGGGTAGCGTTGACAATCTTGGGCGCCATATCAGCTACGTGGGCGGCATTGCCGGCGGGTTCTTCGTTGCCTTCTCCTCGACCAACTGGGCGAACTCGGTTGAAGCCGAAGTCTATGGGTTGGCCCTCGCCCTGTCGGTAGCCATCTTCTGGCTCACCCTTCGCTATTGGGACCGCCGAGGTCAACCCGGGGCCGCCAGGTGGATGATCCTGGCCATGTACCTGGCCATGCTGGGCATCGGGATTCACATGACCGTCTTTCTGGTAGTGCCCGTGTGCGCGCTGTTTTTCATTTTCAAGCAGGAGACGACGGCCCGCGACTGGGTCTATGTATGCGGATTCGTTATTGTCGAACTGCTGTTGATAATGCTCTTCGCCAACGGCCGCGGCGGTGTGGCGGCGTTTTATGCCGTCACCGCGGTGCTGTCGGTAGCGCTTCTGATCCTGCTGTACAAGAAGATCAACTGGGCGATTGTGATCGCGGTCGGCGCGACCTCGTCGTTGATGGTGAGCTTCGCCGTTTACATAGAGGCTGTCCCGCTGGCCCTCCTGGTTCTTATTGTCCTGGCCTTACTGGCGCGCCAGCAGAAGTGGAACCTGCAATGGAAGTCCGGCATGGCCATTCTGCTGGTCGGACTCCTCGGGATTTCGGTCCATGCGTTCCTTCCCATTCGTTCCGGCCTGAATCCACGAATAGACGAAAACAATCCCTCGCGCGATTGGCGGACTTTCGTCAATTACCTGGACCGCAAGCAATACGGCCAGGAGAGTATGGTCGAACGCATGTTCCATCGTCGCGGCGAGTGGGCGAACCAGTTCGGCCGTCATCCCCACATGGGTTTCTGGTCGTACTTCGAGGAGCAGTACTCGGGAGCCGGTGTGCAGTTCATCATTCCGTTCTTTGCCCTCGGACTGATCGGCCTGTATGTGGCTATTCGAAAGCGACTGGAGATAGGGCTTCCGTTCCTCACGCTCATCTTGATTTGCTCGGTCGGCCTGATTCTGTACATGAATTTCGCCGACGGCACCAAGTACGACTTCCGAACCGGTGACGCCTACCTTGAAGTGCGCAATCGTGACTACTTCTTCACGCCCGCGTTTGTTTTCTTCGGCATCGCCATGGGGGTCGGAGTGGGCGCTGTCCTGCAGATTGCCCGCGAGAAGCTCCAGGGCAACGAGGGCACGCAGAGGAAACTGGTGTACGCCGGTAGTGTGCTGGCTTTGCTGCCGGCCTTGTCGCTGGCCAACAACTGGCATGAGTGCGATAGTTCAGGGAACTTCATCCCCTACCATTACGCACGCAATATCCTTATTGGCTGTCCCGAGAATACGATCCTGTTCACCTCCGGTGACAACGATACCTTCCCCTTATGGGCGATGCAGGAGGCCTACAACTACCGTCGGGATGTGCGCGTGGCCAACCTGTCGCTTCTGAATACGGACTGGTATGTCGAGCAGATGAAGAACCGCTACGATGTGCCGATCAGTCTGAGCGACTCGCAGATTCTCTGGTTTCCCACCGAAATGGCCGGCCAGGAAATCCAGAGACCCCGAAAACCGTTCGTCGACCGAGCGCGAAAGCGTCAGACTTTTCTGACAGCGGGCCGTCACGGGGATCGGGTCGTTCGGGTGCAGGATATGATGGTCGACGACATTGTCTGGGAATCAACCTACAGCGAGAACGACAGCCTGAAGCTGAGCGTCCCGATCTACTTCTCATCTCCGCCGTATGCCGAGTCGCCCCTGAAATTACGTGAGCATGCCCAGTTGGAGGGGATCCTCTACAAGCTCGACTGGAACCTGGACCGCCAGGTCAACGTCGATCGCTCCTGGGAGTTGTTCATGGAGGAGTACGAACTCGTGGGCTACGAGGACTCTGAGGTTTATCGGGATGAGAACGCCACCGGGGTTTTCATTACCTACGGCGTCAACGGCGGCCGCCTCTTCGACGAATTGGTGGCGGATGGGCGCGAGGATGACGCTATCGCCCTGGGCAAGCACTTAATCGCCAAGTACCCCGAGTACTGGCAGACCTACATGATCCTGGGCGACTTGTATGAGAAACGAGGCGATACCGCCAAGGCCGACACTTTGTGGATTCAGTTGAATGACACCCTGACGAGCTTCCTTGAGTCCAATCCCAGGAACCTGTTCTATATGCAGGACCTCGGCATGTGCAAGGTCGAGTTGGGCCAGCGACGCAATGATCCTGAGTTGACTCAGCAGGGAGTAGACCTGTGCTGGAAGGCCTTCATGGCCAATCGCAATTCGAGCTACGCTTTCCGCAAGTTGGTCACGGCTCTCTCGCGCACCGGCCAGTTCAATGAGATTCGCCGCGCGGCCCAGTTGCATGCCGAGTACAAGGTGAACCAGCAGGACCAGTTCCTGCAGCAGCTACTCGGCCAGTCGGCGCCGTCAGGTATGCCGCCTCAACCGGGATCGTAGCCGCCGGGTTGTTTGCGATGAATTCGGTCAAGGCCCGGCGTCTGACGGCGTCGGGCCTTGTGCCCTTTGGTCAACCGATACGTGCTGACGTGAGCCGACGGGAAGCGGCTTATTCGGCAGTTCCCCGATCGTAGGCAGCATGCGTTGAGTATGCCGGCGCCCGGGAATTGGCCTGACCACTTAACCGGTCGGGGAACAGCGATGGCCCGAGTGATTGGGCCGGCTCAGCCCTGTCGTTACTGGACAAGCGCCGGCGTCAAGGTGTCTCACGGCGGACACGCAACAAGGTAGACCTGGACTAATGAGCAAACTGCTGAAGATCATGGCGATTTCGACCGGCGTGTTGCTGCTTCTGTGTCTGGCAGTCGTGGTATTCTTCACGAGTTCTCCGGGCGAGGATCTCATGAGGGGCTGGCTGGCGAATCGACTCAGTTCCGAGGTCGGGCTTCCCGTCACAATCGACCGATTGGAGAGCAATCTCTGGTCGCGCCTGCAGATGGACACCCTTGTCGTGATGCCTGCCGCGGACTCAGGCGGCACGCCTGTCCTGTTCATAGGACGCCTGACGGTCGGGTATACCTTTCCCGACTTGCTGGGAAACACGATCAGACTGAGGAGTGTTGCGGTCGACAGCATCGCCCTGGCGCTGGAGATCGATAGTCTGGGTGGATTCGGTATCCCGATAGTCGACTCTCCTACGCCCGAGGATGAGAAAGCAAGCGAGCCGGGGGGCGCCTTTGTCGTTGATTCGGTAGTAGTCGACAGAATCGGGGTGTCTCTTCTGGATTCTCGGCTGCCGCTCCACATCGGTGTCTCCGGGGCGGCGATCGCTTTGCAGGGTGTTGGCGACGAGACCGGCACGGGCCGCGTCAGTGTATCCGGAGTTTCGGCGAACTGGGACAGCCTGGCGCTGGATGCCCGCGACCTCAATCTGGCGGGCTCGCTGAGCGACGACCGCTTACGTATCGATCATGCCGGTGCTGATCTTGAAGGGCTGCAGTTGGAAGTAACCGGGGAGGTCGGTATCTCCAGTCCGCGGTCCCTGGCGGTGACACTAACCGCCGAGGGCAACCTATCGACTCTGGCGTCCAGGCTGGCGGCCGCTTATAAAGGGCTGAAAGTAAGCGATGGATATGCGAACCTGGAGTGCATCATTGAGGGCACTACAGACGCCCCGCAGGTGTCTGTGGAGGGGAGTCTTCGTGACCTGACCCTGCCGGAGTCGAAAATCGACTCCGCATCGGTGCTTGCCCGGTATGCAGATAGCACTATTGAGCTTGAGGATGTCAGCATCTCAGCGTTCGGCGGAATGATCAGGGGAGCAGGCAAGGCCGCCCCGGACCTCGCGGGCGCCGCCGAGTTACAAATAACTCTGGATGGGATCTCTCTTGATGAGATCTGGCAGGCCGTCTACGGCGAGACTTCGCCGTATCAGGGGTCGCTCGATGGAGCCGTCAATGTCGAGGGTCGGGGCCGGAACTGGGATTCGTGGAGCGTCGACGCTTCCCTCAGCGGCAAGAACCTGCGATACGATAACCGAGAGATACCCGATCTTCTCTGTGAGGTACGACACCGATCGGACCGGACAGTGCTATCGGTGCTTCATGGTAGCAACGAGATCACCGCCGATGTAGAGCTGTCCGCCGACAGCGTCAGCGGCACGTTCAGTGTGTCGGCGCCGGAGCTGACTGATCTCGCTCGCTTTGCAGACCAGCCGGAGCTTTCCGGCGCCATACAGGCGGAGGGAACCGTGGACGGGGCCTACGCTGATCCCCGAATCGGCCTCACCCTTTCCGGTTCGAAAATCAGCTACCGCAACTTTCCAGTAGATACCCTGGCGGTGGAGCTGGTTTACTCCGAAAGCCTGCTGAACATAATCGACCTTTCCTGTATGGGCAGTCTCGATTCATTGGGCGGCAGCGAGCCCCCGTTTGATCTTGACTCCCTGCACGGAGCCCTGATTTACGAATGCAGGTTGTCCGGCGTGCTGGACGAACTGCGGGGCGGCCTTTCGCTCAGTTTGACGGCGCCCGGCTATAAGCAGTACTCTCTTGACTCACTTGTAGCTGAGGCGGCACTGGACGGGTCCCGGCTCAGGCTGACACGTCTGGAGGTCAGTCACCACGGGATCGCCGCGGTGGCGCAGGCGGTATTCGATACAACTACCGGTGATGGGTCGTTTGAGCTGACGATGAGGCCGGGTGCGGGCCTGTCGGATGTCGACACCGAGAAGGATCAAGCGCGTGAAGCAATCCCTGCCAGAGACTCCCTCGGTTCGGTGACAGGGGACTTCAACATGTCGCCCGATTCCGAACTCAGGGCGACTGTCCGCGCCGAAAGGATGTGGCTCGGTTTGATCTCCACACTTACCGGCGATTCGCTTCAGCTTGACGGGGAAGCGGATTTTGACCTGAGCGTCGATGGACCGATTCTGACTCCGGCGGCCTCGCTTAACACCACGATACGATCGCTTGAGGTATCCGGCTACGGTATGGATTCCATCGTCGCCCGCATCGACCTGAATCGAGACGCGCTCGTACTCGACAGCCTGACGGCGTACGAACATGGACAGCAGCTTCGGGCATCAGGCCGTCTCGATCTGTCGGTTACCGACGACGGTTATTACGATTTGGCGCCTGATGGCGCTGTGAAGATGGAATTGGAAACAACAGGCTTCGATGTGTCGGCCCTCAGTGGGCTGGTCTTCTCGCAGGGTCAACTGGCGGGTACTCTGTCGGCTGCGCTCCGGGTGTCCGGACAGCTGTCATCGCCGACCTGCGATGGCCGGCTCACCCTGCATGACGGTCGCGTCATGATGGCTGATGATTCCACGGCTGTAGAGAACGTGGCGCTATCATTGTCGTTCGCCGACACTACGCTGACGATCGACAGCGTGGCCGCCACGGTGTCCGGTCTGCCGCTGCGGGCGAGTGGATCCCTCGCAACCTCTCAGTTCCAAACCGCTTTTGTTGACCTGGGAATGAGTGTCGGTACCCTGGGAAGGCTTGAGATCAAGGGATCAGTCTCCGATGAGCGGGTGGATCTGAATCTGCTGTCCGATACGCTCAATCTCGCGCTCTTTCAGCCCTTCATTACCGACATCGACTCGCTCCGAGGCAGGCTCAACACTCAGATGGACATTCGCGGGGAATTGAGCGCGCTCGAGGTCGATGGGACAATGGGAGTATCTGACCTGTCCCTCCACTCGGCGCAACAGGGTCTGAGTATCGCCGACGGCTACGCCGGCTTGCGATTCAACCGAAGCCAGGTGCTGATTGACGCGCTGCAGGCCACCCTGAATGGCGGGAAGATCAAGGCGTCCGGTACCGTAACACACGATCAGGGCAAGCTGGTCGATATCGACCTGAACGCGTACGCCCGGCATGTCACCCTGAAGGAACCCGGAGTATACACAGTTGACATCGACAGTGCCGTCCTCAGCTACGAGAGGCGCAACGACGCCTATGTTTTGAGTGGTGACGTAGTGCTTGGTGAGGCGCGCCTCACCGCAGGCGTTCGCCCCGCCTCGGTGCTGCCCTGGGTCCAGTCGATAGAGACGGTGGATATGGAACTACCCGAGTTGGTGGCCCGATCCCGCCTGGACCTCCGTATTCGCGAAAGCAACAACCTCTGGGTCGATAACAACCTCGCCAGAATCCGCCTGCGCGCCGAGATCGGGATAATCGGCACGCCACTCAGACCCAACTTCACTGGCCTGGTCCGAATCGAGGAGGGATACCTTCTGTATCTCGATCGTCGCTTCCAGATCACTGAGGGGACAGTGTATTTCACCGATCCGACCAGGCTCAATCCGGATATCAACCTGGAGGCGAGCACACAGGTAACAGTCTACCGGCGCACCGCCCCAGAGCCATACACGGTCTTCATAAGAGCCGAGGGGCCTCTGAATCAACTGCGGTACGGCCTCTATTCAGAACCCGAGCTCGACAGGCCGGATATTGTGGCGTTACTTACCCTTGGCGCGACACGCTCTGACCTGACGAAAGGCGGGGACAGCCAGGGGGAGGGCGGCCTCACCCAGGTGCTGAAAGACCGCGCCGCCATGCTTACCAGTCAACGGGTGTCGGGGTATCTGTCGCGGAGGGCGGGGACACTCTTCGGGTTCGATGAGTTCACGATTCAGGGGAACCTGTTTCAATTCGGCGATTCCTGGGGTCCAGAATTGGTGGCCTCGAAACGACTGTCACGGAACCTCAATCTTACATACTCGACGACAGTCGGACACCTTAACGACCAGACGGTCAGATTGGGCTATCGCCTGACGCCCCGCTGGTCGCTGATCGGGGAGACAGACCGACAGGGGCGGTCGGGCCTTGACCTGAAGTACGGAATCACGTTCAAATGAAGACTTCGATGAGCCTGACAGGTCTGATGATGCTCCTTCTGGTCTTCTCCGGGGCCGGCGTGACAGCCGAGAAGACGAAGCCCCCCAGGGTCGGAAGCGTCTCGTTTGAAGGGAATAGGGCGTATGATGATGCGCGCCTCGAAGGGCTCATCCTGACCAGACCCTCCAGGTTTCTTGCACCGAGCACCTACCATCGTGACGTGTTCATGGATGATCTTGAGACGCTGGTTGCGTTTTATCGCCAGAACGGTTTCCTGCAGGCGCTAATAGTAGATACTGCGGTAGTCGTCGACAGCGTCGAGAACCGAGTCGATATCTCCATCGAACTTGCGGAAGGCGCCAGAACCATGGTCGAGGGTGTCGCGCTCTTCGGCAACACCTTCGTCGCCGACACGGCGCTGATGGAATATGTTGCCATTAAGAAGGGCGACCCGCTTCGTCGCGCTGCTATCGAAGACGCCGTCGTGAGGATTCTTTCCCTCTACGCCGAACACGGTTTCCTGTCCGCCTCTGTGACGCCGAAGGTGGAGGTGAACGACTCAGCGCACCTGGCACTGGTGGATTTCGTAGTGCGTGAGGGGCCCAGCAGTCGCATTGGCGATATAACCCTGTCTGGAGTCAAACGGACTCAAGAACACGTGATTCGCCGCGAACTCGACTTCTCGCGGGGCGACACAATAAGATACTCGCAGTTGATCCGCTCACAGCGACGCCTGTATTTGACAGGTCTGTTCGAGAGCGTCTTCGTACGACCTGCGCAATCTGCTGATACCGGTGCGGGTGAGCGAACGATTCTCGTGGAGATTAGGGAGAAGCCGTCAAGCGAGCTGGCCTTCTCTGTGGGATACGGTACTATCGAAAAGGCGCGCGGGCGAGCCGAGTTGAACACGATCAACCTGGCCGGGACCGCGCGCAAGGCCGGAGTCGCGCTGGAAGCAAACTTCATCAAGCAGGGAGCTTCACTGTCGTTCTCTGAGCCATGGACTCTCGGCACCCGCTGGAAGACCGATCTGTCACTATTCGGACGGTTGCGACAGGAGCCCGCATACCACGCTGAAGAGATCGGCGGCAAACTGACACTGGGAAGAAGTCTTGGGGCCTTCACCAGAGTAGCCCTGGCTTATCGTCTGGAGAATACCAGTCTGTCACACATTGACGTATCAACCTCTGTCGAGGACTCGAAGCCACGCCTCCGGAGTCTCACCCTGACCCTGTCGTACGATAGTCGCGACAATCTGTTTGATGCCTCGTCGGGATCGTATATGAACTGGTCCAACGAGGTCGCCGGCGGCCCGCTGAAGGGATCCAATACTTTTGCCAAGTCCACCGTCGTACTCAAAAGATTTCATGCGCTCGGCCGCAGCACCGTGATCGGATCGGCTTTGGAACTCGGCTGGATGGGGGCATTCGGAGAAAGTGACGATGTACCGATCAGTGAGCGGTTCTACACCGGTGGTCCCACGTCGCTGCGCGGATTTAGCTATCAGATGGTTGGCCCCGTAGACGCCAACGGCGAGCCTCTGGGCGGCCGCTTCAAAGTGGTCTGTAACCTGCTCGAGATCAGGAGATCTATCTATAAGACGATGGGAGGGGTTCTGTTCTGCGAGCTGGGAAACGTGTGGAAGGAACCGGCGGCGGTCAGAATAGGTGACCTGCGGACTGATGTCGGAGCAGGACTCCGAATCAACTCGCCACTCGGGATACTCAGGCTGGACTACGGTATCAACCTCGACCGACGCCGGGATGAACCCTCGGGCAGGCTCTTCTTCAGCATGGGACAGGCCTTCTAGAATGTCGCCGCAAGAGCTCCCGATACTGTCATTAGGCGGCGGGACGGCCTGCACGACCGGTAAATCACAACAAGGTGTGTGAGCTACACTCGGTAGACCACAACTGTGCTGTGGGAGCTTGTCATCGGGTACCAACCGGTCGGATTCGTAGCAGCTTGAGCCCGGCGCCGAGGCGCCCCTTTTACACGGCCTCCGCTCACTCGTATGCTTGGAAGGGGCCTGATTGCTCGATTCTGACCGAGTACCCCTCGAGTTCGGAGGGAATTCGCACTCTGGAATCCTCGGGGAGATCAGCCGTGAATACTTTGATGCACGGAGCGCCGTTGCACAAACCCTGACCGGTACCTGTCACACCGGGGATGTTCATCAACTGCCGGGTATGGTCTTTCAGAACATCTTCAATCGACTTTTTCATGGCGCGGCTTCGGCTTTTCGGAATAAAGCGAGCCCTTGTGAATACAGGCTCGCTTTCTCATTACAGGAGTGGATCGTGAAGGCGACGAGCAAAGACGACTAGTAAGTTACAGTCGCCTCATTGGAACACGGCGTCCCGCCTGTCTCGCATACCTTGTATACGTGAGAGCCACCGCCCACCTCACTGGTAGCATGGGTGTAGAATCCATCATTCGGCGTCGTAGCGATCAACGCGCCGTCGCGATAGATTTCCACATCGGTCCCGGTCGCTCCCGACCATTCCAGATCGGCGTGCTTGCGGCCACGTACCTTGTAACCCGTAGCCGTAAGCGTAATATCTCCGGTGCCGCCGCTCGATACCGTGACGGCCTGCGACGTGTTGTCGGTCGCGCCGTCATCATCGGTGACGGTCAGCGTCACACCGTAGGTGCCGTCGGAGCCGTAGGTGTGCGAAGGATTCTGCGTGGTGGACGTGGCGCCGTCGCCGAACTCCCAGTACCAGCTGACAATGCTGCCGTCGGAGTCGGTGCTCTGATCGGTGAAGTCAGCGGTCAAGTCCGTCGTCGTATAGGTGAAGTCAGCGGTCGGCGGACTATTTGTCGTGCTGCTGGAAACCGTAACGTCCTGCGACGTATTGTCGGTCGCGCCGTCATCATCGGTGACGGTCAGCGTCACACCGTAGGTGCCGTCGGAGCCGTAGGTGTGCGAAGGATTCTGGGCGGTTGATGTGGCGCCGTCGCCGAACTCCCAGTACCAGCCGGCAATGCTGCCGTCGGAGTCAGTGCTTGCGTCAGTGAAATAAGCCGTCAGCTCCGACGTCGTATAGGTGAAGTCAGCAGTCGGCGGATAGTTGGTGACACCGCCGCCATCATCAATCGTAACATTGAAGCGGTTCAGAACCCGATCAATCTGGTTGGCCAGGGTACGATCGGAGCTACCCGCGAACAGAAGACCGACCGGATTCTTGTTATTATCGTCTGTTACAATCAGAGAACCCGAGTCGCCGCCACTGCTGAAGGTCCCGGGAGTGATGGCTATCTGATCCTCCATGGTCGCGTACTCGGCGCAGTTGAAGGGCCCACGCGGCACATAACAGACATTAACAGTTACATTGAGCTCAGAGACTTCACCGTGGGTCCAGCCGGTAGTTCGGCCGTACTTCTGCACTTTCATGCCAATGGTGGCGGACTTAGTCGTCGTGCTCGGCGTGCCGTAACCATCACCGGCTGGTGTGGCATAACCTACCGTTGATGTAGTCACAGCGGCAATAGCAGCATCGATGTAGTTGGTCGCTCCACCCATTGTGATATACTCGTAATCGTAGAGCGTTCCAATAGCATCGGCCGGATCAGAACCACCATCGCTCGGTCCGGGCTGGAGTACATTGTCACCTATGGTGGCGTTATTGGAATTGGCATAAATGTGATTGTTGCTGAGGGCGTAAACGTTACCTGAACCATCCTTGACACGGCAGGCGATAGTTCCGGCGGTAATGTCAGGATGGCCGGTCGACACGCCAATAGGCACCGGACGATCAAATCTTGCTTGCGGATCAGCGTAAACCACAAATCTGCCCGTTTCCTTGACGACCACAGGATGACCATCAATAGCCACCGGAATGTCGGTTAGCGCTTTGGCCCTGCTTTCCATTTCTGAGGCTGTAAATCTGCCGCGTTGAGAAACGGGTCCTTCGGTGTAGACGACCACAGCTAATTCACCGTCGGCATTGCGACCTGTACCGGTGCCGACTACTTCAGTGTGACTGAATAGAGCTTCCGTGGATCGATCTTGAACTGCCATTACAGCCTGCACCGATGGGTTGGCTTTGCTCAGAGCGATGGCCTGCGTTGCGGCATCCGGCGCTTTGGTGACGCGGCTGGCGTCATTGCATCCGGCGTAGAACGCGACGGAAGCAATTAGCAGAAGCGTCACTAATCCAAAAGCACTTAGACGCAACCATGAATGATTCCTCTTCATGAGTAACTCCTTCTCGGGTGAGGGTTTTGGGTTGGAGAGTTGGGGCGGTCAGTCAATCGTGGTTTCTCCACGGTACAATCCGACAAAATTGGTGTATTCGCACGGCAGTCATTAGCGAGTGCCGTTCGAAGTCGTAAAGCGGTGGAAGGCGGGAAGAGCGGATGTTCGTCGGCAAATCGCATTGACTGCCTGATATCAGTGTCCCTGGGCGGCATCACCGCTTCGGCAATGCGGAGCAGATCGCGAGTGTCTGCATAAGGCTCTTAGGGCGCAAGCCAGAGATGCTATCATCAATCCGGGTGGATTGACTTCTGCAGCAGCACGTTACCCAAGCGGCTTTGGTCTCCGTATACATCCCTTAAACCACCAATCACTTCAACTTTGGGGACCCCGGGCACCTACACCATTGTCGCGTACCTAAACAGATGAGACCAGCCGAGTGCCTTCGACACAGACATCCACTTGATCAAGTAGTGCGAGCAACCAAGGGTCCACCAGCCGTTTGCATCCTACTAGTGGTATAGACACGCGAGAACCACGAAAAATACACGGAGATGAGTCGTTCTTTCGGTCGCACATCCGTCGAATGCGGAAATTTCGCCAGGAGTAGTCCAGACGACCCCGCGGCGACGCGAGGAGGGCACAGGCCGGACACAGAGGACTCCGCGCCCGTTACTCGGTCAGGACATAGCCGGCGCGACGACGGAAGGCCCCGTCGACCACTTCCATCATTCTCTTGGTGAGAAACTCATCGCGCACGGCATCATGGTCGGTGTGATAGCGGGCGATGATCCGGTTGACTTCCGCCTCCGAGTAGTCGCGGCCGGGCTCGAACTGGGCGAGGATATACTCCAGCAGGAACTGCCGCTTGCTGGTTTTGCCTGCGGTCTCCCTCCTGGCGCGAGCATTGACCCGGTCGGCCCTGTTAGTCTTTGGCTGCGGCGCGCCGCCGTTGGTCTCGGCCCGGCGTTTTAGCATGATCGAATTGCGGTTGGATTGATTCTCCAGCCACTCGTACACGGATTGCTCCGGGATACGCCAGTCCTTGCCGATTTTGTAGGCTTCGATCTCGCCGGCCTGGACCTTGCGAGTAATGACCTGGACATTCATTTTCAGTTTCTTGGCCAGCTCGGCGGTGGTGAAGAATTCCGTCTCCTTTATAATACCTTCCCGGTAAGCCACTTAGACAACTCCTTGCATGCAACTGATTAGACAACCTTAAAGTACGAGGCTATCCTATGACACTTGCTGGCAGATAGTCAAATAGTTTTTTGTATCATGCCTCACTTACACGTCCTTTTTCTTATCGTGGCTGTTGCGTCTACCGGCTGACCGATGGCCGCCAACTCCGAGGCGCCCTCTTTCAACCTGCACCCAGCTCGGTCGGGGACTGTTTACTGTTTGTCGACATCCCCGCCTGTGGTCGGTGCCCCAGTCATCCCGGGCACGGGGCCCTCTCCGCGCTTGCCTCGCCGGGCCCTTAAGCGTCCTCTCGACAATAGCTTAGCGTTTTGCAAGGCCGCCCGGCCGCATTGGCAGACGGGTTGCATTCCAGCCCCCTGTGAAACGAGCTAACGTTGCGGACTACAGCCCGGGGCGGACCAGGGTGGGCTCGCAACGACCAAGGAGGCTGGACCATGAAGCGACGCCAGAACGGGCGCAAGACAGTTCACATATCTCAGGAGAAGAATGGCCAGAAGAGCCAGATTTCCCTGACGGAACAGGAGGCCGCGCAATTGGGGTTTCATTCACCACTGGACAAGGGGCCGTTTCCGCTGGCTAAGCTGCTGAACGACTTGTTTGGATCCGGTAGTCCAGCGGCCGACCATGATCAGTTTGAGATGCCACAGCTCAACTCCGGCCTGGAGTGTAGTGACTGCGGCCTGAACTACGAAGACTTCCTGGCCGTCGGCCGACTCGGGTGCGGTCAGTGTTATGAGTCGTTCCATGAAAACCTGGATGATCTGATGCTGCGGCTCCACGGGGCCAACCGTCATGTGGGGAGAGCACCGAGCGAGACCGAGTATCCGGTGGAGACCTCCGAGGCTTCGGCGGTGGAATCGGAGAAGCGGCGTCTGGATCACCAGCTCCGGCAAGCCATCGAGCAGGAGGACTACGAGCGCGCGGCGAAGCTCCGCGATGAAATCAGGGCGTTTGAGGAGACCCTCGAGTCGAAGAGAGAAACAACCAGCCAGCCCGGCTAGCCTATAATGTAGTTGCCCGGCGGCGGGATTCCGGAGTGAAGCCTGCCGCCGGGGAACAGGGGTCAGGCCGACAGCCTGGCGACCCTATTTGTCGGACGGCTTGTCGGAGTCGTCCGCTTCTTCATTCTCGTTGTTCTCGTTCCTCTCGGTCGTCTGCCCGGTTCCCATTTCCTTCACGGTGCCCTTCTTCAGTAGCTTGTGATACCACTGCGGGTGGTGGTGTTCGGCCCATTCACGAG
Organism: uncultured Ignavibacteriales bacterium; assembly: GCA_964526835.1. Lineage (GTDB taxonomy): Bacteria > Zixibacteria > MSB-5A5 > GN15 > FEB-12 > DAOSXA01. The sequence continues at coordinate 33,066 of CAZGMK010000014.1, forward strand.
TCACCGATCCATCGACGAGGACCCGCCAGGTTCCGGGGTTGGCGATAGTCCCCAGGTACGCATGGGCCAGCACTCCTGCAATCAGGAAGAAGCCGATCAGGTTGTGGACGGTCGAAGTGACGCAGATGGTGGACAGGGAAAAGGTTCCCTTGAACATGAGAATGATGCCGCTGATGGATATGATAGCGCCGAAGATGCTGGTGTACCAATAGAACATCTTCTGGCCGGCGTTGAAGCGCCCGGCCGGGACTTTGCCCTTGTAGCCCAGATAGCCGCCGATCCGCTTGACCCAGTGCTTGTCGTAGTCCGCAAAAAGGGCATCGCGGAACCACAGGAGTATTCCGGCTATGGTGGTCAGGACGAAGATGACGCCGGTGATGTAGTGCGCCCAGAACATATTATGGGAGTTTCCGAACAGCAGTTCCTGCCAGAGGTTGAGATTGAAAGCCATTATCAGACCGGTAACCGTCAGCACGACAAACGAAATGAGCCGGAACAGGTGCACTGCTCTTTCCAGCAAGCTGAAACGCTGAATCTCCTGCGAGTAAGGATCGAAGGTAATGCGCTTGGGGCCGTAGCTGTGGTAGTGCAGGACAATCAGGAAGATGACGATGATGATGAGCGGTCCGATATACGGGCTGACGATCTGCTGGTGGAAAGTATTCACCGCAAAGGACACCGGGTTACAGCCGAAGTATCGGCCCATGTTCTTGGTAACCGGCTGACCGTCGGCCCCATACATATCGACAACGCGTTGCCCCTTGAAGAAATTCGCTCCATAGTCGTGGCAATCCCCGCAGCCGTCGGCACCCAGAGCCATCCTGGTCGGCGCGACATTATGACTTATGGAAAAGTCCACATGGGTGGCGCCGGCCAGCGGAGTGCCGGCCAGCGTGTCGGAAACCAATCGCCCCTGTTCGTCAAGATACCAGGCTCGCTCGGCCTTGACAAATACCGGGGCGACCTGCGCGAATCGTTCATTAGTTTGCAGGGCTTCGGTAAAGGCGGCGATGCCTGCCCTGATCTCGTCGGGGCGGTTGACTTCGGGTATGCCGTCATCGTTGTCGTCAGTAACCTCGTCCTCGAACAGCGGCCACCCGGCCTCGTGCTCGCGAAGGAATAGCGGGTAGATCAGGCCGTCGGCGTCGCGGTTGCCCCACCAGACAGAGAGAACCGAATTGAAGGGATAGATGTCATCATTCGCGCGCCTTTCATACACCGGTTCCCAGGAAGCCCTCTGGCCGAAATCATCGGCTGAGTCGGGGCGCATGTAGAAATGGAGCCGGCCCGTGGTTGCGTCATTGCCCATCGCTGCGGCGCGTCCCAGCGACGGGATGTGGCACGACTCACAACCGATGCTCCTCAGGTGAGAGGGTCGCTCCCTGTGGTGTTGCGGGACCGGTGCACCCAGGTAGCCGGTGGAATGACACTCTTCACAATCACGGATGCTGTTCTCCATCTCCGGCGCGACGGTGCTCACATTCTCGTCCCCCATGGCCATCTGGTGATCCAACTCGGCCGGGTGGCAGGCGGCGCAACTGATTCGTTGCTGATTATGCACGTCCGGGTTGAACGCATCGTTCCAGGAGAAACCGCGCTTGCGCACATCGGCGTTGCCGTGGCAGTAGACGCAGTTGTCGTCGGGCGGCGGCCACGACATCGCCAGCGTGATCGATCCATCCTCGTTGAAGAACCGAGAGTTGTAGACGACCGTGGGTTCATCGCCGTAGATCACGCCCCCTTCAACAATACCGATACGCGAACCGGCCACGACAGCCCACTGGTAATTCCCCTTCTCAAGCTGGTCGACGCGCTCATCGAAGTTGTAACCCTCAAGGTGGCAGATGAAGCAATCGGCCTCCACGACGCCGGACTTGTCCCATTGAGCCTGGTAGTAATCGCCGTCGAACGACTCAGCCAACTCGGGATCATCGAGCATCATTTCATCGTAACGGTAACCGTCGCGGTCATACTGCAGCCCCCCTCCCCCCGGATGACAGGCCCCGCAAGGCAACTGGCCGCGCCCGGGCGAGGAGAAGCCCACAAAGTCATAGACAGTCAGGTCGATCTCATCCGGTGAGCTGTTCTCCTTCTTGGCCAACTGGCGGAAAGCATAAGGGTACCAGCGCCCCATGAAGCCATTCGAGAGACTCCAGGGCCGACCCGTCTCGACTCCGTATTCGTCGTCGATGTTGTCCCAGCCCATCTGGAAATGGTAGCCCCCGGTAATCTCATCATAGTCATGGCACATTCCGCAGGTCCACTGAGTGGAGAATGGAGCTGAAGCGTTCTCGCCGGTGACGGGGTTTATCTCATCGCCGTTCTTGTCGACCAGAAAGATGGCCGGATGCCTGGAGGCGGCGTCGACGGCGGCGCAGAGAATCAGGCTGACGAGGGCCGCTGTGGCTATCCAACGTAACATGGCAATCTCCTCAATACCGAAGTCCTGCCGGGCCTCGGGCCTAGCGGTAACCGAATACCTCGGCGTATATGATCAGCAAAATCAGCGACAGGCCGATCAGCAGCGCAATGCCGCCGAACCAGCGCCCGGCCCTGACCAGCAGCGGGTGAGGCGGCTGATCGAGGTGCTTGCGAATGTCGCGTGATTTCATGAGCTCTTCATATTCTCTGGGACGGTCTTCCTTCAGCTCTTCCAAAGGCACTCGACCGGTGAAGATAACAGTGTCCATCGGGAATTTGTCGGGACGGAAGTGCGTATTGAAGAAGTGTACGGTGAAGATGAACGCGGTCGCCAGGAGGGCTTCGTCGGAGTGGACTATCGTCGCCACATTGATGATCCAGCCGGGAAGGAACCGGGTGAAGAACTCCGGGAACCAAAGCATCAGGCCGGTCGTACCGATAATGGTCACGCCCCAGAAGACTGCGAAGTAGTCGAATTTCTCCCAGTACGTCCAGCGTCCGTACCTGGGGCGCTCGCCGATGCCCAGGAACCATTTGATGGTCTGGCCGGCCTCGCGCAGGTCGTTGCGATTGGGCAGCATTGAGTGCCTGGTATCGAACAGTATCTGCCGCCAGCTCTTGCGTTCGCGTCGCTTGGAACGGAACAGATCGAAGATGTGGATAAAGAAATAGGCAAAGGTGATGATGGCGCAGACACGATGTATGTATCCGGCGGACTCGAAGCCGCCCAGTACCCCGGACAGCCACTGGGCCCAGCCCAGATAGGAGAATTTCAGCGTCATGCCGGTGATCGCCAGTCCCAGGAAGCTGACGATGACCATGATGTGGAGTACACTATGCAACGGTTTGAAGCGACGATACTGCCGCTTGCCGTAGAGTGACCGCCGCAACTGGCGATGGTGACGCATGATCTGGAACGAACGGGGCAACCACATGAGGGTGTGGGCGCCCGCCACAATCAGGGTGCCCACCAGCAGCGTCGTCATGAACCAGAAGGTGTAGTATAGGATGGGATACTTGACGCGATCGTGGTGAGTGGCGTGAGTCAGGTAGCCGGCGAAATTGCGATGCGAGCCCTTGTGGCACTGCCCGCAGGTCTCGACTATGTTCTGGCGCGATAGCTTCGAGCTGGGGTTGTCCGGCGGCAGAATGTTGTGCGAACCGTGGCAATCGTAACACTGGGCGGCCGCGGCATAACCGAGCTTGGAGACCTTGCCGTGGAAGGTCTCGAAGTACGACTCGGTCACATCGGGGTGGCAGCCGCCGCATTGCTCGCGGATCTCCATACGGAAGTCGGTCACATCCGATCTCAGAATCCGGTGCGAGGCGTGGCAGTCGTTGCAGACAGGCAATTTCTCGGCCTGTTCGTCCGACACCTGCGGCGAATGGATGCTGGTGCGGAAGCTGTTGTAAATGCCATTGTGACACTCGGCGCAGGTTCGAGCGATGTTGTCGCGGTGGACAGTTGAGGCGGTATCCTCCGCCGGCAGAACATGGTGGGCGGTATGGCAGTCGGTGCACATGGCGGTGACTATCAGACCGCTTTCCATCAATCCCTTGCCGTGGATGCTCATTTCGTATTCAGCCGCCATGTCTCGATCGTCCTCGGTGCGGCGTTTGGCGGCCGGCCGGCCGGATCGGTGACATTCGGCGCAGAGGGCGGGAACGTTCCGAGGGAACGTCGGCGAAGCTTCGTCCCGGTGAGGAAGGATGCCGTGGGCGCCATGGCAGTCGGTGCATTCCGGAGCATCGGGGTCGCCGCGATCGACCAGTTTCCCGTGGGTGCTGGTGGCGTAGGTAACGACGATATCACTGTGGCAAATCGAGCAATCGACCTCTCCGGTTACGGTAGCGCAGGGGCGATCGTGTCCCGGTGTGGCCCCGGTATGGCACTGGGCGCAGGTGACGCCGCTGTGAGCGGAGCCGTGCAGGAGGGTCGTGTCGACATGCATCGAGACTGTCTGACCATCCTTGATCCCGGTCAGGTTCGGGCTGTTGTGGCACTGGAGGCACTCCGAGTCGGACATGCCCTCCTGGTAGACAACCCGACGAATCTTGTGTGGCTCGTGGCAATCCACGCACACCGGTACCTTGTCGGGCTCCTTCTGCCAGAGCTCACCGCGAATCACCTTGCGATGGACCTCCTCGATCAGGCCGTGACACTGCTCGCAGGTCCGGCCGACATTATTGCGGTGGATCGATGATTCCGGGTCGGTGTGAGCGCGGACATTATGGGCGGTATGGCAATCGGAACAGACAGCCGTAACGATCAGCCCCTGGTTGTACAACCCGTGACCATGAATCGACTGTGAGTAATGAAACAGAATGCTGTCGACCGGGATATCGTAGCGCCGGGTGACTTCGGTCCCCTCCTTGTGACATTCCCCGCACATGAAGGGGATATTGAAGCGGGCTACTCGCGATTGAGCCGACCGCGCGGTGCGGATGTTGTGCCCGCCGTGGCAATCCCAGCATCGAGGGGCCAGCTCGGCGCCCCGGGCGACTTCTACTCCATGCAGCGAATGGGCGTATTCCTCAGCGATGTCAGCGTGACAGCCCGAACAGTCGATGCCGGCCCCCCCCACTTCCGAGTCACCGGGCGGCTGGACATAATGGTAGCCGTGACAATCCTGGCACCGCGCCTGGTCGCCATGGACACTCTCGTCGAGCCCCTCGGCCTCATGGCACATGATGCACTCTGGCTTCTCGAGGTCCTCGTCATGGGGGTAATCCTCGTTGCCGGCCAGGTCCTGGTGGCAGTCGATACACTCCATGCCCGCATGAACCGAGCCGGGCACATGTTCGGGATCGACATAGACGGAGATTACTTCGCCGTCCGGCACCAGCCCTTCGATGTCCTCGTCTTCATGGCAGGACAGACAAGTCTCGGTGTCGTCCTGGGCCCGGCTTGTGCCCCCGGAAAGACACACCGACCCGATCAGGGCTATCAAAATGATCAGGATTGTCGGGGGTCGAAGCCGCATCTCAAAAGGACCTACGCTCGCGCCTGAATCGATCGTGAACAATTTCACATCCGTCATTGAAGGGTCGGGTCACATCTGTGACCCGACCCCAGTGTCGGAAAAGCGATCTGATCAATCAACTATTATAATCCGAGCCTGACACCTCCTCGAACAACCATCATCGAGCCGGATTGAACGCCGTAAACAGAGCCCGCATTGTCTGTCAGGTCGGCGTAGTCGGCATCCGCGGTTATGGTGACCCGCGGGCCGATCACGTATTCGGCGCCGAATGACAGCCTCAGGATTTCGTAGTCAATGTCCGAATAGGCCGTAATCGGCGTGAAATTGTAACTGAAATGATGCAAATCGCCGCTGGGATGCTGATCGTTGATCAGGCGCGACCGAAGCTCATTCTCGTCGAACTCAACCGACTCGAAGGCCGCCTCGGACATGTTGTAGTCGACCGTGCCGGTCAGGCGCAGCTTCTGGGTGGCCATGAAACTGGCCGTGAAGTAGATGTTATGGGCCCTGGTTTCGTGATCGGCCATGGTATAGGCGGAGCCGTAATGACGGGCGTAATATGTAGTATCACCGGAGACATCCACGATGTCTGTAAAGAGGTGACCAGCTCACCCGTCGAAGAGGGCGACAGTAACAGGACCTCTCGAGTCGTAGCTATAGTAGTTGTAACCGCCGGTCATGGTCCAGCGCGTACTCGGCGTCAGGGTCAGGCTGGCATGCGGCTGCAGCAGCGTGTGCTCGACATCGAGGGAGTCCAGTTCGCTGTTCTTATCGTAGCGGTACTTCAAGCCCAGCGTCAGGCTGGTCTTGAGATTCGGCCGCCAGTTGGATTGCCAGGTGATCTCGTGAAGGTCGGTCGGCGCGGTCGTGATATCCTGATAGCGGAAGTCCTCTCGCTCATGGTAGAAGATGAACTTGAAGCTCCGCGCCAGGGAATCGCGGACCGACTCCTCGAAAAGGCCCCGTCCGCTGATGTATGGATCGGACGTCTTCTCGAACCGGTACTTAACTCGCGACGAGTACCGCAACCCCTTGCGGTAATTCAGCTTCGCCTGGCCTATAAAGGTGCCGGAGGTAGTCCCGTCACCAACCACCGGATAGTCCCTTCGATCCACATTGTGATAGCCGACCAGCCCCGAGACTGTCCAGCGTGAGCCAACGCGGGAAATCAACTCTGCTGTCCCTTTGACTTCATTGCGATCGAGCGAGGAATACCTTACGCCTCCGAAGATCGGGCGGGACGATGCCGGCCCTCCGCGACCCTCGCGATATGTAATGCTGTCCAGCACCGGGTCATCGGCCTCCAGTTTCTTCGCCTCCAGACGGGCCAGTAATCGAGCGCGCCTGCCCACGGGAAGGCTGTAGTGTACTGCGCCGAAGATGCCCGTAGCCTCGATTCCGGAATAGTCATTCTTCGTCTGGTTGTAGACCAGGGAGGAATTCAACCGGCCCGACCCCAGCTTGCCATTGACGCGCAGCTTATGAGCATGCTTGCGGGTTTCGGGATACACCCCGATAGCAACGGTCGTGTCGGCATAGCGCTGACGAGAGTCGAACTCATCATGGTCGAAGCTGTTGTCGGCCGGATGGCGCGCCGAGTCGAAGTACGCCGTGGCCCTGGGCGCCTCCGAGACGAACTCGCGATACCCGAACGAGTAGCCGAAGGTGAAGTCGGAGGCATCGGCCTGGACACCAGCCTCGACCGAGTTGGTGCTCTGGTTCACCTCGACTGTTTGAGAAGTCAGATGACAGGAGAAGCAATGGCTGGAACTGATCTTCTGCTCCTCGCCTTTCTTGACAATGGATCGATGGGCCGCCCAGAGCCGGACGTTGTTCTTGCGCGAGAGCAGGACCTGCAGCTTCGAGAGCACTTCGTGACGGTTGTAGTTATAGTCAGCATCGGGGTCCAGTATCTCGTGAGTCAGGGTCTTGCCGCCGTAGCTGTCGCTCTCCGGGAAGTACTCGCGGGCCGACATATTGGCCAGCAGGTCCTGTCCCTTATGGTGGATGAGCGACCGGTACTGAATGCTCCCCGAAAACACGTCGCCGACCGCTCCCGACAACCGTCCGAAGATATTTTGGTCGTCGTAGTAGTGACCGAGCAGTTCAAAGTAGCCGTGCTCGGTCCGACTGAATGAGTATAGTTTGCCTTCCGGCAGTAGCTCGGTGTTGCCGAGGTTGTATTCACCGACCTTCTTGGTGTAGTCGGTGAAGTCGGTATAGTGGGTTCCCAGCCACAACCACGTCGTGCGTGTGGGCAGGTCGTCGTCTTGTCCGATAGCAATGCCTGAGGCCAGCAGGAGCATCACGCCGGACACCAATAGTAGTCTTGATAGTCTCATGGCATTCCCTCCTATCTGGTCAGGCTCTTGCCCGAGGTTGAGATCGCCTGGCTGGGCAAGTCGCTGCCGTGCACTTCACTATGGCATTGCGTGCACCTAGTCAGCATACCCTCTTTCCACGAATCGGGATGCGAGCTTCCTGTGCGGGATAAATCCGCAGGGATCGCAGGCCATTCACCATCGGGGGCCTCCACTCCGGCGTGGAAGTGCATCGGGTGGCAGTTCAGGCAGAGTGTCGGTTCCTGCACGATCAACAGGTTGTCGGCGACTGAACCGTGGGGAGTGTGACACAGGTTGCAGTCCTCGTTGACCGGAGCATGCTCGCTCATGAACGGCCCCTCCTTCTCAGCGTGGCAGCCCAGGCAAAGCTCTCGAGAGGAACTGTTGAGCGTCAACCGGCCATCGCCGCCGTGAACGCCGTGGCAATCATCGCAACTGATGCCGCCCTCTCGTATCGGGTGATGGCTCGGCATGAAAGTCATCGCCCGGATGTCGCTGTGGCAATCATAGCAGACCTGCGGGGAGGGCTTCTTGACGGATTGATCGAAACTACCGTGAATCGTATGGCAATCCGAGCAGGAAACGTCCGACGAGTTGTGGGCCGAGAACGCCCAATCGTCGAACTGATGCCCCTGGTGACAACTCAGGCAAAGCGCCTGGGCGCTGAACTGATCGGTCCTGGCCGGATTGATTATCTGTCCCGGATCGCCGCCGGATTCGACATGCGCCAGGCCGTTGCCATGACATGCTTCGCAGCCATGTTCCCCGCCGTGGGCGAAATAGGTACCGTGGGGCGTGGTCTCAAACGACTCGGTCACCTCATCGTGACAGTCGGCGCACATCTCATTCGGCAGACCTGCCGAGACCGATGCCGGCGCTAAGAACAGCGCCATCGATACCACGAACCAGGGCATCCATTGTGCGCCCGGCAGTTGGTCTTTAACTCTTCTCAGCATCCTTCCTCACTTTCCCTTGAGTTACTCCGAACTCGTTTGCTATTGCGGATTCTCTCTTCCTTCTCTCCTGCGGTGGGTCTCCCGCGCAGGCCTGATGCGAAGATCGGGATGTTGTTGGCGACAATTTCATCAGGATGGCAGCGGATTCCCTGAAAACGTCTCCAGAAGGTAGTGCACGCGACGCAGTCAAACAGCATGCCGACAAAGCAGCGGGCGGTGATCAGGCTGTCGACCCTGCGTACCCGCCCGGATTCCATCAGCCGGTCGAGTCGCGTTTTGAGAAAGTCGACATAGGGCTGCCGTACCAGGCGGAATACCTGGGCCGCCTTGTTGTGCTGTGTCAGGGTGGCGTAGAGCAGCAACCGATAGGGCTCGCGATGCTTGTCGAAGAACTCAAGGATGTGTTCGGCCAGTCGCTCCAGCAGCAGATCGAGATTATCCTCGCCGTCGAGTGCGGCGAATACCCGCTCGTGATCCAATCGCTCTCCCAGCGCATCCAGAACCGCCTCGTAGATGGATTCCTTGGACCCGAAGTATCGATAGAGGGCGGGCTCGCTGATTTCACAGGCCCGGGCCAAGTCCCTGATAGTGACACCATCGAAGCCGTGGCTGCTGAACAGACGAGTAGCCTGCCGCACGATCTGGTTCCTTCTGGTATCGCCTTGCTTTGTCATGGTTGTGTCATCAATGTTAACGATCACTAACTAACAAGGCCGGGCTGTGCTGGCAAGCGAAAAATGCTCCCGGGCGGGTTTTTTCCTGGCGCCATGTCAGAGCACATGCGGCGGATGATATCCCCGCCCGAACCACGCCCTTACGGGCGCACTACAAGCCGGTTCGTAATCCCGCCGTAAGGCGTTCTTGGCTGGTGTATTGGCTGGTATACTGGGCGCCGCGCTCAGACTCGTTTGAGCCCGACCCGGTCCACACCAGCCACCCCGGAATACGGCTCCACCACATGTCAGATTGAGCACAGGATGTTCTTGTAGGTCAGGACCCTTGCGGTCCTGACGTTGGACTCTAATCGTCTTCGGCAGTCAGGCGATGCGGATTGATCGGTGAGACGGCGTCTCTTCCCAATATCGAGCCCAACGAAGAATGTAGCCGTCGCGACCACCAATCCCGTGAGTCCGAGGAGTGTGTTCAATTCTGCGCTAGTCATGGTACAGCTCTACTGCCTGCGCACAGCGCTATGTGAATTGCGGTTGCTGTCAGGACCACAAGGGTCCTGACCTACAATTGGTTTCATTCTATTCACCGAAGTCGCCATCGAACTCCATATCCTCGCGCAGACCCCATGAGCAATCGTAGTAGCCACGCGCCACCCACTGACGATAACTGCTAAGCGGGTAATCGAGCGGGCTGTGGGCCAGGCCATGTCTGACAGGGTTGTAGTGGATGTAATCCAAATGCCGGGCATAGTCATCTTCGTCCCGGATGATATGATCCCAGAAGCGGTGCTGCCAGAGGCGCCCGCTAGTCAAACCGCGGCGACTTCGATACAGCCCAGAGTACTTCTGCTTGAATAGATGAACGATGTTGGAAACAGACAGCTGTTCCGGCACGACCAATGCATGTAGATGATCTGGAAGTACAGCCCATGCATCGACGCGTATTCCACTTGAAAGCAGTCGTCGATAGGACTCGATCAGCAGTCGTTTTGTGCTAGTGAGAAGCGGCTGACGATCGTGGGTCACGCACGTCACGAATACAGGCCGTCCCGTTGGGTCATATCGACGCAGATTGGACATGTAAGAGGATACACAATGGCATCCGCAGCATACAAGTCTTGAATCACATAAGCTGTCGGTCGCCCTACCTACACCTTCCCCGAAGTCACCAACCGGGCGAAATGCTCGAACGAACGATCGTAGCTCCGCTCGGCATCCTCCGGGAAGACACACGCCGGCAGTTGCCGGCTCTTCAAATGATAGGCCACACAATCGCAGCACATCCCCTTGCGGGCGCAAGGTTCGTAGGTGCAGTTACAGCGGCTCAGATTCTCTTCCTTCTTGCACTCCATAGGGCCCTCCGTAAAATGAAAGCAGTGTGATGTCAGGTTTCGGACTTGCGTTTGCTTGCCAATGAGCTGTCGCTGATCAGTCTCCCGGACCTGACCGGGTGACGGAAACAGCGCGGATCGCGACCATAGACTCCCTCTCCGGCGGCGTAGGCCCGCGATCGGCAACCCCAGCAGCTTTCACTCAGGACACAGGTGCGGCATTCTTCGGGAAGGTTGTCCGGGTCGCGAAAGCGGCCGAAGATCAACCCCTCGCGGTGCTGGTGAAAGATATCGCGCAGACTCCTGCTTTCGATGAGCTTCGGCGCATCCGGCGGGCGGATGGTGGCGCAGGGGGTAACAGAACCATCGCACAGCACTGCCATAGTCGCCGAGCAGTACTGCTTGTTGACGCAGTTCATGGGGAGCCGCTCGGCATTATACTGCTGGGTCCATCGCCTGTAGACCTTTGAGACGGCCGCCCGGTCCGGAATGAACTGCTCGAGCTCACGACGGGTCTGCCCTGGACGCAGATATGTGTGATAGACATTGAGCGAGGTCAGAATCCCGAACCGCCGTTCGAAGTAATCGATGGTCTCGATCATATCGTCGGGGGTCTGCAGTCCGGTAAACGTGACCGAATTGATGATCTGATCGGCCGGGTAGCCCAACTCCAGCAGGCGCTCCACCGCCTCGACAATGCGGGTCAGATCCGAAGTCGGACGCTCCGGGTGCAGGCGACGATAGGTCTTCGGGCTGACCGTCGACACATGAACCGCTATCAGACCATAGCGGGCGTGGTGCAGGGTCTGGCGAAGCACCTTCATGTCGGTCAAGGGTAATCCGCCGGTCCAGACATTGTTGCGCAGTCCCAGATCGGTGGCCAGGCCCATGTGTTCGAAGATCGACTGCCGCAGCAACGGTTCTCCGCCCAGCCACTCAATGGCCGAGATCCCGAGCCGTTTGCAGTCGTGCAGGATCTCGGTGATCTTCCCATCAGAAAGCTGGTTGTACACCCGCGGCAGGGCGTTCATGTAGCAGTAAATACAGCCCTGCTCGCAAATGTCACCGACTTCCAGCTGCAGAGCGTAGATACGAGCTTCGTCGTAGGCCTCGTTCAGTCTGTCAAAATCAATAGTCGCCATAGCTCACTGTCTCATACACACAACGGCACCGGCGGCGCCACTGTTGGAGCCGCGCCCGTCCGATCATAATCTATGATTTAGTGGGGCTAAGGCAAGAGCTGACACCGGCTGCCCCCCTACCGCTCCACCTGCAGGGCGGCCAGGAAGGCCTCCTGCGGAATCTCCACCTGGCCAAACTGCTTCATTCGGCGTTTGCCGGCCTTCTGCTTCTCGATCAGCTTGCGCTTGCGGGTGATGTCGCCGCCGCAGCACTTCGCCGTCACATTCTTGCGCAGCGGGCGGACTGTGGCGCGGCTGATGATGCGGCTGCCGATGGCGGCCTGGATAACCACCTCAAACATCTGGCGCGGGATCAGCTCGCGCAGCTTGTCGTTGAGGTTGAGGCCCCAGCGATATGCCTTGTCGCGATGGGTGATAGTCGAAAGAGCGTCCACCGGCTCGCCGTTGATCATGATGTCAAGCTTGACTACATCGGAGCGACGGTAGTACGGCGGCTCGTAGTCCAGCGAGGCGAAGCCCCGGGTCGATGATTTGAGTTTGTCGTAGAAGTCGAAGATGATCTCGGCCAGCGGGAAAGCATACTTGAGACTGGCCCGCTTCTCCGAGAGGTACTCAGTGGTTTTGTACTCGCCACGCCGCTCGGTGGCCAGCCGCATGATCGCCCCGACATACTCCGACGGTGCGATAATAGTAGCGTCGACATACGGCTCCTCTATGTACTCGATCTCCCCGGCGGGAGGCATCTCGGCGGGGTTGTCGACAACTGTCGTTCCGCCGTCGGTCAGGTGGACATGGTATTCGACGTTCGGAACAGTGTTGATGATCGTCTGGCCGTACTCGCGCGACAGGCGCTCGGTGACAATCTCCATGTGCAACAGTCCCAGGAAACCCACACGGAAGCCGAAACCCAGGGCGCTGGATGATTCGGGGACAAAGCGCAGCGAGGAATCGTTCAGGGCCAGTTTCTCGAGGGCCTCGCGCAGGCGCGTGAAATCCTCGGCTATCGCCGGATAGAGGCCGGAGAAGACCATCGGCTTGACATCGACAAAACCCGGCAGCGGCGTTTTGGCCGGTCGGGCTTCGGTGGTGATCGTGTCGCCAGTGCGGGTGTCGGCGACCTCCTTGATCGAGGCGAGCAGGTAGCCGACATTGCCGGCCGACAGGCTCTCCACCGGGACACGCTGCAAACGCATGAAGCCGATTTCATCGATATCAAATGCCCTGCCGGTCGCCATGAAGCGGATACGGTCGCCGACCCCGAGCCGCCCGTTGACCACCCGGATGAAGGGCACCGCGCCGCGGTAGGTATCGTAGCTGGAATCGAAGACCATAGCCTGAAGCGGGGCCTCGGGATCACCCTCGGGCGGCGGGATCAGCCGTACGATGGCTTCCATGATCGCCTCGACCCCGGTTCCTTCTTTGGCCGAGCAGGGCAGGACCTCCTCGGGGTCACAGCCGAGCAGGTCGACGATCTCGGCGATGACACCCTCGGGGTCGGCATTGGGCAGATCGATCTTGTTGACCACCGGCAGGATCTCAAGCTCGTTCTCCATGGCCAGGTAGAGGTTAGACAGGGTCTGCGCCTCGATCCCCTGGGAGGCGTCGACCACCAGGATCGCCCCCTCGCAGGCGGCCAGGGAGCGGCTGACCTCGTAGGTGAAGTCGACATGACCGGGAGTGTCGATCAGGTTGAAGTCGTACACCTGTCCGTCGACGGCCTTGTAGCTCAACCGGATGGCGTGCGCCTTGATCGTGATGCCGCGCTCGCGCTCGAGGTCCATGGTATCGAGAACCTGCTGGCGCATCCGTCGTTCCGAGATGGTCCTGGTCAGTTGCAGCATACGATCGGCCAGGGTCGACTTGCCGTGATCGATATGGGCAATGATCGAGAAATTGCGGATGCGCTTCTGGAGCGTCTTGTCATATTGTTCGGGCATACGTCTGTTTACCTGTCGGCCGGTCTCTCCCGACCGGCCAGTGTTTATCGGCGAGGGCTGAATGTAGGGGCCGGGGAGGGATTTGTCAATCGGCGGGAGACTTCAGTGCCTTACCGCGCCAGGTACCCGGCCAACTTATCCTTGAAGTCGATCTTGGAAATGTTGGTGTCGAGGATTCCGTTGAAGGCTATCGAAATCTTGCTCGTCTCTTCGGAAACCACCACCACCACCGCATCCGACACCTCGCTGACGCCGATCGCGGCCTTGTGACGCATCCCGAAGAGCTTGCGGTAGCGCAGGTTGGTGGTCAGCGGTAACGAAGCTGCGGCGGCGACTATCTTGTCGCCGGACACAATCACCGCGCCGTCGTGCAGGGGCGTGTAGGGAGTGAAAAGGGTCACCAGCAGCTCGAACGAAACATCGGCGTGCAGCTCCTTGCCGCTCTCGGCGAAATTGCGCAGGCCGGTGTTACCCTCGATCACAATGAGCCCGCCGTAATTCAACTCGGCCAGGCGGAGAGCCGCCCGGCTGATCTCCTCAACCGAGCGCCGCCGCTGGGCGGTGACAAACCGCCGCATCAAACGGTGCTGCCCCATCTGCGCCAGGACACCGCGAAGCTCCGGCTGGAAGACGATGACCAGCACGATCAGTCCGAACGGGGCCAGGGTCGAGAAAAGCCACAGCAGGCCCTCGAGCTGGAACCAGTAGGCGACAAAGGCCAGCAGCGCTATGAGCGAGGAGCCGATGATGATCTGGGCCGACCGGGTCCCCTTGACCAGTTTCATCACCTGGTAGATGATGAAACCGACAATGAGCACATCAATGGCATCCTTAGCAGTGAACCTGACGAAATCAATCTCGAACAGGGTCATGAGTGATTCCTCACTGCCTGCACTGCTTGCACGACCTTCAGGGCCTCCACCGTCTGCTCGACATCGTGGGCGCGCACGATCGCCGCTCCGGCCAGCACGCCGATAAGGGCCGCCGCCAGCGAACCGCCGAGCCGCCGGTCGGCCGGCTTATCACTGTTGTGCAGCATGCCGATAAAACCCTTGCGGGAGGCGGCCAGGACAACCGGTACGCCGAGGCTCGTGAACTCATCGAACCGCTGCAGGATCTGCAGGTTGTCCGCCAGACGTTTGCCGAACCCGAGGCCGGGGTCGATCAGTATCTTAGACTTGTCAATCCCCTGAGCCACACAGCGTTCGACCCGCCCGTGCAGGAAGGTGCGGATTTCGCTGACACAGTCGTCATAGTGCGGATTAACCTGCATGTCGCGCGGGGTTCCCTGCATGTGCATCAGCACGATCGGCGCCTGGTACTCAGCAAGGACATGGAACATGGCGGTATCGAAACGGCAGGCCGAAACATCATTGATCATGTCCGCCCCGGCCTTCAGGGCGGCCTCGGCGGTGGCGGCCTTGTAAGTGTCGACCGAGATCGGTACATCGCTCAGGTCGCGCAGACGCCGGATGACCGGAACCACCCGGCCGATTTCTTTCTGCTCATCGATCGGTTCGGCCCCGGGGCGGGTCGACTCGCCGCCGATATCGATGATGTCGGCGCCCTGTTCTTCGAGGTGCAGGGCGTGCTCGACCGCCTTGTCGACGGTGGCGAAGCGGCCCCCGTCGCTGAACGAGTCAGGGGTGACATTGAGCACGCCCAGGACCAGCGGGCGCGACAATTCGAGCTGCCGTCCGGGCCGGAACTGCAGCACCGGTTTGATTTCTTCTTTGCGGTTGAGGGTACGTTTTTCCATAGGTCCGCCTGACCGTATAGTACGAATTTGCTAGGGGGAAAGGCAAGCGGAGTGTTTGGCCGGTTTGCGACCGGCGGCCAGCGGGCGGAAGACTTTCCGCGCCTACATCGAGTTGACCTGTCCCTGCCGTCGTGTTACGCTTCCCCAGGTCAAGCTGGGTTTACCCCGTCATCTCTGAGCGCAGTCGAAGAGCAATGTGAGGAGTAGCTGATGGTGAAGCTGGTGCTCGCGTGAGGTCTCGACTCCACTCGGTTTGACACAGGGCGGTATCTCGCCAGAGGGTGCCAATGGGCACAGGCGCAGGCCTGCCTGCCCTTCTGTCATAAGCGCGGCCTATTCCCGAGGCGCCTGAACTCAATCCTTCGCACCAACCTCCCCCAGCACCTCACTGAGTGCCCGGCTGAATTCCTCCGTTTTGTAGGGCTTCGCGATACAGCCGACAAAACCGTGCTCATCGAATCGTGACATGATCGGATCGTTGTAGTACCCGCTTGAGACAATCGTCTTAATCCCGGGATCAATGCGCTTGAGTTCCCTGTGTATCTCTACACCACCCATACCGCCGGGGATAGTCAGATCGATAATGGCGGCGGCGAATGGCTCCCCGCCCGAGTAAGCCTCCCAGGCCAGCCCTATGGCATCGGAACCGTTGGCAGCGGTAGCCGGTTCGTAGCCCAGGCGCGTGAGCAGATGGGCGGCCAGATCCAGCACGGAGCTCTCATCATCGACAACCAGAATCCGGCCGCTACCCCTGACCAGCTCCGTCTTCGGCTGTCGATTGCTTTCCAGCTCTGCGGCCGATGCCGGGATGTACACGCTGAAGGTAGTCCCCTGGTCGGGCTGTGAAGAGACGTTGATGTGTCCGCCATGCCGTTTGACTATGGAGTAGCAGCTGGTCAGGCCGAGTCCGTTGCCCTTGTCTTTGGTGGTGAAGAACGGATCGAAGATCCTTGCCAGCATCTCCTCCTGAATGCCGATACCGGTATCACTTACCGTAACCAGCACATAGTTGCCGGATCGCAGGGGCAAAGCAGACGGAGCAACGACTGGCACGTTTGTACCCCGGATGGTCACCACTCCGCCCTGGGGCATGGCTTGCGCCGCATTGATAACAAGGTTTCCGATGACCTGGCTGAATTGACCCGGATCGACTTGCGCCTGCCAGAGGTCATCGGCGAACTCAAACTCGCAGCGCGAATTGGAGCCTCGCAGAGTGAAAGTCGCAGATTCGCTGATCAAGTCTTTGATGTCGGTCGACTTCGTAACCGGGGAACCACCTTTCGCAAAGGTCAGAAGCTGCTGGGTCAGGTTGCGGGCTCGCTCCGAAGCGTGCTCCGCATCCGACAACATCGAACTAACCTCGCTGTCTTCGGGCAATTCCATGCGGGCCAGCGAGATATTTCCGAGGATGGCAACCAGGATATTGTTGAAATCGTGCGCTATACCACCGGCGAGAACCCCTATCGATTCGAGCTTCTCGGCCTTGGCCAGCTCCTCTTCCATGCTGAGACGGTCGGTGATATCTTCAAGTATCAGAGTTGCGGCCACCGGCTTATTGCCACCACTGCGAATCGGTGAGGCTACCTCCCGGATTTCCCTGGCTCCGCGTGCGGTCTCTATCGTAGTGATGCGTTCCTGTACCGTTCCTTCCCTGAGGGTCTGCTGGACACAGCAGCCCGGACAGACTCCATCCTTCGCCGGCGTACACAGTAACTCAAAGCACTTTGCGTGGCCTTCCACCTCAATGCCCGGGAACCACTCACGGAACTGCCGGTTGATCGAGACCATCCGCATATCTTTATCTATCAGGGCCACGCCCACCTGCATGTTCTCGACGAGGCTTCGGTAGCGGTCCTCGCTCTCCCTCAGCGCCTGCTTGGCCTTCTTGCGGTCCGTGATATCACGGCAGGTGCCCATGTAACCCGTGAGCTCTCCGTTGGCATCGAGCAGCGGAGTCGCGTTGGTTTCGAAAATCACCGGCCGACCGTCCCTGGCCTGCATCGTATCCTCGAGCCCGTATATTCTCTTCTTTCCGGCCACCGCCTCAGAGAATATGGCAGCGATTCTCGATGCTTCTTCGCCGCTCATGAAGTCGAACGGTGTCTTCCCGACTATCTCCGAAGGTTCATAGCCCATGATTGTCTCTACCTGCGGACTGACATAGGTGTAAGCTCCGTTCTTGTCCACCTGCCAGATCCAGTCGACAACATTCTCCACGAGGCCCCGGAACTTTCGCTCGCTCTCCCTCAACGCCTGCTCGCCCTTCTTGCGGTCGCTTACATCCTCCACAAACGCCAAAAAGCGGTCTGGTGCGACTGCGACCGCGGATACCGACCAGTAACGCTTCTCTCCGTCTCGCCTGATGAAAGCATACTCCCCGGTAGCAGATCCTTCTTCGACAACACGCCGGAAATGACGCAGGCCCTCCTCGCGAGCGTCAGGAGCGAGCATCTCTCCTATTCTCATTCTCAGCAGTTCTTCCCTGCTATGTCCCGTGATTCGAATCGCCGCCGGGTTGGTATCAATGTACCGCCCCTCTTCATCAGCGACAAACACACCGTAAGGTGCATTCTCTACATAGCCACGCCACTTCTCCTCGCTTTCTCGCAGAGCTCGCTCGGCCCGTTTCTCTTCGGTGACATCCCGGCCGTATTCGATCAGGCTCTCGACCTTGCCGTCAACGCCAAACACTGGGTACCCCCGCAGATGGAACCAGCGACCGTCGGGCGTCTGCATCTCCAGCTCGTGCGCCTCGCCGGTGTCGCGCGCCTTGAGAACCGGGCAGTTCTCGCACGGCTCTGAGCGATTCTGCCACAGCTCATAGCAATGACGGCCGATTATCTCCTTCCGAGAGAGGCCAACCGAGTCGCCGCTGGCCTTGTTTCCCCAGAGGATCTGCAAGTCCCGATCGAGATGGGCAAACATCTCCCAGCTCGAATCCAGTATCAGTGATTTTTCAGCCTCCGACTGCTGCAACTGCTCGATCAACATGAAGTGTCCGACCGCGGCAGCCAGCGAGCCGGCCAAACGTTCGAACAAGTCGACCAATTCGGGTGTGAACCGCTCCCTGCGGTGATCGTTCATCTGCAGCAATCCGAACGTCTCGCCACCGCTCCTGAGAGGAAACAGTCCGACCGACTCATAGCCCTCGCCGTTGCAACGGTTACGGGTGCGCGCTTGTCGATCCTCCTCGGATGTACTTCCAAGCAGTTCCGTCGTGCTGTTAGACCAGAAACTGCCATGCTCCGTGAAGAAAGGCAGGTCGGAGTTGAAGCGTCCGCGTATGATATTTCCGCACATGCACTCGAGCACCGGGTTGCCGAGCCTGTCACGGCGCACCTGCCCGTCCGGGTTCCTCACGCATAGCGAGGTCTCCGCCTGAACGAACTCCTCAGCGAATCCCCGAGTCTCGAAATAGGGGAAATCATCTCCGGACCGCAGGCGAATACCGACAGCTTCAAAATCGAATCTTCTGCTGAGGGACTCCACTGCGGACTTGATCAACTCGCGTAGCGATGATGAATTGCTGCCTATCTGGAGCAGGTGGAGCATCGCTTCGCGCTCTTCCGACAGCCGGCGCTGGTCAGTGATATCGGAGCCGCAAATCGCTATGCGGGTTACCTTGCCACCCTCGTCGAATATCGGCGAGACCGTGTTGACGATGGTCCGGCCGAAGCGCTCATCGACGAAACGAACCGGGCGCCCGGTGTCAACAACCTCGCTGACCTTCGCACGTCTCAGCCTGGCCACTTCCGGCCCGATCATGTCGTAGGCATTGGATCCGATCAGTTCCTCGCGGCTTTGCCCGAATACACGCTCCACGACCTGATTGCACTCGATAATCGTATCGTCAGGATCAATCAGCAACATCGAATCAGGGGATGCATCGATGAGCGTACGCAGGCCGGCCCGGTTGTCGCTTAGTTCCTGCACTGCCTGCTTTCGTCGCGTGATATCGCGGGCCAGCCCCACCATCGCGGGGTGACCGCCGATGTCGATCCGGTTGATTTTTATCTCGGCCGGGTACGTGCTGCCATCCTTGCGACGGTGCTCGGCCTCTATGGTCACCGATTCTCCCGGCTGCAGTGAGAACCAAAAACGCTTCTGGTCGTCGCGCGAGACCGACCCTGAGTCGATATCGGCTACCGACAAGCCGAGCAACTCCTCCCGAGTGTAACCAGTATTCTCGCAGGCGAGCTTGTTGACCATTATGAGGTTACCATCAAGGTCATGCGCAAATACAGCGTCGGCCAGATTCTCGACCAGCGCTTCGAAGTTGGCCTTGCTGTGGGCCAGGGCCCAGGCTGTCTCCTTGTAATCGGTAATGTCGTAGTGCACGCCGACACACTTGATCGGCCGGCCGGTCTCATCGAAGACAAACCGTGATCCCGACCGCAGATGACGAAGGCGGCCATCAGGACGAACGATGCGGAATTCCATCGCCCGGGTTTCTTTTCGCTCGACCATCTCTGCCACTTCACGCCGGACACGATCGCGGTCCTCGGGATGGATAATGTCCATCATGGTCTGCGACAGATTCCCCGCGAAGTTGTCGATATTGAGGCCTGCGATCGCGTACATATTCCGGGACCATGTCAGACTGTCGTCGCGGAGATCCCAGACATAGGAGCCGAGTCCGGCCAGCTCCTGCGCCTCGTTGAGCGTCTTTTCCGAAGTCTCCAGTAACTGCTGCGCATCCAGAAGCCCGCTCAGATCATGTACGATGACAACGATAGACTCCCGCCCGCTGATGGTTGTGCGCAGGGCCATGACCTCGGCATTGAAGACCGACTGATCTCTACGGAGCAGCTTCAAACGCAGATGAGACTGCGAGGGTTTCGACTTGCGAACAAGTTCCACTTCCGGCATGCTGGCCGGATGCACCAGCTGTTCGACCCGGACCCCCGGCCATTCATCATGTTTGTAGCCGAACAATTCGCAGGCGGCGGGGTTAGCCTCCCGAATCCTGCCGTCGTCATCCTCTACTATCGTGGCATCCAGCGAGGCCCGGAAAATGTCCCGGTAACGCGTCGAGCTCGAATCGGACCGTTCGGTCCTGGCGGCAGCTAGCTCATCCTGCATCTGCCCTATCAGCCGAATGAGCTGGTCTTTGGTCATCGACCGCAGGCTATTTGATGCCATTAATGGCCTCTGTCTGTGGCCCCGATGATTCGAGCGGTCGCCGGTCAAAGATGTGTGTCGGGCGCCCGTGTGTGTCAGTGTGGTCCGGTCACTGATAACATCCTCTATGTGCCCCGGTCTGTCAACATTTAACCCGACGTTATCGGGTGGGTTTTGCGAGCGCCGGGTCGCGGCAGTTAATTCTTGGCCGCACGCCAGGTCACCCCCGCCACCCCTCAAGCCACTCCTCGGCCGCCGGCCGGCTCCGGGCTGACCTCATTGAGGCCGTTTCAGGGGGCCCGGACCACACGGGGCCGGATTTACCACAATAATGCCAAAGGAACCCTTGCCTTTTGGTCATGTTTGAAACTATAATAGGCTGAGTCGGTACATATTGTAGGATATAGAACATGGCTGCCGAAAGTAACGATCAAGAGAAGCCGGACATCACCGACGGCCGCGATGAGGCTCGGACCAAAGAGCTGGTAGAGCAAATCAAGCACGGTAACAAGTGTGCTTTTACCGAGCTGGTACGACGATATCGTAACCAGGTTGCGGCGCTGGCCTATCGGACTGTCGGAGACTACGACGAAGCCGCCGACATAACGCAGATCGTGTTCATCAAGGTAAGTCGAAACATCTGGCGCTATGATCCGCGGCGCAAGTTCTACACGTGGCTGTACCGAATCACCGTCAATGCCTGCATCGACCATCTGCGCAAACACCGACGCCACCAGCATGAACCTCTGGAGAACTTCGGTGATTTGCTGGAGAGCGGCGCGGAGGCGCCGGATGATTCCTACAGGCGCCAGCAGATCGACCGACATATCCGGGAGGCCTCGTTGACGCTCAACGAAAAACAGCGGTCGGCGTTCCTCCTTCGCGACGTTGAAGGCTGCAAGCTGGGCGATGTGGCCGATATCATGGATATGCCCGAGGCGACTGTTCGCTGGTATCTTCATCGCGCCCGCAACAAGGTCCGCCGGGAACTAACCAAGCGCTGTCCGCACTTGCTGATAGCCCTGGGGCTCAAGTAGACCTTGCCGAATTGGCATTGATTGTCAGGGGACCCGTAGCATATATTATAGCAATGGCGGATCAGGCTAAACTCAATCTGCAAGTCGACGGCATGCACTGCGCCGGTTGCGTGGCCGGCATAGAGAAGGGCCTAAAGCGCCTGGCGGGTGTCTCCGATGCCCGGGTCAATCTGGCGACTCGTTCGGCGGCCGTCACTTACAATCCGGAAGATGTCGACACCGATCAGATACTGCGGCAGATCAGGTCTTTGGGTTACCAGGCTCGTGCAGCGACGCCGAATCTGATCGATGCCGGTCGTCGCGAAGCGAACGAAGCCCTGTTTCGTTTCCGGCTTGCGGTCATCCTGGCTCTTCCGCTGATGCTGCTGGCCATGTGGCCGATGTGGTCTGACGAGCCCCTCATAAGCCCTGTCACTGACGTAGTTGCTCAGGCCGCCCTGGCGGGTCTGTTGTTGTTTGTCGCCGGCCGCTCCATCCTGGCCGACGCCGCCCGGCAGACTCGGCATTTCCGGGCCAACATGAACAGCCTGATAGCTCTGGGTTCTCTGACTGCATTTTTCTGGAGCGTTTATATTCTCATTTCCGGTTGGCCGACTCCGACGACTGCAGAGTTGTATTTCGAGTCGGCCGGGATGATCATCGCCCTGATTCTGCTGGGCCGATATCTGGAGGCTCGCGCCCGGGGCCAGGCCGGCGATGCAGTTTCCGAGTTGATCAGACTGCAACCGTCGAGGGCGACGATCATAGTGAATGGCTCTCCGAGCGAGGTCGAGTCCTCTTCCATTATGGCCGGCATGGAAATCCTGGTGAAGCCCGGACAGCGGCTCCCCTGTGATGGGCGCATCATGGAGGGACATCCATCCATCGACCAGTCTCTGCTGACCGGCGAGTCGGTGCCGATTCCCAGACAGCCCGGCGATACGGTTATCGGGGGCTCCCTGAACACCAATATACCGTTCCGCTACAAGGCAACTGCAGGCGTAGCCGACAGCTATCTGAGTCAGATGGTCCATCTTGTGGCCGAGGCCCAGTCGCGCAAGGCCCCGGTGCAGCGATTGGCCGACAAGGTCGCGGGAGTTTTTGTACCGGTGGTCTTGCTGATCGCCGTTGTCACCGGTCTGGCCTGGCATTTCCTGGCTCCTGGCAGCCCATTGTTGGTCAAGAGTGTGGTATCGGTGCTGATCATTGCCTGCCCCTGCGCCTTGGGCCTGGCAACGCCCACTGCCATTCTGGCCGGAAGCGGCCGCGCCGCTCGTGATGGGATAGTGGTACGCGGGGGGGACATCCTTGAGAATCTGACCCGGGTCGACACGGCGATAATCGACAAGACCGGCACGCTCACCCACGGGCGCCTTGAGGTAGCCGAGATCATTGCCCTAGGCGAGGTGAGCCGCATGGAACTGGTCAGGCTGGTCGGTTCGGCGGAGATCTCCAGCGAGCATCCGCTCGGGCAGGCTATTGTCAACCATATGCAGGAGAATCAGATAGACCCGGTCTCGGTCAGGGAAATCGAAGCCACTCCGGGCATGGGTTTGCGTGGGCAGGTGGGTTCGCAGACGCTTCTGGTGGGTAATCGGGCGCTGATGAAAACACACAAGATCGACATCGAGCCGGCGCTGGAACGGGCACGTCAGGAGATGGACAAGGGGCGAACAGTTGTTCTTGCGGCCCTTGACGGCAAGCTGATCGGAATCATCGCCCTGGCGGATCGGCTTCGCAGCGAGGGCCGCGACGTGATTGCCTGGATGGCGGAGAAGTTCAAACGCGTTGTGATGATATCCGGTGACACCTACCAGACAACCCGCGGAGTCGCTCACTCTTTGGAGCTGGAGCATTTCGAAGCCGAGGTCAAGCCTGACCAGAAGCAACTGGTCGTGGAGGCATATCGCAAGGCAGGTTACCGGACGGTGATGGTCGGCGACGGGGTCAACGATGCGCCGGCCCTGGCGGCGGCCGATGTCGGCATCGCCGTCGGCTCAGGTACCGATGTGGCCATTCAGTCGGCCGGGGTCGTTATCTACGGCGATGACCTGAATATCCTCAGAAAGGTCTTTTCGGTTGCCGAGGCCACCATGAAGGTCATCAAACAGAATCTCTTCTGGGCCTTTTTCTATAATGTCCTGGCTATCCCGGTCGCCGCGGGAGTCCTGTATCCGATGGCCGGTTTGACCCTGTCGCCGATGATCGCCGCCACAGCCATGGCCTTCAGTTCGGTTTTCGTGGTGGCGAACTCCCTTCGTCTGAGCCGTTTCCAGACGGATCCCGTCCGCCCTCCAGAGGCCTCCTGATTGATTCTTGCTCACTGAGTACCAGCCAGACAGGTGTTCCCGGCGGTGGCCGAATTGCCGCCGCAGCTCCTAACGGATTGCGCCGGGTAGCCGATAAGAGTTAGAGACCCGGTTGTGTGAATCGTGAAGGGAAATACTCAGAGCGGGCCGGCTAATGGAAAACACGCTGAAAGAAAAAAACGGGGCTGAGCAGTTAACATTCGATCAATCCGATCCCGCTGATCGCTGGCTGGAGATATTCTCGGTTCTGGTGCACGACATCGAGTCGCCACTGGCTTCCATGAAGTACCTTCTGCGACTACTGGAGGAGGGCCGCCTCGATCAAAAGAAACCACTGCATCAGAAGCTGATATCTTCAACCGGCGTGGCCGTGAGTCGGGCCGAGTCCATAATCTACGACATTATGGCAATCGCCCGCAGCGGACGGGCCGGTCTGCCGGTTAATCTCAAGACCATCATTCCCGACGAGATTATCGACGAGACCATTCTGCTGGCCTCGGGTTCGGCCTCCGAACGCAAAATCAGAGTTGTCAGAGCCGGCAGTCCTTCGCCCATAGAAGTTATAGCCGATCCGACTCTGTTGCGCCGGACATTAGACAACCTGTTATTTAACGCTATCCGGCACAGTCCATCCGGAGGTGAGATACGGCTCTATACCAGTGAAGAACCGAACTCACTGTTCATTCACGTCAAGGACTCCGGGCCGGGCCTTGACGATGTCGATCCGGAACTGCTGTTCGAGAAGTATGGCCAGGCAAGACTGCGCGTGGAGGGGCGTCACCGCGGAGTGGGGCTGGGCCTCTACTTCTGCAAGCTGGCCGCAACCGGGATGGGCGGCACGATTGTAGCCGACGACCACCCCGAGGGCGGCGCGGTGTTCTCGATCAAGCTGAGAAAAGCCAAGGAGTGATTCAATGAAGAAGAAGCTCGATGCCGAATCGTACCTGAAGTCCGGTTCCAACGAAGTACGCATACTGGAGTACCAGGCGTGCGGCCACTCGTTTGGCATCAACATACTGAAGGTAAACAAGATCGTGAGTGATCTCGTTGATTTCATCTCGGTGCCGGAAACTCATCGGGCCGTCAAAGGCATGTTCAAGGATATGAACCGCCTGGTGCCGGTCATTGACCTGCCGGCCTTCCTGGGCCTGGCCACAACCGAAGAGTCGAACAGGCAGAAGGTGGTCGTGACCGAGTTTTTCGGAATCCTGACCGGCTTCTGGGTGGATCGAATCGATTGGATTCATCACTTCAAATGGGCCGACGTCATTGACCCCGAGCAGATTTTCGGCCACATCGACCAGCGCTACGTCATCGGTATCGTCAAACCGACCGAAGAGCGCATGGTCCAGCTTCTGGACTACGAAACGATCCTGCTGGATCTCTGCCCTCACCTTCAAACCGCCGACCTGGAAACGAAGGCCGGTATCGAGGCCGACTTCACGGGCAAGTGTATCCTGGTTGCGGAGGACTCTCCCGCGGTCCGGGCTATGCTGGTCAACGAGTTCTCCGATAAGGGCGCCAGAGTGATCGAGGCCGGCGATGGGCAGCAAGCCTGGGATGCTTTCCAGCAAACGGAACACTTCGACCTGGTTATCTGCGATGTCGAGATGCCGCAGATGGATGGCCTGGCCGTAACGCTCAATATCCGGCAGTCCGAGCGCTCTGAAACCCCGGTGATTGTCTACTCATCAATCGGCGATATCGGTATGAAGGCACGCGCCAAATTCCTGAAGGCAGACGCCCATATCACTAAACTGAATATGGACAAGCTCATGATCAGCGCCGACAAGCTTATGCGCGGGGAGAAGCTCGAGCCTGAGGAAACAGCAGACCAGCAGCCCGAAAGGGACATCGAATCGACAGTGCCTATAGACTAGACCAATCTGCGAAACAGACGACACATCGAAGAGATTACTGCAGGAAGTGGCGACACTGCGCGACGAGACGTCGCGTCGGCTGTCTTGACTGTCAGGGGTCAGGAGCGACTGTTCGAGTTGTCATCCTCGGGCTGGTCCTCCGCTGGGGGATTGATCACGTCTTCTGGTATTTGCACCCTCGGACGACCTATTCCTATCCAGCGTTGCACCCAGCTCCATTGCTTCTTCTGTTCCTTGAGGTATCTCTTCACCCGCTTTTCTCGCGCCATCGCCTCGTCATCGTAGGCTTCTATCTTCAGAAGCAGGATTTCAATAGTCTGGCGCCTTTCCAGGGCCGTCCGCAGCGTGTCGTAGTCTCGGAAATTGAACACAGTCTGGACAATCGGTTCGAAGAAGACCATGGCCTGTGAGCCGATGAAGTTGAGCGGCTTGACCGACTCCAGAAACATGATAGCCGGCACTGCCATACGCCATTCGACCACTTTCTTGGCCAGTTTCTCGAGGACCCGATCTTCCTCCTCTGGCAGAGGCTTTTCGGATGGGTCGGGGGTGTTAGTTCCAAATAGTCCCATAGTCGGTCATTTCCGGCCGCGTTAAGCCGATCAGCATGTTCCTGATTGCCGGCATAACACCGGACGCACATACAGGTTGGTCGGCAAGCCCCTAGTCATCGTGATCGCCGTCATCGTACTCGCCCGCGATGTCACTATCCTGGCCACCCTCCGGGACCTTGCCGACATGATCCCTGATATAGGTGATGATATCATCGCGGTTGTGTCCCTCGGTCATGATATACAGGCCGCGGAAGTTTTCCAGCCTCGAGGGTTCCGAGAAGGGTGAGAGAAGAACGCCGTTCTTGTCCGGGTAGAAGCTGCGGTACTGCGACCATTGTTTCCTCAGCGACTGGGTGGTGGTTCCGATAGTGACTCCCTCCGGGTCGAGGCTGTATCGGGTCGGAAAGTAGAACTTGGCCAGCGATAGCAGCATTACCACCAGGGCCAGCACCCCAT
Source organism: uncultured Ignavibacteriales bacterium (assembly GCA_964526835.1). Lineage (GTDB taxonomy): Bacteria > Zixibacteria > MSB-5A5 > GN15 > FEB-12 > DAOSXA01. The sequence continues at coordinate 59,945 of CAZGMK010000014.1, forward strand.
AGATGCGCGACCCGGTCGTGTAGAACACTGCAACGGTGACGACGATGATAAAAACGGTCACCAACGCCGACACCATAGGCTTTCGACGCACCGGATGAACAGTCCAGTCCAGGTCCGGTTCCGGCGGGCTCTGCCTGGTGTTGTCCGGCGACTGAGGACGGCCGTCTTTGCTTTCCGCATTCATACCAGGCGACTACTTATTCTCTTCCGGCATGTCTTCGGCGCCGCGATAGCGCTCCTTTTTGACCTTTTCCATCAGGTCGATTAGTTCCTTCGGCTCAATCAGGTTCTTCTCGATGAGCAGGCGAACCAATGCCTCCTGCGCCAGGTTGTTCGACAAGGCCAGTTCTTCGAAGCTGACTTCCTTGACCTCGCCGTCGATGATCATCTTGATGGCTACGCGCTTATCATTCATGCTTGACTCCCGAGGCCGGGGTTGCGATTGACGTTCGATAGCAAATATAGGCAAAAGCGTAAGGGGATGCAAAGAGACCGGGCTACTCATCATCATCGGTGACAGAGTCGTCATCGTCGGTGGTTTCGATATCCGGAACGACCTCGGGAGACGGGGCGCCGGAAATCAGATCAGCCCGGCCGTTCCAAACACGGTACACAGGCATCTCGATGTTCTCGCGATGGGAGCCGAAGGTGACTCGCCCGGACGCGCCCTGGTAATCCTTCACTTCTCCGAGCTGCGATGTGATGCCTCCCCGTGTGGACGACTCAGCGGCCGCATAGAGCGCCAGGCTGACCGCATCATAGCCCAGGGCCGCCAGACGGGGCGGTTGGCCCGCATATCGCGCGTCGTAGGCGGCGGCGAAACGGAAATACTCCTCCGAGGTTCCGACTCCAAGAAAGGGCGATGGGAACACGGCTCCCTTGGTAACATCGTCGCCGAGCTTGTAAAGCACTTCGTCGCCCCAGCCGTCGGATCCCAGGTAAATCCCGTTGACATTGTAGAATCGGATCTGCGGCAGCAACAGCCTCAGTTGACGTGCTTCACCGGGCAGGTAGATGACATCGAAATCGACCGGAACGCCGTCGGGATCGAGGGTGTCACCGCCGGGAGTGATGTAGAACACCGAGTCAACATCGAAGTCCAGCGCCGATGCTTTGAGGTCGCGCAGTTGCCTGCCGAAGTCGTTGTCGCGAGGTCGATAGTATTCCACGGCTTCTATGCTTCCACCGAGTTTCTGGAAGCGGTCGGCGAAAGCCCGGGCCATGAGCAGATGGTCGGGGCTGGTCGACGTAATGATGACGGCATCCCGGGCCGCCAGGCTGTCAACCGCGTACTCGGCCATTCGTACTCCCTGAAGACCTATGTTGGGGGAAAGCTGGAAGGCGGTCGAGGCCAGCTCGGTCAGGCCGGCCTGAGTGGCCGCAGGAATAATCAGGGGAAGGTCGCCACAGGCCAGTACCCCGGTGCAGACCGCCGCCGCCTCGCTGGTCAAGGGCCCGACCGCCACGGTGACCTGTCCGGCGGCAGCGAGGCTCCTGATCACTCTGGCGGCATCGACCGGCTCCGCCCGGCTGTCGTGACGGCTCAGTCGAACCTTGCCCACATCGTCTCCGTTCAGCTCGACGGCGACGACAGCTCCGTTGTATATCTCGTCAGCCCAGGCTTGCAGTTCTCCGCTGAACGGCAGAACCATCGCGATCTCGAAGACCCCGGCCACAGGCCGTCGGGGAAGATCGGTCAGATCGCTCTCTCGCAGACGTTCGCCGCAGGGTGTCAGCATGGCGTTGCCCAGGTCGATGTCCCCCACCGCCGCCCTGGCCTCGGCGGCCGCCCGAAGCAGAGGGCATCGCTTGCCGGGCGGCAAGGCCACCATCTCGTCCACCGGCAAGGTCAGGGCGGGAGCGTTGATGACAGCCAGGCGAATCGATGATCGCACCAACCGGTCCAGTCGGCTGTCGCGTGAGTGCCGATAGGCCTCAATCCAGTCCAGGACAGCCTGCTGCAAATCGTTCTGTCGATAGGCGATGTTGCCGAGGAAGAAACGCGCGTAGGGCGATTCAGGAGAGTCCTCGAAGCGCTCCAGATAATACTCCAGCCCCGCCCGGGCGGCGGCCAGCTCGCCCAGATGATAACTGGCCCTTGCTCTCTGGAATACGAACAGGTCGAGGTTGGGCGACTGCGGCCAGCGCCCGGCCAGTTCCTCGAAAGTCTTGGCGGCGCCTAGCCAGTCCCCCTGGCGCATGAGTCTCTGCCCGCGAGCGTAGAGCGACCTGGTTTCATCATCGTCGTCAATCTGCGCCATCGCCGATGCGGCGAGCAATACAACAGCAAGGACCAGGAACGTCGATATCGCCGGACTGCGCATCAGAGTGAGTATTTGCCGAAGTCTTCGGGGTTGATTCTCTTCAGCCGTTCTCGCAGAGTCTCCGGATCGGTCGGCATGGGCGGCGGCTCCTGCTCAGAGTCGGTCGACTCTTCATCCTGTCCGATCCTCAGCAGATCGTCGTTGATGAATATCCTCGCCCCGGTCTTCAGAGCCAGAGCGATCGAATCCGACGGCCGCGCATCGATCTGGTACTCATCGCCATCCGCGTTCAAGTGAACGACGGCGTAGAAAGTCTGCTCGCGCAACTCGGTCACTTCGACGCGATCAACCTCGGCTCCGAGGGTCTCGATGACGGACCTGAAAAGATCGTAGGTCAGCGGACGTTTGGCCTTTACCCCGGACAACTGCATGGCGATGGCCCAGGCCTCGGAATGACCGATCCAGATCGGCAATACCCTGTTTTCGTCGTCCTTTGGCGCCAGGATGACCACCGGAGAATGGGTGCTCATGTCCATGGCCAGACCGTCGACCCTTGCTTCAACTAATGCCATAATCAGGATGTCTTCTTGACGACAAACAGTTGCAGATTGGCCGTCAACTCCTTGTCGACCTTAATCGGTACCGTGTAGACTCCCAGAACCTTGATCGGGCTCTCCAGTTGGACGGCGTTCTTGCCGATAGTAACGCCTTCATCGGCCAGCATCCTGACTATGTCGTGAACGCCCACCGAACCGAAGACCTGCTCCTCGTCGCCGACCAGAACCTCAAACGTAAGGGAGAGCTTCTCGATCTTCTCTTTGATTACCTCGGCCTCACGGCGTTTCTTGCGATCGCGCAGCTCCTTTTGCAGCTTGATCTCATCGATCGCCTTCAGATTACCCCGGCTGGCTTCGACCGCCATCTTGCGCGGAATCAAGTAGTTACGTCCGTAACCACCTTTTACTTCCACTACTTCACCGGCCCGTCCAATGTCCGGGATATCCTCTCTCAATATCACCTTCATGTTAGGCCCTTTCCATATTGTTAGCAACAACTATATCTCATCTTATACCTGCGCCGCCGAGGAGCGGTCGCGCGCCCGCCAGTCGGCGAAGCTGTCCACAAACCCGAGCAGGGCGGCTACGAAAAAGCCGATCATCTGGGTCAGAAACAGCAAAACGTAGAACAGCACCTTGAGCCAGGTCGAAAGATCGAACCGTTTCATGTAGTATTCGATCAAGGCCAGCCCGGCGATGCAATAGGCCACCGCCAGAGCGGCGATGACATTGTCGGCTGTCTGTTGCAGTACTTCACCGCCGATCAACCTCAGCCCGATCAGCACGAGCAACACGGGCGTGAGTGCAAACGGCAGACGCCATTCGGAGAAGTTCGGCCGCCATCGTTCGGCGCCGGGCCGACTGCTGATCACCCAAGCGAACAACAGCATGGCCAAACAGAACTGCACCAGCGCACTCATAACCGTCGCGACCGGCGTCAGTCGAACAACGAGATCGAAGACCCGTTCGGTTCGCAACAGGCTGTCGGTGGCGGCCTGCTCGGAATAGCCGAAAGTGGCCAGGAGCGGTCTTAGTTGTTCCAGCGCTGCCTGAGAAGCACTCTCGGCGGCGGCGATAAGATCCGGCCACAAAGGACCCCACTTGGCTACGGCGAAGGCAGCGGTAGCAAGCAACGCGATGAAGAACACCCGGGCCGGGCGAAGACCGCTCGCCGCCAGGCGACCGGCTACAACGCCGCCGACGAAGACCATGGCCTGATCGGCCAGGACAAGCCCAAGATGCCGGGTTCCCGTGAGCAGGAATGCCAAAACCACGGCCGAACCAATGCCGGCCCACAGGAGCCAGGTGCGACCGTCGAAGGCCAAACGGGCTGCTGCGTACATAACCGCCACGACTATGAAGTATGCAACCGTACTGAGGGCGACCGCGAATAAACCGAGCCCGACCTCCTGCGAACCGAAGGTCAGCAGCGAGGCCAGCGGCATGAGAGCCGCCAGCATCCAGTGTCGCAGACTAGACTCATCCGATGACGCCACCGCGTACAGCCGATCATCAACGATATGATTCACTTTCGAATGCCATGATCGCCAGCACCCGGGCGCGCTTAATCGCACGGGTCAGGGCGCGTTGGTGACGGGCGCAGTTGCCGCTGATCCGGCGCGGGATGATCTTGCCGCGCTCATTCGTGAAACGTCGCAAAATGCGCTCGTCCTTGTAATCGATATACTCGATCTTATTGTCGCAGAAGCGACAGATCTTCCGTCGTCTGAACATTGCCATAACATCAACCTCCTGTCATCATCGGGCGCCGGGTCGAAGCGGAACGAACTCGCTCGCAGCCGGACACAATGATTACAGTTGCTCCTCTTCGTCGTAGTTGGTCTCGGGCGGCTTCTCAGTCGATTCGCCATCGGCGCCGAGCTTCCTGGTCTCATCTTCGTTCGCCGACTCGGGTTCTGCGGCAGGTTGAGCTTCGGTCGGCGGCTCCTCGGCCGGTTCACCCCCGGCGCTCGGCTTCGGGGCGTCTGCGCCCTCAGCGGACTCCGACTTCTCGGCGACCCGGGGCTCTTCGGTCTCCTGCCGGACTCGCTCTTCGACATTCTCGGTTCCCGTCTCGACAGCTCCCGGAGCGTGTTCTGCTTCGGTCTCGGAAGGCTGAAGGGCTTCTTCGGCCTCCTTGTCCAGTTCGCCTTTGGCCGCCGGTTCTGCAGTGATCTCGCCTTCGCGCTTCGGTTCTTCCGGCGACTCTTCAGGCTGCTCACTCGTCTCGGTTTCGACAGCTTCCTCGCGACGGGGTTGCGGCGCTTTCTCCTCGGCCTCGGTTGTTACCTGCGGCTGAACTGCTGCCGCATCGGACTCGCGCGCCTCGGCGATCATCCTTTCGAGATCGCCCTCGAAGAGCACCGTGAGGTTGCGCAGGTAGGCTTCGCCGAGCCTGAAGTGCCGCTCCAGCGGAGACAGCGCCTCGGCCGGCGCCTCGAAAATAAGGTTGGTGTAATAGGCCTGGGTCAGTCCGTCGATTTCATAGGCCAATCGACGCGTGCCCATGCGGTTGTCCAGGACGATCTTGCCGCCCTGACTCGAGATGACATCCTTGACCGACTGGACATGATTGTCGATCGTGGCGTCATCGGTTTGGGGATTGATCAGGAATGTTGTTTCGTACAGGCGCATTCAATATCCTCCCTACGGGCGTTGGTTAGGGGGTTAAACGGCCCGGTCGCGGATACTGCCTGTGGGTTACGACCGAGCAGGGTTACTGTTATAGTTCGACATCGCCTCTTCGAGACGATGATCTATGGCAAAGATCACGGCCCTGGCGGCCCGAGCTGTCATCTCACTCTTCGGCTCGAGCTCGCTTCGGCTGAATGTACCCAGGACAAAGCCGACAACATCATCGCCTTCCGCTACCGGGCCAATGCCCAGCCGCAATCGCGGGAAAGCCTCGGTGTCCAGGGTCTCGATCACCGACGCCAGCCCTTTGTGGCCGCCGTCCGACCCGCCGGAGCGAAATCTCAGCGCGCCCAGCGGCAGGTTGAAATCGTCAACCACTACCAGCATCTCTTCAGTCGGCGCCTCGTGCGCCGCCAACAGGTCGCGCACGGCCAGCCCGGAACGGTTCATCAGCGTGCTCGGCCAAGCCAGGATCACTGTATGATCCCGATACAAGGCCGTCGCCCAGCGGTAGCGCCTGCGCTCGGGTTGCGCCTGCGCCTTAAGTTCGGCAGCCACGCGATCAAGGACCTCGAACCCGACATTGTGCCGGGTATCTTCGTAAGTGGCCCCGACATTGCCTAATCCGACAATCAGCCTGAGCATAGCAAGCCGCCCGGGGACAGCGGGCAAGTATAGCTGTTACCATTGTCCATGTCAATAGCCGAAAGCGGGTTTTGGCGGTGATTTCGGCCAGACAAAGGAGACCAACGCCCCGGTATTTCGAACGAGTATTCGCTTGACCGACCTACATATCACGTTGTATTGAAAGTGTACTACAATATCCATAGGTAATCAACCGTCCGCAGTTGAATACACTGCAGATAGGGAGAAGGGACGATGAAGCGATTTTCAATTGCAGCGGCACTACTGGCCGTAGTCTGCCTTGGGGTATCTGCTCAGGGGCAGGGAGGGCACGTCGAGCTGGGCAACCTGAGTGACGTGACCTTCGAAGACGGGGGCAATGTCTACTGGAATGCGACTACGCCACTAACGTTTGAAATCCGGTTTACTGTGGGCCCCGACAATGTTCTCGCCATTGGTAACGGATTCGAGTTTGGCTCGGAGACTGGTGGCGCCTTTACACCGATCGAGGCTACCGAGGCTCTTCCTCAGAGTTCGCTGGACACAATATTTGACCTGAGCCATGGTACCGGGGCGTTCAGCGCCGACGGAAGCGGCTACGACACCGTGAAGTTCAGCGGTTCAACAATGTCCGGGAACGGTGTCGACGCCGGGTGGAGTGGCATATACGGCATCATCGAAACCGGTGCTCTGGAAGAGGGGCACGAGTATTGTCTGGACTCGTGTTACTATCCGCCGGCGGGCACCTGGCTGTGGATGCCGACGGGCGCCCCGACCTGGGGAGGCCCCTATTGCTACGAGGCCAAGGTTTGTTGCACTCTGAGGGGTGACATTACCTTTGATGGCGAGGGCCCCAACGTGGCAGATCTGGTGTATCTGGTAGCCTTCATGTTCACGGAAGGGCCGGCTCCTCGCTGCACGGGCAACGCCGACATTGACGGCGACGGAACGGGCCCGGATATTTCAGGCCTGGTCTACCTGATCACCTACATGTTCTCCGGCGGTCCGCCGCCGGCGCCATGTCCGTAAGGGAACAACAATACGGCAACCAAAAGGCCCGCTGCCTTCCGTGACAGCGGGCCTCTTGTATGATGGTGAGCTGACGGATGCGAGTGGCCTCGCATTCGCCGCATCTTCAGGTCCAAATGAGCGGCCCCCTACACTCCCCTCGAGTGTAGAGGGCCTTGACCAAAGAGAAAAAGAACAAACCAAGCACCAGCAACAGTGCTCAGGGAGCAAAAATGACAACTTACCTATATACAACTACTGTGCCAAAGAGCCGTCCCGATCGCTGCGTGTGGCTGTATCGTGTTGAAAATCAAGCGCTTACGGGCGCGTCGAGAGAAGCTCTCCGCGTCAAGGCTCTCGGGTAATTCGTATTTCCATACGAGCGCATGTCGAAAAAAAGCGGTAAGCGCCTGTCAAGCAAGCGCTTACCGCAACCAAGGAGTAAGAAGAACTATCGTATATAGCTACGAAATCGCGTGCGTTCCGGATCGAGTCGGCTTGAGATCTACACTGCACACGCTACTGTTGCGCGCCACAGACGATGCCCGGCCGATCTCTCCTGTCGCCAGTCGCAAGCAACTAGCTGGCCATACCCTCCTCCAGCGAGATATTGTACCGCTTCAGCTTGGTCCTCACTGTTGCTTCGTGAATGCCGAGCATTCGGGCGGCCTGAGACCTGTTGCCCGCAGTGGCGGTCAGAGCCTCGACCAGCAACTGCCTTTCAAAGCGCTCCACCTGCTCAAACAGAGTCAGGTTCTCTCGCGGCGGCTCGTCACCGAAGAGCCCGCGGGCCAATTCGGTGAGATCGCCGTCCGCAGCCATGTCGCGCATGACCTCGAGCCGTTTGACCTTGTTGACCAGTTCGCGGACATTGCCCGGCCAGTCGTGAGCCAGGAACTGACGGACCAGGTCCGCGGGCGGCCTGGCCCCGTCGGCGAGCAGGCCATGAGCCTGCATCAAATGAGTCAGCAGAAGGGCGATGTCCTCTTTGCGCTCACGCAGCGGGGGTATCTCGAAGCTCATTCCTGACAGCCGATAGTACAGGTCACGACGGAACCGACCTTCCTCGACCATTGTCTCCAGGACCTGGTTGGTGGCGGCCACCAACTTGAAATCCAGCGCGATCTTCCGGGTCGAACCGAGCGGCGTTACGGCCCGGTTCTCCAGAACATCGAGCAACTTGGTCTGCAGGCGCAGGGGCATATCGCCGATCTCGTCGAGCAGCAGGACCCCGCCATCGGCAGCCTTGAAGCGCCCGTCCTTACGGCCGTCGGCGCCGGTGAAAGCGCCCTTCTCGTAACCGAACAACTCAGACTCAAGCAATGACTCCGGCAGCGAGGCGCAGTTGATAGCTTCGTAGGGGCCATCCGGTCGCGTTATGGCATGGTAATAACGAGCCAGGTGGTCTTTACCTACGCCGGTTTCACCGGTGATCAGCAACGGAAGATCGGATTTGCCGATGGCGGCCAATTGCGCAATGATGCGCTTGATCTCCGAATTCGCCGTGATGAACTCCACCCGGCTGTCGGCCGGGGCGATATGCACCGCAGCTGTTCTACCCGGACGGTAGTCGAGAGCTGCCAGAGCTCTCTCGACTGCCTCACGGCCGCGCTTCAAGTGACTGCGGGTGTAGTAATCCTCGGCCCGGAACAGGTAGGTCAGGCGCTGACGCTGGTCGAAGGCGTCGCACTGCCCGGCCGCCAGCAGCGATTGGGCGGTCTCGAACCGGACCCCCGATTCATCGTGCATGTCGATTGCCCGCTGCAGACTCTCACGGGCCTGGTCGGCCTTGCCTTCGGCCGCTTCCAACAGTCCCTGAATACGCATCAAGGATGCCAGTTCGACCTTGTCGCCAACCCGGCGCATGATGCTCAGACCGCCGGCCACCATGCGGCGCGACCGCCTGGTGTCGTTGCCGTGTCGACAGGCCTCGGCCAGATGACGCATCACACGACCTGCCAGGGTCGACTCCGCGCCGGCGATGTCGATGGCCGCCTGGAGCGCCCCGGCCAGAGTTGCCACGGCATCCTCGATTTTGTCTGTGCGGTACTCCAGCTCGCCGATATAGGAACGGCAAATGACGCTGTCGCGCTTAAGGCCGAGAAGCCTCGTCTTACCCAGAGCCTCTCGTAGAGCGCGAGCCGCGACCTCGTGATCGCCCGCCTGAAGACAGGCATAACCATGGGCGATGCGAGCGCGCGTTGATTCGACATTGTCGCCCAGCTCGTCGGAGAGCTCGATATTGGTCTCAAGGTACTTCTTGGCTTGGTCGAAATCGCCTATGAATGTGTAGATACGTCCGACATTACCCATCATGTAGGCCAGGCTGCGCTTGTCGTCAAGCCGCCGTGCAATGGCTATGGCCTCCAGCAGCACACTCAGCGCCCTTCGGTACTGGCCGCTGCGATAATGCAGTCCGGCCAGAGAGTTAAGAGCGCGGCTCTGGCCCTCAGGGTTGTCGGTGCGTCGGAATATCGATTCCGCGTCGCCAAAGGATCTCTGTGCTTCCTTCACTTCGCCCATATCACGCAGTATATGGCCGAGGGTTAGAAATAGCTCCGCCAACGGCAGACTGTCTTTGCCCCCAGACAACAAGTGCTGCGCTGTTCGCGCCGCCTTAAGAGCAGCCGGGTACTCAGAGAGAGAAGCATAGGCTCTGGCGACCTGGTGCAGGATCTGACCTGCCCAGGCATCACCGGCGGCGTCGATGGTGCTACGATGCTCTTCGTAGCACCGAATCGCCCCGGCGAACTCCCGCTTGTCGACCAGCGACGCAAGGTAGCGCGCCACGGCCTCGCGGAAGACCTTACCTTCAGTGGCTTCCGGTTGCATATTAGTTGCCCTTACTGCTCTGGATATTCCCTGTACCCGGTTGTTCATCGTTGTCTATTGACTGGTCCTGGACGATAAACTCAGTCGTCTTGATGCCGGTCTTGGCATCCGGCAGGGAGATCAGGATCAGGCGGTTGACGATCCACTCCCACGGCTTCAGGCTCGACTGGAAGCCTTCATCACCCGGGTTGACCGAATCACCCCAGCCGTTCTCGCCGCCCCAGGTGTGATCCTCGGTTATCGAATCCGGAAACGAATCCGGGCGCTGCTTACCCGCGCTGTCCAGGCTCAGGCCGAATACAAGTATCAGCCCTAAAGCCATTCCAATGACGTAGCGTTTCATGATATTAACTCCTTGGTTTAGGCGTTACGTCGAACGCAATTCCATAACTAAGTCTCGCTTATGCAGGCGGAGATACGATTGCGGAGATTGGATTAGTGCTGGTTGAGTTAATCGCATCCGCGCCTTCATAATAGCAGATGAGCGGTCAATTGTCAATCGGATAACTGGTTCGGGGCAGCATATGCGATAGGTTACCCTCCTGACCCCAATACACGATCAGGCCTAAATATCCGGCACCATCGGTTCGATAATACAGATAAGCCGACTGGCCGCTGGTTTGTACTGGTTCTGAACATCCGCCGGCCGATCGATCGACCATATGTCAAGTAGGTAAACCTGAAGATAGGTGAGAAGACCATGGCTCTGACCCCGAACGATATCCGGAATTACGAGCTGTCGACGCAGATGCGCGGCTACCACAAGGAAGAGGTTGACGACCTGCTGGAGGCGATCGCCGCCGCTATGGAGGCCGACAAACAGGCCAATCTCAAGCTCTCAATGGAACTGGATACCCTCAGGCAGCAACTGAACGCCCTGAAGGAGCATGAAGATGTCATCAAGGGCGCGGCCATCGACGCCCGCCGTAATGCCGACCAGGCCATCAAGGCCGCCCGAGCCGAGGCCGAACAGGTGCTTTCCTGCGCCAGGGCGGAGTCGGAACGTATAATGGCCTCCCACCGTCAGGCCCTCGCCGAGAACAAGGCCAAAGTCGAACGAGCCGAGCAAATCAAGGATGCCTACCTCAAGCAACTCCGCGACCTCATCGAATCCCATATAGGCATGGTCGAAAACGTCGACATAGACACTCCTGAACTTCCGCAACCCTCCCTGCCCGAACCGGAGTGCTCTGTCGCCGCCAATGACGGACCGCAAATGTCGGACGATGAGAACAGTGCCCTGGACTCGGTCCTGCCCAGCGATACACCCGAAGGCGATGACATCGAAGTGACCGACTCTTCGGAGGTTGACCGCGACACAATGGAAACGGTCGGCTCGGAGAAGCGCGCCGAAAAGCCGCGGGCGGCCGAGGAAGCCAACGCCGCCAGTGAGATTGTCGAGGTCGGCCGCGTCCCCGAACCCGACGAGAAAGACCGGGCCGAATCACAGGCCCAACCGGCGCAGCCCGGCGCCCCGGGCGAACCCGCTTCGCCCAGCCGGTCCGAAGAGTTCCAACAGGCGGTTCCGACGGTTGAGGACGAAGACGAGGGCGCTCAGAAAGCGGTTGATCCGGAGTTGGCGGAAGCGTTGAAGGCCTACCAGGACAAGGTCAAGAAGAACACCGAACACCGCGGCGACGATGACACTATGCCCCCGGCTCCGCGCGGGCAAACCTACGAAGAGGCGAATCCGGGCGCCGATGCTGCTGTCCCGCGTGGGTTCATCACCGCCGATGCCGAAGTCGACCAGCAGGCAAGCGAGGCAACCGGCAAGGTCGTTGCACCGTCGCCTCAGGCTGGACTCAGCGCGGCAGCCCCGCCCAAAACGCAAATCGACGAACCTCCGGCGGACGTGAGCCCCGACAAACTGGCTGAAGAGCTCGATGCCGTAGTCGCCAAGTTCGAGGAGGAAATGGACAAGGCCGCGCAAAACAAATAGAGCACCATCTCTCGCCGGAGCAGCGGTCATTCATGGGCCGTCGCGCCGGCGAAAGTACACACTTCAGGTTGACAAACCCCATCGCTTTCCGCGATGGGGTTTGCTTTTGGCCCGGGACTCGATTTCGCCTTGCCATGATCCGCCGCTATGGCCATATTTCGAGACCATGAAGGACAAGCTGCCCGGCAATCTACAGGAACTCCGCGGACGTATCGCAAGCGCCTGCCATTACTGCGGCCGCGACACCGGCGACATCACAATCGTGGCCATCACCAAAACCCACCCTGCGAGCGCGATCCGAGACGCCGTCGCCGCCGGGCTTGCCAACATCGGAGAGAGCCGCATCCAGGAGGCTGAGCCCAAAATCGAGGAAGTCGGACGCATCGCCCGCTTTCATATGGTCGGACACCTGCAATCGAACAAGGCCAAGAAAGCGGTCGAACTGTTCGATGTCATTCAATCGGTCGACCGCCTCAAGATCGCCGAGGAGATCAACAAGTATGCCGACCACGCCGGCCGTTCCATGGAGTGCCTGATCGAGGTCAACTGCTCGGGTGAACCCCAGAAGTTCGGAGTGCCGCCCGATGAATGCCTCGATCTGGTGCACATGGTTGCGGCTTTCAGAAGCATCAAGGTTACAGGGCTGATGACTATCGCGCCGTTCACCGAGGATGAGGAAGCGATCCGTGCAGCCTTCGGACGGTGCCGCAACTTGTTCGAGCAGGGCCGCGATATCCTGGGCGATGATTTCAACGTCTTGTCGATGGGCATGACCAATGACTTCGAAGCGGCCATCGCCGAGGGCTCGACTATGATACGTATCGGTACGCTTCTGTTCGGACGGCGGGAGTAACCACTCTCACCCCGCCGCCGCCACCGCCTCAGCACCCGGTCTGACCAAAATCAACTCCCGCCGGAACGGGTCTATCGTCCAAACGAAGTTGCGAAGGAACTCCGGCCCGATATCGCCGGCCGAGGCCGCACCGTAGTTGTGGTTGCCCATCACCCGCTCGGTCACGAGGCCGCCGATGACTTCGTACTCAAACCCACCGACGTCGATGGTGTCGTTGAACATGCGCATCGGATATTCCTTACCATTCCACATCAGGCTGCTGTCGTATGCCTGGATACCCAGGTGAAGCGCGGCCAACTCGTTGACGTTCACATCCCGCGAACCGCTCTCGATCATGAAAAGAACCCGCCGGCCGTTAATGCCGACCTCCACGTATGGCCAGCTGTTGCGCACGACCATCGGAAGGAACGCGGCGCTGTCGGTCGAGAGTGAGTCACGATATTGCGCCATGGCCTTGCGATCACGAAGGAAGGCCCGTTGGCGAATCGGGTCGATTGTAATAGCGGCCCCTTCGAGCGCAAAAGGCGAGAAACAGCCGTCAGCCAGACTGAACCCACCCTGGAAATATTCGACCGGAAAGGCCTTCATTTCCGGGTGCTGGAAGTCGACCGCTTTGATCACGATATCGGCTGGTCCCGGCATATAGTTGTAGAAGATACCATCCTCGATCACCAGTACCGTATCCCCGGGCAGCCTGTCGCCGACGGAATCATGATGGACCGTAAAACCTCGACCTGATGTCCCTGTATCCAATGACATCTTCAGCTTGTTGCCGTTGGCGTCAACAAAGTACACCCCCATCTGAGAGCCGCACTCCGCGTACTCGAGCTCAACAACCCCATCGATTTCGATGGTCGTCGCCAGCTCGTCGCGAACAGCGAAGGTCTGATCATACGAGCCCCATCGGTAAGGTACCCTGTCGTGAAGCATACCTAGGTAACGCAGGCCCTCGGCATAGGAGACATCGGCCGCCCAGCAGAAAGCGGCGATATACGGAGCAAAGCCCAGGACAGCCTCCCGACCGAAGCGGTGCAATTCCGCCGTATCGGCCAAGCCCCCGTTCCAGTCGTGCTCATGAACCCAGGCGGCAACCGCAACCTCGGGCGAGTCCTGATACGCGCTCTCGCAGTGTTTCAGCAGGGTTTCGAACTCGTGATCGCCAAGAAGCTGAAGCAGCTTCAACTGGAGCATATCGGCATACTCGAGAGCTCCCAACTCGCGCAGCCTCGCGATGATATCGATCAGTCTCGGCTCGCCTTTGGTCAGGCAGGTGTGCCCGCGAAGATACAGGGCGTCGACACAATCGGCGCAGGAGACAATAATGGAATCGAGTGAATCTCGGGCCGAGCTGACCCGACCCTCCTTGAGGCTTGCGCGAATCTGGTCGAGTCGTTCGGCAGCACCCTCGCGCTCTTGCGACGGTAGCGGCTCACCAGCCGCCCCCGTACTCATGAGTAGCACCAATGCCATCAACCGAATCACCGCACTTGCGAACATCGATCCTCCAGTGTTGTATGGTCAGAAAAAGTCGCCATCCTGATCGATTTACGCAATGCCATCACCGGAGTTGCGCTGTTGGTGGCTTGGCGCCGCAATCGTCCAATCAGGAGGAGACTCACAGCCGCCCTTAGTTGATGCACGGCGGGGTGGCGGATTCCTTCAACCCGGTACCGCATTGCCGGCGCTGCGCAACCCACGATCCGGCATCTTCTTCGACTACAAACAGTTCAGTGTGCCCGTAAGGGCGTTCTTTCGCACTACGATGGGTGGCGGGTTCGAACGTTTGGATCCGGCGGCTCGCACAGAAGTAGGCCAAAGACAACTGTGCGGTTGCAGTCCGACCTGCCAGATGCTGGCAGTGAAACGCCCAAAACACCTGTCCAGGCCCATTTTCGGCCGCAATTCTGTCACTTTTCGCTTGACACATTTGGGGATATGCCGTTCCTTGGAGTAGCAGAGGAATCGGACACAAACAGATCAGAAAATATGAGTTACTCGGACACAGCGGGTATGGTACTGAGACATTCCGAAAGGAACAGCCGCCCGATGAGGTATAGTCATATGCGTAAGGTAATATCGTTGATGATGGTGCTGGTGTTGGGGGTGGTTGTAATGGGAACATCGGCGAATGCGGTCTGCCCCGGCCCCAACGCTGTCACGGCCACGATGACCGACGGCCGCCCCACACCCAGCGGGGATGATGGGGGCTGGGATGATCCTCAGACTAGCCCTGCGACGAGAATGGTGATACTTCTGCCGACACTCGGTTGTTTGGCCTGGTTCATTGATTGGCCCATATTCGACTTGATCATAAACTCCGAAACCGACGTGGATAGTCATGGCTCAGCAGTTGAAAACGAAATTGACCTTCGTTAGGAGGCTCATCCGGAGTAGGCGGTTCCACGAGGCGCTTACAGAGCTCCAATCGGTGGATCGCTCGGAATTGAGCGGCAGCGATCTTGGAGAGTACTACCTTGTTCGTGGTAGGGCCGCAGTGTTTGGCGGAGTCAATGAGTTTCTGCCCGATGACCTCGACAATGCCATCGAGTTGTTTCGACATGGGCCTGGCTCAAGAGAATTCGCAGAGGCCAAGTACCTGCTGGGCACTTGGCTCGCCACAAATGGCAGGCATGACGAAGCTAAGGATGTGCTGCTTGAAGCCTACGCGAGCTTCCTGAGATGTGGTTCTGAATCCCAATGCGCAGAGACACTCAATCGGCTGTCCTATGTGTCATTCCAGCAGGGCAACGTGGCCAAGACTATCACTGATTTGGAGAGGTGCGCCGACATCTATGCTCGGATTGGTGATAGTAAGAACGAAATCCCAGTTCGGCAGAACCGATGCTACGTCCTTTACGTAGCGGGCAGGCTTTGTGAATCCCTGTCGGGTTACTCTGACATTGAACCTTCCGTTCGCGGTCTCGGCGACCGGTCCTCGCTCATCTTCTACGAGATGTCCGCGATCCCGCATGCTCTCAAGGGCGATATCAGGACCGCCCGCAAGACCATCGCCAAAGCCAAGCCGTTCCTTGATGACTACCCGCGCGAAAAAGCTATTTACTTCGAGAACCTCGGCCTGATCAATATCCTTGACGGCAAGTACCCCGAAGCCGAGAGAGCCCTCAACCAGGGTCTTGAGCTCTCGCTCAAGATCGCGCCCGAGTCGGCCCTTGTCTCCCAGATCAAGCGCCTGTTCGGTGATCTCTATGTTGCCACACAGCAATGGGACAAGGCCGAGAAGTACACTCGCGAAGGCCTGAAGGTTGCCGAGAAGATCGGCGAACGCATCGAGATCGCCGCCTGCCAACGGATCTTTGCACAGATCGAGAACCACCGCGGCAACAGCGATATGGCCAGGGAATGGTTCCGCAAAGCCATTGAGCTGTTCAGTGTCATCGGGGCTAACTACGAGCTGGCCGTCACAAGATATCTGGCCGGGGTGTCGGGCCTGTACCAGAACGGCGAACGCCAGGCTTTTCTCTGGATGGCCCGCGAGTACTTCGCCGAAGAAGAGGTCAAGCCGTACCTGGAGAAAGTCGACGCCGCTCTGGCTGTCGGCAGGGCGGCGGAGCCATCGGTGAGGAATATCTCACCCAATGGTGCTCCGACGATCATCGCCGAGTCAGCGGCGATGAAGAAAGTGCTGACGTTAGCCCGGCGAGTCGCGCCGTCTAACATGACTATTCTTCTGACCGGTCAGACCGGTACCGGCAAGGACCTGCTGGCGCACTACATCCATCACTACAGCGGTCGCCAGGGCGAATTCGTTCCGGTCAATACGGCCGCTATTCCCAATGACCTGGCCGAGGCGGAGTTGTTCGGTCACTGCAAGGGAGCCTTCACCAGCGCCCACAGCGACCGCGTTGGTCTTATCGAGCAGGCCGAGGGCGGGACCCTGTATCTCAATGAGATCGCCGACGCCAGCCCACAGTTCCAGGCCAAACTGCTTGAGGTGATCGAGACCAAAAGAGTTCGTCGCCTGGGTGGCAATGGCAGCCGTCCGTTGTCGGTGCGTATCATCGCGGCGACCAACCATGACTTGCAGCAACGGATAGCCGACGGACTCTTTCGCCTCGACCTGTACCACCGTCTGAACGAGATCCCGATCGAGCTGCCGCCATTGTCGGAACGACCGGAGGACATCGAGCCGTTGGTTCGTCATTTTCTGGAGCTGGCCGGGGCCAACGGAACCGGCGTCAAGGCGGAGGCAACGCTGACGGAAGTTCTCTGCGGGAGGTCATGGCCGGGCAATGTTCGCGAGTTCGAGGCGGTGGTGAAGCGCCTATGGCTCTCATCTGCGGGTGATATCACTCGTATGATCGAATTGGCTGAGTCTGTCGCTGTAGAGAGCCAGCGGGAGGAATTGCTAGAGGTACTTCGCGATGCCGACTGGAACCGTCGCGAGGCAGCGCGGCTACTCGGGGTAAGCGAGGGGACGATCCGCTATCGCATCCGCAAACTCGACCTTGAAGAACCCCACCGTTCTTGATTCATCACTTCCTTTCTTCCTGAGGAAGCAGACCGTTTTGATGGGACCCCGGTCTTCTCCTTCAAGCGTGATTTGACCTCAGGCGGTCAATCACACTATCCGCTGCGTAAAGGGCTGGGTCTTTCATCTGTTTACCCTTCAATGTGTTACTGATAGCCGGGAGGTCTGTTTACGCATTTACGCGCTAAGTGCGTAAATGCGAAATCGTCGTATCTCATTGCCACCACGGCAGATGAGATATCGGTGCGTAAACGGCCGCGTAAGAACCAGCTTAATCCGTTGGCATTGCGGCTTCAGGCACCGTTCGGTGATCGTCCGGATCACCTTGTCGCTGTGTGACTTACCGCTTCCCTGTCACATTCTCTTCGCATTGGGCACACCGGTTGCATGTATTAATGGCCGCAGTTAG
>CAZGMK010000015.1:0-75866 GCA_964526835.1 uncultured Ignavibacteriales bacterium
ATAGAGGATTAAGGAAAGCAAGATAATGTCTATTAATTATGACTCACACCACTAGGCTCATCGACAAGCCCATGGGGGCAGAACGGAAGATACGTCTACTTGAGCAAAATCATCTTTCTTGAATCGATGAAGTCACCCGCTTCCAAGCGATAGAAATATACTCCGGCTGATACCTCTTTACCATCGAATGAAGTGCCATCCCACTTCACCTCATGAATTCCGGCTGGATATTCCTCGTCAATCAAATCAGCTACCTTCTGACCCAGCATGTTGAAAACCAACAACGATACGTGCGATCGCCTTTCCAGACCGAATGCGATTACGGTTGAAGGGTTGAATGGATTGGGATAATTCTGGTGTAACACGAATCGGTACGGCAGAGTTTGTTCCGCACCATCGTCGATTCCGAGCGGGCTATCAGTGTACAGGACGAGGGAATCATCGGCACTAGAATCACTATCTGTATCAATATATACTATACAAGAGTCGTTGTTGAGGTTCTGCCAGTCCGGAGTCAATACGTGGGCCGTGCCGGCCTCAATTGATACGTCGTGCGCACGGAACCTCCATTCTCCCTCGCCCGAAACCTGGCGTAGCCAGAGCCGATAACTGCGCGTACCGCCGGGATTATTCAGATACCAGCCCGCTGTGTCAATCGCTTGAAGTGCCAAAGAGTCTCCGGGTACAATTGTCAGATTGTCTATAACTAGGGATCTTTCACGGTCCGCCAGGCTTGTGACCATGCGAAGCTGCACAGTTTTTGCATAGCTATCCGGATTACGGATCGTGAGGCCCCGATCGATCGAGAAACTGTCACGCTCTAAGGAATCGACGTCGGATCTGGCATACCCGACATAGAATGAATCGTAATAGAACCCCAATCGCACCACGCTGTCTTTCAGGTTTGACGTCACGATATCGTACTCCTGATCCCAAAGCAGAAAGCCGTACGGTGAATTGCCCGAGCCGAACATCGGCGGTATCAGTGCCGCTCCCTCGATTGAATTGAATCCCCCGGTGGTGTTTATCCCGCTCGAATCTCCGTTACTGTCGTATATAGTCAGGTATCCATTTGCAGGGAAGAGGACCTCGACGCTCGCCGTCGAGTCGCTGTCAGCATTCGTGGCGAGGACGCCGCGTTGTTTTGCCAGGGCCTTGAGTTCAGGCGTCTCGAGAGACCAGCTTACCGGATAATGAAGGAAGAAGTACCGGGTGCCGCCCCAGGTGGGATAAGCGGAACATGACCAGGTATTCGCGACCGTATCAGCTTCGATATAGAGCGTATCTGCCCCTGGTCCGTTGGGATCGTAGATATAAACCCGCACTTTATTGGGATCGGGATCATCCAGCACCGCACAGGGAGCTACTGCGTGTGCTAAGGTGGCCGTTTGGTTACCTATAGTCAGGAAAGCGTCATCTGTGCGACTGCTGGATAGCAGCATCTGACGGATCAACTTGACCGTGCTATCGACATGAGTCGCGTAATGCTGGGCCCGCCACCTTTCCTGTTGCTGGCCCCGCCCATGAGTATGCAGTATATTTATGAATTCGCGCAGGTCACTGGTCAGAGGCTTCTGAAATGAGCTGTCGGTCAGTCCCAGATAACCCCACTGGGCATCCAATGCGCTCTTGCTGCCGAAGGCCAGCAGAGCAGAGCTGCACATTCCTGCGCAGCTTCCTCCATGCACATGCCCGATATCAGCCCAGCGATTGACCGCGCGCAAGAGGTACATCAGGCCCGTCGGTGTATCGGTATAGCACTGCTCCTGACTGAACGACTCGACAAAAACAGGCCAGCTCGGAAAGATGTTTGGCGCCATCGCTCCGAAGGCGTAAGCTGTGTCAAACGATGGATATTCTTGCCCGGTGTATGGATCTTGGCCGGTAAGATAATCGTATTGCCCCCACCAGGACTGCGGCCAGAGCGAGGCGGTCGAGTTGTCGAAAGACCAGCCGTGAGCTGAAGGCGTGAAGAACTCGTAGGTGCTGTCAGCAGTAAATCGCGTCAAGCGCGGTTGCTTGATATGGAAAATCTCACTTGTTTTACTGTAGCCTGGATTGGACGCGTCTGATACCCTGATCAGGCAGCGGGCCGACTGCACCGCCGGTACTTCCCAAAAACAGAGGGGCAACAGCGGACTGAGGCCGTGCGCCACATCCAGCCATCCTGCCGGTTCACCGCCCAAAGGCACATCGATAGTATAGTCAACATTAACAGAGGTAACTCCCTGGGTAAACCAGGATAGAATCAAGGTGTCACCCGGTACTAATGTGGTATCGGCCGGCGGCGAAAACACCAGGATTGTGACATTGCTCGTGTCCGGATTGAACTCATCCGCACCGGCATCGACCAGCTCCGATCCGTCCTCGTCCGAATCAATAATGCGTGCGTCGCCATCAATATCATCCTGCGTCGTGACATAGTCGTTATTGCCGAAATCGATCGCCGGCGAGAACGGCGTAAGGTGGTACTCGTATACCGTCAGTGTATCATGAATGCTGACAATCGAGGAAATGTCCCCGGCGACATAGATGGTGTCCGCGGTATTGCCAAGGACATAGGACCATGCGGTGGTGTCACGATGACTCGGCAAAATAGCAAGTCCCTGTAGCCGACCGGCCTCGAGGCTGTCGCCGTCGACGACGATGGCGGTTCGACACCGGGTTGAGTTATAGCTGTACATTCTGACAACATCCCGATAGTCGGCCTTCAGCGCCGGCGAAAATTTATCATTGGTGAGCCCGACTCCACCAAGAGCCTGAAGCTCGGGGACGGTGTAAATGGTGAAGCCGTCTGAAATGATGTACAGCTCCTCTTCCTCGCTTCCGTTCTGCCAGAAAATATTGTGAGCAAGTCCGGGGACCGTCCCGCCATATTTGGCATAGCAGTAGAAGCCCCAGCCATCGTTGTAGGCCATGATATTATTGGCGACAATCCCTGTCTTCTGCGGTTTGTAAGCATATGACAGGCCCTGCTGGCCGTTATAAATGCAGGTATTGCCGATGGCATTGACGAAACCGGTCTTGACATTCAACCCGCTCGAGCCATTAGCCATGGCCAGATTATTCTCCAGCCGGACATCCATCGAATCACATCCACCATCCTGAAGATACAGGCCATTGACCGCGTTTCCTATGATGCGATTGTTCATGATTACGACCGAATCGGCAGGAGGGCCGAAATATCCGAAGATGCCGGAGCCGCCGTTACCCGATATCAGCGAATTGGAAATTCTAATATTAAGACTGTCATCCAGCGGCCGCCCGCTACCCCCCCCGATATAGACGCCATCACCGCCGCACTGAATGATCTGACTGCTGTCAATCACAACTCGCCCCGAGGCGGAATCGGCCGGATTAATACTGAGGGTGAAACTGATGCCCCCACCGAGGCCGTAAAGCTGGCTGATAGTACTGCCGGAAACCTCCAGTCGGCTGGGGCTCGTGGCCTGCATATTGATACCCCCCAGCATTGTTCAATGGTGCTGTGATC
Source organism: uncultured Ignavibacteriales bacterium (assembly GCA_964526835.1). Classification (GTDB taxonomy): domain Bacteria; phylum Zixibacteria; class MSB-5A5; order GN15; family FEB-12; genus DAOSXA01. Next base: position 3,494 of record CAZGMK010000015.1, read on the forward strand.
GAGTTTGATATTTCCCTCTCCGGAAATGGGGTATTCCGTCCACCGCAGGCGTGAATCGTTTTTAACCTCAAGACATCCTCCGGGATAAACGTCGATACCCATCCATGCATAAACCTGGTTGGGGATACCGGTCGACCAACCCGGGGTTAGGACGCCGTATGAATTGTCCAAGAACGACGTGACGACAGCACTGTCCGCAATCATGCTGCCTTTCACATGAATATTAGCGGCATCGCCCATCTGCAGGACCGTACCCTTGTCCAAGAACAGAACAGCGTTGGTATCGACGAGAAGGTAGTTCGGCACATGTATCGTGAAATCGTTGGTCGTTTGCAGACGGACGGAGTCTTGCACGTATGCTTGGGAACTGGGAAGCCTGATCCAGTTGCGCGAGTTGCCGGATCCGGCCAGCCCGGTGATATCCTTGAGCACCACACCGCCATCGACGTTAATCAGGCCCAGTCCGGCACTCTCGATATCGTAGATGCAATTAGAGAAGTGTACATTGTGAATCTCGATACTTCCAATGTCCCGGAACCAGACCGGTGGGCTTCCTGAGCTGCAGTTGAACCCGGAGAAGCTGCAATTCGAAATCGAGACATCCCAGGCGCCTGTCCTGACTGAAAGAAACTCAATCCCCTGGACATTACTAGCACCAAGAAAAGTGCAGTTGTCGAGACGAAGGTGTCCGGCCCGCATCGACAGCATGTCGTGGTCATTGTTGACGAACTGGCAGTGGGTCAGGTTGAAGACGGATTCCTGCAGTTCGGTGCTCGTCGGCCCACCCTGAAATGTACTGGAGAAGCGTCCCTGGCCGGCGAAAATGACCGGGTCGCCCGGTCTACCGGTAGCGGCAATATTCCCGTTGACTATCAGTGCCGTCCCGTGGTTGATCTGTATCACAAACGGGTCACCCCCGCCCCAGGAATTGTCAAGTGTCAATGTACCCCAGTTCAATACCGTTCCATCGCTGTTGTATTCATTCTCGATAGTGACACCCATCTCTATTACGAACGGTGGGCCGGGGGGATCGCCAACGCAGGAACCAAACTCATTTTGGTAACCCCGAGTTAGCATCAACCCCTCGCCGGTAAGTACCAGAGGTTCGACTTTATAGGTGAGAGGATCGCACTCGAGAAGAACACGATTCAGGTACACAACGGTGTGGCCTGACTCAGAAGCCGCAAGCAGGAAAATAGCGGCTGCAAAAGTGCAAAAGATACTGCGCATATGAATTCGTCTCCTGCGGTAGTTGGGGCCGTGCGCGAGTCTCTCGTCACTGTCGCAGAGGAGTTACCGGCGAAGGCAGGCGCTCCTGCATTACTCGATGGCAGATTCGAAGATTCCTGCAGCTGGCGGCCGCTGAATCGCTTTGTCCTAAATATAAGCGCATGTACAGAATTGTCCACGTATTATAGACATAGCTTGGGGAATTCCCTAAAACATGTTAATGGCAGATCGTCTTCGCGGAGCTACATGCGATGATCGTCCGAATATCCTGCAGGGGGCGACAAGCACTGGAGAAGGCGACTCAGATCGGGCGATATCTGTTCATATACCGGACCACCAGATGTGGGCCTGGACGCTATCTGGAGGGCACTTGCAGGCTTTTTCCCCGGGTGTCCTCGGCAATTGCCCAGGAATGCTTCGTCCATCGGTACTCGCGCTTTGTGGTTGGTGCAATTGGAGATGATCTTGGGAATCACAGCCGTGATTACTGCGAGAATCACGCTGCCGGTGATCCCGGCGGAGAGACTCTCCGATGTCTGATCGTCGTTAAGTTGGCCACGCTGGTGCACTGGGGTCGAGGTGAACTAGCGCAATGCTTCGAGCATGTCATTCTCAATTGGCTGAGGGTCGTGCCGCGCCCCAGGTGGTGTGAGCCGCGGAGCTAAGCAGCCACATCTATTGCCATGATGATATAGTCGTCGCGGACGCGTTCAAAGATGCGCCAGCCCAGGCGCTCGTAATACTCCGGAATGTCCGTGCCGAGGTACAGGCGCTTCACCCCGAGCCGACGTGCTCCAACGACGCATTCGTTTACGAGCTGCGAACCGATGCCGAGTTTGCGATACTCCGGCAGCACCAAAAGCGCCGCCAGCCAGGGGGACAGGTCGGAACGCTCGTCGTTGTCGCATGCGATCAGGTTGACTGTCCCGACTGGCTGACCGTCGACCAGAGCCAGCCAGGACATCGGGATCTCCGAATCGCTGATCGCCTCACGCAGTCGCGCTTCGAGCCACTCCGGCGAGGCTTCGGGCTTGTCGGTCCAAAACTCATCATAGATCCACCGGGCGACGCGCTTGAAATGCTCGGGACGTTTGTGAAGGTGAGTGATGGTTCTCATGTGCTTGGTCATTCAGGGCTGACGAGTTGAGGTCAAGTTTGCCGATATCCGTGAGTCCAGCTTAGAACGGCAACCCGTCGCGGTTGTCATCATCGGGCTTATAGGCCGAGTCCTTACCGAATCCGCCCGCAGCCCCGACCACAAAACCAAAGTACCATTCATTGTCCTGCAGAACGACCGAAGGGCCTGCCACTATGCTGGTTCTCGACGACATGTCGAAGTAGCCCGTCACTGATATGGTGCCGAAAGTGACCTCTTCTGATCCCCTGCCACTGACGTTAGTCCCACTCTGCCCCACCCCGTAGGATAACCACAGTCGCGAGCCGCTGCCGAGTTCGACACCGTGATGCAACAGCGCGTTGACACTGTATACCGTGATGTCACGGTCAACCGTCCAGAAAATATGGTCACCGTGCTGGCCGACATAGTAGGACTGCTCCTCTTCTGTGCTCGCCCAGCGATGCGATCCTCCTACTGTCAGTGCGACCGGACCGACCCGGCCGGATGGACGAATCAGATACAGATCGATCCCGAATCCCCACGCATCGGGGCCCCCTTCGGTGTGGCTTATGATCGCATCAATGTCGGCACGCCCGAGCACCGAAGCGGAGGCACTCAGGCCGATACTCCAGATACCCTCGACTCGGGTGTAGCCGCCGGCGAATCCTATCCCGCTCTGACCGTCATCAAGCGCCAGTGACTGCCCCAATGCAGCTCCCGCCAAACACAAGATGATCAACGTGATTGATGCGCACCGCATACTCGGTTCTCCTTCGCTGCAACCTAGTTTCCGCCCCATTATAGCCTAAGGCCCGAGAGACTCCTATAGATTTCTGCAACTCTCCCCTTGAGTACTTGGCAGGTGTCCCGTCTGCCGCCTCTCCTCCGCTAAGCCCTGCGTCGGCCTGGTACAGTGCTGATGTGCGCGCACATGTACAGGTGTAAGCAGGCCGCGAATCACAACATCGCCTCGTGGTCCCGTGGGCTTCGCGTGACAGCGGAATAGGACCTAAATCAGATTAGTGTCAACTGTGTATCCCGCGGCCTTGAGTTCATTGGCCAACTGGTATTCCCATCCGGAGTCGTCGAGCGTGATGTACATGAGACCTGCGAGATCAGAGGGCTGCTCGAAGTCCTTTGGGGCTGGTTCTATGCGCCACACCTTGTTTCTTCCGAGTCTTCCTATGAAATATCCAAGTTCGAGTATTACGTTCTGTCTTGCCCTTGGCTTTAGTTGACAACCCCCACCCGCAAGTCTACCTTCATCATCGGCACTTAATACGACCACCGCAAAGCCGCAGTTGCTAGACAGCTTCTCGAATTTCTCAATCAAGGTGTTTCCCTCGTTTGCGGACTCTTATCAGTATAACTGGCTTAAGTCCCAAGCGCGCGACTACAAGTTGAACCTGAGCTATGTTACCCTCATTCCGTCCGTGAACAATGAAGACAGGGTCATCATTAGACAGCGAGCGAATTTCGCTTGTTCCAGAGCCGAACATGCTGATTTCCTTCTCTGATCTATCTTCATTCTCAGCGCTGGGGTTAAGTGTGAACGCTTGCTCGCTGATTGGTCCACGGTCGCGTCGGAATCGAGGAACTAATCCAGGTTTGGGTATGATGCGCCCTCCCTTAGCAAGAGCCTTCACAAAAGCTCGCAGATCGGCAGGCGAGCTGAAGAAGTTGTCCTCAAGGTCCGGAAGCCCCAAGTACTCATTCGGCCACTGAAGAAATAAATGGTAATAGAGCTCCACTATATCTTACACGCAACGACGGTCCGTCCGGATTCCAGGCCCCAGCCAATCTCTCGTAAGTCGCTCTTGTGCAAAGGAACTCGGATGCATGTGGACTGAGTCGTTTGGAGACTAACCCAAATCGAATCGAGCGGTTATGCGTATCGCTTGACAGTCCACCATCCTTGTCGTAGTCAGTCATCTCCTCTGATGTCTTGACGATGAAGTCGAGCGATACAATCGCTATATCTACTATCATCAGAAAATCTGTAGACGACGGGGAAGCGTCCCGGGAGCGTTCGTGTGTCATCCACTATCTCACTTGTCACCAGGAACCGTCGGGGCCGGCACCTCACCATGGTCACGGTCCGTTCGAAAAAGAGGTTTCTTCTCACCCTCAATTCCTCCCGCAACACTTCTTGTATTTCTTGCCCGAGCCGCATGGACACGGATCATTACGTCCTACTTTTGGCTGCTCGCGACGAACTGTCCTGGCCCGGCGTCCGGCCTGTGAGGCCTCGGCCATCGGATTAGCCGCCTGGCCCTGCGGCGATCCGGTCGGTCCGGCCGCAGGCGCCTGCTGAGCTGCAGCTCGTACTCCCAGGCCGGTCGTGTCGGCATGGCTGGCGGTCATCGAAGTTCGCCGTCTCTCATCACGCGAGGGCTCCGGCATCTTCACCTGCAGCTTGTATACAAGGTTGACCGCCTCCTTGTCAATCTGCTCCACCATCCGCTGGAAGGCCCCGAAAGCCTCTCTCTTGTAAATGTCGATAGGCTTGCCCATGCCGCCGTGATAGGCTCGCAGGCCAATGCCGGCGCGGAGCTCGTCCATCTCGGCCAGGTGGTCGCGCCAGTGACGATCGATAGTCGACAGCACGGCATAACGCTCCAGGTGGCGCATCACCTCTTCGCCGTAGGCCTGTTCTTTCTTGCGGTAGAAGTCCATGACCCCATTGAGCAGGAACTTCTTGAAAGACTCGCGGTCGTGCTTCTCCAGCTCCTCCGGCGTGAACTCGTGCGACAGCAGGTATATCTTCCGCAGCTCCTCGGACAGGCCGGTGGTGTTCCATTCCTCGGGATAGGCCTTCTCCGGACAGTACTCATCGAGCAGGCTGTCCATGACACTCTCGATCAGTTCAACGACCTCTTCCTTGATCGACGGGCGTTCCAGCGCGGCCAGGCGGCGTTCATAGATCCATCGGCGCTGGACATTCATAACATCGTCGTAGTCCAGAGTGTGTTTGCGGATCGCGAAGTTCTGGGCCTCGACCCGTTTCTGCGCTCGCTCGATCGCCTTGGTGACCATCTTGTGGGTGATCACTTCGCCCTCCTCGACACCCAGACGGTCCATAATGGTGCCGAGGCGATCGCCGCCGAACAGCCGCATGAGATCATCCTCGATAGAGAGGAAGAACAAGGATGAGCCGGGGTCACCCTGGCGGCCGGCACGACCCCGAAGCTGGCGGTCGATCCGTCGCGACTCGTGACGTTCGGTGCCGATTATGTGCAGGCCGCCCCGCTCACGGACGCCTTCACCCAGCTTGATATCGGTGCCGCGGCCGGCCATGTTGGTGGCGATCGTCACCGCGCCGCGTTCGCCGGCGTGGGCGACCACCTCCGCCTCGCTCTGATGGTGCTTGGCGTTGAGAACGTTGTGCTTGATCCCGGTTCGTTTGAGCATACGCGAGAGCGTCTCGGAGACGTCCACCGAGACAGTACCCACCAGTACCGGCCTGCCCTCCTCGTTGCGCTTCTCGATCTCTTTGATAATGGACTTGTACTTCTCGCGACGCGTCCGATAGATACGGTCATCCATATCCTCGCGGATACACGGCACGTTGGTCGGGATCACCATAACATCCATCTTGTAGATGTCGTAGAACTCCTGAGCCTCGGTTTCGGCGGTGCCGGTCATGCCGGCCAGCTTGTCGTACATGCGGAAGTAGTTCTGCAGGGTGATGGTGGCCAGGGTCTGCGACTCGGCCTCGATGGTGACGCCTTCCTTGGCCTCGATCGCCTGGTGGAGGCCGTCCGAATAGCGACGGCCCGGAAGAATACGGCCGGTGAATTCGTCGACGATCATCACCTTACCGTCCTGCACAACATACTCGACATCCTTCTCATACATCGAATAAGCCCGCAGGAGCTGATTGATGGCATGAACCTTTTCGGAAGCCTCGCCGTGCAGGGCGTAGATTTCTTCGGTCCTCTTCTGGCGCTCCTCCGGAGAAAGCGATTCGTCGCCGTCCAGCTCGCTCAGCTGCGTACTCAGATCGGGAATCTCGAACAGGTGCTGCTCGTCCTTTGAAAGCAGGCCCGTGCCTAGGTCGGTCAGGGCGATCGAATGCTCGCGCTCGTCGATGAAGTAGTACAGACGGTCGTCGATCTCGTGCAGCTTCTTGTCGCGCATGAAAGAAGCCTCGACATCGCTGACCAGTTTGGCCATGCCGGGCTCCTTCATTATCTTCATCAGGCGGCTGTTCTTGGGTGCGCCGCGTTGCGCCGCCAACAGGAAGATTCCCGCCTCGAACTCGTCCTCGGCCCGGCCGCCCTCGATCATCTTCTGGGCCTTGGCGATCATCTCATTGACGAGCGACATCTGGCGCTTGACGATCCGCTCGACCGCCGGGCGCATCTCGCGATATCGATCGTGCGTCGACTGCTGGACCTGACCGGAAATGATCAGGGGAGTGCGGGCCTCGTCGATCAGGATCGAGTCGACCTCGTCGATGATGGCATAGTGATAGTTGCGATGGACCCGATCCTCGACGACCTGGGCCATGTTGTCGCGAAGGTAGTCGAAACCGAACTCGTTGGCGGTGCCGAAGGTGATATCGCAGGCGTACATCTCCTTGCGCTCGGCGTTGGTCATCTGGTTCTGGATAACGCCGACCGTCAGCCCGAGCCATTCGTATATCGGACCCATCCAGTCGCGGTCGCGGCGGGCCAGGTAGTCGTTCACCGTAACCAGGTGCACGCCTTCGCCTTCAAGGGCGTTCAGGTAGACCGGCAGGGTGGCTACCAGCGTCTTACCCTCACCCGTGGCCATCTCGGCGATCTTGCCCTGGTGCAGGGCGATACCGCCGATCAGCTGCACATCGAAGGGCACCATATTCCACTCGGTTTCGATCCCGGCCACGCTCCACGACTTGCCGAGATGTCGCCGGCAGGCTTCCTTGACCACCGCGAAGGCCTCGGTCATGATGTCGTCGACCGATTCGCCTTCGCTCAGCCGCTGCCGAAACTCATCGGTCTTGGCCTGGACCTGTTCGTCGGTCAGGTCGGCCAGGGTTTCGAAGTGCTCGTTGATTTCATCCACCAGCGGGCTTAACTTCTTGACATCCCGCTCGTGCTTGGTTCCGAAGATCTTGGTAATGATGTCAGCTATCGGCATAGTTTCTCTCTATGATGTTATTCACGTTCAGGATACGAAAATTCAAAACATTGCGCAATTCAGTATACTCCGGGCTTGGGATGTAGTTCAACCGCGAGTAGCGATGGTTGGAAGGCCGCCGGCCAGCGCGGCCGTGCGCCCCCGCGGCGAAATATCTTTCGCCCATGACGGCCATTACACATCAGCCTGAGCCTCTTCCCACGTCAGCTAGTAGGTCAGGACCCTTGCGGTCCTGACACTGGAAGTTAGCTTCCGCCCGGGCGCCGGGCTCAAATCTCTTTGGGCCCGACGTCCATCTCCTCGACCAGACCGTAGGGGCGAAAAATCTTTCGCCCATGACGGCCATTACACATCAGCCTGAGCCTCTTCCCACGTCAGCTAGTAGGTCAGGACCCTCGCGGTCCTGACTCCGCACCAACCTCCGCCCAGGTCATTCCCGCGCCCGGGCGCCGGGTTCAAACTCCGTCTGGGACCGACTCTCCTACCCCAGACGTAGTTTGCCGTGCTGTCCCTTCCTCAATCCCCAAGATCTTCTTTAGGCGTCACATTCTCAAATAGGGGCCGATATTCTTCGACACTCAGAACAGTATCATAGAGGCCAACATCTTCGCCTTCATGCTTATTGATCCCTGTATATCGCAGGCTCGAGTCCTCATAGCGCTTGAATTTGTAGACCGCATCGTTCATCAGCCCGCTATTGAACACATCCAAACTCACCAGTAGCTCGAAATCCTTGACGCTCAGCCCGGTGACCCTCTTGAATAACCCAGGCTCAAGCTGCGTAATGACATCCCGCAGGCACCTTTCTCGATAATCGGTGAGATACATGAAGACCGGAATCCGCGTGGCGAATTTGATGAGCTTCTCCTGGACCTGCTTGCGCTTACTCTTGTACTCCTTCTCCGCCTCGGTCAGCTTCTTCTTCTCGTCGGCGCTCAGGTCCTCGTCGTTCTTATCCTTCCGCATGCGCTTCACGGCTTCCGACTTGTTGATGATGGTCTCTATGTCCTGATTCAACGATCGAAACCCCTCTATGCTCATCAACGCGTCCATGGCAGCCTCATTGGCCATCAGGCGCTGAAGCGTGCTGTTGTCGACGTTTACCAGAAGTGCGCTCTCCCATCGATTCGCCAACAGGGTAGCCGAAGTCCCACTCATCGCCATGTCGAGAACGCCGGCCGCATCAACCTGCTTCATTGAGCTGCCGTCATAGGCCAGCACGGGAAGGAACTTGATGAACTCCTCAACCTTCTTCTCCGGATTGGGCTCTTCGATGTTCAGACGGCAACTGTATTCAGCGATCTGACGCAAGGCCCGCTCGGGCGCAAAGTCGAACACATAGCATTCTCTCTTTATGATCTCTTCACGGTTGGGATCAGTATAGTCGGGGTTCACAACCGTCCAGGGAGACTGTACCCGAAACGCCGCCTGGAAGTATGTCTCCGGACTCGATGAATTCCGAAGCATGAAGATACCGGTCCATGGTCGAACAGTCACTCCTGTCGTCAACTTACCGCAAGAAAGAGTGATCGTCTTTGTCTTCAACGGATCGCCCATCGCCTCCAGAACTGGGGGCAGCGCTCTGGGACCTATTCCGGCCTCACTACCTGCTGCGACGATCACCCGATAGTCATGATAGAACCGATTCTGTTTCTGACCCATCAGGTTGCGCATGGCGTAGCACGATGCGATGCTCGGAAAAAACCAGAAGGTATGTGACAGCACGTTCAGAAGCCGCACATCCGAGAAGGGCATCGGCGGTTTCTTAGCGCCCAGTTTCAGATTGTCGACTGATGTCTCAAGAAATCCCCCTCGTATTAGGTCAAGCCACTTCTGCACCTCTTCTTCATACTTGAACTTGGCGCCCTCGCCGTTTCCCTCGGCTGAGAAGAAGGTATTCAGGTCAAACTCCTCGAACTCACCCTCCGATGCAATCTCGCGAATCGAATCTGGCAACTGGTACGTCATCAATACCATTCGAGGCAGCGGAGCGTATGGGTTTGGCTCGCCTTTCCACTCCTCCTTAGCCCTTTGCTCATCGGAGTAAGTCCAGTTGAAAATCTGCTCCTCGATGAACTCACCCGACGCGATGGCCCGGAACGGGGTGCCGGAGAGATAAAGATAGGCATCTGTCGTGATGGGTATGATATCCTCGTCGAAATGCTTAAGCCCCGCCCCTTCTCCAAACTCCCTTTCCTTACTCTCTTCCGCCTCGAACAGCTCCTTGGCGGTTTCTCGCCAGGCGCCATAGTGGTATTCGTCAAATACGATGCAATCCCAGTTGATCGCATGAACCCACTCGTTCTTGACTTTGATGCCGCCCGTGCTCCGGTTCTTACCCAAATAATCCTGAAACGAACCAAAGCAGACAAACGGTCTGCTCTTATCGGCCTCTTCATACGATAGGCCGTCCGGGCATATGAACTGCCATCCGTCAAAGTCAATGTGGCGCTTCAGATCATCACCCCAGGCGTGCTCCACCGCGGGCTTGAAGGTCAATACCAGCACCTTTCGCCAGCCCATCTCCCTGGCCAGTTGATAAGCCGCGAAAGTCTTGCCGAATCGCATCTTGGCATTCCAAAGGAAGTGCGGCGACTTGTCGGGGTTCTCTTCCTGCATTACCCGTAAATACGACGCCGTCCTCGCGACAGCGGCCTTCTGCTCCGGCCGCATTTCAAAGTCGAGAGTACGATCTTGGTCGAGAATCCCTGCCCCGCCCTCGCGCACGGCCACGATGGCCGCCTTGACATCATCTGCCGTACATGCAAACCACTCGCCATCGGGATTATCAAACCCGCGAAGGCGCAGGCATCGATGGACTTCATGATCCGTGAAAGAAGTTCCGTCTCGCCTCATCGCCGGCTCTTCTATTACTATCCGATACGGCAACTTGCCGGGTCGCTTGGTCGGATACTGCTGAGCGACACGTGCTCTAACATCGCCGGTAGTGTATCCTACCTTCAGCAGCCCGTCATACTGGGGATTGGTGTCCGCGTATGCGTAAATGGTCGGCTTCGTGTCGGGCCGTTGTGGGAAGAAGTCCTCAGCCAACTTCACTACTCCATCGGGCGAATCTTGGATTCGATGAAAGCGATCTCTTCCTCAGTCAGCTCGTAGCGCTTGTAGAGCTCTTCATCGGTCCAGGTTCGGCTCATATCCAATATGGGCACGAACGAATAGGCTTCCTTGGTCAAATGATGAGAATACATGAACTGAGACACCAAAAAGCGGAAGAAGCGCGTCTTCATATACTCCACGAGGTTCTGCGCCTGAACTTCGTCTTGGTAACTCCCGATTACGAGATAGGTTTCCGTGCATACAGTACCGGGCGGCAGTACATCGATCTTGGACAATACCCGCCTTCTACCATCCTTGCCCGGATTGCCGGCATGATCGTATCCAACATATGAAGTAATTACCTTCCACTTGTCGATGATCTCCTCCCCTGCCGTGACGTCCTTTCGGCTCAAGGGTCCCTCACCCTTTTGCCAGCGAAGTGTTATGTCACCATTCTTCACTGGTCTCACACTGGTCGCCAAGCCGAAGGGCTTTCTACTGGAAACCTGCGCACTCATGCGCTGCTCGTGCACTGCAAGTACCTTCCGGATGATGGGTACCGCCCGGCCGTGCCGAATAAAGGTCTCGAACTCGTTCAGCCGCCTGAGGGATGCGGATGTTGCGTCGGCATGTGCGTTTACTACTTCGCACGGCCCTTTCGAATCCCTCTCCCAAAGGAAGTAACAGATGCCACCTGCGATGTCCACACCCGGAAAACAGTCGTTTGCGTCTTCAAAGTCCACCATCTTTCTGATTCGCTCGTCATTCAGCATCTCTTCGCGAAATGCATTCAGCCCTTTACCGCCGCCAAACCAGCGGGCCGGGATAATCATGGTCAGGAATCTCGGGTTGAGCTTCTTTGCCTGTTGCACGAATCGATGGTAGATTGGGGTGGCGCTGCGGCCGAAGCCTCCGTCGCTGAGATGGTACGGTGGGTTACCTACTATCACGTCGAACTTCATATCTATTATCGACTCCGGGTTTTCAGTGTGGATAAACTCGTACGCGTGAGTTTCCAGCTCTGTTCCGCGCTCGTAATTCGCCTCGCTGGCGCCGCAGAACGCGCAACGGCCGTTCTCCCACGTGTGATCGATCCGCTCAAAGCGGATATTCCCATCGCTGTTATCAAATGAGTCGCAGACGGAGTACTTCCCATCAGCCGCCTTGGAACAATAGACACTCCTGCGAGACAGCAACCCTGTCAGTTCGGTAATCGCAATCCCGAACAACTGGTTCTTCAGGATATGGTCGACCCTCCTCTGCTTGTCCGGAATCTGCTGTTCCAGTCCGCGGTCCAACCGCTTGGCGGCTTCCCTTAGAAATACGCCCGTCTTGCACACGGGATCAAGGAAGGTGGTGTTCTTATCGTGCCAGATTTCTTCGGGCAGCAGGTCCAGGACCTTATTCGCCATCTGTGGCGGAGTGAATACTTCATCGCTGCTAAGATTGGCGAGACAACTCAGTACGTCTGGATTATGTTGAGTGCTATTCAGCATCGGCCACCCTGAGGAAGTGAGTCAATGGATAAACCTTTTCCGGCGTCGGAATGAAGACATCGTCTCCCAGATCCGAGAACAACGGGAGTTCCCGCATTGATTCGTGGTCCAGCAGACCATGAAATGTATAATCTCTCCGTTTAAGCATGCTTCCATTAACTGCGGACCACTCGGAGAACACAATCGGCTCCGGGTTCTCACCAACAGTCTTAAGGGTCAGGGCATCACCCCAGACAATATTCCGCCGCAAAATGAAGCGTACCGTGCGACGGCAGTCCTCTCGGTCTGCGCCGACGAACAGCCCCGTGTACTTCCGGTCGAAGATATTGAACAGTCGTTCACGGCATCGCTGCACATTGTCCTCAAGAATATCTATGCCATATATGCTGCATGCAGCCACCACGGCGTTGCGTTCGAAATCAAACTGGCTCTTGCGATATCTCTGCTCAACCACCCCGAGCTTTCTCGTGAGCACTTCTGCAAGGAAATTCCCGGTGCCACAGGCCGGCTCGAGGAATCGCGACTCTATTCGCTCAGTCTCTTGCTTGACCATATCGAGCATGGCCTTCACCTCGCGCTCCCGAGTGTACACCTCCCCGTGATCGGCAACCCTCTGCTTTGAAACTACATATCTATCCATTTGCTCCGAGTCCATCTATCCTCAAGGCCAGCATTCGTCTGCTTCCCACTCCACTGAAGCACTCATTATGTCCGCCGCCGCCGGCAAAACCGTCCTTCCACGGTCGCAAGGTCACTTGCTCCCACCACATGATGTAGTTTCCGTGGCCGGAAATCAATCCCCAATTCCTTCACAGCCGGCAACGGGTGTGGATATGTGACCTTCAACGGGTGTTTCCGCCCCCCACTTCCCCTACAAACCCCCTCCAAAATTCGTCCCCGCGCCCCTTTAGAAAAAGGAGCGCGCAACCATGACCACCAAAAAGCAAACCGAAGCCAACCGCAAAAACGCCCTCAAGTCAACCGGCCCCAAGACCGAACAGGGCAAAGCAAACTCCAGCCGCAATGCCCTCATCCACGGCTTCTACTCCCGCGACGCCGTCATCAACGCCCCCAAGTACAAAGAAGACCCCGACGAATACCGGCAACTCGTCACCTCCCTGATGAAGGAACTCAAGGCCAAAGGCGCCTTCCAGCAGAACCTCGTCCTCAAGATCGCCAACTGTCTCTGGCGCTACCGCCGCATCATCAGGTTCGAAACAGCCCGCATCAATCGCGACCTCGAATGGGCCTTTCGATCCCTGAACACTCCGATTTGCTACAACCACGGCGATGAGCAGTTCATCCAGACGGATGAGGCCCGGCGCCTGGCCAACGCCGTTCACACTCACGCTCTACCGAAGGAACCAACTGCCAGGCTTCTGCTCTTCTACGAAATGCGTCTCGATCGCCACCTCTCCCGTGCTTACCGCCTTCTGCGCCACCTGCAACTCTTCGATAAGACAGATTCACTGCAAGATCACTCCCCCGAACCCCAAAATCGAGGAAACGAACCCGATTCCGCGCAACCCTCAGACCTACTGTCGCTTGCGAGGACGCTTTAGCGCCCGGCTGTATGTCGGCCTGGGTTCGTAGTCCCGCCGTAAGGCCGTCTTGATCGGCAGCCGGACGCCGGGCTCAACCCTGTCCGGGCCCCCGCCGAGAGGTCTCACCGGGTCCCCTCCGGTCTCAGCCGCCGTCGCCAGTCCGCCACCGCCTGTGATTTGCTGCGGCTGTTGGCCAGCCTGTCCGCCCGATCGAGCAACTGCAATGCCTGCGCCGTATCGCCTCCCGCCGCGGCCGCCTGAGCGGCCAGGATCTGCGCCCGGAAGTCATCGGGGGCCGCTTCGGCCGCGCGGCCCAGAACAGCACGGGCATCCGCGGTCTGTCCGGTGGCGAAAAGAAACTGGCCGTAAGTAGCCAGGATCGACGGGTCGCCGCTGTCCATGGCGTAGGCGGCCTCGAGGGCCTCCCTGGCGGCCTCGCGATTGCCCACCTGGGCCCAAAGGCTGCCGGTGTGCATCATGGCCCGCGCCCGGTCCGCGAAGAGATTATACAGGCGATAGGCCAGCGCGACCTTCTGCGCCGGCGTGCCGCCGCTGCTCCACATACGGGCCAGCAGGTCATAGAAGGCATAATCGTCACGGCCCACACCAAGCCGCGTTGTGAGACTGTCGATCAGGCTGTCGGGGTGTGTCACGTCATCGTAAGACTGCAGCAGGTAACCCAGAGCCTCGGCCGAGTCGACTGTTCGGTAAGGCGGCTGCCTCCATGCGGCCACGGCGAAATCATCCAGCCGGTCCGAAAGCTCGGGGTAACGCCGACAGTGGTCGCACAGGTTGGCGTATTCCTGGTACAGGTTCTTGACCGGTCCGACTTCGATGACATCGGCGAAACGTTCGACCGACCGGCTCGCCGAGGCGTTGACTGCCACGAACGCGGCCGTTGTCACCAGCGACAGCCCGACAATCGGGATAACAGGCCGGGGAAGAGGACCGCTGCGACGCACTGCCAGCCAGATGAGCGAGGCTGTCAGCATCACAACTCCCGCGACGGCGAACAAATCCCAGTCGCGCGGGCCGCCCAGGCGCGGCGCGAAGAACAGCATGAACAGCCCGGAAGAGAGCAGGGTCAGGCGGGCCAGGGCCAGGCGGGCGAGAGCTGCCCGATCCGCCGGCGGCCGCCCGTGGCCGATCAGCAGCGCGGGCAGGACCAGCACCAGCGGCGCCGACAGCACCAGCCAGTTGAACAGGTTCAGAGCGTGATCGCCGCTCAGCAGACCATAGGTGAAGGTATCATCGGGCAGGAGCGGGATCAGCCAGTGACGGGCCCCGAGCAACCCCGCGGCGCGGGCCGCATAGGCCCCGAGGACAGCAATCAGGGCCGCCGCCGCCAGGATGGTCGCAGCCCGACGTATGGCGCGCAAATCCCCGGTCCTCCGGGCCACCAGCACTCCGGCCAGCGCCCCGGAGAGCAGAATCGCTCCGGCGAAGTGGACCAGCGCCGTCAGCAGGTACAGCCCGACAAACACCCCGAGACCCCTATTACTATCGGTCACCCGCAGCGCCGCCCAGAGGACCCACGGCAGCAAGGCCAGCAGGACCGCGTAGCTCTCGACATAACCGAAAAACTGCACCACCGCGCCGCTGGTCAGCAGGACCAGAAACCAGGCCGGCCAACGGGAAGGGTCCAGCCGGCGGGTGAAGAAGTAGCATCCGGCGACATACGGTATCGCCATCAGGGCCGCGATCAGGGCGTAGTTCTCCGCCGCGTTGAAACCGAGGGGGCCAAGGACGTATCTCTGCAGGATCGCATGGAGGAAAAAGTCGCCGATCTCGGTAGTCAGCAGCAGGCGGCCGGCATCGATCTGGTTCAGCCGGAGCGGGGCGTCGCCCAGCAGATACGTTTCGGCCGGAAACAACAGAGCCAGGGCGGCCAGGACGATCGCCGGCGGCAGCCATGCCCGGGGCGTCCGGCCGGGCGCTGTCCAGATCGCGATTGTCTCCATGGCCCGGCTGAAGCGAGCGGCGACGGGCGGCAGCCAGAGCAGCAGCATCACGATCGCAGCCGCCACCGCGTACCAGGCCGTCACGAACCAGCCGAAATGCAGCCCCCACAGCTCGGCCGGGCCGGTGAACACGGCGACTGCACCGCAGGCGATCAGAATCAGCGAGGCCATGTATCCGGCGGCATCGTGCTTCATTCTCTAATGGTTACACGAGAGCCTTCGGAAAGCAAGGGCGAACGGACCTTTGTTTGATGGGCCGCCGAATCGTGGCGGCCGGACGGCAGGCTCAGTGGTTCCCGCGCCCGCCGGAAGCGCCGTCCCGTCAGATCCCGGGGGCGCGGCGGAGGATCAGGCGCTCCAGGCAAAGCGACGCCTGGTTGCACAGCGCGTTGATAGAGCGCACCGTGTCGTCATTGAAAGGCCGGTCGCGCTTGGGGTAATCGGCGTAGACCACATATGGAACTTCATTGGCTATCCGCAGCGGTACGGCGACAAAGGCGTTGGCGTCGAGTGCGGCCACGCTCGGGGCGGATACCAGCAGGCCGTAGAGATTTTCATCCTTTTCGAGCACCGACAGCGGATGAGCGGTCTCGCGCAGTTGCTTGAAGAGGGGATCATCCTTCGAAAAGCTGAGGGCCTGGACCGATTTCTGGGATTCAATACCAAAGCCCACCCTTCCCTCAAAGACGCCTTTGGCGGCCTCCAGGCCGAAGACGATGGTCCGGCCCATCCCCAGGCCCCGGAATATGGTCTCGGCCGTCACCTGGAGAATCTCTTCCTCGGTCGTCAGGTCCATCAGGGCGTTGGAGGCATTCTGCAGGAAGGCCAGCTGGATTTCCTTGTGCGACAGGCGTGCGTGCATGTCGGTCAGGTCCACCGCGGGCGCCGAGTGGCGGGTGAACTCCGATTCGATATCAATCTCGAGATCGCGCGCGATCTCCGACATATGCTCTCGGCAGACACTCAGCAGTTCGACCATAGCCGCCTCGCTGATGTCGATCAGGTGACGGGCCTGCTTGATCGCGTTCTGATAGGTCTTCGAATCGGGGGCGGTCCCGCGCATGACATGGGCGCAGAGCAGGTCGGACAGGTACACCAGGTCGACCAGGACATGGTCCGACCGAATCTTGGGGGAAATGCCCAGACGATGATGATTGGTGATGGCCAGAGTCATCCCCTCCGGCAGGTTCCACTTGCGCGCCAGGACGCCGCCGGCCTGCATGTGATCGACATCCATCAGCGCCCGTTCCTGCAGGTACACATCCGGCGACTCGGCCTCCTGTCGCGATATCTGCTCGTATTCGGATGGATAGACCCCGGCCAGAATGACCTGGCCGATGTCATGCATGAAGCCGGCGATAAAGGCCGCTTCGATCAGTTCGGGCTGGTTAATCCGCGAGGCCAGATACTTGGCGATCACGCCACTGGCCACCGAACGTGTCCAGAAAGCGGTGACGTCGAAACTGGTCGACTTCGCCAGCTTGTTGACCATGCCGTAGACGGCCATCGAGATAGCCGTATTGCGCACCGCCCGAAACCCCATCAGGACAATCGCCTGGGTGATCGTGTAGACCTTGCCCGCGAAGTCGCCGTAGTATGACGAATTCGCCATGCGCAGGATGCGCGCGGTCAACTGGTGGTCGGACAGGATGCAGTTGGCCAGGTCGGCCACCGAGGCTTTCGGGTCCTCGGATATCTGCTTGATCCGCAGGACCACCTGAGGCACCGACGGCAACCCCGAGAACTTCTCCAATTTGCTGCGAACGTCTCTGGTGACGGTGCTGCTCATACTTCTTCGAAAATCTTGACTTCGGTTTGGTAGTGCTCGGCGAAAGTCTGCTGGAGCTCGTCAAGGGAGTCCTCGTCGAACCCCAGTGCTCTGGCGGCGGGCAGGCTTGAAAGGCTCTCGATCCGGCGATCGCCGAAGCCCACTCCGAGGGTCTTGGACAGGTAATTCCCCAGGTTGATGATATACGCCATCGGCGGCGGGCCCACGTGTTCCGGGTCGGGCAGATCGTGGTGGTTGTAGATCGCTTTGATCAACGACTCGGGGAACGACCATTTCTTGAGCAGGACCTGCGCGACATCACAATGGGTGAAACCCAGGCGCTCCCTTTCTACGACGTAGAAATCGCCGTGATCCTTCTCGACCCGCTGGATAACCGCTCCGTAGGGCGACGGTAGCTTCTGCAACAGGACAAGCTTGCCGATGTCATGGAGCAAGGCGGCGATGAAGACCTCATCCTTCTCCGGATAGCGCAGCCAGGCCGCTACCTGGCGGGCCGCGATCGCGGCCGATAACGTGTGGCGCCACAACTTGCCCTGGGCCGCCTGCGATTCGCCCCCGTTGAACATGCGATGCGTCGAGGTAGCGATCACCATCGAGCGAACCGTGAAGAATCCCAGGATAAGGATCGCCTCATGAAGGCTCTTGACCTCTTTGGAGCGGCCGTAGAACGACGAATTGCTGAGTTTCAGCACCTTGGCCGTCAACGACTGGTCGGCCGCCAGGACACGCGAGATGTCGGTGACGTTCGCGTCCAGATCGGAGGTCATGCCCATTACGGCGCTCACGATGGCCGGTGAGGCCGGCAACTCGCCGATGGTGGAGATGATCTTGTCAACGGTTGGGTTGACTCCGACTGAGTTTTGCATGTGTCTTCCGAGATTATGGGTTGATCCTCTTGTCTACGGAGTCTATCGGTCGATTGGATTACACTATTGAGGACCAGAATAGAGGTCTTTTGGGCGAGGCGACGCATTTAAGCCCGGTCTGGACAGGCCTTGTTCAAGAACCTCGATTCGCCAATTGACGCCCCCCGCGGCTGCGCGAGCAAGGCCGGCGGACGCCGGCGGCTTGCTGTTTGCTGTACTTGCTTTGTTATGAATAGCACGAATTCCAGACCGCTCCCCACCGGCCGGCGCTGCCGGCGGGATAAATTATGGGCATGGAGAGATTTGCGGGGTGCGCCGATAACTAGCCGAAAGCACACTTAAGATGCATACGAATGCTTACTTTGTGGCCCTTAGACGGAGGTTTCCGATAGTGCGAACGTCGCTCTAATGCATAGAACCTGAACAATTTGCGAACGGGAAATTAATTCCCAATTAGGTGTTGACAAGGTAACCCCTTAGCCATATATTATGCGCGGATGATAGGTGAGTTGACACAGCAACGACTCTGTGGGAGTCGAGAACCTTTCCGAAGCATAAGTTCCTATGTACTTCGTCTCCCGGTCGGGGCCTGATCCCGGTCTGGGGGTGTTACAAACAGGTTACTTGCAAGACTAAGCAGCACGGTCGCGACAAGGTTACGCAGCGCATTGAAAGGCCCCTTCAGGCTCCACACCGCGCTTGAGGGGTAAGTCCCTGTCGCCCGGGTTGTGAACAGGAGTTTGAGCTATCGGTTCGTGGCTAAGGGATTGGTTAACAGGAATTCGAAACTCTACTCAAGGAGGAAAGAATGGCTCCTGACAACAAGTCCCGCAGATCGTGGCTTGCCACGATCACCATGGTTGTTGCCATAGCCATGCTTGCCGCCGCTTCTACAGCCGCTGAACCGCTGCCCCAACTGGTTGTGCAGGTTGGTGATACTACCGCCCCGGTAGGCGCCACCGCCACCATTTCAGTCTTTCTGGACAACTACGCGGACACAATCGCCGGCTTTAACCTGTGGCTGCAACTGGATCGAAACGATATTATGGTCTATGAAACCAGCGTCGACACCCTGATCGACACCCTCCGCTTCTTCTGCGAGAACTGGGAGGGCGACAGTTGCACCGATTCTCTGCTGGTGCTCGGCGACACCCTGTATTTCCAGTGCAATGAATGGGATGCGGGGTTCGAATACTGCCTGGATTCGAGCCTGGTTCCGCTCGACTCGATTATATATGCGGGCTGGAATTACGACTTCTTCTATGAGGCCGAGTGGGACTTCGCGCACATAGACACTGTCGAGCAGCTTATCGGCACCTTCGACACTACCAATACCCTGGTGTCCGGGTGGGAGTGGATCGACGCTCGATCTTTCTCCAGCGGCGGCTATGACCTCAATGTGGCCGGTATCGCCGACCTGCCCGGCGGCAGCATTACGACCGGTATCGCTCCCCAGCAGGGCGGCCTGCTGATAAAACTGCAGTCGCAGGTGCTGGAGGACATCCCCGACACCCTGGCCGATCGTACTGTCAATGTTATGATACAGTCGAATTTCCTGGGCCACTTCAATTTCTCCGATCCCCAGGGGAACTCCATCGGGCTTGAATACATCGAAGTACCCGACACCAATTGCTATATATGCACCGCCTGGGCGGGCGATATCTGCCTGAACTGGAAGCGTGTCTCGCTGCCGCCGCCGGGTGGCTGCGACTCGACTCATGTAGGCGTCGACACCCTGACCCGACTGGATACATCCAAAGTCTGGCTTTACGATGGCTCCCTGACCGTGCTGGGCATGGCCTGCGGCGATGTTAACGGCGATGGTTCCGAAACTCCGGATATCTCCGACCTGGTTTACCTGGTGAGCTACATGTTCGCCGGCGGGCCCGAACCGGTGCAGATGTGGGCCGCCGATGTGGACTGCTCCGGCAGCGAGACCCCTGATATTTCCGATCTGGTTTACCTGGTGAGCTATATGTTCTCGGGCGGACCATGGTGCGGCTGTCAGCCGTAAGCGACTACTGCTACGACCGAAGAGATGACAAAGAAACCGAAGAATAGAGAATCGGCAGCCTTCCCGAGGTCGGGAAGGCCGCCGCAACCGTTAACCCTCAACGAACGGAAAGGAGGGCGATACACTCAAGAGGTTTCATGCACGCGCTCAAATGAAAGGACGACCAACCGAGTTTTTCAGCATCGTGAAAGGACCGACCGGGATTTGTGGCTCTCATCCCAAACGAGTTCCGCATCGCGATCTGAGGGGGAAACGAATGGCTGGGTTGTTCGTTGCATCTTCGATTACGACAATTGATAATGAAGCATTTAGTTTTAGGAGACTAAAATGAAACGCGTTCCATTGCTTATCGCTTTGGTCCTGACCTTTTCATTTGGGCTGACCTTTGCACAAGGTGGGCATATCGAGCTGGACAACCTCAGTGAGGTGACTTTCGAAGACGGAGGCACCACCTACTGGTTTGCCGGTATGCCTCTCGAGTTTGATATGCGCCTCACCAACGGCCCGGATCCTACCTTGGGTATTACCAACGGTTTCGGGTTTGGTTCGTCAACCGGCGGTACCTACACGCCCGCTTCGATGGTTGAGGCCGTTGATCAAGGTACCCTGGATACCTGGTTTGACCTGACTCATGGCATCAACACGTTCAGTCTCACCGGCTCAGGCGTCGATACTGTCGCCTGGTACGGCTCGATCATGATGGGCCCCGGAATTCCGCCCGACTGGACCGGCATCTATGGCGTGATCTCGACCGGTGCTCTGGAAGTCGGCCATGAATACTGCCTCGACTCGAGCTACTTCCCGCCGTCAGGGACCTGGCTGTGGGCTCCGACCGGCGCCCCGACCTGGGGTGGCCCGTACTGTTTCGAGGCCGCTACTCCGCCGAACTTCCCGCCGGAGTTCACCACTTGTCCGCCTACCTACACCGGCAGCCACTGCAACACCATCTCACTGGACCTGGCCACGTTCGATGAAGAGGGCGATGCCGTCAGCTTCGACGTCACGACCGGCCCGGGTGCGGTGACCGACGTTTCGGGCAGTGGTCAGACGACTACCGCCAAGTACACCTTCGCGCCTTCGCTGGCCGATGTGGGTACCCACACGGTGGTTATCGAAGCCAGTGACCAGTTCGGCACCGGTGATCCCTGCACCTTCGACCTGAACCTCACCAACGAAGCTCCGGTGTGTGACTTCGCCTCTGGTCCGTATCTGGTCGGCATGGGTAACACCTTCACCAAAACACTCACTTTCGATCAGGTCGACTGTGACCCGATTACCGATGTCAGTATCACCGGCGTCACCCCGGCCCCGGTAGGCACCTACGACATCACCGGTAACGTCTTCACGTTCAACACGGTTGCCCCCGATGATGGCGACAATACTTTCGTGTTCGAGGTCACCGTCACTGATGGTGTCGGTGAATCCACATGCGAGTTGGTAGTTGAGGTCCTGTCGACTGAGCCTTTCGAGGTTCAGATCGAGAAGGTCCACCACGCCATCCAGGGTATGCACCACATGGTTGACGTGACCGTCAACAAGGGTTCCGAGAAGCTCCAGGGCTTCGACATCCTGGTTGCCTACGACGCTTCCGCTCTGTATTTCGCCGAGGCTCTCCCGGGCGACGTCTACACCGAGTGCGGCTGGGAGTACTTCAACTACCGCTATGGCCCGAACGGCAACTGCGGCAGTGCCTGTCCGAGCGGCATGCTTCGTGTGGTCGGTATCGCCGAGACCAACAACGGCGCCAACCACCCGGCCTGCTACAACCCGGACCTGGAGTTCACCCTGTTCACTCTGGACTTCCTGGTCACCGACGACCGCACTTTCGAGTGCATGTATGTGCCGATCCGGTTCTTCTGGATGGACTGCGGCGACAACTCGCTGGCTTACAGCACCCAGGACGATCCTGATGCTGTGATCCAGGGCGTGAGCCGCTTCATCTATGACTACGGTCTCGATCCGATGATGGAGATCAGCAACATGACCACCGGTTTCCCGACCTACACTGGTGTTCAGGAAGAGTGCTTTGACAACGAGCCCGGCAAGCCGTTGCCGATTCAGTTCGTTGACTTCATCAACGGTGGTATCGACATCGTCTGCGCCGACTCGATCGACGCTCGTGGCGACGTCAACCTCAACGGTGTTTCGAATGAAATCGCGGATGCCGTACTGTTCAGCAACTACTTCGTTTATGGTCTGGGTGTCTTCACGGTCAATATGGCTGGTCAGATTGCCGCTACCGACGTCAACGCTGATGGTCTGACCCTCAGTGTTGGTGACCTGGTTTATCTGATCCGTCTGGTCGTTGGCGACGCTCTTCCGTACTCGAAGCTGAGCACGGTTGAAGCCAACTACACCGTGGACGGCGGCGTTGTTTCGATCGACGCGACCATGGGTGCTGCGTATCTGGTTGCCTCCGGCAATGTCACTCCGACACTGCTGGCCGACAACATGGAGCTGAAGTACAACTTCGACGGTTCCAACACGCACATTCTGGTTTACTCGATGGAGCAGGGCGAGACCTTCCAGGGCGAGTTCATAGAGGCCGGTAACATCATCAGCGCCGAGTTCGCGACCTACGAAGGTGCGCGCGTCGTCGCCAGTGAGATGCCGACCAACTATGGTCTGGCCCAGAACTACCCGAACCCGTTCAACCCGGTCACCAATATCAGCTTCCAGATGCCGAATAATGGTGACTACACTCTGACCGTTTACAACGTGACCGGTCAGGTTGTTGAGACGTTTGCCGGCAATGCTCAGGCTGGTGTCACCACCATCACCTGGGATGCCTCCAACCAGGCTTCGGGTATCTATTTCTACAAGCTCGAGGTTAACAACTTCTCCGAGACCAAGAAGATGGTCCTGTTGAAGTAAGTTTGCTTTAGGCTTATAGTAATAGTAAACGTGACCACGCTCCCCGGAGAGGTTAATCCCTCTCCGGGGTTCTAAACCGAGACGCCAAGCCAAGGAGTGACGCCAAATCGGATTGCTAAAGACTTAGAACTGAACCAACAGAACGAAAGAGTTTTACGATGACGACCCCACCTCGGCGCCAGCCGAATCATCTTGCCAAACGGTCGTCTTTTTTTTATCTTGACAGGGAAGTCTGGGCGGCCCGACCGTCGGCTGCGCAGAGTGTTGCAACATTGCATAACAGGAAAGATCGCTGCAGTTCAGATAGTACTCTTCACCGCAAAGCGCGATTCCTTGGAATACTGCAAGGGGACAGCTATCGTCCGCCAACTAACTGTTTGATTTGCTCTTGGGGCCGATAAGGCCCTGCCGGACATATCGTTAAACGGACCTGACGACTACGGCTTCGGCCACCACCGGATCGCCGGAAGGACAGGATGAGACCTTCCCGGCATGATCAGAAAAGAAGCCGTTGGGTAAGGAAATTGCTCCCAACGGATAGTGATATGAAGCCTTTGATTCGGAATATGTTGCGCCCGCTTCGCCGGGTCATGCTCGCAGCCGCGCCGGCGGTCATACTGATGACCGGCCTTGCGGCCGCTCAGGCCGATTATGTGCTGAAACTGGACACTGTCAGCGGCCAGCCCGGCGCCGCTATCGATTACTATGTCAACCTGGAGAACGCCGACGAGGTGGGCGGCTTCAACCTGCTGGTGGGCTACGATCCGACCGCCCTGTGGCCGCAAATGATTACCCTCAACGACACCCGCGCCGAGGCCTTCGAGGAGTTCGAGTTCAGCCTCAACGAAGCCGGCATCCCGGGCAACCTGCGAATGGTCGGCCGGGCCGATGCGCCCGGCGGCGATATCGGGCAGCCCCTGCCCGCCGGTGATGGCCCCGTGATCCGGATTCGCTTCGGGATCATAAATGACATCCAGTTCGCCGGCATGTGGGTGCCGGTCTGGTTTGAGTTTTCCGATCCGCTGACCCAGGATGACAACACGCTCACCAACGTCGTCGGCTCAAAGATCGGTCAGGATGAGATAGACTATTACGACGGCTGGGTCAACATCATGGAGATGGGCGAGGTATTGCTCGGCGACGTCAATCTCAACGGTTTTGCCTGGGAGGTCAGCGACTACGTCTACCTGACCAACTACTTCATGATGCCGAGCCTGTATGTCCTGAATGCCCTGCAACTGGCCAACTCCGACATGAATCAGGATCAGATCCCGGCCACCATCGCGGATCTGGTTTACCTGATCAACAGAATCGTCTCCGGCGCCAGGCTTAACGCCGCAGCGGGGGACCCTTCGCTGCCGGTTGCTGTTCGCCTCGACGAGGCGCCCGACCGCACCAGCATCAGTTATAACGCCGGGTTCACGGTGGGCGGTGTGCTGCTGGTGCTCAGGGTGTCGGACAACTTCGACGAGTCGGATCTGATCCTCCGTCAGCAGCAGATGAGCTTGGTCACTGAACGCCGGGGCGACCGTGTCAGTGTGTTCGTGCACAGCCGCGACGGGCAGACGCTGCCGGCGGGGCACTGGCCGCTCCTTACGACGCCCGCGGGGTCATCGGTCGAACTGGAGCAGGTGGAACTGGCCAGCGCCGACGGCCGCACCGCGCGCGTAGTGCATAATGGCGGACGGTCGTTGCCGGAGGGTTTCGAACTGGGCCAGAACTACCCAAACCCGTTCAATCCCACCACGACTATCGAGTTCAGTGTACCCCGACCCGGCCGGGTCAACCTGACGGTATATGATTTGCTTGGACGAAGAGTGGCGGTGCTGATTGACGATCTCCTCGACGCCGGCCGTCATCGAGTGGTTTTCGATGCTTCGATGATCGGCGGCGAGGTGGCCGCCAGCGGCGTATACTTCTACCGCCTGCAAACCGACCGAGCCACAGTCACAAGGAAGATGGTACTTTTGAAATAGGCGATTTGCCATGCTTAGCGACCAGAGAGACAGCAAGCAAGCCCCAGGAGGTTACAATATGGTGAAGATGATGAGAATCCCGCTCGCAGCGATGATGTTGCTTCTGATTGTCGGCGGCGGCGCATCGGCGCAGATTCCGCCGGGCATCGAGTGTACCAATGACTACCTTGATTGTGGTGATGTCTCGGAGTCATCGGTCGATACAGTTCGACTGGTCAGCTTCGACGGTCGCCCGGGCGATACCGTCTGGCTGCCGGTATATCTCAAGACAAAGGACGATACCGTGTCCGGTTTTTCGATGATCATCGAATACAGCGACACCTATCTTACGCCTGTCAAGGCCAGCACCAATCCCGCCGACTCGCTCTACATCAAGTATGAACTCATGGGCGGGCTCCTGGAGGCCCAGCAGCGTTACTGGGACAGTCACCCAAATGACAGCCCGGATGTTTTCACGGCTGCGATCTCGCAGAACCCTTTCGATGAGGGAGCCATAACCTGCGGCTTCAACCTGTCGACCTTCGACAAGCCGGAGCGGATTTTCCCCGGCGGTGAGATCATCTTCCGTCTGGCCTTCGAGGTCGATGAAGCTATGCAGGAAGGCCAGACAGCCCAATTCCGCTGGTGGGAGATTAACGAGTATTCGATAATCGACACGGGCCAGATGATCGCATACTGCGCGGACTGCCGCCGCACCAACCTGTCGGTGGACAGGACCACGACCTTCCAGGTGTGTGTCGATTCGTCTATCAATCGCATCGATACCATCGACACCGGCCCGCCGGTCATAACCGATACTATCTGGCAGTGTGATGAGTATGCGGACACTACCATAATTGTCAATCGCACACGCAACCCCACTACCCGCGACGGTCAGTTCACGGCCAACCTCTCACCGCCGCCGGTGATAGCGAGTTTCACCAGTTCGGACCCGGACGACTCGGTCGGCACCAACCAGGGGTTCGTGCTGCAATGGACAGTGGACAACACCGACTCGGTTGTCATTTACCAAGATGCGAATGTGCTTCACACTTCGGTTCAGAGCAACGGTTTCTTTGCTGCGACCTCGCCATCGACTGCGGGCACATACACCTACACGTTATGGGCGTTCAATCCTTACGACAGTGTTTCGAGATCGATCGATATACTGGTTCAGGATGGAGATGAACCGCCGCCGGATGAGCATGCGCCGGTTATCAATGTGAACACTTCCTTCAGCATTGATGTCGGCAACACCCTGAACTTCACCGTTAACGCCACCGACGTTGACAATGACTTCCTGACCCTGACGGCCACGAATCTGCCCGCGGGAGCCACTTTCCCCAGCGCCCAGGGCACCGGCTCGGCGTCCTCGACATTCAGCTGGACTCCCGGTTTTAACCAGACAGGCAGTCACACGGCCACTTTCCGGGCCGAGGACGCCACTTCGCGTGTAACCACGGTGAATGTCACGATCAACGTCAATGAACCCGAATTCGATAAGCTGTTCACCTCCTCTGTCGAAGGCAGCGCCGCTGGCGGCCTGCCCGGCAAGACCAACATAGATTTCCCCATCAACCTGGTTACCAGCCAGACTGTCTACGGTGTGCAGTTTGACTTCCTTTACAGCAGTCAGAACTTCACGGTAACCGGGGTTGACGTAACCGACAATACGGCCGAATACGTAGTATATGAGAACATCGGACAAACGCCCGGCGAGGTTCGATTCGTGACCTTCGGCATGGCCAATGAGCCGATTGGAACCGACGGCACGGAGATTCTGCTCGTCAAGATGGCTGTCCGGTCCAACGCCTCTCCGGGCCTGTATCCGATCTACCTGGAGGATGCCTGGGAATCGATCAACCCCGACCCGTCGATCCCCTCGCTGCCCCTGATGAGCGACAGCGGGATCATCATGGTCGATGCTTACGGCGACGTTAACCTCGATACCCGCATCGACGTGGCCGACCTGGTCAGCATTGTGGGGTATATCATCGGCGACTTTCCCCTCGACCCGCGCCGCTATGAGGTTGCGGACATGGTGGTCGATGGTGTCGTGGATGTATTCGACCTGGTGGCGGTGATCAACTCCATCTACGGGGCGCCGATCGACGCAGCGCCGCCGCAGTTCATCGAGGACCGTTTCGCCAGTGTCGAGTTGGACTACGCCGCCATGGCCGGCGGGCTGTCGGATGAATTGACGATCCGCTCGGAGATGCCTGTCGACATCGCCGGTGTTCAGCTCGAGATTCTCTATGATCCGGGCGTGGTCCAGTTGGGCGTGCCGGAGTTGACCGAGGATGTTCCGCATCTGGCCCTGCGCAGCCGGGATGACGGCAACGGGCGGATGACCATCCTCATGTACTCCTCCAATCCGTTCGCGGCCGATAAGATAATCCGGGCGGGCCGCAGCGACCTGGTCAACATACCGATCAGGACGATCCGTCGGCTTGATGTCGGCGACCGGTCGCAACTGGTTCTTAACCAGGCCAAACTGGCCACGGAGAACGCTATGGCGGTCAAGGTGCACGGTATGGATGCACCCCTGCCGACCAGTTTTCACCTGGCTCAAAATTACCCGAACCCGTTTAACCCGACCACCACTATCGAGTTTACCCTCGGCGCACCGGGACAGACCGGCGCCCAGCGGGTAGATCTGAATGTCTACAACATACTTGGCCAACAGGTGAAAGAGCTGATCAGCGGCACCCTGCCCGCGGGCAACCATCAGGTTACCTGGGACGGAACCGATGGCGCCGGGAAACAGGTTGCTTCCGGAATCTACCTGTACAGGTTACAGGTCGGCGACGCCAGCCAGGCCAAGAAGATGCTGCTGCTCAAATAGAGGTCAGGGAGGTCATAGGAACCATGAAGACGATGAACAGAATACTGATCACAACGCTGCTTCTGGCGCTGACCGCTTCGGTCGCCCTGGCTCAGACCGCGCCACCGGTCCTGGACCCGATCGGCGCCCAGAGCACCGACGAGAATGTTAACCTCAGCTTCGCCGTCAGTGCCTCCGATGCCGACGGAACAACGCCGACGTTGACGACTTCGACGTTACCGACCGGCGCTTCGTTTACGGACAACGGTGACGGGACCGGTAGTTTCTCCTGGACCCCCGACTACACCCAGGCGGGCAGCTACGACGTTACATTCTACGCCAATGACGCCGTATCCGCCGATGTTGACTCGGAGCTTGTGGTAATTACAGTCAACAATGTCAACCAGGCCCCGGTGCTCGATCCTATCGGATCGCAGTCGGTGGCCGAGGGGGTGCTGCTTTCGTTTACGGTTACGGCCAGCGATCCCGACGGGACCATCCCGACGTTGAGCACCTCGGCTTTACCGACGGGCGCTTCGTTTACGGACAACGGTGACGGCACCGGTAGTTTCTCCTGGACCCCCGACTACACCCAGGCGGGCAGCTATGATATAACCTTCACCGCCAACGACGGCGACCTGACCGACGATGAGCTGGTAACGGTTACGGTAACCAACACCAACCAGGCCCCGGTGCTCGATCCTATCGGTTCGCAGTCGGTGGCCGAGGGGGTGCTGCTGTCGTTTACGGTCACGGCCAGTGATCCCGACGGGACCATCCCGACGCTGACGACTTCGACATTACCGACCGGCGCTTCGTTTACGGACAACGGTGACGGCACCGGTAGTTTCTCGTGGACCCCCGACTACACCCAGGCGGGCAGCTATGATATAACCTTCACCGCCAACGACGGTGACCTGACCGACGATGAGCTGGTAACGGTTACGGTGACCAACACCAACCAGGCCCCGGTGCTCGATCCTATCGGATCGCAGTCTGTGGCCGAGGGGGTGGTGCTTTCGTTTACGGTTACGGCCAGCGATCCCGACGGGACGATCCCGTCGCTGAGCACCTCGGCTTTACCGACCGGCGCTTCGTTTACGGACAACGGTGACGGCACCGGAAGTTTCTCCTGGACGCCCGACTACACCCAGGCGGGCAGCTATGATATAACCTTCACCGCCAACGACGGTGACCTGACCGACGATGAGCTGGTAACGGTTACGGTGACCAACACCAACCAGGCCCCGGTGCTCGATCCTATCGGATCGCAGTCTGTGGCCGAGGGGGTGGTGCTTTCGTTTACGGTCACGGCCAGCGATCCCGACGGGACTATCCCGACGTTGAGCACCTCGGCTTTGCCGACCGGCGCTTCGTTTACGGACAATGGTGACGGCACCGGTAGTTTCTCGTGGACGCCTGACTACACGCAGTCGGGCAGCTATGATATAACCTTCACCGCCAACGACGGCGACCTGACCGACGATGAGCTGGTAACGGTCACGGTAACCGAAGCCGGCAATCAGGCGCCGATTCTTGATCCGATAGGCCCGCAATCTGTCACTGAGGGCAATTTACTGTCCTTCACGGTCACGGCCAGTGATCCCGACGGGACTATCCCGAATCTCTTTACTTCGGCCCTTCCCAGCGGCGCTTCGTTTACCGACAACGGTGACGGGACCGGTGACTTTTCCTGGACGCCTACCTATACTCAGGCCGGAACCTACAACGTCACGTTCTACGCCGATGATGGTGACATCGCCGATGTTGAGGCAGTCGAGATCGTGGTTGTCGAAGCGGGCAATCAGGCCCCGGTGCTTGATCCTATCGGCGATCAGTCGGTAACTGAGGGTATTCTACTTTCATTTGCGGTTACGGCCAGTGATCCCGACGGGACTATCCCGACGCTGAGCACCTCGGCTTTGCCGACCGGCGCATCGTTTACGGACAACGGTGACGGCACCGGTAGTTTCTCGTGGACGCCCGACTACACGCAGGCGGGCAGCTATGATATAACCTTCACCGCCGGCGACGGTGACTTGACCGACGATGAGCTGGTGACCATCACTGTTGCCGAGGCCGGCAACCAGGCCCCGATTCTGGACCCGATTGGTCCCCAGAGTACCACCGAGGATGTTCTGCTTACTTTCAGCGTCAGTGCGACCGATCCGGACGGCACTATTCCGTCGCTGAGCACCTCGACTTTGCCGGCCGGCGCTTCGTTTACGGACAACGGTGACGGCACCGGTAGTTTCTCGTGGACGCCCGACTACACCCAGGCAGGCGTTTACGACATCACCTTCACGGCTGATGACGGGGCTGCCACCGACGACGAGATCGTGACAATAACAGTCAATGACGCCGGTAACCAGACACCGGTACTGGATCCCATCGGCGACCAGAGCACAACCGAGGGGGTGCTCCTCAGCTTCTCCGTCAGTGCTTCTGATCCGGACGGTGTGCCGCCGGCCCTGCTCACCTCCACACTACCTGCCGGCGCGACTTTCATCGACAACGGTGACGGGACGGGCGACTTTGCGTGGACTCCGGACTACACCCAATCGGGTGTTTACGATATCACATTTACGGCCGATGACGGGTTGGCCACGGACGATGAAGTCGTCACGATCACCGTGATTGAAGCAGGTAACCAGGCCCCGATCCTGGATCCGATAGGCCCACAGAGTACAACCGAGGGCGTTGAGCTCAGTTTCATCGTAACGGCTTACGACCCGGATGGGACGATTCCCACTCTGAGCGCTGCGGACTTGCCCTCGGGCGCTTCATTTACCGACAACGGTGACGGTACCGGCGACTTTGCGTGGACTCCCGACTTCACCCAGTCCGGTCTCTATGATGTCACGTTCTACGCCAATGACGGCGCCCTGGCCGACCTCGAGATTGTGACTATTACAGTTGCCGATGTCGGTAACCAGGCCCCTATCCTGGATCCGATTGGCCCGCAGAGCACTACCGAGGATGTCCTGCTGTCGTTCACCGTCAGCGCAACCGATCCCGACGGCACGATTCCATCGCTGAGTACGTCGGCTTTGCCGGACGGAGCTACGTTTGTCGACAACGGTGACGGTACGGGCGACTTCGCCTGGACCCCCGACTTCACCCAGGCGGGCCTTTACGATATAACCTTCACGGCTTCCGACGGTACCCTGACCGATGAAGAGCTGGTGACTATTACAGTTGCCGATGCCGGCAACCAGGCGCCTGTTCTGGCGCCCATCGGCCCGCAGAGCGGCGCCGAGGATGTCCTGCTTTCGTTCACCGTCAGCGCAACCGATCCGGACGGCACGATCCCGTCGCTGATCGCAACCGATTTGCCGGCCGGCGCCACATTCATCGACAACGGTGACGGTACCGGCGACTTCAACTGGACTCCGGACTTCACCCAGGCGGGTGTCTACGATGTGACCTTCACGGCCAGTGACGGCAGCCTCACCGACGACGAGATTGTAGAGATAACCATTGCCGATGCCGGTAACCAGGCCCCCATCCTGGCGCCCATTGGCGCTCAGAGCACTACCGAGGGTATCCTGCTGTCATTTGCCGTCAGCGCAACCGATCCCGATGGGACCTTCCCTGCGCTCACGACTTCGACCTTGCCCGCCGGGGCGAGCTTCATTGACAATGGCGATGGTACTGGTGAGTTCTCGTGGACGCCCGACTATACGCAGTCGGGCAGCTACGATGTGACCTTCACTGCCTCCGATGGAACCTTGACCGATGAAGAACTGGTGACTATCACTGTTGCCGAGGCGGGTAACCAGGCCCCGATCCTGGATCCGATAGGTCCGCAGAGCACGACCGAGGATGTCCTGCTGTCGTTCACTGTCAGTGCGACCGATCCGGACGGCACTATTCCGTCGTTGAGCACCTCGGCTTTGCCAACCGGCGCCACATTCGTCGACAACGGTGACGGTACCGGCTCCTTCAACTGGACGCCCGACTTCACCCAGTCGGGCATCTATGACGTCACCTTTTCGGCCAGTGATGGAGCTCTCACCGATGAGGAGATCGTCACGATCACGGTCGTGGATGCAGGGAACAACGACCCGGTCCTGGCGGCGATCGACGATCAGGAGACCGATGAAAACGTACCGCTGAGTTTCAGCGTGAGTGCTACCGATGCCGACGGAGTGACGCCGATTCTCTCAACGTCGCCCCTGCCCACTGGCGCGACATTCGTCGACAACGGCGACGGGACCGGAACCTTCGATTGGACGCCGACCTATGACGACTCGGGATCCTATCTGGTTACCTTCTACGCCACCGACGGCGATGTTCCGTCCTCGGTCGATTCCCAGCAGGTTACGATAACGGTCAACAACGTGAACCGCGACGTCGTCCTGGCCGCCATTGGCGATCAGTCCGGAGCGGAGGGGACGCTGCTGAGCTTCACGGTCACCGCTTCCGATCCCGATGGTGATCCGCCGGTTCTGACCAGCTCCACCCTGCCCGGGACGGCTGCCTTTATCGACAATGGCGACGGTACCGGTGACTTCTCGTGGACCCCGACCTATGACGATTCCGGTAGCTACGTAGTGACCTTTTACGCCACTGACGGCGCTTTCCCGTCGTCGGTCGATTCAGAGACAGTCACGATAACGATTGACAATACCAACCGTCTTCCCGAGCTCGCCACTATCGGTGCGCAGAGCGGGGAGGAGGAAGTCCCGTTGACGTTCGGCGTCAGCGCCACCGATCCGGACGGCGAGATCCCCATCCTCTCGGCCTCGCCTCTGCCGGGTACGGCGACGTTTGTCGACAACGGTGACGGCACCGGGGTCTTTGACTGGACGCCCACGACGGCCGATTCAGGGACCTACCTGGTTACCTTCTATGCTGCCGATGCCGCCTATCCGACGGATGTGGACTCCGAGGTAGTGACCATCTACATCACCAACGCCAACCAGCCGCCGGTTTTGGCCGCTATCGGCGACCAGGAGACTACCGAGGGTGTTCTTCTCAGTGTGCCGGTGAGTGCTTCCGATCCGGACGGCGACTTCCCGATCCTGAGCACTTCGGCTCTGCCGGCCGAGGCGGTCTTTACCGACAACGGCGACGGCACGGGTTCGTTGGATTGGACTCCCGGATACACTCAGTCCGGCGTCTACGATGTGACCTTCTATGCCGAAGACGCCGCCTATCCCGGTGTTATCGATTCCGAAACAGTGGTCATTACGGTCAATGAGGCCGGCAATCAGCCTCCCGAGTTCGAGGGCATGGCCACGCAGAACGTCGCCGAGGGCAGCGAGCTGAACGTGACCATTACCGCCAATGATCCTGACGGCGATATCCCGGCTCTCTCGTCCGGTCCGCTGCCCGAAGGGGCTACTTTCACGGACAACCTCGACGGCACCGGCGCCTTTGTCTGGACTCCCGACTACTGGCAGGCCGGTACCTATTCGATTACGATCTACGCCGATGACGGCGAGTTCATCGACAGTCTCATCTTCGATGTTGTCGTTGCGGATGCCGGCAACCAGCCTCCATCGGTTGATCCGATCGACCCGCAGACCGTCGTCGAGGGTGTCAACCTGAACTTCACGGTGACTGCTTCTGATCCTGATGCCGTGATACCCACCCTGACCTCCTCGACGCTACCGGCTGGAGCCGTCTTCACCGACAACGTCGACGGCACCGGGACCTTCGACTGGACTCCCGATTTCACTCAAGCCGGAAGCTATGACATAACGTTCTATGCCGACGACGGCATCGCGGTCGACAGTCAGATCGCCAACATCACGGTAATCGACAATGTCGCGCCGCCGGTCCTGGCCGCCATCGATGATCAGTCCGGCTTCGAGGGTTCGGCCGTCAGCTTCGCGGTGAGCGCCACTGATCCCGACGGCCAGGTTCCGATCCTGTCGACTTCTGCGCTTCCGTCGGGAGCCTCCTTTGTCGACAATGGCGATGGCGCCGGCGCTTTCGACTGGGTGCCGAGTTTCGACCAGTCCGGCTCTTACGACATCACTTTCTATGCCACTGACGGTGAATTCACCGATTCCCAGCAAGTGGCGATTATCATTAGCGAGGCCGGCAACCAGACTCCGGTCATCGATCCGATAGCCGATACGACCATCGAGGAGGGTACAACACTGGTGGTACCGATTGTCGCTTCGGATCCTGACGGCACGCCGGTGGCTATCAGTGTCAGTACGACGATTCCGACCGCCCGCTACTCCTTCGTCGATAACGGCGATGGCACCGGCAGCTTTACCTACACCGCCAGCTACTTCGACGCGGGTGTCGATACGGTCAGGATCTTCGCCTCCGAGATCGGAGGATCGCTGACCGGGACCGAGACCTTCGTGGTCACGACGACTGATGTGAATCAGCCGCCGGTTTTCGAAGATCGCGGGCCCTACGCGATGATCATCTTCGATACCCTGGTGGTTAACCTGGTGGTGCACGATTCGACTGATCCGGACAGCGAAGCGGTCGTCTTCCTGCCGACCGACGGCCTGCCGGAGAACGCTTCACTGGTTGACAACGGGGACAATACGGGAACCTTCACCTTCGCCCCGGTCTGGGGACAGGACGGCACTTACGACGTTACCTTCTGGGCCGTCGACCAGGGCAATCCGCCCATGTCGAGCAGTCTCACCATTACGATACAGGTCCAGAATGATAACCTGCCTCCGGAGATCACCCAGCCCGACGCGCAGTCGGTGCTCGAGGGCTCATCGCTGAGCTTCCTGATCACCGGCAGCGATCCCGACGGCGCCGTCCCGCCGAGTTTGCTGGTGAACGTCGAGATCGAGAACGCCACCTTTGTCGACAGCGGCAACGGCGTTGCCTCATACAGCTTCGCCCCGAGCTACGTCCAGAGCGGCCTGTACCACGTCAAGTTCGCAGCAACCGACGGTATCGATACGACCTGGACCGACCCGGTCTTGATTCAGGTGATCGAAGCCGGCAACCAGACCCCGTATTTCGACTCTCTGCCGCCTGACTCGGTGGTCGAGGGAGAGGTACTGACTGGTGTCATAACCGGTGGAGATCCCGACCTGGACGAGGTAACCTTCGACCTCGATTCGGCCACCATTCCGAATAACTTCGTCCTGATCGACAGCGGCGGAGGTGTCGCCTCGTACGAATTCGCCCCCGACTTCGAGCAGTCCGGCTTCTACGAGATCGGTATCATAATCTCCGACGGCGAAGCGGCCGATACCGGCCTGCTGATTATCACGGTAATCGAAGCCGGTAATCAGTTGCCCGTCCTGGACCCGATCGACGACTACACCGTGGATGAGGCTGTCAACCTGAACTTCACCGTGACAGCCAGTGATATCGATGGCCCGCCGCCCCTTCTGAGCACCTCATCGCTGCCGGGAGCCGCTACTTTCACCGACAATGGCGACGGGACGGGGATATTCGACTGGACCCCGACTTACGACGATTCCGGCAGCTACAATATCACCTTCTACGCCACGGATGTCGATTTCCCGACCGAAGTAGACTCACAGGTTGTCAACATCACGGTGAACGACATCAACCGCGCTCCCTGGTACCTGCTTCCGCCGTCGCAGGCGATCCAGGATACGGTCTCGGAGGGCGGGACGCTGACCCTGGAGATCACGGCCTGGGACGATGACGGATCAATCCCATTTATCGAGGCTTTCCTCGACGGCCAGGACACGCTGGCCACGAACATGAGCTTCACGACGATTGTCGACGGGACCAACAGAGTGGGCACCCTGTTGTTCAATCCCGACTTCAGTCAGGGCAACAACAACCCGACCTTCTACTACGTGAAGTTCCGGGTCGTCGACGAGTTCGACCCCACGCTGTTCCGGACTTCCGGAACCATAACGTTCCGCGTCTACCCGGTTAACCGCCCGCCGTACATCAACTTCTCCGATGGCCCCGGACCGTTTACAATCGCTGAAGGTGAGATGATCTCCTTCAACGTGCAGGCACTGGATCCGGACGGCACGACCCCGACACTGCGCGCCGAAGGCCTGCCGGACAGCAACTACACCGCCAGCCAGCCGCAACAGAATGTGATCATGTTCAGCTTCAATCCTGACTTCAACCAGGCCGGCCAGTACCTGATCAGCTTCATTGCCGAGGATGACAGCCTCGCCGCCGACACCCAGGTGGTTGAGATCAACGTCACCGACGCCGGCAATCAGGCCCCGGTCTGGGACGAGATTCTGCCCGACACCATAACCGTCTATCAGGACCAGCTCTTCGACACCACGATTAGCGCTTATGATCCTGAGGGACAAGAGATTACGCTGACAGCCGAGGGAGTGCCGACCAACGCCTCCTTCAGCGCTACCGGCGGCGTCGGTGCCTTCAGCTTCTCGCCCGATGCCTCCCAGCTTGGCGACGTTTACGAAGTGCTCTTCATTGCCGCCGACCCCACACCTCTGGCCGATACCATGATCGTGAATTTCAGTGTATCCACTTTCCTGAGGGGCGATGTTGACGGAAGCGCCAGCTACACCATCAACGATATCGTCTTCATGGCCGCGTACATGTTCCGGGGTGGCCCCGCCCCGGTCCCGATCGATGCCGCCGACGCCGACGCCTCCGGGCAGGTGGATATCAGCGATCTGGCCTTCATGGTCAACTTCATGTACCATTCCGGCCCGCGTCCCCCGCAGTAACTGCGCTGCCTTTCCCGATGACAAAGGCCGCCCCACCGGGCGGCCTTTTTTGGGGCTGGATCAAGCGGTTAGTACGGCCTCACGAGAAATGCGGAAATATCTGTAAGCCATTGTCCAAAAGGCCTTGACAAGGGTTTTGGCCAACATTATAATGTTATTGCTATCGCCCTAGTGCGGTGGCATTGCAAAATGGCGTGGTCTCACGTAATTCTCGCTTGGTGATTGGGTTTTCACTCAAGCTCATAATGTATGGCTTCGGTAGAGATGCTGTACGTGAAGGTTGACGAAGAACGTTTCTAGGCAATTGCTTTGATGTACGCAAGCTTTGTATTTCCATTGCTTCAGAACGCGAAACTACTCAACCCTGAGGGCTGGCGTATATGATGCGCCCGGCGCTCGATTCGGACGTAAGGAGGTGTACCCCGCAGCAGAGTAATTGAAACAAACTGACGGTTGCATTTTGATGAAAAGGGTATCCCGCCCGAGACCGCATATAAGGACGAACCTTTCACTCGGTCGAAGGATGATGCCCGGACACGAAAGCATTTTCTTGTTGGGAACTTGTTAACTTCTTATCAAAAGGAGCGATTGATGACCAGGAGAATTTCTACTCTGATGATTCTCTCCTTACTGGTAGTCGCCCTCATGGCTATGTCGGTTTCCGCCGCCAAGGCCCCCCAGAGCACGCGCATAATCAGCCCGGACGCAAAGAGGGTTATGCAGTATGCGCTGCCGATGGCGGGCGCCGAGACGGCGACCTTTGGCTCTTCGAGCAAGGGCCAGACCGAACAGGCCCTGGGCATGGCCAACCCGCCGAATTCCGGTTCGCCCGGTATGGCCGTTGGCCTGACCACCTACGACTATCAGCACAACGGCCGTATGCCCCGCATGGTCGACTGGGGCTACGATGCCACCCAGGGATTCGCCATTCACTTCCTGTGGATGTGGATGGAGGGTTCGACCATTGCGAACCGCAAATACGCCTATAACGCCTGGAAAGACAACGCCAGCGATCTGGCCTTCCCTTACACCGGGGCATCTGAAGTCCAGGACGATGGTGGTATGGCCGGTTACGTGGCGCTTGATGTCACCGACACCGACTACGGTGACGGCATCAACCTGCCGAACCTTGCCGTGCCTTCAGGCCACGAACACACCGGCGATGGTGTGTATCGTGTTACGACCTACTGGGATTTCACACCGGTCATGGGTTTCTTCAACACGAGCTCAGCGGTTTCGGATGCGGTTTGGCAGTATGCCTTGCAGCCGGATGGCGAGTATGTCATCTGGCCGTCGATGGCCTATCAGGACATTCCGGGCAATGACCCGGTGCTGCACGTTTTCGCGCAGGAATCCAAGCCTGATGCGGCCGATCCGCAGTCGATCTACTACTTCCGTAAGGTTGGTTATCAGGATGCCGGTACCTGGGATTTCCCGCCTTACGTTGTCGACACCGTCTTTGACATCGCTCAGGATGTCACCGCTTCCAAGACCAATGGCAAGGTTGCGTTGGTGTGGGTGGCCAACCTGCCGGCTCCCGGCGACTGCGACACCTGCTCCGACAACACGGGCAACCACGCCGAGGTCAGTGTCCAGTTGGACAATGATATGTACTATCAGATATCGAACGACTTCGGTGCGACTTTCCAGCCTCGTGTCAACCTGACGCAGAACCAGAGAGGCGTGGACGGTTATCGTCCGTATACCGACCTGCAGTCTCTGATCACCTCCGACAACAACCTGCACATAATCTGGACCGGCCGTGTCTGGGAAGGCTCGGCTGAGCCGACCACGGCTTACACCTGGCGCTGCCGTGTTTTCCACTGGAGCGAGCTGGTTACCTGCGGTCCGCGTACCGTGGCTGATCTGGAATGGGATCAGACGACTTGTGACGGTGGTTCCTGGAACCAGTTGAACGCCGCCAAGCCGGGCCTCGGTGAATGTAACGGCCGTCTGTATGCCACCTGGACGCAGTTCAACAACACGCCGGAAGGCGACACTGCCGACTGCGCCCAGCGCGGTCTTGACGGCAGCGATTTTGTTGGTGCGGCCAACGGTGAGCTGTGGGTTTCGGTGTCTGAGGACCTCGTTGGTGTGCTTTGGGACAAGCCCCGTAACATGACCAACTCCCCGAGCCCGGGCTGCGATCCTGAGGGCGGCAGCGATCCCTGTGATTCCGATCACTGGTCGTCGATAGCCCGTGAGGGTTACGGCTACGGCGCTTCGACCGGCTACGGCGCGAATGTTCCGGACTCGGCCAAGGTGGACGTTTCCGGTTCTTACACCGGCGACGCCTACATTCCGATGCAGTACATCCACGACATCGATGCCGGTGGTATCGTACAGGATGAGGGTACCTGGCAGGAAAACCACGTAGTGTGGTTCTCGCTTGCCTGTGTCGACCCGGTTGAGACCAAGTTGTTGTCGGTCAGCCCGTCAGAGGTCGGCTACCCGGCCTGGACCGATACCGACGTGAGCAACACCGGCGACACCACCCTGGTACTTGAGAATACCGGTAACGCCCAGTTCACGGCCAACTACTCGATCACCATGAGCACCGACGGCAGCATTACGCCGAGCTCAGGTAACGTGACGATCCCGGCCGGCTGCAACAACACGACCACCCTGCCGATCACGTTCACTCAGGGCAGCGGTACCAGTGTGGCTGGTGAACTGACCTTCACGGGTTCGTTCGACAACTCGCCGCGGGTGGTCCCGCTCGAGTGGTTCTTCGTTGATACCCTTATCCCGCCGAAGTGGGATACTGTTTATGTGGACGACGGTACCAAGGCCGCGGCTCTGGCTCTTATCGTTGCCAACAATGGTAACAAGGGTAATCAGGGCAGAGGCCACGTGAACCTCGACTACTTCGACTACGGTGACTGCGACGTCTATCCTGAAGGCGGCGATGATCTGTATCCGGGCGATGCCTCGATCTATCTGTACGATGGTTCGAAGATCATCTGCTGGGATGACGCCGGTACTCCGGTCTGCGACGCCTCTATCTTCGATCGTAACTGGATCCAGGGTGGCTTCGTGCCCGGCGCCTACAGCAGCGCCGACGTTGTTCCGGCCTGGGTGCCCACCCCGGGCGGTACGCCGGTTGGTGACTTCTTCACCGCCACCTACTACAACCGCGACACCACTATCCAGATCGACGAGCTGACCTTTGGTCCGGACAGCCCGACCAACCCGAACTGGATGATTCAGGTCGCCAAGTTCAGCAACCTGACCGGCAGCGATATCAGCGGTCTGGCTATTGGTGAAGGCATCGACTGGGATGTCCCGTCCGACTCCGCTTCCTGGAACAACTCGGGCTTCGACGCTACGCGTCGCCTGATGTATCAGGTTGGTTCCGAGTTTGGTCAGGACGATCAGTGTCAGCCCAACGACGACCGCTACGGTGGTCTGGCTGTGGCCGCCCAGTATGACGGCACCAACTGGACCGAAGCCACTTACGGCCTGTACACCCTCGACAACTCGACCCAGGTGTATCCGTTTGGCGGTTTCGACGATGACTCGTTGTGGAAGTACATGGAGCAGAACAGCGGTTTCTCGATTTCCGATGCGACCGACGATGACCTGCACATGATGGCCACGTACCAGTGGAACTACACGCTGACCGCTTCCGGTGAGCTGGTGGTTTACACCTGTCTGGTGACCGAGAAGGCCGGTGAGGCCGCCTTCCTGGCCGCCTGTGATGAGTGTCTGGCTTACGTGGACAGTGAGTTCAAGCCGGGCGGCGGCGAGACCTGCTGCAACCTGCGCGGCGACATCGACCACAGTGGCGCCGGTCCGGACATCTCCGACTTGGTCTACCTGGTGAGCTATATGTTCTCCGGTGGCACGCCTCCTCCGTGTGAAGAAGGCGGCGTTTACCTTGAGGCCGACGTCGACGGTAGTGGCGCCGGTCCGGACATCTCCGACCTGGTTTACCTGGTGAGCTACATGTTCTCCGGTGGCCCGGCCCCGGTTCCGTGTCCGTAATTTAGCTGACTGATTCGGGATCACATTTGTAGTGATTCCATCCGAATACAGCACCGCCATCCCCGCCTTCGGGCGGGGATGGCCTTTTTATGTCTTGGAGAACCGCGGAACGTGGCTATATTTAGGCGTCTGCATGCTCAATACCTGCATGAGCGTGACCGGGCATCCCGGCAAGCGTCGCCGGGTGTGGCCATCGAATCACGCATGAACCTAACCGGTCCATCATGTGTTGTATTCGTATAACTATGGGCAATTCGGCTGTGGTGGAACGCCCGCCCGAAACTGCTGCCAGAGGTAAATGATCGCAGGAAAAGTGTCGTCAATAGATAACAGCAACAATAGCCTTTCTAACTCAGCGGAGCATTTCATGAACTCACAGCGAACAATACCGACGCAACTGCTGGCCATTGTCGGGGCGGCGGCGCTGGTGCTGGCGCTAGGGCTGCCGGCGCAGGCGGAGTACAAGTCCGACAGGCCCCCACCGAGACCGTATATTATCGAGGGAGTAGTGACGGTGGTCTTCGCCGATCATGCCAATCTCTCCAACTACAACGATGGCTTCAAGAGGGCGAACTTCGCCCTGCCGACCCTGGATGCGGTGCTCGAGCAGTTCGAGGCCGAGTCGGCCAGAAGGCTGTTCCCCTGGGAGAAACAGCGCCCCGACAAGTCATCGAGTATGCCCGACTACACGCGCTACTGGGAAGTGAAGTTCCCCGCCAAATACGACGTAGCCGAGTTGATCGAGGCCCTGGAGCGGAATCCGAATG
Organism: uncultured Ignavibacteriales bacterium; assembly: GCA_964526835.1. Classification (GTDB taxonomy): domain Bacteria; phylum Zixibacteria; class MSB-5A5; order GN15; family FEB-12; genus DAOSXA01. The sequence continues at coordinate 44,732 of CAZGMK010000015.1, forward strand.
TCCGCCAAGCCGAGCCGGTATGGGCCCTGCCGCTGGCAGCCACGCCCAACGACCCGAGTTTCAACAGCCAGTGGCACTGGAACAACGGCGGCCTGGATATGGAGGGCGGGTGGGATTACGAGACAGGTAGCGAGTCGATCGTGGTGGCTATCATCGATTCCGGCGTCAACCACAATCACCCCGACATCAGGCGGCACCTCTGGATCAATCCTGGCGAGGATATCGACGGCGATATGGAGCCCTTCGATGTGGACGACCTGAATGGTGTCGACGATGACGACAATGGTGTTGTCGACGACCTCAACGGGTATGATTTCTTCACCGGGATCAGCAATCCGCACCCGGGGGAGGATGCCGGCACGCCCGACCCGGACTACAATGACTTCAACGGCCACGGCACCGGCTGCGCCGGAATCGTCTCCGCCATCACCAACAACAGCAGCTACGTGGCCGGTATGGCCGGCGGCTGGACCGAGGGACAGCGCTTCTACCGTGGGGTGAGCATTATGGCCCTGAGAGTGGGCGCCACCGCCTCCGACGGCAACGGCTATGTGAACTCCAATAACTGCGGCACGGCCATTCAGTACGCCGCCCGCAACGGCGCGCATGTCATAAACTGCTCCTGGGGGGCGACCAGCACCGCCACCATGAATGCGGGTATGGTCTTGGTTGACTCGGCGGGTGTTACGATTACCCACGCGGCGGGTAACGACAACGCCAACGACCCTGATTACCTGGACGCAGACCCCGGTGGCGTGCAGGTCCTGTCGGTCGCCTCGGTGACCGGAAGCGATGTCAAGTCGTCGTTCTCCAACTACGGTTTCTGGGTTGACGTGAGCGCCTACGGCGATGCCATTCTGATGCCCTGGTCGAACCAGTACAGCCCCACGACCAGCACCTCGTGGGGAACCTCGTTCGCGGCTCCGATGGTGGCCGGGCTGGCGGCCCTGATTCGCTCCGCCATGCCGTCGCTCACCAAGGAGCAGGTCGACTCGATCATCATTAACACCGCCGATGACGTCAACGGCGTCAACCCTTCGTACTTCGGCATGCTCGGCTCAGGCCGGATCAGCGCCAGCGCAGCGCTCGGCGGCCTGGCCAATGCGAAGTTCGTGGCGGATGTCTACGAGGGCCCGGCCCCCCTCACAGTGCAGTTCACCGATCAGTCGCCCTACTTGCCGACCGCCTGGACCTGGAGCTTCGGCACCGGCGACAGCGCCGGTGTGCAGAATCCCCAGTATACGTACAACGATCCGGGCATCTACGATGTCTCGCTGATAGTCGACGATAGCGTTAGCCTTGGTCCGGGCGAAGAGCATTTGAGAAACCTGATCTGGGTGACCGCCGATACCCTCAAGATGGACTCGGTCATTATCGAGCGCGGGGGAACAGCGGTAGTTGGGGTTCGCGTTTCCAATACCTCGCTTCTGGCGGAGCTTCAGTTCGCCTTTGATTTCACCAACGACGACGGCATCGCGCTGGACAGCTTCACGGTTACAGGTACGCGCACCGATTATTTCTACGATGTCAGTTTGAACGGGCTCTCGGGCCAGAAGCAGTCCATCAGGTTCCGCCCGGACGACCCCGCGAGCGGCTCCTCGAATTATCTGCCGGCCGACACCGGCGCTATTCTGAACCTGTGGTTCTCGGCGGCCTCTTACGCACCGCCCGCGGCGGTGGTCGTGATCGACACCACCCACATCGGCACCAAGACAACCAAACTGACCTCGATCTGGGGTGAGCTGGTTCCGGTGATCGTGCCCGGAAAGGTGGTCGTTAACGCCTGCGGACGCGGCGATGTCGATTGCAGCGGCGCCATCGATATCCAGGATCTGGTTATTCTTGTCGCCTTCATGTTCCAGGGCGGCCCGCCGCCGGATCCCTGGTATACCGGCGATGTGAACGGCGATGGAGCCGGCCCGTCGATCGACGACCTGGTCTACCTGGTGTCTTACATGTTCAGTGGCGGCCCGCCCCCTCCGCCGATGTGAGGTGACACCTCGCCGCTTCAAGTGAACTTCTCGCGGGCAGATGTATATCATCCGCCCGCAGTAACTGCGCCCGGTGAACATATAACTGTCACCGGGCGTTTTTTCTATTGACGCCTTGCTTGCCGGGCAGTATCATTTGCCGCATAAGGTGAGTCATGCGGTGTGAAAATGCATGCGGGCCTGCCCCTTTTGCAAGGAGGTGACGCCTGATCAAAAAGCGTTAACTGATTTTACCTTGTTTGACTCGTTAATTGCCATACGTTGACAGATAGATTGAAGAGAATGGTAGTGTTTAGATAGACGCATGGAGGCTATGCAAGTATGAAGACAAAGTTATTGACAGTTCTGGCGGTTTTGACTCTGGGCGCCTGCGGCCTGGCGTGGGGGCAGAGTGTATCTGTGGACCATGTTGACGGCACGCTCATCGGCTCCGATACCCTGATGCAAGACAGCACGTACACTTTCTATCTTCGTTGGCAAGGTCCTGCTGATCGTAACGTGGACGGGGTCACTACGGGCTGGCGGGTACACTCGCCTGATGGCGGCACTTGGACTACGACTGTCATTGACACAACCGGTACCCTGGGAGGAGCCCAATTCGATTTGGTCTGGCAGCTTCAGCCAGCCGGGTGGGAAGGTAATGTTACCGGCTCTGGTGCTGATACGATCGGTGTAGGCGGCGCCAAGATGTTTGGTCCGGGCATGCCGGCAGGCTTTGACGATATCGTCAACACCATCACCATCGGCCCGATCGGCCAGGATGACGGTAAGCAGATTTGTCTGGACTCTTCGTACTACCCACCGTCCGGTCTGTGGAAGTGGGCTGCAGAGGGTAGCGTTGACTATTTCCCTGTCTGGGACGGTCCGCATTGCTATACCATTGAAGTTGCAAGCGACGTTTCCGCCCGTCCCTCCGATGGCCTGCCCACCCGGTGGATGATGAGCCAGAACTACCCGAACCCGTTCAACCCGACCACCGAGATCGCTTTCGACGTCCCCTCGCGCTCTCATGTCACCCTGAATGTGTACAACGTTCTCGGCCAGCAGGTGGCGACCCTTGTCGACCAGGAGCTGGCCCGCGGGAGCTACACGGCCGACTGGGACGGTACCAGCACCTCCGGGACCGCCGCGGCCAGCGGGGTTTACTTCTACCGTCTGGAAGCCGACCAATACATCGACACCAAGAAAATGGTGCTGATGAAGTAGCCGGTCCGACAAAGTTGATTTTCATGGCCCCCGTCGCCCTGGCGGGGGCTTTTCTTTGAGGCGTCCCGGCAGTTCGAGGCCGACACGGCGGGCTTGTTGACAGACCTCGGTTTGCCCAATGACACCGCGGAGACAAGCCCCGGGGACTGCGCGGTAAGGGCCCCTGCAAATGGCCCAGGAGCGAAGCTCCGCGGCACCCGTGGGGTGGTTTGTCGGCCGGAATTGTTGGCGGGTTGTAATATGTTGCAACACAATAGCTTGAGTGAATGTAGTTGACTTGCACCGACGATTTCCCTATTATGGTAATCTGAATGAGACGGGGATAATTGTTAAGTTGTTGAAGCATAAGGCGTTAGAATGCTAGGAATCATCGGTAATCGCTTCTCCATCGGCCGGGAGACTTATCCGCCGTTTTCCGCCGAGATGCACTATTTTCGTATTGAGAAACGCTACTGGTCGATCTGCTTCGAGCGTATCAAGCGCGCAGGGTTCAAGATCATTGCCTCGGCTGTTCCGTGGAATGTCCATCAGACTCCCGACAAGCACTTCGACTTCGCCGGCCTGACCGACCCGAAAAAGGACTTGATTGTCTTCCTTGAGCTCGCCCGTGAGTTTGGCTTCAAGGTCATTCTCCGGCCGGGTCCCTGGGTGGCCGGGCAGATCAAGTACGGCGGTTTGCCCAGGCACATCTTCTCGGACCTGAAGTTCTTTGCCCGCGATGCCTCCGGGCAGGAGCTCGAGTTGCCGGATGATTGCGGGGTCGAGGGCGGTTACCTCCCCAGCTACATGCACAAGAATTTCCAGTTTCACATGCGGAATTACTTCAAGACCCTCATCGAGGTTACCAAGAACTATGTGCACCCGCGGGGTCCTGTCTTCATGGTGGAGCTGGACTACGAAACTTCCTACGGCCGCCAACTCCACCCGGGCAGCGCCGATTACAACCCCGATGTGGTTCGCGAATTCTATCCGCCTTTCCTTGAGGAGCGATACGAGGAGATCAAGAAGCTCAACCAGGCCTACAAGGAAAAGAATGCCGATTTCGCCTCGGTCGAGCCGCCGCGCAAGTTCGAGGATCTGGATATCAAGGAATATCCGAAGGCGCTCGACTGGATGCGGTTCCGCCAGCACATGCTTCGCGAGTACCTTGAGATAGTTGAGGAGATTTTCAAGTCGTATACGGTAGAACCGCTTATTGTGCGGTCGCTCTACTTCCGGCCGGGCGATATCCTGCCGGCTTTCGATCTGGTTCCGGAGGATCGCCAGCCCTTCCTGGGGACCAATGTGTTCCCGCATCACGGCAACTACTTCGATCTGACGGTCAAGGCCCGCTACCTGCTGGCCGAGCACGGCTTCGCCTTTGCCAGCTCGTTCGTCAGCGGCGCCGCGGCTACTGATCCCAGGCGCGAAGAAGCCATCAGCCCGGTGCGCAACAACGCCCGGCGCTTCTACCTTTCGGCCAGCATATCGGCCGGGTTCGGCGGCCTGAACCACTACATGTTCGTGGATCGTGACCACTGGTACGGAGCGCCGCTGCACAGCGACGGCACTGTATCCGACGGTTACGAGATTGTCAGCCGGTTCAATCAGCGTATCACTGAGATCGGCCTGGAGCAGATGGAATTCAAGAATGACATCGCCGTGGTCGGCAACCGCTTCTACTACTGGCTGGCTGAGCTGGAAGGCGGCAAGAACTTCGCCTACGTCAACCGCCTGCTGGATGATTCCGTGGTTGGTTTCTGCCGCGATCTGATGCGTCTCAAACTCAACTTTGGCGTTCGTGAGAATCGTACGTGGCAGAATATGAATGACTATAAGCTGCTGTTCATTCCCACGACAGAAGTCATGTCTGAAACCGACCAGGAGGCCATCATCGAACTGGTCAAGGACGGGGCCAATGTGATTCTGTGCGGCCTGATGCCTCGATACGACGAGAACCTCAAGGATTGCTCAGTGCTGGCCAACCACTTCCGCATTCGCACCACTGTCGACTACCATATCGATACGGTGAGTCACAAGGACGGAGCCTTCCCGTGTTATGTCTACGGCTCCATCCGGACTACCGACGATTCCAAGACCCGCAGGGTATGTAAGAGCGGCGCCAAAACCGTCGGTATCTGCTCGTCCCGCTTCAAGGGTTCGCTCCACTTGTTCTCGTTTGACGTTGCTTCCGGCGGCAATCACAAGAAACTGGCCTTCATGGAGTCCATCCTTGACAGCCTCAAGGTCAGCAGCTGCTTCTACTGCAGCGACCCGTCGGTCGACATCTCTTTCAAGCATGACGGCAAGCGCGGCCTGCTTTTCGTGGTAGCTCCCCCGGCCGGTGAGTTGTCGGACAGCTTCGAGTCCAGACAGAAGGAAGTAATCATTAAGGCGGATCTTCGCGCTTCCGGATACAAGGGGGCGAGGTTCAAGTTGACCGATCTATTCGCCGATCCGGAGACGGTCAGGCCGATCAAGACCACCGCCAAGGAGCTAAGAGATGGGCTGGCGCTGGACATCAACTTCCCTGACGGGCACATGTACCTGGTGCAGAAACGATAGCTCAATAGAGGGATACAAATTCATGTCATTCTCCCGGTTCGGCCGCTGCCTGCTGCAGGCGGTGCTGGCTTTATGTCTGCTGCTACCGTCGTGCGACAAAGTTGAAACCACCAAATTCTACCGCGACGGAATGGTGGTCAGCGCCTCGGAGATCGCGGGCGAGATCGGCGCCGATATTATCGGCAAGCAGAAGGGGAACGCCTTCGACGCCGCCGTGGCGGTGGCCTTTGCCCTGGCTGTAGTCCATCCTGAGGCCGGCAATATCGGTGGCGGTGGTTTTGCGTTGACGTATCACGCCGACTCGGCTCTGGTTCGGGCCCTCGACTTTCGCGAGACCGCACCGGCAGCCGCAACCGCAACGATGTACCTGGATTCGGCGGGAGAGGTGATCGAGAACGCCTCCACCTACGGCGCGATGGCAGTAGGAGTTCCCGGGGCCGTGGCGGGCCTCTATGAACTGCATCGCGCTTACGGCAGCCTTCCCTGGGGCCGATTGCTGGAGCCGGCTATCGCCCTCGCCAGGTCCGGTTTCGTCGTCGATGAGTACCTCCACGAGTCCCTCAAGAAGCATCAACAGAGATTATCCGGGTTCGAGCCTACGGCCAGGGTGTTTCTGCCGGGCGGGTCGGTCCCCGCAGAGGGCGATCTGCTCGTTATCGATGATTTGGCCATCACGCTGCAGGCCATCGCCGACAACGGACCGAGTGCCTTCTACGATGGGGAGATTGCCGAGAAGATCGTCCGAGCAATGGAAGAGCATGGTGGTCTGATCAGTCGGGATGACCTGGCCGCATATCAAGCGGAATGGCTGTCCCCGCTGCGTTTCAGGTTCGACTCCTGCGTGGTTTACTCGATGCCGCCGCCGTCATCCGGAGGTGTCTGCATCGCCCAGATCCTGAAGATGCTGGAGCCGTGGTCACTCGAGCGGCTGACTCCCTCATCGCCCCAGTACATGCACTTGTTTGCTGAGGCATCGCGCCTGGCCTTTGCCGATCGTTCGGAGTACCTGGGGGATCCCCGTTTCGTCTCGACTCCGACCGCAGAGCTTTACAGCGACAGCTACCTCGAGACCAGGCGCAAGCTGATCGATCCCGGTCACGCCACCCCCTCGGAGCACATTCTCCCCGGCGAGCCGCTCGGTACCGAGCCGGATCAAACCACCCACTTCTGTGTCGCCGACGGCGCCGGCAACCTTGTGTCGCTTACCTATACTCTCAACACCGCCTATGGCTCGAAGCTGGTGGTCGATGGCGCCGGGTTCCTGCTGAACAACGAAATGGACGATTTCTCGATCAAGCCGGGGCATGCCAATGTCTATGGCCTGGTCGGAGGCGAAGCCAACAGGATTGAACCCGGCAAACGCATGCTCAGCTCGATGTCGCCGACGATTGTCTTTGAGACCCGGCAGGGCGAGGAGTTCCCGTACATGGTGCTCGGGAGTCCCGGCGGCTCGAAGATCATAACCACTGTGGCACAAGCAATACTGGGCGTGATCCGATTCGGATTGGACGCTGAGGAAGTTGTCGCTCAGCCACGTTTCCATCATCAGTGGAAGCCTGACCTGCTCTATCTGGAGCAGGGCGCCTACGATATCAACATCACCCAGGAGTTGATTCGCCTCGGTCACACCGTTCGTGAACGCGAGCCCTACGGCGATCTTCAGCTTATTCTGTTGCAGTCCGAGATTGGGCTGATGAGCGGCGCTTCCGATCCGCGCGGAAACGGCGTTGTCGTCGGCGTGGGGTACTGATTCTCCGCAATTCGGCGGGATATCGAGTGGGTTGCTGGATTCGGTTCACGAACGCAGCGACGGCGGCGGGCTGACCGGTGGCGGCGCAGGATTGCTCGATCCCATCGGCCTCGATGCCCCCGGGCCGGGCCGGCAGTTCCGAATACCCAGGACAATCGCGCCGGCTCCTATGATGGCGGCCAGTATCCCCAGGACCGAGCCGACCCAGGGAATCCAGAACACCAGCGTGAGCACGATGAGGCCGAGAAACAGCTGGGTCTTGCTGAGGTCCGCCGGATGCGACTTGATGAGCCGGACCAGTCCATAGCCGACCAGCATAGCGATCGTGACTTTGCCGGTGTACAGTACAATTGCACCACTGATGGTTGCGAAGCCTGTAACCGGAAGCATGGTAACCGAGAAGATTACCAGGAGCGCACCCAGGAATGAGCTTTCGCCGCCGACCATCAACACACCAATCGCCAGGAAGGTCAGAGAAAGCGCCAGGATGACGATGCTTACCAGGCACACGAGTACGGTCAGCAGTCCGGCGGCCAGGGAGACTGTCGGACGGCCGCGCAGTTCCAGGCAGGTCTGCCGGGCGTAGCGACCGAAAACGTGAATCAGGATGACACCGAAGAGAAAGGCGGCCAGCATCTTCGAGGTCGTGATGACGACCGACCGAAAAACCTGCCGGGACTCATCCTGCGCTATCTCTTCCGACTCAGGTTCCAGTATGCTGACCGAGCCCAGAATGGTTACGCCGCCCGCTGAGTCTATCTCAACCATCTTCGCATCGGACTGATAGGTGACGTTCCCCTTGATCACTGCCGGAGGAACAATCGAGATCTGCTCGCAGTCCAGGTGAACGTCGCCGTCGATCTGTCCCGATATGTCGATGCTACCGCCCCTGAAGGCAAGGTCGCCCATTACGGTGCCGGCGAGGTGGGCCCGGTTGCCCAGAGCATAGACGTCGCGTCGAATAGCAGCTCTCGGGCCAACGCGAATCTCGCTGCCGATGGCCATGAGCGAACGGCCGACGAAGCCATCCACCAGAACTCTCATGCCCCCGGCTCGCAAAGAACCCGCGGTTTTGCCGCGGTGGTGGAAACTCTCCGCCCAAACATTGGCTGAACCGCCGATCTCTCCGTCGCACGTGAAATCCTGACCCAGTGCAAACAGGTCACCCCCCACATAGCCGTCGATGATTATCGTCCCGCCAAGGGCGTAGAAATCATCCTGGAGGCGATGCAGGTTGGATATCTCGACTCGCTTGCCTCGGTCGAAAGTCACCGCCTCGGTAGAGACAGACGTACTCAGAAGCAGGGACGCGACCAAGAGAGAAAACAGTGATCCGGACAGTGTTGATCTGGCAGCAGACAGCAACATATGACTGATTTACGCTTTCCAAACCTAAGTGGTTGCCACCAATATTACCGGCTCTGGGTATGACTGCCAAGCAAAAAACCGGAGGCAACAGACGCGGCGAATTCCTTGCACGTTGATCCCGGTCCGCGCGGTATCCGTCGCATCGGCTATGGTGTTGCTGCTCTGCGGCTTCCGTGGCGGTCGTCGGCCTCTGGCGCATTCTTTGGTCTGCAGGCCCGGGCAATAAGTCGATTGTCAGGGCGTAAATCCTTTGATCACAATAAATAAGTATGCAATCCCGCCGATATTAGCCAGAGAGGCTGGATAGCGCTGATGAAGCTGTTTCTGGACCGAAATAAGACCCTACTGCCGCGTATCGACACAATCTATCTACTGACCCGGATGATGATTCTGGTCGGGGTGGCCTGGTTTGTTCTCCTGGGCGACTACCCTGATTCCGCCCGGCCGCTCATGTGGGGAGTCGGGGTTACGTTTGTCCTTCATCTGGCCGTCCTGGCTCTGGCCGTAGCCGGGCGGTTTGATATCAAGCTGGCCTACTTCTCAGCCATCCTCTACGACCTCATATTGATACCGATCATGATTCTCCATACCGGCGGCATGGAGTCCTCATACTATCTGCTCTACTACCTGACTGCGGCTGTAGCGGCCTATGTGCTTACCTTCTGGTTTGCTTCGGCGGTTGCCCTCATATGCATCCTGGGTTACGTAGTGGCTATAGGCCCGGGAATCACGTCGGACAACCTGTACGATGTCGCTTTGAGGGCGGGCTTCGTGGTCGTTTGTTTCCTTGCGGTAAGTTACTCATCCGAGTATCTGCGCCGTTCGGAGAAGCGTATCCTGAACCTGTTCAACACCCTCAACCAGCGCACTTCCGAGCTGGAAAAGTCACAGGCGCAGTTGCAGATGATCTATGAGAACACTCGCATCCTGGCCGCGATCCTGGACACCGACGGGATTGTCCGTGAGGTCGTAAGGCTGCTTAAGGAACTGCTGCAATTGCGGAACTACTCGGTGATATTCCGTGACAAGTCCGGCAGCTACTTCTTCCGCGCCCGCGTGTCTGACGGAGAGCCGGCTTACCAGCACGACCCGGTCGATACAGACCGCCTGGCCCTGGTCGCCAAGGTCTGTGATCTGGAGGAGCCTATCCGGATCAAGGACATCACCAGCCGCGATGATTACGAACCACTCAGTGCCCGCGCCCACTCGGTCATGTTAGTGCCGCTTGTCTCGCGCGGCATCGCCCGCGGCGCCTTGACCGCGGAATCGTCCGAGCCGGATCACTTCAAGGAGCGCGACCTGCAGATGTTTTCGATTGTAGCTCGCTCAGCCGCCCTGGCCCTCGATAATGCCGAACTGCACAAGAAGACCGAGGAACTCACGATTTTCGATGAACTTACGCAGACTTACAATTACCGTTACTTCTCGCGAAAGCTCGATGAAGAGAAGCGCCGCGCCTTCCGCTATAACATGCCGCTGTCTTTGGTGATGGTGGACATTGACTATTTCAAGAAATTGAACGATACCTACGGACATGAAAATGGTAACCGGGTGTTGCGACAGCTATCCAGTATCATCAAGAGCTGTATCCGGGACGTCGATATCTTCGCCCGTTACGGGGGGGAGGAATTCGCCATCATCCTCCCCCAGACGAACAAGGAGGAGGCCGGGTATATAGGCGAACGGATTCGCAGCCGCGTGGATGAGACCGAGTTTCTTCTGGAAGGCGTACCTCCGGTACGAGTGACGGTTTCGGTTGGAATATCGTGCTTCCCGGAAAATGGCAGGAGTCCGCAGCAACTCGTTAAGATTGCCGATCAGGCGCTGTATAAGGCGAAAGGCGATGGACGAAACCTGGTAAGATCAATGTAGAGGTCACGGACAGACCTGACCGCTCGACAGGATGTTGACTGAATGAGTACCCTGCCAGAACAAATAGCCGAATTACTGATTGTATCCTATCGCGGGGATCATCCACCCAGGGAGTTTCTCCAGTTCCTGGAACGATATCAGATCGGTGGAGTCATCTTCTTCGCCGATAATGCGCCTAGCCCGGAACAGTTATCGTCCTCTCTCGATGCCATCCGGGCCATGTATGAATCCGATCATCCACCGATCCTGGCCATCGATCAGGAGGGTGGGCGAGTCAGTCGCCTCACCGATGAAGCATATCAACTCAGATCGGCCTTCGAATACGGCTCGGAAGCCAACAACGATGCTTTCAATGCGGACTATGGGCGCGTGGCGGCCAATCTGGCCGACCTGGGGCTGAACCTGAACTTTGCACCGGTGGCCGACCTTGCGGTCAATCCGAACAACGAATGCCTGCAGGGGCGTTGTTTCTCCGATGACCCGGAGCGAGCCGCAGAACTGGTGGCAGCTTCGGTGCAGATTGCCCATCGGTCCGGGCTGCTGTGTTGTCTGAAGCACTTCCCGGGTCTGGGTGCGGCGGATGTCGATCCGCATCACCAGGCCACATCCGCCGACTACGATCGGGGGATTTGGCGCGAGCGGGAGAGAATCCCCTTCGCTGCCGGCCTGGCGGCCGGGGGGGATTTGGTGATGACGACTCATCTGACAGTGTCGCCGCTCGACCCCGAAATGGCCACCGCCTCGGCACGCATCGTGGGAGAGCTGCTTCGCGACGATCTCGAATACGACGGCCCGGTGATAACTGATGACCTGACCATGAGCGGGGCGTCAGCCTTGGGTGACTATGGGGCACGCTCGGTCGCGGCCCTGAAGGCCGGCCATGACCTGCTCCTGTTCGGACAGGACCACGCCGCGCCGGGCCAGGCGCTGCAGGCGATCGAACAGGCAGTGCGAAGCGGCGAGCTGGAGCGTAACCGTATCGAGCAGGCCCGGCGGCGAGTAAAAAAACTGAAGCGTCACCTATGGCGGCGACTGGTTAGCTGAACACAGGGACGTGAAAGTGCTCGCAAGACTCCTGAAGAGAAAGAAGCTCACTGTCGTAGGACTGAACTCCGGCACTTCCATGGATGGTGTGGATGCCGCGGCCATTCAGATCAGGCGGGATCGCGGCAGACTGAGGATTACGTATCTCGACGGACTGACCAGGAAGTACCCGGCAAGACTCCGGGCCGGCGTTCGCGCCGCGGCCGATTGGGATAGAGTCGCGCCCGATGAACTGGTGTTGCTCGATGCGGCCCTCGGAAGATTCTTCGGAAAGACCGCACAGGCTCTTCTGAAGCGCCTGAGCGCCGACAACACGAGGGTGGATCTCGTTGCCTCGCACGGCCAGACAGTCCGGCATCTGCCGTCGCCGGTCGAATACGCCGGGGCCAGGCTGAGCGGTACGCTGCAGCTCGCCTCGGCCGAGCGCATTGCCGCCGCTACCGGCACGGTTGTCGTGGCGGATTTCCGTCAGGCAGATGTCGCGGCCGGGGGAGAGGGAGCGCCGGTTACCGCCGGCGCCATCGAGCGCCTGGTGGCTTCGTCGGGACGATCGCGCCTGCTAGTCAATATCGGCGGCATGGCCAACTATTTCTATTTCCCGGTTTCGAGCTGTCGGGCGAAACCCAGGGCGGCCGATTGTGGGCCGGGCAACAGCCTTTCCGACCTGCTTGCCGAACGCCTGTTTGACAGGTCATTCGATCGTGGCGGACGTCTGGCCGCGCGCGGGCGGATTTCCGAACGGCTGCTGTCGCTCCTCTTGGCCGATCCGTTCTTTATGGGCAAGTGCGTTTCGACCGGGCGTGAGACTTTCGGCGCCCGCATGGCCCGGAGCATTATGGATTTCGGCAGGGACAATCTGCTGGGTTCCCATGACCTGATGCGCACCGCCGCCGAACTAACCACCCGGAGCATCGCGATGGCCGTGTGGCCGATCGTGCGCCGTGACACCGGTCTGGATAAATTGTATTTGACCGGAGGCGGACGACACAACAGCTTCTTCGTCGGACGTCTGCGCCATCATCTACCCGACCTCGACATTGTCCCGGTCGAGGAATTGGGCTATGACGGCGATTACCTGGAGGCGGTGTCTTTTGCCGTGTTGGGCGAGGCTGCTCTGCACGGTGAGGCATTGCCGACCTATTCACCGCGTCCGCGCGGCAAAGCCGGGGTGCTAGGACGAATCGTCCAGCCACCGGTAGACAGCAAGTAGGATCACAATGCTCAATCGCGGCCGACATGAGAAAAGCACCTGGCCGGCAGTCACGCCGCTGCGCAAGTTAGTGCGCCTGACCGCCCGGGTCGGGACGGCCATACTGCTGGTGGTACTCGTCTATAGTTGCGCCACCGTGCCCGGGCTGCGCGAGGAAGCCTCCTCGACGTATATCCGAGTGCCGTTTGTGCGGGTGCTGCTTGATGAGGGCCAGGACAGCATAACCGTGGCGGCCGATCACCTGTACGCTCTTGAGTGTCTGTCGGCAGGCAATCAGGAAGTCTTCTACACTTCGCGCCCCAGTAGCGTCGTCAATTTCCAGGGCCGCCTTGATGTGCTGGCCAATGACGGGCGCCCGCTGGCCCGCAATCTTGACGAAGTCAACGTTATCCCCCGCGGCAATGACAATTTCCTGGCGCTGCAGGATAAGCGCTACCGCGGCCTGTTTAAGTTGCTGCCGAACGGTGTCAACGTGCAAATAATCAATGTAGTTTACATGGAAGACTATCTACAGGGCGTGGTACCGCCTGAGATTGGCCAGCGGACCGAGGATGAGCTCGAGGCCGTGAAGGCCCAGGCAATTGCCGCCAGGACTTACGCCATATCGCACCTGCAGCAGTATGATGGCGTTCCCTACGACATGAAGTCCTCGATCATCGATCAGCTATACCACGGTGTTCAGGTGGAGAACCGCGTAGTGAACCGCGCGATCGCAGAGACGGCCGGCCTGGTGGCGATGTACAACGACAATTTCATCCAGGCGTACTACCACTCGACCTGCGGCGGAATGACCGACGACATCGCCTCGGTCTGGGATCGTCTCGATGTGCCGTATCTGAGGCCCGTCTCCGACAGCGGGGCCTGCTCTTGGTCCAAATACTATACATGGATCGAGCATTTCAGCGAAGCCCAGTTGCGAGGCCGGATAGAGCAGTATCTTTCGGCCGACCGCGGCCGCGACTTGCGTATTGGACGCATTCGGAATGTCCTGATCCAGGATCGCACCCCGGGGGGACGTGTGGAGCAGATGCATATCAGCACCGATAACGATGTCTACAGGTTTTACAAGGATCGTATCCGTTGGGTGGTTGGTCGAACCTCGAACCCCGATCTGATACTCCCCTCGGACCGGTTCGATATCGAAGTGACCCGCACCTACGACAACTACGTCGAGGCGGTCAGCTTCAAGGGACGGGGATACGGGCATGGGGTGGGCATGTGCCAATGCGGGGCCATAGGCCTGGCGCGGCAGGGATGGAGTTTCGATCGCATTCTCAAGCACTACTACACCGGCATCGAATTGCGCAAGATGTACTGAGACTTTTTTGTTTGATTTCCCGGTGCGTCGGTGTCACCATGCAGTAGATGTGTCGCCCAATTCTCACAGCAATTCTGAGCCTGATCCCCCTTCTGGTTGCTCAGGCCGAAGAACCGCGCTTCAGCATTGAGGCCCGTGGCGGCGTGGCTCGTCTGTACGGTGGTGAGGATGCCTTCGTCCCGTTTCAGAAGGCTTGGGGCGCCCGCTTCGGTTTCCGCCTGGCGGAACGCTATACGCTGGGTTTCGACATCGGCAGATATCAGCTTTACAATGATACTACCGGCGGTTCCGCCTTCGACCTGGGGAACACCGAGAGCGACGCCACGTGGCGATTCAACGGAACTCGCCTCGGTGTAACTGTTGATCGAGAATTACTCTCGCCCGCCCATGGCCTGCGCTGGTCGATCGGTGCGGGAGGCGGATTGATGCTGTGGGAGATCACCGATCCGGCTGCGGATACGGCGCTCAAGGTGGACGGCTCGCGCGGGCAGACAATGGACTACTCGGCCGATGAGCTTGTCCTGTCCGGGCAGACCCTGATCGGACTGGCGCTTTCGTCTCACTGGACCGTCGGGCTTCATGTCCGAGCCGATTACCTGACCGGTCTCGGGACAGACTTTGCTGATACCGTGTCGGACCGGCGCCATGACCTGCTGGTCGAGGGAATGCTGGCTGTTCGGTTCAATTGGGGCAAGACTCACTATGGCTGGAAATCGGAGCGGTCGTGGGTGACCCAGCCGGCTACTAGAGAGCAGGTTTATCAACGCCAGGGTGACGGCGACAACGACGGCGTAGCGGACGCCGATGATCGCTGTCCCAACACCAGGCCCGGCGTTGTCGTGGATAGATACGGATGTGCTATTGACTCCGATCATGATGGTGTCCCCGATGGTCTTGACGATTGCCCCGGTACCCCCGCGCGAGCAAGGGGCCGGGTCGATGTCAGCGGATGTCCGGTTGACAGCGACTTTGATGGTATCCCCGATTATCGCGATGCTTGTCCGGACAGTCCGATCGCTGGAGCGGTGGACTCGGTCGGATGTTCCATTGACAGCGACGGCGATGGTGTCCCCGACGGCCTGGATGATTGCCCCAACACTCTTGTCGGAGTGGATGTAGACGTTCATGGCTGCATCGACCTGTCGATGCTGGCTGAGCCTATGGTGCTGAATATCGACTATGTCAGCGGCTCATTCGAGGTCGATCCGAAGACCAAGGAACGGTTGAAGAGCCTGGCGCGAATCCTCGTCTTCGTGGAAGAAGTGAAAGTAGAAATCAATGGTTACACCGATAATATCGGCTTGGCAACCGCCAATAAAAAGCTGTCGGAAAAGCGAGCCGGGAGAGTGCGCGATTTCCTGGTCAGCCAGGGAGTCGCGGCTGAGAGAATGAAGGTATTCGGGCGGGGTGAAACGAATTTCGTAGCCTCCAACGATACGGCCGCCGGTCGCGCCAAGAACCGCCGAGTTGAATTGATCTTCTATTTCTGACGATACTATACGTAGCCTATGGAATTCGGTTATGTCATGGACCATATCGGCGAACGGCGCCACGATCGATTCGCCGTTGTGATATTTCTGCCGCCGCCACTAGAGCAGATAATCATGCCGCTGAGGGAGCGATACGACCCTATCTACAATCTGGTCGGCGCTCACGTAAGCCTTGTCTTTCCCTTCGACGCCCGCATGGGTATGGACGAACTGATGGCGGCGATCGGGGCCGAGACCGAGCACCGCAAGGCCTTCAAGATAGAGCTGTCGTCCATCGGTGACTTCTACCCCAATGACCCGGTCATTTACTGGGAGGCCAGGAACAGTTCACACCTGACCGATCTGCATTTCAATCTGCATATCCGCCTCGGTCTGGCGGTGCCGCACAAAGTCTTCAAACCTCATGTAACAGTGGCACGTGAAATTTCGCATCATCGGGTCACGCTGGTGAAAGAGAAGATCGCCCCGTGGCTTGCTGATGAGCACTTCATAGCGGATAAGATCGACCTGATCACACCTGTGACCGGGAACAAGTGGGTCTCGGTGAGAACCTTCCGGCTCAAGGATAACCCCGACGCCATCCTGTAGTTTGGTTGAGAGGTCGCCGCAGGCATCTTGAACCCTGGTCAGCCGAAGCAGGCAAAACAAACGGCGATCCCGAATGGCGGACCGCCGCAAACATACTCGTGATTCTTGAGTTGGCTTGAGGCTATTTGCCTTCCTCAACCTCTTCCGCCTTCTCGGCGCTCATGGTGTGTACCTTCGACTTCATCTTTGAGAAGTCAAACGGCTTGAAATGGGGATTGCCTTCCTTCTTGTGGCAATTGACACACACTTCCTCGGTCGGGTAGATCAACCCCGCCTCAACCGCCATCTTTTCATATTCCTCGGGATTGGCCGCCCACTTCTTCTTATTCATAATCTTGGGTGACTTATATTCGCTGCCGGGACCGTGGCATGCCTCGCATTCAACGCCGGTTATGATCTCGCCCTTGTCGTCGTGACCGGTCACATGGCAGGTGGCGCACTTCTGCTGTTTCTGCTCCTCTTCGCTCAGAGAGGCCCAGGCCTTGGCGTGACTGGTCTTCTCCCACGAGTCATACTGATCCTTGTGGCAGAACTTGCATTTCTTGGCGCCCACATAGTCGAATTCGCTATCGATCTGCTCCGTGGCGCCGGTAATGTCGAACTTCGACTCCGCCTTCTTTTCGGCCTTTTCCTCGGCCAGGAGGGCCACGCTTACCATCATTAGCAGGGCCGCCAGTGTCAGTCCGATAATCGCCAGTCTTCTCACAGTCTCCTCACTTCCAATTGCGGTCTTGTGTATTCAGTGCTTTCTCTGTCACTATTCTGTCATACCAAGATAGTCAGCGGTCTATACTCAGTCAAGCCGAGACCGGGGCAATCGGTCCCGTAAGTGATACGACCGGGAGAAATCGCTTGATTAATATTTCGATAAGAGATACCTTGCGTGCGGTTTGGTATGAATATACTTATCATTACCCAACACTTCCCGCCGGAGCGCGGCGCAGTACGGCGGTTGTATGAATTCGCGCGTTACTTTGTGCACCGCGGGGATAAAGTTTCGGTGATGACCGCTATCCCGAACTATCCCGACGGTATCGTGCCGGCCGAGTATAAGGGCAAATTCTTCTGCCGCGAGGAGATGGACGGAATCCAGGTCTATCGAAGCTGGGTTCTCCCGGCGGCCAATAGCGAGCCGACCAAGCGAATGGTCGGGTTCATCACCTTCCTTATCTCCACGCTGGTCAATTCTTTCCGCGTCAGGGGCCGTTTCGACATCGTGCTGGCCTCGACCCCACCGGTCACTTCTCCGGTCGTGGGCTGGCTGATCAGCCGAATCCGAAAGACTCGCTTCGTTATTGAGGTGCGCGATCTGCAGCCTGAATCCGGTGAAGATTTCGGTAATCTCAAGCAGTCGCTCTTCACTCGTGCGGTCCGGCGGATCATGCACGGGCTGTACGCCAGGGCCGATCGTATCGTCTCGGTCACCGATGGTATCTCCAAGTATATGGAGGCCATCGGGGTTCCGCGTCGGCGTATCGCCACGATCAAGTCAGGGGTGGGCAGGGAGTTCATCGACAGCAGCTCCAACGGCATCCGCCAGAGGTTCGGTTGGGACGAGAAATTCCTGGTTCTGTATGCCGGTACCCTGGGCTGGGTGCGACCATTGGAAACCGTCGTCGAGGCGGCGCGCCGTTTGGTCGACGAGCCGAATGTGCACTTTGCGCTGATCGGCGATGGTCAGAAGCGCGAGGCGCTGGAAACCATGGTGAAAGAGTACGGCTTGAAGAACGTCTCCATTGTCGGGCTTCAGCCGCTGGATACGATCCCCTACTTCCTGAAGGCCGCCGACGTGCTTCTGGAGAGCCTGAAGGAAGTGACGGTTGCCAAGATGGCCTTCCCTTCCAAGATGTTCGAGTATATGGCTTCCGGCCGTCCGGTTGTCTTTGGGTCCCGCATGGGTGAGGCCATCGACGAGCTTCGCCTGGCCGGCGGCGCTCTGACTTATCCTTCCGATTCTCCGGAGGAGCTCGCTGACCTGGTGCGAAAGTTGTACCGCGGTGAAATCGATTCCAAACTGCTGGGCAGCAAGTACCGGGATCACATCATCAAGCACCATACCCGCGAATCCTGGGCCGAGCAGTATCACAACTTCCTTAAGACAATCGAATAGAGGCGGGCGCGAAGCCCCCATCCGAGGTTCCTTGTCTCCGGTACTGATCTGTGACAATGATAGACACGACGCCGTGATCGGCCTGTACCGCCGATATGGGATGGCGGTCGCTTTGGCTATTCATCCAGTCCGGGCGCGATTTTCGGCTTGCATCCGCCATTGAGCGGCTGTTTATTACCGATAGCACATACACCTTACCGCAACAGACATCCATTTGCGCTGCAGTAGATCGGTAACCCCCGAAGATCTCTGGCAGGAGCAGACGGCAATTCAAATAGCAATCGATAAAGAGAACCGGTTTCGCCGGTCGGCGACTAATGGTTCTGAGATACTCCGGATCGTTGAGTCTTCCCGGCCATCACGGGCATGGTGGTCCGGCGGACCAACGATTGGCAAGAGAGTGGCCGCAGGGCTGCCGACACAGAAAGGAGGGACACCTGGATTAGCAACTGACTGCTCTTAATGTTCCACGCAAGCATCCAATAACCTTATGGAGGTAACAATCATGCGAAGATTGCTATTGCTGCCGATTATAGCAGCTATTGTGCTGGCTGCATCTGGAACCACCTGGTCCTCGCCCGCCGATGCAGTGCCACACTCGTTCCAGCAACCGGATGGGAGCGAGATCATAATCATCGGTTTCGGCGACGAGTTCTACAACTATCACGAGACTCCCGATGGCTATACGGCTGTGCGGGCCGATGACGGTTGGTGGCACTATGCCGCCCTAAGCGAGGAAGCGAGGTTTGAGCCGTCGGGGTACCGCGTTGGTCTTGATTCTCCGGGGGCGATGAGCGTAGGTAAGCACTTACGCGAGCTGCCAGCGGTGGTAAGTGAGCATCGCCAGCAATCCGGCTACCTTGAATTCAAGGCGGGGCTGGCCCCAGCCGCACCGCCGGCCAACAAGGATGTGCCGGTGCTGCTGATCGAGTTTCCGGATCATGCCGCCACGGAGACTGTGCAATCGTTTGATGATATGATGAACATGCCGAACTACGATGGTACCGGCAGCTTCAAAGAGTACTACATGGAGATATCCTATGGTGCTCACAATGTGACAGGTTACGTAACCGGCTGGTATACTGCTGCGGAGAATCGTAACTACTATCGTCACGACGGCGCCGACCATTCGGAGCGCTCTAACGAACTGGTGCGAAACGCGGTTGATCAGGCCGAGGCGGCAGGCGTCGACTTCAGCGCTTTCGATACTGATGGTGACGGCCGCTGCGACGGAGTGTTCGTTGTTCACCAGGGCCCGGGCGCCGAGGAGGGCGGCAACACGCAATACATTTGGTCCCACCGCTCTCGTCTGAGCAACTTCGGCCTGGAAGTAACTTACGACAATGTCCTGATTGACGATTACATCATGATGCCCGAGTTGCAGGGCGGTTCGCATTGTGACATCGGCGTGTTCGCGCATGAATACGGTCACAATCTGGGGCTTCCCGATCTATACGACACGGACGATTCCAACGGCGAATCCGCGGGCATTGGCCACTGGGGTATTATGGGCTCCGGCAGCTGGAACACCACGGCCAGTCCGGCGCACATGTGTTGCTTCCACAAGACCTTACTGGGCTGGCTGACGCCGACCGTGGTCTCCGGCTGGTCCCCGAGTATGGTCATTCCGCAGATCGAGACAACGCCGTTCGCCCTTAAGGTCTGGACCAACGGCGCACCCGGCAGCGAGTACTTCATGATTTCCAACCGTCAGCCCGTCGGCTTCGACCTGCACCTGCACGGCTGCGGACTGGTTATCTGGCACATCGACGAGTCGGTATCGGGAAACCAGGATGAGAACCACAAGCGCGTTGATGTCGAGGAGGCCGACGGCCTTACTCAGATGGACGACAACGTCAACCGCGGTGATAATGGCGATCCGTGGCCCGGGGTCACGAACAACCGCAATTTCCTGTACAACACGAATCCAAACAGCCGAAGTTACAGCGGCGCGAACACGCATGTGGAGGTCAGAGACATCTCCGACTGCGGCGCGTTCATGATGGCCGATGTGGATGTGGCGCCGTACCCTGCATCAGCGCCGATATGGGGGGTGATGTCGCGCGCCGGCGACGCCATGGTCGGCAAGACAGTACGCCTGCTAAACTCGTCTTACGGTTTTGTGATGAGCACGGTCACCGACCTGTCCGGGCAGTACTTCTTTCCGGTAGTCAGTAACGGTGACTATTTCATCGAACCGGTGCTAAGCCCGGGCTGGGTCTCACTGAATGGAAAGCAGATCCCGTTGACGGTTCACGGTCATGCCGAAGTTGTCAATATCCCGGTCGCGCAGATCAGGTTTGACAACTTCCAACCGCCTCACCTGGCCACTGTCGACGATTACCTTCCTTTGGTTAGTGCCCATATATCGGTGCTCGGTGGCACGCCGACTGTCTTCGAGCCGGCTTCGATCGAGATGGTCTTCAATGGCTCTGCAGTGGATCATAGTTATGATCCGGGATCACAGGTTGCATCGTATCAGGTCACAGACACGTTACCCAACGGTTCGTACACTGCACACCTAGATGTCGATGATATGTATGGGGATCCCGGGCCGCACGCTTCATGGACCTTTGAAGTACTGGTACCCTACGGAAATGTCCAGGGATACGTGACCTGCGGCGGCGCCGGCGTGGGCGACGTCAACGTCCACCTCTACAATGCCGGTGGCTGGGTTGCGACGACAACCACGGCTCCGGACGGATTCTATCGATACGACCACATGAACGTCGGCAACGGCGATTACCACGTGAGGATCCAGGTCCCCGATTGCTATGGCCCTGCTTCCGACACTATCGTCGACGTGACAGTCTTCGGCTGGCCCGATGCCGAGGCCGACTTCGAACTGCTCCGCATATACGCCTCTGATCTTGCCCCGGCCCCGGGTACAACTGTTGATACCTGCCAGACCACGATCAGCGCACAGCTCAACGTCTTGGGTGGCACGCTGGCCGATGTCGACCCGGCCAGCATTGTCATGATGCTCAATGGCGGCGTCGTGCCTCACAGCTACAATCTGGCCACCGGGTTGATTAGCTATTTCACCGATCCACCCCTGCCGAACGATGACTACACTGTAACCATCGATGTCGACGACATGCTGGGCTACTCGGCCTGCCGGACCGACTGGCAGTTCGACGTACTTCAGCCATACGGAGACGTCGCGGGCACGGTCACGGATAACGGTAACGGTGGAGCAGGCCTGCTCGGCGTTCCCATTGCCCTGGTCAATCCGGCCGGTGACACCCTGGCCAAGACTGTTACGGAAGCTGACGGTTCGTTCTTCTTCGGGCATATCGACAACGGCGGGTATATCGTCGCGATCTGGCAGATGCCGCTGGGCTATCTGCCGGAATTCTCAGCCTCGTTGCCCGTCACTGTCTTCGGCTGGCCTTCCGCTGAGGCGCACTTCCCGCTCAATCGCGATGCCAGCCCGCCCGGATGCGATGGTCGCAGCAACTTCTTCTGGGCCTGGGAAGTCTGGGGAGCAATACAGAACTATCAGGGTCTGAGATACACCCGCGACGACATCATCTGTTTCCGCGAGAAGGTCCATGCCCATTTCGATCCATGGATACCGCACTTCGTGGAGGTTGAAACGCTTCGGGATATGTTCTGCACCCTCTTCCGCTTCTGGAATTCCACCTGCCGCCAGGAGGCTATGTCCCACTACTATGCCCTGTTGCTCAACCTGGCCTCCGGCCGCATCAATACATATGACCTGGTATCTGAGGATGGGGTCACGGCTGCGCAGGCAGTCCTGTACATATCACAGTTGCTGGAGACGGGCGATCCAGATGATACCAAGCTGGCCCTCGGCCTGGCCCGGGCGGTCAACTGGGAGTGGTGCATACTGCCCCCCGGCTGGATTCCGCTCACTACCCCCAACATTGCCTTCAAGGATGGTGGCGAGGTGTCCGCACTGCCGACAGAGTTTGAGTTGAGCCAGAACTACCCGAACCCCTTCAACCCGACCACCGACATCCGACTCGCTCTTCCGAGGTCCTGCGAGATCCGTCTGGATGTCTTTAACGTGCTGGGTCAGAGGGTAACTACTCTGGTCGATGGCGCCCTGCCCGCCGGGTACCACACGATCACCTGGGACGCCACCGGAAGTGCGACCGGTGTCTACTTCTACCGGGTGGTAACCGACGAATTTGTTACCAGCCGCAAGATGGTCTTGGTCAAGTAATCGACCGGGCCCTGACTCTTCCCCAGGGGCAGCTCATCCCAAGCTGCCCCGTTTTATCAGGTACGTCGCAATCCGGCATCGCGGTCGCGTCAAACCGAAGGTGGCCAGCTCGGGCCTATCCAGTGTCGCCCTCTCCGCCCCTCTTCTCCTCATCGTGTTTCATCAAGGCGCGGCGGGCCGCATCATCGACCTCGATCGCCTCGAAGCGACGCACCTTCAACGGGCAGCCCTCTTCCTCCACATTCGCGTGAGCGGATTCCCAGATGCCACTCATGGCCCGCTCGACATTACGATACAAGTTGTTCTCGCCGATCTTCGCCACCAGCCCCGTGCGCCTCAGTACATCGAGAACATGGTCATTGCACCCGCTCATCGCAAAACGGATACCCTGGCCGTGCAGGCGATCGATCAGCACCGAGAGGGCATCGACCCCCGACGAGTCGATCTCGTTGATGCCATTGCCGACGATCAGCACGTAGCGCAGCTTGGGAAGCTTTCGCACGCAGTCGAGAACCTGGGATTCGAGGTAGTCGACGTTGGAGAATATCAGTGATCCGCCATACCGGATGACGGCAATATAGGGGCACTGGGGCAGATTGAATCGCGCCCGGTTGCGGAAAGTGCCGTCGACGTGCAGCGACAGCATGGCGATAGCGGGCTTCATATTGCGAATGAGATACAGCAGCAGCGACAACACAACGCCGATCATGATGCCGCGATCCAGGTGGGGGGCAAAGGCGAGGGTGCAGACGAATGTGACGATGCCGATTACGCCGTCATACCACTGCGCCCGCCAGGCATGGATGAAGGCGTTGATGTTCAGCAGGCCGACCACCGCCATCATGATGATGGCCGCCAGCACCGATTGGGGCAGGTGGAACAGCAGTGGTGTGAGGAAAAGCAGGACGATCACCACAACGAGGCTGCTGACCACATTCGAGAGACCACTGACCGCTCCGGACTGGATATTGACCGCCGAGCGCGAAAACGAACCCGAAACCGCGTAGCTGCGGAAAAACGAACCCACGATATTGGCCAGACCCTGGCCGATCAGCTCCTGGTTGGGGTCCAGACGCTGGCCGGTCTTGGCCGCCATAGCCTTGGCGATCGATATCGCCTCCATGAAGCCCAGCAGCGAGATGATCATAGCCATCGGCAAGAGCGACAGGGCAATCGAGACATTGAATTGAGGGGGCTGAATTCCGGGCAGCCCCTGAGGAATCTGACCCACTACAGCCCCGCCGCTGGACAGGCTAATCTGTTCCGGGTTGAGCTTGCCCGCCGAGACCATCACCCGCCAGCCGCCTTCAGTTACTTCCGCACCGGCCGGGACCTCGTTCTCAAGATAGTACTGCGCCTGTCCCGCCGGCCCTTCGACCCTTGCAAACTGCCATCTCCTGAGCTGCACCCTGCGGCGGTGCATTCGGTCCTTGAGCCTCTCTATGTCGACATTGAGGTAGGCAATCTGCTGGTCCAGCTCAAGGATATCGAATTCGGCGCCATCCTCGGCGGCCAACAGACTATCCAGCGTGGCTCTCAGCTCGACTCGCCGGGCGGCCTTGACGTTGAGTGAATCCGCTGCAGCGTTGTAACGGCTGATCACCTGGCGGACTTCCGGTGAGGCGATTTGATCGACCGAAGCCGTGGTCCTGTTCTCGAATCCAACGGCCCAGGATATGATCGTTGTCACCAGGACTGCGACCAGCACATTGGGCAGCCGGGGGGCTACTCGCCGCAGGCCAATCATAATCGCAAATGCCAGCACCGCAAGTCCGACCGTGGGCCAGTGGGTGAAATGGACGGCCGCCTCGACTACCCGGTATATGGTCTCATAGTGGTGCTCGGCCTGGTCGACCGTGACTCCGAATATCTTGGATAGTTGCGAACTGGCGATGATTATCGCCGCCGCGCTGGTAAAGCCGCTCACCACCGGGTGTGAGAGGAAGTTCACTACCAGCCCCAGACGGAGCAGACCGAGAGCAAGCTGGAATACGCCCACCAGCAGGGCCAGGAGAATGGCATAGGCGATGAAGGCCTCGCTACCGGCGGTGGCTATCGGTTCGAGTGCAGTAGCTGTCATCAGTGAGACCACTGCCACCGGTCCGGTGGCCAATTGGCGACTCGACCCAAACAATGCCGCCACCACCGGCGGCAGGAAGGCCGCGTAGAGCCCATAGTACGGTGGCAGGCCGGCTAACTGGGCGTAGGCCATCGACTGCGGAATAAGAACAAGAGCGACAGTTGCGCCGCCGATCAGGTCGCGACGTGCATCGCTGGCGGTGTATCCTTCAAACCACTGTAGAAACGGAAGGAATTTTCTCAGTACATTGGATGCCAATGTTCATCCCTGCGTCTAGCTATAAACCATGCTAAGGGCTGTGCGGCGTGGCAGCGTTCAGGCCACGTCGCGGCCGGACTACCAGCCACGCCTCTTGACAATCTCATCGATCATCTCACTCATGCGCGACTCCGATATCTCGGTGCTGCGCGACTTGGCCTTTCCGATCTTCTCCACCAGGGCCTCCATGCGGATCGGCTTTTCCAGGAACTCGAAGGCTCCCTCCTTGACCGCCTCGACCCCTTTGCCGACAGTGGCTTGCCCCGTGAGCATTATCACCTGCAGGTCCGGGTTGATTGCAAGCATCTTCTTCAGGGTTTCAATGCCGTCCATGCCCGGCATGGCAAGGTCCAGCACCACAACGTCGAGAGGCTTGGACTTGACAACCCGCACGGCCTCATCGCCGCTGAAGACCGCTTCGGCCTGGAGGCCCCGGGTCTGCATCCGTTCGGCGAGAGTCTTTGCAAACTCCTGCTCATCGTCGACAATCAGAACTCTTGTTTTCGGCATATCTCATTTGACTCCGACTGTTGTGTTTGTCATATCTCGCTCCCGACCATCGATTCTATGTGGATCCCTGTTCGGGCCTTGATGGCACCCCGATCCGTATCCTGGTGCGTCCGTCCTCTGTCCCAACCTCAACACTCAGGCCCATCCAGTCCGCGATCAGCTCGACATCGGGTCCGGGCTTTATCCGGTCGGGTTCGACCTGATCCGGAACCAGGATATCTATATCGGCGCCGCTATCCCTCTCGCTCAGCCTGAGTTCGAGCTCGGATCCGCCGGGGGTCGCATCAAGCGCCGCCTGAATGCACCCGAATGTCGCCTGCGCCAACTGCATCGGGCTGGTGACGACTGTCAGTGCTTGATTCAGGCCCGAGCGTTTCAGGCTCACCTTCCTGAGGCCGACCAGGCGGTCGCTCAGGTTGGCCATGGTAGTAAGCAGCTCCCCAAGCCGGCAGTCCGCTCGGTCCTCGTCGCTCAGGTGGGCAAACGCATTGAGGTGCTGGATCAGGGCTGTACCTCGATCGGCCTGCCTCTCGACACGCTCCACAACCGACAGCATCTTATCGGACAGGTCGGCCTTCCGCACTTCATCGGTCATGGCCAGGTCTTCAATCAGGCCGACCACCTGCATAATGGTACCGACGACATTGTTCAGCTCATGGGTGACGGAGGCGGTTATACGTCCGCTGAAGACCAGACCCGACTTCAAAAGCAAGCGACTGTCATGCTCAGAAAACTCACCCGGCATTGTACGCCTCAATCGCCCTGGTCATCTTGGAGACCAATTCGTCAATACTCACCGGCTTCATCAGAAAATCGAATGCTCCCGGTGGCATGGCCTGCTCGTTCACCTCGCCCGAGCCGTGACCGGTAACCATCAGAACCGGCATCCCGGGGTACTCGGTTCGAATGGTCCTCAGAAGCTCCTCGCCCGACATCCCGGGGAGTTTGAGGTCCACCACGACCGCATCGAACCGGGACTCGGCGAGCATCTGCAGGGCGCTGGTTCCGTTGGTGGCATACTCCGCAGAGAAGTTTCGATAACCCAGGCGCTCGGCCAGAGTGGAGACCAGTTCTTCTTCGTCGTCCACCAGCAAGACTCTATATTTGCTCATATTCCGGCCTCTCCTGACTAGTCTACTTTCTCTACCGGCAGGAGGACGGTAAAAGTCGTCCCCTTGCCGAGTTCGCTCTCGACCTCGATGATGCCGCCCAGGCGCTCGACGATGTCCCTCGTAATCGACAATCCAAGGCCGGTACCTCTCTGCCCCTTGGTCGAAAAGAACGGCTCGAAAATGTTCCTCAGGTCGGACGCGGCGATTCCGCTGCCGTTATCCGACACCGATACCGCTACTTCATCGGCGTTGGTTTGGCCTACCTTGATCTCGATCCGGCCGCCGTCCGGCACCGCCGCGTAGGCATTACTCACCAGGTTGAGGAACACCTGCTGCAACTGTCCGCGGTCGC
Source organism: uncultured Ignavibacteriales bacterium (assembly GCA_964526835.1). Classification (GTDB taxonomy): domain Bacteria; phylum Zixibacteria; class MSB-5A5; order GN15; family FEB-12; genus DAOSXA01. The sequence continues at coordinate 71,727 of CAZGMK010000015.1, forward strand.
TTGTGATCATTGGCACACCCGGATCGACCTGAACATCGACATCGATACTGCGATGGGTGGCTTCGGTGCCCTGGAACTCAAGAACATCCTTAATGAGGCCGGACAGGTCAATGCGCTCGCGCGTCGTCTCCATCCTTCGCCCGAAGCCGAGCAGGCGACGCGTCACACGGCTGCAGCGGCCGACGCTGGAAGTGATCGACTCGACCATACCGATGATCTTGTCGCGCTCGGGGAAGTCGGGATGGTGATTCGCCATGTCCTCGAGCAGCCCGGCCTTCTCGTTTATGATGGCCAGCGGATTGTTTATTTCATGCGCCACGCTGGCCGCCAGGCGTCCGAGGGTCGCCATCTTGTTTGTGTATTCGACATTATGAAACAGCTTGGCCCGGCGGGCATCGGCTTCACGCAATCGGTTCACCACATGGCGGGCGCGCAGATAAACAACCACCAGAATGCCCGCCACGCTGAGCAGCAGGAACCAGATCACATCCGAGCGGCCGTAGAACCAGCGTGCGAATGCCGGCCGTAGCTTGGTAGTGGCCACAAGGATGAAGGGCGTTCCCTCGACATAAGCGAACCCCATGGCGCTGGATTCACCGGATGAGAGTTCCTGCTCGGTTATGATCTCGCGCTCCCGGATATGGGGCGGAATCTTGAAACGAATCGTGTCCAGAGCCTCGCCGTAGAAGGCCGAGGGGGTCTGCAATACCCCGCGCTCGTTTACAACAAATGCATCCGTCTGCTCATCCAGGTACAGCGAATAGATCTGACGCATCAGCAGTTCGGTATCCAGCGTCGCCCGGAGGACATAGAAGTCGTCTTCCCCGACGTCGCGAGTGACGGCAATCACGAAATGGGGCAGGTGCCGAAAGCCCATGAACACATCACTGACATAGGTACCGCGCAGCGAAACCTCGTGAAACCACGGCTGCTGACTGTAGTCGACGCCCTCCAAATCGTAGGGCCCTACATAGAACTCCTGCCTGCCGTCACTGTCTATCAGCCCCAAATCCACGAAGTCACCGAAAGTCTCCCGCAGATCGCGCAGGATCGCCATCAGGTGAGTCTCATCGCTCAGCGCCTTGTGCGATCGTCCGCGGGCCACCAGCGACAACACGGCGCGACGTTCTTCGATCGCGAACTGAAGGCTGCGCTTGGTATTGGAGAGAACCCTGGAAATCAGGTAGCGGCTCTCCGCTCGATAGGCGGAAGCATCCTGGCGATAGTTTATGACGCCCATGATGAGCAACGGTATGACGGCGGCCAGGAATGGAATCAGAATCAGATTCCAGTACAGCCCCCGGTATCGCGGCATTCGTCCGCTATCGGCCGACTGCTGCTGAGCCTGTCCTGAACCGGGTCCCGGTGAATCGCTCTTTGTCTCCACACTCTACTCCACGTGCCCGATCGGCATACCATTATCGCTCGCCGCGGTATGACCAGTCCGAGCCGCACATCGATCAGGATCCTGTCTACCGAATGCGATGGCTCTCGTATGCCTTCTTCATGACCTGCGACAGCTCGTTTACATTGACCGGCTTTCGCAGATATGCAAACGCTCCCAGGTCCTCCGCTTCCGCCTGCTCTTTATCCGAACCGTGTCCGGTCAGGATGATAACTTCCACCTCCGGGTGACTCTGCTTGACGCGTCGAAGCGTCTCGATACCATCGATGCCCGGCATGCGCAGGTCCAGGACTATCACGTCCGGCACTTCGCTCTCGACCATCTGCAGCGCCTGCTCGCCGTCGTACGCGATCGAGGACTCGAGGTTGCGGGTCTTGAGACGCTCGGATAATGTCTGCACGAATTCCCTTTCGTCATCGACCAGCAGTATTTTCGGCGGAGCGTCGATGTCCTCCCAGGGATGAAGCGACGGTTGATTGAAACGCGAGCCCAGCTTGGTAGTCACCTCGTTGACCCCGTCGACGGCCGAGGCGATCCTGGCGACCTTGTCCTTCAGCTTGCCCATTCGCAGGGCCTGATCGTTGATTCCGATGGCAACGTGCCCGTTCTCAGCGAATACCTCGACATCGTGCCCGGCCCTGGCCAGCTCTACCTTAACACGCGCGCTCAACAGAAAGTCCTTGGCGGCCCGGCGTGACCACTCGGTTGTTTTGATCGCATCCGATTGGGCCTGAGCCGAGATGAGTCTAACAGCCTCGTCTACCGGCGTCTTGTCGGTGGGAATCACGATGTCATAGAGGTCCTCATCGTAAGCCGGCTCCCGTACCAGGTCCATCGCACAAGCGCTCAGGCGATAGTCATACTGGTTGATCTTCTCCTGGGCCTCACTTTCGGACAGATTCTCCGCCCTGGCGGCCTGCCCGATTCGGTAACCGACCTCGGCGACCAGACACACCTTGAGAACATGCGCGATGTTTCCCGGGATCAGGAATCCCGCGCAGCCAGTGATGACAACATCGTCCTTCTGGATGAGTTCAGCCAGGGATACTTCCAGGAAGGCCAGGTACCTGGTCCGTTCCTTTGAACGGCGGTCGCGATAGCGGTCGGTCCCGTGAAGAATCTGCGTCAGCTTGTCATCCGGAGCTTTGTATATCTCCGAAGCCGCTCGGACCACCTTGTCGTCGAGGTGCTCGTAGCCCAGGTCTCGGCAGAGTCCCGCTACGACTTCATCTCCATGACAATATGATGCGCTTAGAACCGTGATTACAGCCATAATACCAGTTCGTGCTCCATGTCTCGGTGCATCCGACAGGATAGTATGACATGGCCATTTATGCAATTAGTCTTTTCACGGGCCGGGAATGGGGGTGCAAAATGGGACGGATTGGGATAGACGGTTGTCGGCGCCGCCAGGCCGCCCGGGCTACCGTCGTCGTCATCCAGCAAGGAGCCGGGCCCCGAAAGCAGAGCCCGGCTTCTGATGCCGAAGGTGAGAATCGGGCCCCGTGCGATAATGTGGAACGCATCCAGAAAAGGCTTGACAAGCTTATTGCGGTTGTGCTTAATAGCATTAAGAGCGGATACAGGCCACAATAGTGAAGAAGGGATGATGCCTCTGCAGGGCAGTTTGCGAGGTAGTTTTCTGTTTATTGATTGCGTGGACAACCGGCATCCGGCACAGGCGGGCCATGTCAGATCGCCACACAGAGACAGGACTGGAGGACTTATGCGTTTAGTACAGGCGATTGCTCGCGCACTCCTTTGGGTGCTCATTCTACTCTTAACATGGACGGGTCTCGCCTCTTCGTCGGACAGTATGTACGACAGCCGAGCTCAGGCGCGTCAGATGAGCCTATTCGACTGGCTAACTGGTAGATGGGATGAAGACAGCTTGGCCACCAAACGGATGGCCCAGCTCCAGGCGTAGGGCGCTTTCGATCAACTCGACAGCGTGATCTATCTCGGACCTCGACAGCAGTTGGATAACGAAAACTCGAACTTCGATTGTCACTTTATTGGGTGCAATTATCCAATAACAACATATTACTTCTATTCCAACAGTGGATTTGTTGACATTGACATATGGTCGCCGTGGGCCGACGTGCAATACGCCCTCATGACATGCTGTCCAGCGCCCCAGGGCGGACAGACGATTGCAATTGTAGACGACGCTGGAGATGGTCAGCCGGAGTCTGGGACCTACTCGGTGAGCCAGGGCAGGTATATCCTAGTAGTAGGATACGCTGATAGCATGTTTCTTCCGTGCAACAGCAGCGTCACCAACTACGCCCCTTCCGTAAACGTATCTCTGGAATACATTCCCTACGAATGGCCGTTGAATCTCCATGCAGTCACTGCGACGCCAAATTATCCTGATTCCTCTGTCACGGTAGACGTCTACTTCGAGAATGACCAATTCTGGGATACGCTGTACTGCGGACCACCATTCAACTACGACTGGGATCTATACTTGAATCACTCGCCAAACACCTGCGATACTGATCCCCCCTCGCAGGTCCGGCATATCTCGGAGACAATGGCACCACATGATCTCATTCACAAGACGTTTACTATTCAGGGTCCTCATGCTGGGACAATGGATATCTACGCCAAGCTTGACGGCAGTGATTCTCTGCCTTTGTTCTTCGCCGCTAACCAGTGCAACTACAACTCACCGGAGACTGAGTTAATTTCAAAAGGTGTGGAAATTGATAAAAAAGTAGCGTAGCCTTTCG
>CAZGMK010000016.1:0-72643 GCA_964526835.1 uncultured Ignavibacteriales bacterium
TCCTTCAAAACAATATAACATCATGGCCGCTTACACAAAAATACTTACACGCTCGTATGGGGGTGAAGGGACGTATACGTTCTACTGCCAAAGCGGCACGCTACGAGTGCATGACGTTGCGGCAATGCTGCCCGGCAATTTCAGTGTCTTTGGTTTTGACCCTATGATTGGTGAATTCACCGTTGATCCGGATGGTGCCTTTGTCGAGTCCTACTATACGCTGAATATGCCATATCCCCTCGATAAGGTACTTGAGGCGCTTTACGAGCAGTACGCCGGCGACTTTCCATCTTACCTGATGGAGTCATCGTTCGGACGGACCTATTCCAGAACAGACGGCGTGAGCACCCATGGGAATATCGGTCCCTTCTCGGCAGATTTCGGGGTGTGGGCGATCAAGGAGGTTCACGTGTACTGGAACGGGGCTGAGCAGATTCTCGGCGGAGGTTTTCTGGTGAAGATTCCAGGTAACTCCGGGGCGGGCAAGCGGGATACTGCTTCCTCCGATGGACAGTTTCACCTTAGTGAGGAGGCAGGGTTGATCCCGGTTGAGATCCGGGATGAAAACGGCAGAGTTGTCGATTCCACCGATTTCCGCGGATTCATGGAAGAGCTGTCACGAGCAGCATTTCTCAATGGGATTGGGATCGAAATCGAGTTTCTGAATGGCAGGATAAACAAGCTCATTGTCACGCTTACCGGTTCAATACCAATTGGACACACGGGGCTGAAGATCACTGAAATGAGCGGCGGGTTGGAGGACATCCAGACAAACCTGAAGATCGTGGCCAGCGTTGACATCGAGACGATGATTCCGGATCTTCCGGTCATAGGACCACCGGTCAAGATCGATGATCTTGGTGTGGCCATCCGTCCCGTTTCTTATCTAAGAGGCGAGGGAACGCTTCAGGTCTGCAGCTATGACCTGGCCGGGGCATATGTGGAGTACATCGGCGAGTCGGGTCGTCATTCGCTCACTGCAGAGGGCTATTACGATCTCTATGATGTGTTGGTCGGGGATGTGGATCTCTCGATCAGTGGTGACGGGTTCCGTGGCGGTGGCGAAATGACTATCAAGACACCCTCGGATCTGCCCTGGGGGCTCGGCTGGGCTGAGAACAGGAAGCTCTCATCGGCACAGGCTGATATCAACAATACGATCTTCTCCGCAAGCGGAAAGTACCTCTTCCTTTCGCTGGCGATGCGAGCAGAATTTGGCAATCCAGATTTTCCGTATTTTCACTACTTCCTGGGCAGAAACTACGATAATCTGCATCAAATCTGGAAAGGGGCCAAGAACGGGCGTCAGGTGATCGAGTTCCAGGTGACCGAGAACTGCAGGCAGATCTTTGTAGTGGCAGGAAACGACAGTGAGCTGTTCAGTTTCACGCTGCACAGTCCTTCCGGAGTTGTTTACGATTCAACCCATGAGCAGTATCTGGAGTTTGACCAGTCGCTGCAGATGCTGCTGGCGGTGGATTACCCGGAACCGGGTGTGTGGACTTTCGAGACGGAACAAACAGGCGAGATCCAGATGGAGGCCTTCGGTGAGAACCTGCCCCCGGTGATGAAGATCGATCTGCCGTCGCAGGTGCGGACAAGGTCGACCACGGTATCGCTCAGCTTCAACGATGTGGCTGACACCGTTGACGTGGAGGTCTACTGGGATACAGATCGGCGGGGTTTCGACGGTGAGCTGATGGCCGGTTTTAGTGTTGAGAACACCGGCACGGTAGACTTCGACTGGAGTACCGAGTCGCTGCCCAATGGTGAGTATTTCATCTACTGTCGGATTGACGATGGTGCCAATGCTCCAACAAAGCAATATGCTCCGGGTTCGATCTGGGTTGACAATTACTCTGACATTCCGGTGCCGCAGAATCCGAGCGTGACGGACGAAGGGGATTCGGCTCGGGTCGGCTGGGATGAGAACTCGTGGGATGGCATTGGCGGTTCGATGGTGTTCGCTCGGGATGTGTCGACGGGGGATGTGACGACGTATACGTTTGCGGATTCCGGAGATGTGTTCATCTATGACCTGCCGACCGGCCGTCGCTACGAGATATCGGCGAGCTTTGTGGATCTTGATTGGAATTTGAGTCAGCGGAGTGCGGTCGTGACTTTCGATTATCATGGCACGGGCAAGGACAACCGACCGTTCTTCACGATGGACCGTGACGGTTCCTGGTACTTCGTGCTGGGTGAGGCGAAGGCGTATGAGCTTTCGGCTGATGATTTTGACGGTGACTTTGTCACATTCTCAGGATTCGATCTGCCACCGGGTGTTTCGATAGCCGGTTCGCAGTTCGAGTGGACTCCGAGCGGTGAAGACGTGGTCGGATATCATCCCTTCTCACTGGCGGCGTCTGACGGCAATGGAGGCTCCGACACGTTGCGCTGGGGCGCGATTGTGTATCGGCCGGAGCAGGTGGCGGTTGGGGTTAGCTTCAGCTCGCCCAACCTGTATGAGGGCGACAATATGTACGTGATGGTGAACAACATGTGGTCGTCGGATGATCAGGTGCAGGTGGAAGTGCAGAACCTGAGCAACAGCCAGCAGGAGGCCGTTGGCTGTGACCGGGTGGATCAGTTTGGCTATACGGGGCGGGTGAGCCTGTCTGCCGGGGGCAAGTCGGAGATTGCGGTGGGTCATGGTGACACGTTGTTGGCAAGCTACAGCTACGGTGGTAATGTGTATGAGGCATTCTGCCGTTTCGATACGACGATGCAGCCCCGTGATGTGACACCGCCGGAAACAGTAGCGGATTTGCAGTCCGAACGGATTTCGGAGGATACTCTGGTGTTCCACTGGACGGCTCCGGGTGATGATGGCGATGTGGACCGGGCTCTGTATTATGATCTTCGCTATTCGTATGACAGTATTGACGGCGAGGATGATTACCTGACGGCCTATCGGTACACGTCCGGTGTAGGGTATCCCTCGGAGGCAGGAAAGACGGATTCGGCGTATATCCTGATCAGTCAGCTTGAGGACACGTTGGACCACGAGCTGGTGTACGTTGCTCTCAAGACCGAGGACGATGCTATGAATCGGAGCGGATTGAGCAATGTGCTTGAAGCCTACACGGGGTGCTGTCTCACTCGCGGTGATGTTGACCACGACTTGGAGATTGTTAACATCAGTGATTTGGTCTACCTGGTGGCTTACATGTTCCAGGGCGGCGATGGGCCGCCGTGCCCAGAGGAGGCTGATGTCGACGGCGATGGCCAGATCATCAACATAAGTGATCTTGTCTATCTGGTAGCCTACATGTTCCAGGGCGGCCCGGCACCGGTGCCGTGCCCGTAGGCTGACAGTCCCCTTACGGACCGCCGTGGTTTCTATGCTGCGGCGGTTCTTCAGTTGCGCGGGTACCCGCTATCCGTATGGCAGTTTGTTCACGGCATTCGCCAGATGCTCAGGGGCGAGGTGGGCGTAGATCATAGTTGTCTGGATATCAGAATGGCCCATCAGCTTCTGGACCGTAGGCAGGTCAACACCGGACATCACTAAGTGTGAGGCGAAGGTGTGGCGCAGCGTATGCACCTTCGTCAGGTCCGCCAGGCCGGCTTTCGCTGCGATTTTGATCAGCTGCTCGCGCAGCTTTGTCTTGATCCTGGTACCATCACGGTGCGGAAATACGAAGTCGGACTGCACCCCTGAGTGGTTCTGTTTCTTCAGGTCAGCCAGTAACTCGTACAGCGGTTGGTTGATCGGTATCTCTCTCTCCCCCGTCTTCGGCTGCCAGAAGGGTTTGCGACGGATCATGATCTTCCGACGCTTGAAATCGATGTCATCCCACTCCAGATTCTCAAGCTCAGCCTTACGCATACCAGAGTTTAGAAACGTGAAGTAGATCGGCCTCAGATTTTCAGGACAGGCATCGAGCAGGCGTTGGCACTCCTCCCTGGTCAGGAACCGCACCGGCTTGGCGTCGTTGACTTTCAGCTTCCTGACCTGTTTGGTCGGGTTCTCCTTCAGGTAACCCCACTTGATAGCTACGTTGAGAACGGTTCTGAGGGTCCCGATCTCGAAGTTGATGGTATGGGCCCGGGCGCCCTTGCGGGTGTAGCCACTGACATCGTCCTCTGACTCGACCGCATCACCGTTGGGGTTCACCCAGGCATCTTTACGGGCCACCTTGTAGCGGTCGATGACCTCGGGAGTGATCTGTGACACCATACCGATGTCGGGATACTGATCCTTCAGGAAGACGCTGAAGTGATCGATGACAGCTCGGTAGCGGTTGGTGGTAGTCTTCTGGTGGTTGGCGCGGGAGTAGTCCAGGAAGCGTTCCAGGAAGGTCTCTATGCCGATATCATGCTTGGTGAAGCCGAACTCGTCCCGGGCGATCTTCGCTTCAGCATCGGCCAGGGCCTGTTCAGCGACCCTCTTGGAGGTACCGACACGACGTCTGACCCGGTGTCCGTGGGCCATGACATCGAGGTACCAGACTCTTCCCCGTTTGTAGATTCTGCCCATATTGGGTGTCTTTCTGTTGACACAATATTGTCACAGCGACCTTACGATTCCAATATAGCAGGTGTTAACTGATTGTCAAGCAGTAAGTTGAAAAATCCGACGGAGTTAAAGCGGAGAGGCAGGGATTCGAACCCTGGATAGGGGTATTTCCCCTATAACGGATTAGCAATCCGCCGCCTTCAGCCTCTCGGCCACCTCTCCGGCTCACAAAACAGATTCAATTGTCAGCACAAATATAGCCGGCGGTGGCGGGCGGTTCAAGGTCTTTTTTTCAATGACCTGGAAGGCGGTGTTTTTCCGGATCGAATTTCAACATCTGGACCTTGTATCCATCCTGCATGAGAACGCAGGCCTGGCGCTCCTCCTCAATCTCCTTGATCAGGACGCCAATGTGTACCTTGACCCCGGGATAAATGGTCCGCTCAGCGACGACGCGTGCGTCTTTCAGCCGCCTGATTTTGGCTTCGACCTCGGCTTTGCTCTTTTCCAGTTGTTCCAGCGCCGATGGTACGCTCTTCTGGAATTGCTCCAGTTTGGCCAGAGCTTCCTCCTGCTGCGCGTCGAGCTTGCCCGCCATCTGAAGTTTGTAGAGGCCGTAGAGAGTCTCTTTTACCCGTTTGAGGTCGGCGTTGACCCGTTCAATCTCATGGGTGGCCTCATGGTAGCGACGCATCAATCCGGCATCATAGGCAACCGTCAACACCGTGGCTGTGGCGGCGTCGCTGCCGATGACCGAGGCGCGAATCTCCTTGCCGGCGTTGGTTTCACCACCGACTATCTTGCCCTTGCGCCCTTTGACGATAACCCGCTCTTTGGCCGAAACCTGGCAATTCACCAGTTCTCCGCCGACGATCACGTTTCCTCCCGCCGACAGCTTCTGGTTCTGGGCGTATTTGACGGTGATATCGCCCTCGGCTGTCATTGATCCCTCGCCGCTGCCGAAGAAACCTCCGCGAACGAGGATGTTCCCGTCCGCCTTGATCTGACAGTCCTCGACGTTGCCATTGACCTCCAAATTACCGCCGCACCTGATCTTAAATCCGGCGTCAATCTTGCCGGTTACCTTGAGAGATCCGACCGATTCGATGTTGCCGACCTTGAAGTCGACATTGCCGTCTATCACGAGTACGTCCTTAACCGACACGATGCCGTGATGGCTTACGACGGCGCCGTCGGCGTTGGCCAGCAGCTCGCACCCGTCTTCGGAGACAATGGTATTATCTCCGTCTCGAAACGGAATGTCTTTTCCGCGCGGGGCCGGGATTCGTTCTCCGGTCACGGTCATACCCGGCACACCTTCGGTCGGTGGCGTGCGCCTGACCAGAACGCTGCCCTTGGTGACGTTCTGGATGAAGTTCATGTTCCGGTAGTCGATTCGGCCATCCTCTCCCTCTACCGGCGAGTGATGTTGCTCGGTGTCGAACAAGTACTCGAACTGTGCGTCCTGACCGCGCTGCATCGGATCACCGGAGGCGACCGGGATCGGTTCCCCGTAGCGGCGTTCGTCGATGGCTGTCCGAGCAGCTCCTTCATCGACGCCATGCTTAACTCCGGCTTCGGTGAGGGCCTGGATCACCTCGTCGATCGACAGCGGGGGCTCGGATGGTTCCGGCTTGCTCAGTATGATGTTGGCCGTCAGCTTGTCTCTGGACAGGCCGATTTTCACCCGGCGTCGAGTGAGTCGTCGGGATTCAGTTGGGGAGTCGGCGACCATGGGGCGCTCCTAGTCAAGTTTTCGGGCCGTCTGATTGCCGGACGACAGGATTCGCCAGTAAGCGCGCTCCACAACCAGCGAGATCTCGTAACTCTTGAACGGCTTGGTGACATATTCGTCCGCCCCCAGAAGCAGCGCATCCTTGACCGTATAGGTGTCGCCGTAAGCGGTCATGATGATCACCCCGATATGGGGATACTCCTTCTTGACGATTCCAAGCAGCTCAAAGCCGTCCATGCGCGGCATCTTCATATCGGATATGACTATGTCGATATGATGCTCCTTAAGATACTCAAGCGCAGCTACTCCATCTTCCACGGAGTGGATCTTGTAGCCTTCCCGGGCCAGGATCTTCTCGAGGAGACTTCGCATCATCTGTTCGTCATCGACAATTAGTACTGATACTGAGCTTTTCATGCCCTTGTGCTCTCTGTGTGCTCGTCGTTCCGAATCAGCTCTGATGGCCCGTTCGGCTACTTGTCCAGAGCCGACGTGATTTCGTCAATGAAGCTCTCGAGGAGCACCGGTTTGTACATTACCTGGCAGGCTCCGCGTACACCGGCTTCAGTAATCAATTCATCAGTTGCATTTCCTGTGATGACCATAACGGGCACTCGTGGTGAGGCCTTCTTGATCTCCGACAGAACCTCCAGTCCGGACATCTCGGGCATAATCAGGTCGAGGGTCACCAGATCGTAGTCATTCGCCTTGACCTTACTCACCGCGTCATGTCCGTCGTATGCCAATTCAATCTGAAAAGCATCGGTCAATTCACAGAAGTCCCGAAAGACTTCACGGACCCACTTCTCGTCGTCAACGATGAGCACCCGGTAGGGTTGGCCGCGGCGGCGAGCCATTTGAGCTATCTTATCTAAGTGTTGTTGTGCCATGTATGCCTCATCTGCGGCCGTTGCTGCCGTTGGACATCTCTTGTTCAGCCCGACGCCGGTGTTGGGAGAAGGATACCGCGTCGGCCAATGGTGTTCTGCGTCCCTACGGATGGCTTCTGCCGTCTATGCTTTTTATCGTCAACATGGTTCAATTCTGCACATCACTCCTCAAAAATCGCTCGAAGCCTGCAGGTCCTCGGCCTGTCCCAGGGCGGTCATGATCCTGCCGCATTGGTTCAATATGGAACGGAGTTTCATTTCGAGCTGGTCGGAAGTGACATTTCCTGAAGGCACGTCGAAGACCAGCGGCTCGCGGTTGCGGGCTGCCTGGATGATCCGGCTGACCTCCTGAACCGCTTTGACAGTCCCGTTCACCAATCGTATGAAGTCCGGCTCCAGGCGCGTCAGATGCCCCGAGTGCGGCTTCGCTTTGGCCAGGTAGATGGCCAGATTGAGAGCCAGGATCTTTACTTCCTCGCTGAGGCCGTCGACCTGTTCTATGATGTCGCCGGCGGGTCGTGACGGCGGATCGGGCGTTGTCATACTGTATCCGTCAGCTCGTTGAGCTTGTCGATCAGCGGCTGCATGTTCGAGGATTTCACGAGATAATCGTCGGCCAGCCAAGATTGAAAATCGTGCCTATATATGTCGTAGGCCGAATTGAGCAGTATGCGGCTGTTTGGGGCGACCTGCCTGAGTTGGTGGAGTACTTGCAGACCGTCCATTCCGGGCATTTCGATATCCAGTATGATTACATCGTATGAGTTGTCCCTGGCGGCAGTCAGGCCGGCCTCTCCGCCTCCCGCCGTGTCCACCTGGAATCCCGAGAGACTCAGTTGCTTCTCATATAGCAGGCGCAGGGCGGCGTCATCGTCGATTACCAGTACTTGCTTAGGCATGGTCATCCTCGCTTATCGGCAGCTCGATGTAGACGGTAACCGGCCGATCGGCGGCGGTCTCCAGTCCACAGTTGCCGCCGTGGCATTTAATCGTCTGGCCCGCCACAATGACCGCCAGGCGCTCGGAGCTCTGTCCGGTCCCGAAGGCCTGTTCAATGTGTCGGCGGCAGCGTTCGTAATGCTCTCCCGAAGAAACCACGCTTATCGCCAGACGGGCCCACTGTTCCTGTCGGCACGACTCGGCAGAGACCGTCATGGACGCCGTAACTTCCTCCATGACCAGTTTGAGTATCTCATAGACTGCATGGGATAGCTGGTCGCTGTTGCCGTATACCGGAAGGGGATTGCGGGACCATGACGCCCTGACGTCCACTTCGGCCGTCCGACTCCGACTGCGAAGCAGGCTCATAGTTCGTTCAGCCAAGCGCGACAGATCTACCCGCTGAGACTCGCTGCGCGAGGCCCGCGAGAAATCGAGAACCTGCCCCAGGACACTCTCGGCTCGCTGTATCTCCGATACGATTATGTTTACGTACTCGCGTTGCTCGTCGGTCAAATCCGACTTCAACATGAGATTGGCGAAGCCGCCGACGACGGCCAGGGGATTGCGCAGTTCGTGAGTAACTGCAGAAGTCAATTCCCCGATTACCGACATCTTCTCGAATTTCACGATCTGATCCTGGGACTCGGCCAATCGACGGTTGACGGCCTCAAGTTGCTCCGAGCGGGCCTGCTCGGTCTCGTAAAGGCGGGCGCGCTCCATCGCAACCGCTGCCTGGTCCGCGAGTATCTGCAGCAATTCAATCGACTCCTCGGTAACCGGCTTGCCGGTTATGGCGTTGTCGGCCGCCAGGAGTCCGTGCAAGCGTCCCTTGCTGAGCATCGGCACAATGGCAACACGGCGGGTCCCGAGACATCGGACCAGTGATGCGGTCGTGGCATCGCCGCTGTCCGCCTGCTCAAGACTGAGCCATTGCCCGCGGTCGCAGGCTTGCCCAATGGACGATTGCAGGGTCAGGTCCAGAGTCAGGCCCGCGATAAGGTCCGTCAGGGGGGTCCCCTCCGATTGGATACTATCGTATGGTGAGTCGAGCAACTCCGCCAAGCTCAGCCTTTGGCTTTCCATTCGACTCCATATAGCACCGGCCTCCTCGGCGGTTCGCGGCCCGACCGCGAGATGGCCCTTCAGACATGCGGACTCTTCATCGTAGAGGAAGAGGAATGCCCGGTTGAACCCCAGTCCCTGCGCCGCGGTGGCGCCGGTGAGAATGATCCGCAGTATCTGGTGCAGTTGGCGAGTCGACGAAAGAGCCGCGGCCACTTCCGCCAGCACATTCAGGCGCTGGCGCCATGACTGGTCGGAGACCGAGTACTCCCCCGAGTGGCCTTCCCTCACTAGCAGGACCAGGCCATCGGCCACGCCGAACAGTCCGAGCTCCATCTGAACGAATTCTCCGCGCGGGTTCGTACATTTCAGACCGCGCTCGATCAGGGGGGGGGCACCGCGAAATATCCCGGGGATTCGGGCTTGCAGGTCCAGACCCATCAAGGAGCTCGAGCGGGGCCAGAGACGCTGCGCCTCCTCCGGATCGCCGGGCAGGCCGAGAAGGCGGGCAGCGGTTGCGTTGATCCGAATCAGTTGACCATCGGGGTCGAGATGCGCCATCCCCCAGTTCATGCTATCCAGCATGGCCGGAACATCGATTCCTGCTGTCTCTGTCTGCAAAGCAGCTGGTATATCGGACATGGTCATTACCTCATCACCGGCCCGTCGCCGATGGTTGTCCATTCTTGGTGATCCGCTTCTGATGCATTGCGTGAATCTGGAGCAAACGCCTGTTCACTTCGGCGATGTCCAGAGCCGCCTTCTCGGCGCGCTTCAGTCGGCTGAGCGCTTTCTGGTTGGGAACGGCTCGCTCCGCAATCAGGCATTGGATATTGCCGATGACTACCGCTAACGGGTTGTTTATCTGATGAACCACGCTGGCCGCAACCTGAGCGGCCTCGGCAACCTGTTCGAGGACCTCGAGTCCACGACTGGCCTGTTGGAGGCTACTCTGACTCTGCTCAAAAGCCTCGAGGAGGTGCGCATGACGTCGCTTGAGGTCATTCAGGGCCAACAGGGCGGCCAGGGGCAGGACGGCGGTCTGCAGTACGGGCAGGGCATCATCAGTAACGGCGTCCGCCTGCGCCAGACCGAGGTTGAGCACGCCTTGAACCTCTCCCAGCCAGAGCAGCGGCAGGCTGACAAAGCACTCATACGGCAAACTGTCGGCCCGACGTCGGCCCGAGTGGCGATTCAGCAGAATTGGTCGCCCCTGCTCGGCGCTGTAACCGCCGACGCCACTTCCCAGTCCAATGTCCACGAAGCCTATGATCTCGGCTCCTCCGTCGATCTCCAGCACAGTCGTCATCCGGTCGCCGGACGTCTGGCGAGCCTTCAGGCTGGCCGCCTGAAACGGCACAGTAGCATGCAGTTGTTTCAGACATGCCCGGTATTGAGCGGCAGCTTTCTCACCGGCTGCGTTCTTGCTTCGCGCCCAGGCAGCCAGATTCTGCAGGGCGGCTCCTGCGTTGGTCGAGGGTTTGCTAACGCGGCGGCGTGTCATGTCAATAGCTCCCGGTCAGGCGATTGAGCTGTGACACGATATCCGCACACGCACGATCCTCGAGCTCGCTGAAGAATCGGATCTTCTCGCTGGCCGATAGTCTGAGATCGGGGTCGTTACGGTTGTCATCCATGCTCGCCTGGAATACGGCCCTGGCCTTCATCACAGTCTCGAACGGCTCCGCGACGACGAGACGCCCGCGCGCCAGGTCTATCAGTCTGACCTCGCCGCTGACTACGCCGATTGTCTCCCAGCGATGGAAGATCAGTGGGAGTTTCCAGCTCTTGCGTCGCAGCAGCTCTTCGCGGTCAACCTGCACCACGAGTAGATAGCGGCCTCCTGCCTCCTGACCCCAGGCAACCAGGCTGTCCAGGTGGAAGGCGCTTGTCGGGAAAGGCGGCAAGCGGTCGCCTGCGTGGTCGGCCTGCTGTATCTCCAGGCGGCCTTCGCGCGACAGGGCCACGGTCAGCTTATCGGCCAGTCGATTCTCGGCCCAGGCCAGGTCCGGGGCAAAGACCTTCAGCAAGGTTGTCCTGGCCATCCTGGGCTGGGCGAAGGCCGAGCCAACCAGCACCAACGCCAGCAGCACTGAGAGGCGTCGCATCCTCAACAGTTCTCCTGATAGAGATAACCGTCCAGAACGCGGCGGATGGTTTGCTCGAAGTCGCCGAAGTGATCGGCCAGTAATTCGATTTCGGCCGAGCTGAGCACATCAGCTAGTTGCTCCCGTTCTACGAACTGGATGCCCGCCAGATGCCCTTCTTCATCAGTATCGCAGCGCCTGACCACGCCCACGACACCGCCCAGCGGCTCGAGACCGCAAATTGTGAAACGTATGCCGACGACATCACCTTCATTCAGCGGCTCCTGGAGATCGACGAGGACGCCGCCCGCCGACAGGTTGAGGATCGTTCCGTCCATGTCTTTGTCGCCTTCGGCGGCGTAATTGCCGAAGATATCCTTGATTCTTCGCAGCGAAACAGGTGAGACGATCTCCAGTCGTACGAAGCGACGCTGATTTTCCTCCTCGATCTTCAGCGGTCGGCGAACCTTCACGTTAACACCGACTTCGGCACTGATGGTACTCTTAGTGTCCTGACTCATTCCGAACTCCTATCTGGTTCTTCCGGGGGCTGTTGCTGCGTCCATGCCGCAATCTGGTCGTTCAGCCACATCCGTTTTCTTGCATCGTATTCGAAGATTATCGCCGGCAGCACCTTCACGGCGCTCTCCGGGAACAGGGATCGTTTGATGTCATTGACAATGAACTCCACGCCGGCTCCGTAGCGCGTGGCGGACAACTGATGGCAATACCGGACTCGCCCGGTTATCAAGACCGGGAAGTCGAAAGACTCCTGCTCGATATTCATAAGGAGAATAGTATCACGTTCGAGGTAGCTACCCAGTTCGATCAGGACCCCTCCCGACGAGAAGTTGACCGCCTCGGTCTTGATCCAGCGTAGATTCCTGAGACGACCCGGCGCTAGGTTGGTCAGCGATAACACGGCCAGCCGCGCATTGAGAGTCATGCGCACTCTCATGAAGCGTCTCCGGGTCAGGGCCAGCGCCCGAGGACCAATGATAAGACGACACTTCGACCCGATGCGCTTGAATTGTGCCCGTACGGTGATTCGCTCGCCCTTGTAGCCAAACTGAACCCCGAGGTTCTGGTTGTGCACGAGACTATCCACCCGACGCTGTCCGCCGGACCGGTCGATGGTAAGGGTGCTCTCGCTGTATTCGACGACCCGGGCCTTCAGGGGAAGCCCCGGAAACTGCTCCGAATACAGGATGACGTACCGGCCCACGAGAGTACTCAGCTCCAGCTCATCGGTGCTGATGAAACTCTGAAAGTGATCTGTTTGGACGACCTTTGTCATCTCAGAGAAGTCCCTTCTGCCGCATTTCGATTTGACGCTGAAAGACGTAGTTGGTCAATCGGTCCTTGGCTCGTCCATTGAACGCGCACACGGATTTGGGGAGTCGACGGAGTTCCTCGGCCTTGAATACATGTTCCAGGTTCTCGTCAGTAATGAACTCGACGCCGACCAGGCGCTGCTCATTTCGAGTGAACACCCTGCGGACGACGCCCACAACAATGCCGGGAAGATTGATCTCGTTGAACAGCTCGATCCTGAGGAGCAGGCGCTCGTCGACAGCAATCTCGGTATCGGTCTTCATCAGCACGCCGCCGGCGCTGACATCCACGCTGACGCCATCAGACCACTGGCAGCGATCCTCGAAGTCCTCCCACTCCATGACAGGGACCAGGCGGGCGAACTGAATGCGGGTGAGCATCTCGATACGTACCGAGGCGCGGCGCTGCACGCGATCCACTCGCCGCGGTGGGCTCAGCAGATAGCGATTGTCCTTGTGGTCCCCGAGGGACTTGATCCTGGAGTAGCACTTGTAGGCGGCATCCTGGCGGGTTATAATCACCATCACATCGCAGCCGTCTCGCAGCAGGGACCGGCCCTTTATATACTGCGGCGCCGCGATGATTATGCCGGAATTGATGAAGTCCTCAATCCGGGTCCAGTACAGGCCGGCCTGCTCACCTTCACCAACGACCAGCTCGAGTTTTTCCCACAGTTTCAGCGGATGGGATAGTCTCGGTATGGCTAACTCAACTGATGACATCCTGTCACTTAGCTCTTCTTGATCGCCTTGATGTTCTTTCGTCCCTGGTCCATCGCCAGTTCGAGTATCTTCCGAGCCAGGGCAGTCCGCGAGCGATCATTGCGATTCTGGTAAATGAATTCCTGCCCCTGTTTGATCGTGGCATTGAAATACTGCCGGGCGGTATCGTAATCCCCGGTTCGACGGGACAACTCCGCAATCAGATAGGAAGCCTGAATCTGCTGGTAGCCGGGAGCGATTTCCCGCGCTTCCTCGAAGGCCGTCTGGTAGTAGGAGACAGCTCTCTTCAGCGCCTCGTGCTCGTTGGTGACGATTCCATCCCAGGCCCCGCGGAGCGACTGCAGGTAATCGACAAAACTCGGATAGCCGCCGAAGCCGAGACCGCCGCCGGCGTCGCTCGATCCCAGCAGTGCCTGCTGATACTCATTGAGCAAATCGGTAACCGCGGTCAACATATCGCCGGCCGGATCGATTTGCCGTTTCAACGTTGCGAGACGTTCGTCGAACCGCTCCTTGAAGGGCAACATCTGGGCTTTGATCGGGACCGGAACTTCGTCGGTTTCGAAGTGCGCGGCAACATGATTGGCGAAGACCGTCAACTCTTCCTGGAGCTTGGCCGCAGCCTCGCCCAACGACGCTTGCCGGGTGTGCAGTTGGTCCAGCAGACTGCGAAGGACCTTGACGGCCGGGTTCTCGCCCTTCTCCAGGTCGCGGAAGACCCAGCCGATGCGCAGGTAGAATCGCCCCAGGTCCAGTTGGTGGGGACGGTCGGCCAGTTGCTCATCATAGACGGCCAGGAACAACTTCAGGATGGCGGTCTCATTGGGAAAGTGGGCCAGATCGAGATTCTGTCCCATCGACTTGATGACCGACTCGGCCGCGGCGAGGTGCTCCAGATGGCGATCCTTGACCGCCCGCAGTCGATACATTTTGAAGTTGGAGTCCTTCTGCCAGTCGCGAAAAGCGTTGTTGTACTCGCGCGTGTAGAAGCAGTTAGAGCACGTGGCAGTGAAGAAGGCCAACGGGTTGTAGGCCTGGTAGCGCGGCTCGTGCCACTTGATATCCAGGGGGCAGAAGTCCGTATCACGCCCTCTTTCAGCGTAGGCGCCGACTCGAACAGTCTCGAACTCGTTAACCGTCTTGCAGATCGGGCACTCGATTCGGGTCAGGAAGAATGCGTTGTCTTTAGTCATGTTTATCTATCTCCGGCCATCGCTATTTGCCGCCGTATGTGAGCAGCCCCAACTCGGTTTCCGAAACCGGTAAGACCTGCATTACTCTCTCGGGTCCGGCTCCGGCCTTGAGCATCTGGCGAGCCATCCTCAGGACCTCGGCCCGGTCGCGACGGGCCTTCGGGTGCGCATCGGTCGAGGCGTCAACCGCCGCAGCCTCGGTTCGCTCTCCCGCTCGCCCACCAAGGTCGATGAACTGCACGCGGCCGCGATCTGAGGCCGCGCCGGCCATCGCCGGACGAGTGCTCTCGCCGTCCTCCGCGCGGGAAGGCGCGGCCTGCCTGCGCATTTTGATAATCGAGGCGACTACCACCCCGAAGGCTCCCGCTGCCAGGTATCCTATGGCATTGAGCGCCAGGTTAAACATTACATCCGATGTCAGTTCCATTGGTTACCTTTCCTCACTCGTCAGACCGTCACATCGATGCCGCCGTCTTTGGGCCCTTCATCGTCTTGCTCGTGGTCATCAGTGTCTTCCGACTTCTCGATTTCTTCTTCGTCGGCGCCCTCGTCTACTTCGGACAACTCGACTTGATCGCGGCGACGACGGCGACGCTTTTCTTCGGCTTCCTCTTCGATCAGGGATCTCTTTCTCTTGTCCGGACTCGACTTTACCGTAGCGCTCAATTGGTCTTCCGGCCGTACCCTGCAAAGCCGATCCATGCCGATATCGTCGTTCATCTCTATTCTCCACGATCATGCGCACCAGGCTCAGCCGGTCAGGGCGAACTTCTCCCGCACCATAACCCGCAGCTTCGAAACCGCGCGGGTGTGAATCTGCGACACTCTCGACTCGGAGATGTGCATCACTTCACCAATCTCCTTCAGGGTCAATTCCTCAAAATAGTAGAGCGCGATGACCAGCTTTTCCTGGTCGGTCAGGCGGTCGATGGCGACGACGAGGAATGACCGGAGTTCGCCTTTTTCGATGTCGCCGAGCACATTGCTGACTGTCTCGTCGACGATGGTCTCGATCCGCGGCACCTGGCGGTTGTCATCCTCACGGTAGATTACTTCATCGAGTGACAGGATAGTCGTCCCGCTGACATCGTCCAGGGCCCGGTGCAGATCGTCGGTGGTAATATCCATACGTCTGGCCAGCTCGCCGGTCTGGGGAGGGCGTCCCAATTCTCCTTCCAGCGAGGAATAGGCACGCTCGATCTCACGGGACTTGGCCCGAGTCGATCGCGGCACCCAGTCCAGCGCCCGCAGTTCATCGAGAATGGCGCCGCGAATGCGCGGAACGGCGTACGTCTCGAACTTGACTCCGCGGTCGGAATCGAAATTGCCGAAAGCCTCAATCAGTCCGACGACGCCGGTATTGATCAGATCGGAAAGCTCGACCGAACGCGGGAAGCCCATAGCCATGCGACTTGCCACGTTGCGCACCAGCGGCAGATAACGATTCAGCAATCGCTGACGAGCTTCCGGGCAGCCGGTCCGCTGGTAGCGATTCCAGTCCCGTTCGGTAATGGCATTGCCGGTACGGCGCCGACGGCGCGGCTTGCTCTGTTTCATCTCGGTTGTGGCAGTGTTACTCATTTTTTGGCCTATTCCTCTTTATCGGCCGCAGCCATGAGGTGATTTATGATGTTATCGGGGTTATCTGCAGTCGCTACCGCGATGGTAAGCGCCTGTCCGGTAATCTCTTCAGCTATGACGGTCAGGTCCCGCACGAAGCGTGCCCCCCCGTCGGTCCGGACCACCGCCTGCTGCCGCCCAAGGCTGGTGCGAACAGCCGGGTCTTCCGAAACTGCACCCAGCCAGGCGGGCGAGTGACCCAGAAAGCGCTCGGAGAGGGCCCGGAACTTGGTGCGGATGTAGGCGGCCTCGGTTTCGTCGACTACGCGGTTTGCCAGCAGTCGACAGTCCAGCTTGATTCCGCGGCGCGCCAGTCGCTTGTAGAGGCCGTAGGCATCCGAGATCGACGTGAACTCGGGAACCAGTATCAGCACCGCTACCTCGGAGGCGTGGGCGATTGCCTCGGTTTCGGAGGAGGCTCCCGACGCATGATCGACGACCACGAATTCGTATCCCGCGGCTGCCTGACGCAATCTCGATGCCACCCGGGCCGCTCCTCCGAGCTGGGCGAAGCACTCCAGATCCGGATGTGGGGGTGATGGCAGCAGGTGCAGGTCGGCGGTCAGCTCGGCAACAGCTTCAGCCAATGACAGGCGCTCCAGAGCGAACTCCGCCAGCCCGTAATTGCTTTCGGTATTGGCCAGAATGTGCAGGTTGCCTCCGGTGAGATCGGCATCGACCAGCAGGACTCTATACCCGGCGGTGGACAGCCTTTCGGCCAGATTGAAGGCGATGACACTCTTGCCGACTCCACCTTTGCCCGAGAGTATCGAGATCATCCTCGAAGACCCCGACAGGCGCCTGGAGGCTACTAGCCTATTCATGTCGCATCTCCGTTCCGAGCATCATCCGGGCCAGACATGCAGGATCGGGTGTCATGACCTCGCCGGCCCCTGACGGACTATTGCTCGCCAGAACCACCTTAGCGTTGGTCGCCTCGGCAAGAGCCGGGACCGAGCCGTAGCGGTGGGTCAAATCGAGCATCGTCACGGCCAGACCGGTCAGGCCGAAAGCCCTCATCTCTGCGCCCAGCCGGATCGCATCGGAAGTGCGAGTCAGGACCGACATGACACCGATCACATGGGTCGGCGCCAGCGACTTGACTTGAGTCGCCAGTTCTCGAAGGCGATGCTCATCCGACGGCAGAGCTGGGGTATCTATGAGAGCTATCTCGTTGCTGGTATCGCCGTGCGTCAGGTCGGCCGCACGCGGGTCATCAAGGCGGGCTCCCAGGGCCTCGGCGTATCCGGATATCTCATCGAAGGCGGCCAGCTTGCATGTATCAAGTGATCTCAGCGCGACCTTGCGGTTCTCCAGCGCCGTCAGCCGAGCCGCCAGCTTGCCCAGCAGCGACGATTTGCCACCACCGGCCGGTCCGATAAGGACCACCCGGTCGCCCGGCGAGAGGTCTATCCTGGGTTCCATGGCGGAGGCGAACAGGTCGACAAGACCAGGGAGCAGCTGCTCCTGCAGATCGGCGGGAGATTCGACATCCAGCCCGCAAGTCAGCCGGTCGACTGTATCCGAGGTCAGGTCACAATCCGACAGCAGATCAGCCATGTCCGCGACCGATGACTTCTCCAGTCGCGCCGCCCCCCGCTTGTCCTGGCATGCAAGCAACTGCTCGATTCGGCTCTCCAGCGAGGCCAGGCGGTTAGTGAGTTCGGCCGGAGCCTTTGCATCTTGTTGACGCGCCAGGAATCCGGCCCGGCCCAGCAGGCGGTTCTTCTCCTCCGGCTGGGCAAGAATCAGGGACATGTGACCGGCGCTCGGATTCTCCAGGCAAGCGGTCACTTCGACACACGCTGAGGGCTCGGCGTCCGGGTTCTGGACAGTCTTCAGGACGATGGCCTGACCGCCCATCTCCTGGCGCACCTTCTTCAGGGCGGCAGCGCTCGAGGCGGCGGCGAATGACTTAATTATCATCTTGCAACCTCACCATTCCGGTGGATATCACCTCGACCTGCGACACCACTTCGTTGTAGGAGATGACAGCCAGCCCGGGGTAACGCGCCTCGACCAGACGGCGCAGAGCCAGGCGGATGTTCGGCGAACATATGCAAATGGGTATGTGGCCCTTGGTCTGCATGGATTCTACCTCCCTGCCGATTCGCTCCAGCAGACGATCCGTTAGAGACGGATCGAGTACGAGCATCAGTCCCTGCTTGGTGTTCTGGACCGATTCACCCAGCTTCTGCTCGACAGCCGGGTCGATCGTGAAGACGTGAATCCTGCCTTCTCTGTCTTGATAGAGCTGCGAGATCTGACGGGCCATGGCCATCCGGACATACTCGGCCAGGACATCGGTTTCCTTGGTCGAGCCGATGTAGTCGGCGACGGTTTCCACGATGGTGGCCAGATCACGTATCGGTACGCGCTCTTTGAGCAGTGTCTGCAACACCTTGTGCAGCGTGCCCAACGGGACGACTTCGGGAATGACCGAATCCACCAGGGCGGGATAGTCTTCTTTGAGCGTGTCAACGAGGTGATGGACATCCTGACGAGTAGTAATCTCGGCCGCCGAATTGCGGATGACTTCGGTCAGATGCGTGGCCATGACCGCCGACGGCTCCACCACGGTGAAGTTTTTGGCCTCTGCTATCTCCCTGAGGTTGGGTATGATCCAGGTGGCCTGCAGACCGAAGGCCGGATCACGAGTCTCGAACCCATCGAGTTTCTCTTCGACGAAACCCGGATTGATGGCCAACAGGTGGTCCGGCATGATTTCGAAACTGGCGACCGGGACGCCCTTGACCTTGATGGCATACTCGTTAGGCTTTAGCTGCATGTTGTCGCGGATGCGCACCGGCGGGACGATGATCCCGAGTTCCCCTGCAATTTGGTTTCGGATAGTGGTGACTCGCTTCAGGAGATCGCCGCCCTGATTGGTGTCGACCAGTGGGATCAGGCCGTATCCGATTTCCAGGCCGAGAGGATCGACCTTGATCAGGTCCTCGGTTCGCTCCTCGGGTGATGATTGCTGCTGGCGCTCCTTGGCTTCGGCCATCTTCCTGTCGATGACGATCTTGCGCTTCTGCGATTGCATCGTGGCATAGCCGACGCCGCCGACCGCCAGCCCCAGCAGGGCGAAGGTCAGGGTGGGCATTCCCGGCAGGGTTCCGAATACGAACAGCACACCCGCGGCCACGAGGATGGCGCGAGGCTGGCGGACTAGTTGGCTGGTCAAGTCGCTGCCCATACTGCCCTTTGCGGCAGTACGGGTAACTATGATACCGGCGGCGGTCGAAACCAGGAGGGCCGGCACCTGGGTCACCAGGCCGTCACCGATCGAAAGCAGCGAATAAGTACGCAGGGCTTCGGCAAGGCTCATGTCATTGATGGCAATACCGATTACGAAGCCGCCTATGATGTTGATGACGGTAATCAGGATGCCGGCGATGGCGTCGCCGCGGACGAACTTCGAGGCGCCGTCCATCGCTCCGTAGAAATCGGCTTCACGGGAAATCGACTCGCGGCGGTCACGTGCTTCCTGCTCGGAGATGATCCCGGCATTGAGGTCGGCGTCGATGGCCATTTGCTTGCCGGGCATGGCATCAAGGGTGAACCGGGCGGCGACCTCGCTGATACGTCCCGCACCCTTGGTGATGACTACAAACTGGATTATGATCAGGATGACGAAGACAATGAAGCCGACGACATAGTTGCCCTGAACAACGAAGTTACCGAAGGAGTTGATTATCTCACCGGCATAGGCCTGCCCCAGAATCAGACGTGTGGAGGCAACGTTAAGAGCCAGCCGCATCAGGGTCACAATCAGGAGCATACCCGGGAAGACCGATAGCTCAAGGGGTTTGGTCACCCACAGCGTGGTCAGTAGTACTACCAGTGAGAAGGTGATGTTGAAGGCCAGAGCGAAATCGAGCAGAGCCGTAGGTATAGGGACAATCAGTACGCCGATGATGCCCACGACGCCGACGGCCAGCAGCACATCGCTGCGCTCCGCCAGATGGCTCAGGAAGCTCCTCTGCGCTTTTGGCTCAGCCATCCGAATTCACCTTCTTCTTCAGGCGATAGACATAAGCCAGCAGTTCGGCGACAGCTCGGTAGAGGTTTTCGGGCACGAAGTCGCCCACGCGGCACATTTTGAACAGCGCACGGGCCAGCGGCGGGTCTTCGATCACCGGGATGTCGTGCTTGCGAGCGATGTCCTTGAGCCTTTGGGCCAGCAGGCGTTCACCCTTGGCGATCACCTTGGGGGCGTTCATCTCGCCGGAGTCGTACTTCAGAGCCACCGCCAAGTGGGTAGGGTTGGTGACAACGACATCGGCCAGCGGCACCGCGTCCATCTGCCGCTGCCGCGAGAGTTCGCGCTGCGCCTGTCGAATGCGACTGCGGAGTTCCGGAGACCCTTCCGTGTCGCGATTCTCCTCCTTGATATCCTGCTTCGACATCTTGATCGACTTTTCGAAGTCGTAGCGCTTATAGAGATAATCGAGAATGGCGATGACGATCATGATCGCCCCCACCTTGAGACCAAGAACGACAGCCGTCTTGCCCATGGCCGAGGCTATGTCCATCACCGACATGTCCGGCAGGAGGAAGAAGGAATCGAATTCGGTTTCGATAGCCTTATAAGCGACGATGCCGACGATCAGCAACTTCAGTGTATCGCGAAACAGACTCACCAGCGCCGTCAGGCCGAACAGGCGCTTGAAACCGGACAGCGGACTGATCTTGTTGAAGTTTGGCTCGATGGACTTGGGGGTGATTCGGAACCCGACCTGGGCCACGTTGGCCGCGATAGCGATGACCGTCAGGACTATGAACGTCGGCCCGACTATCTCGAAGAACTTGAGAGCGAAGTCACCGAAGACCCTGGACATGCTGGCGTCGGCGGCGGCGATCGCCGGGGCGTGGGTCATGGTGTGCTGCATCATGGCCTGGAGTCGCTCGGCCATCCGGGGACCAAGCATGAAGAGAGACAAGAAGCCGAAACTAAGCAGGGCGGCTGCATTCACCTCCGGCGACTTGGCTACCTTGCCTTCCTCGCGGGCCTTTTCCCGGCGCCGCGGTGTGGCCTTCTCTGTCCTTTCCTGAAATCCCTGTTCCGGCATCGGCTATCAGGCCTTCCCCAGAGCATTAAGGACGAAGTCCAGTTGCGTATCGAAGTATCCGACGGCGCGCTGGAATATCCAGGCGGCGGCGGGCAACGCCATAGCCATGACCGTCAGTCCGACCCCGATCTTCAGGGGCATGCCCATGAAGAAAACGTTCAGCGTCGGCATTGTCTTGGCGATGGTGCCGAGGGCCACATCTGTCATGAAGAGGGTGACCGTGACCGGCGCAGCTATCTTCAGGGCCAAAACGAAGACATAGGCGGTCAATCGAATGAACATGTCGGTGAAGCTGCCGCCGGCGAAGGCGGCTCCCGGCGGAATCAGTTCGTAGCTGTCTGCGAAGGCGTGAATCATCAGGTGATGGCCGTTGATAGTCAGGAAGATCAGGACGCCCACGATGAACCAGAGCCGGCCGAGAATCGAAACCTGTCCGGACAGGTTGGCGTCGTACTGAGTTACCACGGCGAAACCCATCTGGTAGCCGAGCAGGCCGCCGGCGGTGTGTATCGCCATGAAGATCAGGTTGAAGACCAGGCCAATGACAACGCCGACCAGCAACTCCCTGAAGGCCAGTCCGGCCAGCTGCCAGATCGATGTCGAGACCGGAAGCGGGTCAATATTGAGCGAACTCACCAGGATCAGCGTCAGGAGGATCAGCAGGCCGACTCGGATCATCGAAGAGACATTGCGGTGACCCAGCACCGGCGCCATCAGGAACAGGCCTGAGACTCTCAACATGATCAGGAGCAGCAATTGCAGCTTCTCTGCGCTGTAGTTAATGAATTCGAACAAGTTACCAACCACACACTTCAGGTTACTCGCCCTCCTTTATTATCAAGCCGTGTGCCAGATTGAAACGAGCCAAGCAGATCGCGTAAGCGCCTGTTCTGACAGAGCTTACGAAAACCGCAAAATCAACTTAAGTGTGTCGTCGGGCAGGCGGGGAAAGGATTAACCACCGAGGTGGTCAGTCAATGCCCAGGCAGACAGGTCGACGTGTAAGCGGATCCTTCAAGTGCAGCCAAGTTGCTGTCTGTCATCGGGCAGGGAGTGGCCGCGACCTGTTGATGGAGCGACCCACTGAGGGGGCGGCATTGTTCACTAAAGGCGCAGTTGCCTGCGTCAGCCGCCGACCAAAGTCGGGATCAGTTCGAAGATATGACGAGTGAAATCGGTCGCCTTGTTGATCATCCAGGGCAGGAAGATCAGCAGAGCCGTACCGACAGCGAGGATCTTGGGAATGAATGTCAAGGTCATTTCCTGAATCTGAGTGACGGCCTGAAAGAGGGCTATACACAGTCCGACAATCAGTCCGAAGAGAAGCATCGGGCCGGCGATCATCATGGTCAGGATGAGAGCCTCACGGCCCAGGGTTACCACCATCTGTGCTGTCACTTTCCGCCTCTCCTCCTTACATGTGGAACGACTCGACCAGGGATTTGACAAGCAGATACCACCCGTCGACGAGCACGAACAGGAGTATCTTGAACGGCAGAGAAACGATGATCGGCGGCAGCATCATCATTCCCATCGACATCAGAACTGAGGCCACCACCATATCAATGACCAGGAACGGTATGAACAAAACGAAGGCAATCTGGAAGGCGGTGCGGAGCTCGCTGATGACAAATCCCGGCACCAGCACTGACAGGGGCAGTTCGCCGGCGTTTTCCGGGCGTTCCATCCTGGAGATGCCGACGAATAGCGCCAGGTCCTTTTCGCGAGTCTGGCTCAGCATGAACTTCTTGAAGGGCGCTGCGGTCTGATCGAAGGCTTGCTCGCGCGCCATCTCACCATCAAGGAAGGGCTTGATTCCGTCGTTGTAGGCAGTCTCGATGGCGGGCGTCATGATGAAGAAGGTCAGAATGAGGGCCAGCGCAGCCAGCAGTTGGTTTGGCGGCATCTGATGGATGCCCATGGCGTGGCGAAGAAACGAAAGGACGACAATAATCCGGATGAAGGAGGTGACCATGATCAGGATCGACGGCGCCAGGGCCAGGACGGTGAGCAGAATCACGATCTGCAGGGTAGTGGAGATCTCGTCGGTATTCTCGGCCTCTCCCACCTGCAGAGACACTTTGGGCAGCGTCTGAGCCTGAGGTGAGGCGGCGGCCAGACACAGCAGTGCCAGCACAAGCCAGAGAATGAGTTTCACCGATCTCTTCATATCCAATGTGCTTTCTGTCCGCAACTTCCTGTCGCGAACCCCGCGGCCGAATCCATGGCCGTCGGATGAGTACCTGCCGCTGTCTATTCCCCGACCGCGGTCATTGTCTGCGGACGGGACGCAAAACGGCGGAGCCGGTTGGCCGCAGTAGTGAACATCCTGTCGAATCCTTTGCCTGCTTCACTATCAGGATTCGGCTGATCCGCGAGAGCCAGGGCGGTCTGATCCGAATCCAGCTCCGTCAGCACCGACATCTGTCCCTCAGTTATCCCCACCACGATCGCCTTGTCGGCCACCCTGAGCAGGGCGACAGTCTTCTTCGGCGCCAGGTAGGCGGTCTCGATTACTTCGAGCAGTTGCTGACCGCTGTGTCTGCGTCGCCGGCCGCCGTTCAGGCGCTTCAGACCCCATACCGCTCCGTAGATGGCGAGGACCACTATTACCAGCGCCGCCGCCATCTTGCCCATAGCGGCCACCATGCCGTCGTCCATTCCGGTCAGGGCTCGGACCTCGCTCTGCGCATCATCTGCCGGCACGGGCGCCACGGTCAGGGCGGACTGCCCGACAGCATCGGTTCGGCCGACGTCGATCAACATCAGTCCCGCCAGGGCTACGGCCAGGATAAGGGCCGTCGTCAAGAACGTGCGTTTGCGATTCACGATTGCTCTCCGAGCACCTTGAGGCGTTCCTCGGTAGTCAGCAGCTGAGTGATGCGCACGCCGAAGTTCTCGTCGATGACGACTACTTCCCCGCGGGCGACTATGCGACCGTTGACCAGCAAATCCACCGGTTCACCGGCGAGCTTGTTCAACTCCACGACCGATCCCGGTCCGAGCGACAGAATGTCGGAGATCGCCATCTTGGTGCGTCCAAGTTCAATGGAGATCGGCAGATTGACATCCAGCAGCAACTCGATGTTGCGCGTCTCGGTGTTGCCCGCCGTCTGCTGGAGCTGCTGAAGTTCAGCCTGCGAGACCGAAGACGAGCCGAAGTTAATGTCGTCGGCGGAGGCCTTTTGCTCTTCGGAGGGAAGGTCCTGGAGCATGGCCATCATTGCCGCCTCGGCGTCTTCCTCGGAGGCATCGTCAGGGTTGTGCACCCCGCCGCTCGGGGCATCTCCTCGTTCGGACTCCTCCAGCATGGCCATCATCGCCGCCTCGGCATCCTCCTCAGAGGCATCTTCCGAATTCACGTCGGATTCATCGGAAGGTTGCTCGCTATCGTCTGCTGGTTCGTCCTCGGAGGCCTCGGGCAGTTGTTCATCCGAGGACTCCTCGGCCGCCGATTCGGACGGCGCACCTTCCGGGGATGCTGGTCCGTCGGCCGAGGCCTCTTCAGCGGCATGCTCCTCAGGCTCCTGAGCGGCTTCCTCGGTACCCGGGCTCTTGGTTTCGTCTTCCATACTTAGTGCTCCTGTGCCTCCGTGTCACAATCGGCTGTGATTTGTATAGCTTTCTTCTTGCCCGACAACCCGGGTCGGGCCAGGAATTTCTTGCGGCCGCTGACAAACACCGAGACCATCTGGTTTATCCGCGTCTCGGTCGGGATGATATCGCCGGGGCTGAGACTCAGGAAGTCCTTCATCCTGAGTTTCGTCTCAAGCAACTGGGCCGCCAGTTCGGTCTTCACGCCGACAAGGTTGTCGCGAATGATATCCCTATCGCGATCCTGGTTCTTCTTTGCGGTAGCGTCGATCCAGTTCTGAGCCGACAGCTTGGTGATAACAGGCTCAAGCGAGACATACGGATAGCAGATGGTCAGCAAACCGGTAGATTGGAACATCTTGACCTGAAATGACACGACAACCACCGTCTCTCCGGGAGGGACAATTTGAATGAACTGGGGGTTGGTCTCGAAGGATCTCTGCTCGATATCGAGCTTTTGGATGTTCTCCCATGCCCGCTCCAGGTCGGTGAACAGCTTCTGCGTCAGGCGGCTTACTACAGCGCGCTCGATGCCGGTAAGTTCGCGTTCAGATTCCAGTATCTTGCCGGATCCGCCGAACATTCGGTCGATCAAGGCGAAGGTAAGGGTCGGGTTGAAGTCGACCAGACAGCCGCCCTCGAGCGGATGAGCAGCGAAGGTGAAAGTACACGAGGGGGTCACCAGCGACATGATGAACTCGCTGTAGGTGATCTGGTCGACCGAGACCAGATCGATGTCGACAATTGTCCGCAGAACCGTCGACAACGTGCTGCCGTAGTGGCCGGCGAAGTTGTCGTGCATGTTCTCGAGAGTGCGTATCTGGTCTTTGGAGACACGATTGGGATGCTTGAAGTCATACGCTACTATCGAGCGTAACTTCTCATCCTCAATGCTCTCCTCTTCAACATCGCCCTCCGAACTGGAGACGGTGGTCAGAAGAGCATCAATCTCGTCCTGTGAAAGAATCTTCGCCACGGCTACGCCTTCGCCTTACTGCAGCACAAAATCGGTGAAGTACACGTTGGTGATATCCTCTGTATTCAGAAGCTGTTGCAAGCGCTTCCTTATCTGGTAACGGACGACTTCCTTTTGCTTGGGGTCGGTCAGTTGCGGAACCGTCTTGGAGGACAGGATAGTGATCAGAGCATCCCGCACCATCGCATCCTTCTCCGCCAGCTCTTTCTCAAGCCACGAGGCCTGTACTTCCAGAGCGAACGAGGCCGAGAGGAAGCGAGACCCACCGGTTCCGGCCGGATTAACCACTATGTCCCGCACGGCGTAAACCAGCGAGGTACCGCCTGAACTCTTCGGACGCGGCCTCTCCTTGCGGTGATCGTCACCGTGACCATCGCCTCGACTATCATCACCGCCATCGCGAAGGCTCTCGGCGATTTCACGGGTTTCCTGGCCGGGATCGCCGTCGCCGGCCATCATCGGCCGGATCACGAACAAAGCCAGAGTCACGCCGACGACTATTGCGCCCAGTCCGATTCCGCCGAAAAGGACCAGTTTCTTCTTCCCGTCGCCGGAGGCTGCGACGCCTTCGCCTACTTCGGTGTCGGCACCGGCTTCAATGGTAGTCTTCTCGTCATCTTCCGGCATAATCAACTCCTGTCGGCTGACGCGGAGGCGTCCGGGTTTTTGATCCGAACGCCCGCGCGTGCCTTGAATTCCGCCACTCGCTCAATGATCTGGTCAATGGTCTCCCGCACCATGACCTTCTTCCCTGTGGTCAGGCAGATGATCGTCTCCGGGGTAGCTTCCAGGAACTCGATCAGGTCGGCGTTGACCACCAGAGTATCGTTATTGAGGCGAGTGACCTTGATCATCTAACGCTTACCTCTTCAGGTTCACCAGCTCATCGAGCATGCTGTCGGAGGTGGTGATGATTCTTGCGTTGGCCTGGAAGCCGCGCTGAGCGGTGATCATCGAGGTGAACTCCTGGGCGACGTCCACCGAAGAGGACTCCAGCGCCCCGGATACTAATTCGGCTCCGATTGTCTCTCCGGCCATGCCTTCGCGCGCCTCGCCGGAGTTACCGGTCGCCTGGTACATCGACTTTCCGTTCTTGCGCATGCCCGCCTGGTTCGCAAAGTCGGCGAGCATTATCTGGGCCAGAACGCGCGTGATGCCATTCGAGAAGATACCCGATATGAAGCCCGCCTTGTCGATGGCGATATTCTGAAGGATTCCCAGGCCGTAACCGTCCTGCGAGACGATCGAGGCGGTATGCGAACCCGAGAACTGCGTCATGCCGTCGAAGTTCCCCGAGGTACCGGCATTGAAACTGATGGTCATACTGTCGGCGCCGTTGCGGGGATCTATAGTGACAGCAGTGGCGCCGCCATTGTAATCGAACGTATTCAGCGAACCATCATTGTTGAATGTAACGTATCCGGATCCGCCGGTCGTCACATCTTCCTCGCCGTTAGTGGAGACACTCCATTCCCACCGGTTTGTGACCAGCGACTTAAAGAACGTAATAGACATCGTGTGCTTCGTACCTTGCGAGTCGTAGACATCGATCGATGTCGTGTGCTCGGTGGCCGCGGTTTCGATGACCAGGGGATGGTTGGTTCCGAGCGGCGCTGTTGGGTTATCGTAAGTGTAACTCAATCCGGCGGCGCCCGTGGTCACCGAGATGCCACCTCCCCCGATTCCCTTCAGCCCGGTTACCAGGCCGGTGGAGGAGTTGTACACGAGCTCGAGCTGGGTCACTTTTGGCCCCGCGGCCGCCCCGGTGCCGATGGTCGGCTGGAACGAATCGGTTGCCACGAATGTCGCGGCGGCGCCTCGACGGCTGGTATCGGCCTGGGTGGCGGAGTTGAACGTCGCGCCGTCGGCCAGACCGAAAATCCCGCTGGCGATATTTAGGTTGCCCCCGGCGTCGACGCCGGCGGATGTCTCGAAGTAGAATGAGGCCGGAGCACCGTAGTAGTCACGAACGATCTCGACTTCGCCGCCCGTCAGCCTCGCTGATATGCCGTCGATGAGGTTGATGGCGTTCAGTAGATTATCAATGGTTGATGTCTCGGTAAGGCCGGTGACGGCCTGCGGCGTTCCGCCGTCAACTGAGATAGTGAGATCGTCGAAGACGTTGATGCCGAGAGATGTGAGACTCGTGGCCAGACTGAGGGCGCCGCCCGTGTTGGTGACCATGCTGGCCTGCCTGGCCTGCTCGCCCTCAATACTGATGGTGTGAGTGCCGCCCACACCGTCATTGGCAGTTCCCTGAACGTCCATGACATTCGAATTGCCGGACTGGAACGAGGTCACTTTGGAGTTGGTTGCCGATGCGTTGATGTTGTTGGCCAGGGACACACTTGTCGTACCCTTGGAGGGGTCCTGTTGATCGAAGGGCAGGGTGATCTCACCGATCGTGGACAACGAGGGAATACTGCCTTCACGATCGGCCATCTTGCCCAGCACCATCAAGCCCGTGGCCGGGTCAACCAGGTTGGCGTTGGCGTCGAAGCCGAAAGCCCCCGCCCGGGTGTAGAAGCGGTTGCCCATGAAATCGCCCAGAATGAAGAACCCATTACCCTGGATGGCCAGGTCGGTTATCTGGCCGGTGGTCTCAAGACCGCCCTGCTGAAACAGGGTGTCGACCGACGAAACTTCCATTCCGAGGCCCATCTCGATCGGGTTGGTGCCGCCGGAGACTGCAGACGGACGCCCGGCGCCTTTCTGCGTCTGCACCAGGGCTTCCTGAAAATTCACCCGGCTTCCCTTGAAGCCGATGGTGTTGAGATTGGCGATGTTATTGCCGATCACGTTCATCTTGACCTGGTGGTTTTTCAATCCGGACACACCGGAAAACAGTGATGCCATCATGGTATGGCTACCTCCATGGTTGGCACCAGGGTCTCCCCGTCAGGACGGGGTCCGACCTTGGTGTAGGTGTTAATCAATCGTCTATTGTTCATTTCTTTTTTGCCTCTTCACACAATCACCGCTGAGTCTATTTGTGTCACAACACCCTCGCGGAGGTTGTCGCGGTCGAAGACGGTTATGACGGTTCGGTTCGGCACCGAGACGACGAACGCAGCCTCATCGGTGAGGACCAGGGTCTCCCGTGAACCCTTGCTCTGTGCTCGATCGATCCCATCACTAAGCCGTCCCAGGGCCTCACCGGACAGTTCGATTCCCCGTGAGTGCAGACGCTGGTGAGCGTGCTGCGAAAACTGTACGTCATGTTCCCTGGCCAGCTCGGCGGAGAACATGTCGCGGAACGAACCGGCCGCACCAGGTTTCGGTTTCGCATCGTTGCGACGGTGCGCGATGTCGATCAGGTCGACCGGTCGACGAAAGTTGGTCAATTGGACAGATTGCTCGGTGGACATCCCTTTCCTCCTGAATCCTGTCTCAGTCATCCTCAGTGAACAGTCCGGGCTCACCAATGGCGCTGATGTGGCCCAGAGATACTTCGACACCCTTGACCCTGAGATAGGCGTTGCCGTCGCGGTAGACGACCGAATCGACCAGGCCTACCAGTGAGAGCCTGGGCTCGAACTCATCGCCGTTGGCGTCGAGGGCGGTAGCTTCAATTGTGTAATTGCCGACATCGACCAGGTTGCCGCGGCTGTCGCGTCCATCCCAGTTCAGGTGATGAGTTCCGGCGACGACGCCCTGTTCGGTCAGCACTCTTACGACATGACCCTCGGCATCCTTGATAGTCAGATTGACGGTCGCCGCATGTTCGTTTGTCCGATAGGTCAGTTGTGGGTCGGCCTCACCGTCATAGTACAGACCGTTGTAGTCGGCCTTGACTTCCTTGCCGATGAACCCGGCGGCCATCGTGTTATTAAGCGACTGGGTCTGGAGCATATCCCATTCGTTTGAGGCGGCTATCTCTTCGGCGATGTTGTTCATCTGTTCGAGAGTCGAGAACTGCGCCAGTTGCGCCACGAAGTCTTCATCCTGCATGGGCTCGAGTGGGTCCTGATACTCCAGCTTGGTGATCAGGAGCTTGAGGAAATCATCCTTGCCCAAACTCTGCAGACTGCCGGTCTGACGCTGGCTGCCGTCGGAGTTAGTGGGGATTGGCGAAATAAAACCCATTGTCTATCCTTTCTCAGGCCAGAACATCGATTCCGCCGGCGCCGATTTGGTGCGTCGCCCGCGGCGGCATGACGATCTCCTGACCACCTTGTTCGATCTCTGTGTTAGTCTGAACTCGCCCTGAGCGCGTCGCCCAGTCGATCCAGTCCGGACGCTCGTGAAATAGCTCCCGATGCTCCGAGTCGGCACTTACTGTCACTTCGATTGACTGGACATCGACATTGGCCTGTTGCAGCTGACGGCTCAGGCGGTCCAGCGAGGATTCGATCAGCGCCCTGGCCTCCGGCGAACTCACAATCAACCGAGCCTGCAGACCGCCGTCTCTCTCGGTCAGGGTCAGGCGAGCCGGGCCCAGATGCTCCGGTTCGATCCGGATCGTCAGCGTCTGACGGCCGTTGCGTAAGAGCGAGCCGAAATCGTGGGGCAAATGGAAGCGGACAGGCTGATTAGCAGCACCCTGACGCACAGCACTGGCGCCGCGGGAGCCCAACTCGCCGCTTCCATGGTCGGAGCCGCCGGGTGCAGACTCGGCGCCGGTCTCGCGGGCATTGGAGAGAATCGCCTCGCTGCGCCAAGAGCTGTCAAGGCGGCTTTCGGTCCGCTGCAAGCTCTGGTCCCTGGCGTCTCCGGCACCGCCCGAACGCATCAGATCGAACCCGACTCGAGGTTCCATGGAGCCGGACTCGGCTGCGGCGGAACGGGCCAGGCGCTCCGGTTCGACCGAAGCATGGTGGGCCCTGGCGAAAGTCTGATCATTCTCAGGCAGCGGGCGGGCAGCTTTTTCGGTCGCCGGTGGTTCAGCCGGACCCTTTGGTAAGGGGGTACGGAGTTCTTCGGCCGAGAGCTGCGTACGCAGCACCACACGACGACCGGAATCATTGGCCACTATGGTCAATTGCTTTGCATCCGGGGTTTCTTCAGCGCTGGCGCCGTCAGTCACATCGGAACCCTGATGCCGGCCCGTTATGGAGATTTCACGGAGGCTGAGTCGGCTCAGCAGGCGTTGCAGATGGGCCGCGGCCGACTGCTCGGTCTGGAGATTCACACGACCATTCACAGGATCCTGACCCTCCAGTCCCCTGGCGAGGCTGGTCAGAGGCAGGGCTACCTTTATCGGTCTTTCGGAGTCCGAAGGGTCACTAAGAGTCAGTTGGAGCAGCCCCGACCCCTGCTCCACCGACGTAATCCGGTATTGCCGATCGCCGGTGAGTTCAACCGGCCGGCTATTCAGCATATGCTCAAGCGATTGATTGACAATGCGATCTTCACGAGGCAGCGCTTCCGCAATGCTGCGGTTGAAGGCGAGTACGTTCATTTCGACCGGAGCAGTCTCGGCTGAAACAGCCTCAGCGGCCTTACCCGTCTGATCGTCCAGTGCCGACAGCCAACCGACCGAGGCGCCGCTCGCGGCAAGGAGGTTGAACGGTCGAGCCGCCATATCACCTGCTACCCGGTGTGCGGGTTCTTCGGGCGCAGGGGCCGACAATTCGCGCGGTGTTCCGACCCGACCGAAGGATCGACCGGACTCGGCACTCGGGAGTCCGGATGATTGTGACAGCAGCCGGGCCCAGAGTTCGGCCGATGGTTCTGGAAGTCCATGGTCGGGCCGGCCGGAAATCGATGTTCCTGTCGCGCTGCCATTATCGCCGAGGGCGCCGAGATCGATCAAACCAGCCAGGATGCTGTCGAATACAGCACTATCGCAGTTCCGGCTCGAATCCGCGGAACCGCCGGTCGCAATATTGCCGGCTGGGCCCAGCAGCAGATCGAATATGGTGGTGGCCTCGGTGTTCACTACTAATATTCCTCGGCGATCGTGATCATCTGCTTGGAGAGTCTCGCCCCCCGTTGCGGCGGCAGCAGGGCCAGTACGGCGGAGGCGTTCTTGAGCTTCATTCGCGGCAGGATCGAGACGATTGTCTCGTCATCGAGATTCGCCATCAGTTGCGCTACAGCGCGGGGGTCCATGCCGTCATACAACTTGGCAAGAGTATTGACACGAGCCGTCTCGGCCTGCTCCAGTTTCAAGAGCTTCTGCGTGACCTCTTTGTCCAGTCGATTCAGCTCGCGCTCGCGCTTGTCGAGTTCGGCCTTGCGGTCGGCCAGCCTCGCGGTTTCCTGCTCGAGCCAGTCGGCTTTCTCCAGAGAATCCCGGACCGACATTCCTGAAGCTGCCGACTCGATTTCGGACAGGTCCGGTTCGTACTCCAGAAATGCGAGATTGTCCATTATATTATCAATGACCTTGGCATCCTGCTGAGCATTCAGCAGGCTGTCGATGTGCCTTTCGCCTTCCTCCGCAATGCTGCCTTCGGCATGTTGCTGCGGCCCCGCATCGCCCTCGGCGACGGCAATGTCGTGCCCGGTCTCGACCGATCGACCACCTTCACTGGCCCCTTCCGGGGAGTTGGCGGTCCCGCCGCCCATGAGTATGGCGACTGCAAAGGCGATCGCCAGGACGAGGACCAGCCCGCCACCACCAAACAGGGCGTATCTCAGGATGGGGCTTCTGGCCCGCTTTGTATCCTCGGCCTCTTGCTCGGGGGCCTGTTCGGACGGCTGGTTGATTTCTGTTTCGTCAGTCAAAAGGCACTCCTGTCGCCTATTATTCCGGCAAACATTGTTCGCAAGGGCCGTGCCAAAACTCAAGGATTACGCATAAGATATTGCCTGATCGCGCCTTACGGAGACACGACAGCAGTGTGACCAACCTGCTTGGGACACTCCACGGAAGATATTTCCCGCATCGCATGGAAGGCAGGAACCGATTTATCCCTGCAGGGATAGCGAAGAAATGCGATCGTAAGCGTGCAACACGG
Source organism: uncultured Ignavibacteriales bacterium (assembly GCA_964526835.1). GTDB lineage: Bacteria > Zixibacteria > MSB-5A5 > GN15 > FEB-12 > DAOSXA01. The sequence continues at coordinate 32,599 of CAZGMK010000016.1, forward strand.
ACAGACCGCTAGCCGATGAGCTCGGCCTCGGCGTGGTCGGCGGCTGCCGCAGTGAGGCGAATTTTGTAGATCTCGCGACCGCCCGGAATCCCGGCCGGCATCCGGACCCGAAGATAGTTATCGGCGACAGCGCGATAGCGCCCGTCCTCTGCGAGTTTGTTCTCGCAGATCACATCCAGTACCTGCCCAACATGTTGCTCGTGCGCCAATCGCCAGCGCCGCTTCGAGATCGCCTTCAGGCGCTTCGCCCGTTCACGGATGATTTGGGGGCTGACCTTGTCAGGCAGCTCGATAGCCGCGGTGCCCGGACGGTCGGAATAGCTAAAGACATGGAGATAATCCAGCAACCCAGAGTCAGCCAGAGCGAGGCCGGCCGAGAAATCACTCTCGGTCTCACCCGGAAAACCGACTATAATGTCGGCCCCAACGATGCCTCCCCCCAGCGCCTGGCGGGTGGCGCGAACCCGCTCGGCGAATCTGTCGGCCGAATACGGGCGTCGCATCATTCGCAGTATACGGTCGGACGCCGATTGAAGGGGTATGTGCCAATGGCGGCAAACCATTCCTCGGGCGTCGGAGTATACGCCAAGGAGTTCATCGGTGACCGTCTGCGGCTCAATTGACGACAGACGCAGCCGGACATCCGGAACCTGCTCCAGGATCGCCGCCACCAATTGTGCAAACGACTCCGGACCGGTACCCTCCGGGTCTACATAGTAGCCCATGTTGACGCCTGTCAGGACTACTTCCCGATAACCATGCGCAGCCAGGTCTTTGATCTCGGCCACCAGTTCCAGAGCGGGTCGACAGCGGAGAGGTCCTCTTACGACGGTGACCAGGCAGTATGAGCAGCGCTGATCGCAGCCGTCAGAGACTTTCACCCAGGCTCGATTGCGGGCGTGGAAGTCGGACAGTATTGATGCCGGCCCGGGTGGATGCACACCGCCGTAGACGAGCTCCGGCAGACGTTGCATGAGCACGTCGGCTATGCTGTCCTTCTCGTCGTTGCCGATGACCGCATCAACGGAATCCAGCGATGCTATCCCCTTGCGATCGGTTTCGACATAGCAACCGGCCAGCACGATCTTTGCGTGGGGGTTCTCTCGCCGGGCCTTTCGAGCCAGATACCGGCAATCGCGGTCGGCGCGATGGGTGACGGTGCAGGTATTGATGACATACAGATCAGCCGGACAGCCTTCATCAACCCGAATCAGGCCGCGGGCGGTAAGGTCGGCGGCCATTCGCTCGGTCTCGTATTGATTGAGCCGACAACCCACTGTTTGAAGACGCACTGTCGTTACGGCCTTACCCATAATCCAACAATATACGGATAGATAGTGAGAATGCTAAGGCTGTCTTCGAATCAGGGCCATCCAGTCCCGGCGCAGGAAGTCCGTCTGATTTCGTACGACAATCCGAAGAGGTAGTCCCACGGGGAAGGGCGAACAATCCCTCTGGTTAAGTAATATGTTCCAGGACAATATCTTACAGATAAGGAGAAGTCGTCACCTGTTCCCCTGGCACAGTCCTTGCAGGGTGCAAGGTCGTCGATTTGATCGTCCTTTCATTTGAGCGTGTGCGGGTGTCGCCGGGTCAGACCATGAGGGATAACGCTGACGAGGGGAGTCGGTCCCGGCGACCTTCCCCGCCGATTACCGAGAGCCACGCAAGTCCGGTCCGGCCGAAGTCGGCCGGGCGGTCGTTACATTCCGTAGCGCTTTGAATTCAGTCTGAATTCGGAATCGCAGATGGTCAGGTCCTTGGCCAAAGCGGACCTCAGGGTGCTCTGATTCGATGCCTCGTGCTTTTCCAGCATGAATCCGGCCATGAGCAGCAGCTCTGAGGACGGCAGCAGGCAGAAATCATGACGATGAGCAGCTTGTATCGCCTCCTGATCGAACCAGGTCTGGCGCTCCTCCGGTTTCACTTGCGCCTCGGGGTTGCCGACGACCAGCCCCTTTGCACGGTCCTTCAGCTTCCCCTCTTCCATGGTTCGAGCCAACACCTCGATTGCCTCCGCCGTAATCGGGCCCTGTTGACTGTCCGCAACCATGACCACGGCCCTCGCCTTGGGGCCGCCTGCAGGTAACCGCATGTCCAGAAGGCTTTCGTTAGCCGCAATAGGGCTGTCGATGGCTTGCCACCCGAGCAGACTCAGAGCCACTTCAACCGTCGCGATCAGAGTAGGTCCCGTTGCCCACAGAAGCTGAGTCAGCAGCGAAGCCTCCCGATCTTTCGACTGGGCCACTTGCTTCTGCTTCTTCAGGGCTTCTATCCTGGCATCGATCTCGCCGAGCTGCCGTCGGAACGGGTTCTGCCGGTCGAGTTGTTCCTGGTAAGAGTGAACCCACGATGGCTGCCTGACCGAGGACTGGCTGTATCCGGCGACCGCCCGGAATGCCTCCACCAGGCGCATGGGTTCGTTCGCGACCTCGAACTCCGGGACCAGCCAGACATCGCCGGCATAGCCCTCGGGGATTATCCGGCTGACGGCTGGTGTCTTGAAAGATGTTCCGGTATACGCAATATGCTCGAGTTTCCCGCTGCTGACGGCCTCGATTGCCTGCAACGCTTTGATCTGAACCGATCCGAGCGCCTGCGCCAACGGATGCAGTTCTGAGGCGTACTTGATTACCCGGCTGCCGGCGTATCTGATCGAATAGCGCCCGATCATCTCCTCCAGCCAGAAAAGCGCCGATACTACCGATTCTGTGTAACTCCGGGTCGAGTTGGGACTCCGCTTGACGACGCGAATGTTGGCTTTAGGGATATTCGCCCGAAGGACGAGTGAACCGCCCCTGACAAGCAAGTCGTCCAGAGCGGCTCGGGCCCTTTTGACCCTCGCCAGATAGGATGCCAGCTCCTTCTCCCCCCACTTGACATACTGCTGCTCCGAAATTTCGCCGTTTCCCGACCAGGCCCCGACCCGCTTCAGAGCCTGCAGGGGATCGACAAAGACCAGACCGAACTCGCTCAGGTCAGGCGAGCTGAAGAGTCTGCCCTCCGCAAATGGAGCTCCCTGGCAAGGCCAGTCGAGGAAAACAGGTTCGGCCGGTTGCCCGGCACCAGATGATGAAGCATTTGCGCTGTGGACAAGATCGACGGCGTTGGTCATGTTGACGACTCCATAGATGCCTGTTTTCCCCTCCCCGTAGATTTGTCAGGACGCCTCACCCTCGTCCATATTTGGTGGTATCGGCGGCATTTCGGATTTCATCAGTTTGCCTTAGCGATCTGTTTAACCTCCGTGCATGGTTGATCCAGATCAGGGCGCTACATCACGTCCACAGGATCCACGTTGACACCTATCCTGATGGAATTGGGCAGGCCGAACCGGGGTTCATCCGCCTCCCATCCGGTCAGGAGATCCACCAGTCGCGGCATGGCGACGGTCTTGAGAAGGAGTTGCCGTCGATATCGCCCCCTGAGGTGGTACATCGGGCTTGGCGCCGGGCCGAGAATCTCAACTCTCAGGCCCGCAGAGACCAGTTTTCGCCGCAGTCTGTGATGCAGGTTCGCGGCGGTCTGAATCAGCTTATCCTCGGCCGAACCCGACAGGACGATCAGCAGGAGACGCCCGAACGGAGGGAAGCCCAGGGCCTTGCGGGAGGCGATTTCCGACTCATAAAATGACTGATAATCGTGACGTGAGACCGAATCGATTATGTGGCTGTCCGGATAGTAGGTCTGAATCAGCACCCGGCCGGGACTCGCCGCGCGCCCGGATCTCCCGGCTACCTGAAGCAATCTGGCAAACGCATGTTCGGAGGCCCTGAAGTCGGGAAGGTCAAGGCTGAGGTCGGCGGCCAGGACACCCACCAGGGTGACTGAAGGAAAATCCAGACCCTTGGCCACCATCTGGGTCCCCAGAAGAACTTGGTAGCGATGTTCAGCGAAGTCGGAGAGAATCTGATGCGCCTTCCGACGTCCTGACGCCGCGTCGCTGTCCATGCGGACTACCCGAGCCTGGGGGAAAAGGCGCGGCAAGTTCTCCTCGACCTTCTGCGTCCCGGCTCCCAGGAAGAATACCTCATGGCTGCCGCACTCCGGGCAGGTTTCCCATGCGGGCTGGACGTGTCCGCAGTAGTGACAACTCAGCTTCCGGCCGACCTTGTGGTAGGTCAGCTTCACGCGACATGACGGGCACTCCGGCGCCCCGCCGCAGGAGGCGCACTTGAGTTGCGGTGAGTGGCCTCGGCGATTGAGAAAGAGGATTGCCTGGCGCCCTTCTTTCAGGCACTGGTCCATCTCCCGTTTCACTGTGTATGACAGGTATGGCAGATCGCCGCGCAAACGGTCGGTGCGCATGTCCACCACGTGAACGGTGGGCAGATGGGCGGTGGCCGGACGCCGGTTCAGCCGAAGCAGCCGGTATCGCCCCTTGAGGGCGTTGTGATAGGATTCTAGCGACGGCGAAGCTGATCCCAATACGACCGGGACATCGGCCAGCTTGGCTCTCATAACGGCGGCATCGCGGGCGTGGAGTCGCGGCGCGGGATCATCCTGCTTGTACGAGGGATCATGTTCTTCGTCAACGATGACCATACCAATGTTCGCCAGTGGCGCAAAAACCGCCGAGCGCGGCCCCACCACGATTCGATAGTCGCCCCGTTTGATGCCGCGCCAGCTCCTGATCCGCTCTCGCTCTGTCATCGCCGAGTGAATCACGGTTACTTTATCGCCGAACATGCCCCGAAAATAGGCCAGCGTAGCGCCGGTCAGGCCTATCTCGGGTGTTAGTACCAGCGCCGTTCGTCCCCGGGCCAGAACCTCACGGCACAGGTGGCAGTATACTATGGTCTTTCCCGAGCCGGTCACCCCGTGCAACAGGAATGGCGCAAACCCGCTGTCGAGCGAGTGGAGCATAGCCGCGAGGGCTGCTCGTTGCTCGTCATTCAGTTCGATTTCATTGATACCGGCGCGCGGCGGGATGAAAGACAGAATCTCGTCACTCTCAACCGCCACCGCCTCCAGGACGCCGGCGTCGCGGGCCTTGCGCAACTGGTAGTCATTCCAGCCCGCTCGGACAAGGCTTTTGCGATCGCGAATACCGTCGAAAGGCTCCGGTCGGAATTTGCTGTCCGCATAGAAGTGACGCCATCGGTCCAAGTCGGGTACACAATAACCACGCTTGCGTCCGGCGCTGCCTTCCGAGGCGGTGGGCCAGTGCTCGACAATAACGTCTCTCTCGATCAGCTCATCCAGCCTGCCCAGCTTGCGCAATTGCGAAAGGGTCCTCGTGCTGACGGTCCGGGAGGGAGCCGGCGTCATCGGCAGATCAGCTGCCAGGGCGCGGCAGTTCTCCGCCCAGCGATACCCTGCTGTGCGACGGCTTCGCAGAACCGAAGGCAAGGCCGACGCCAACACGTCAGCCGGATTGGCAAAGTAGTAACGAGCGACCCAGGAACAGAAGTCGAATAACTCGCCCGAGAACTGGCTGGTTTGATCAAGCAGCCTGATTATCCGGCGATAGTCTAGTCCCGGCCGAGACCGGGCCGGCCCCAGGTAGAAGCCCAGTTGACGGCGACGCCCGAATGGTACGAGTAGTCGCTGTCCCGGCTCCAGACACATCGAACCATCGACAATGTAGGAGAACGATCGCTTCAGCGGACCACTGACAGCTACATCAATAAGTCGGTCAGACATCACACCCTCAGTTCGCCGAAAAAAAACGGCAGACCCGAGGTCTGCCGTTGTCACTTTCCGTACCCTGGGCATCACCGCCGGAACGGATAGTCATCCCTGCTATTTGAGACGCTTCCGTGCCTCCGCTTCCTTCTGCTTCATGCCCAGTTGCTGGTAAAGGTCGGCCAATTGCTCCCAGATTCGCTTGTTGTCCGGTTCCAGTTCGACGACCTTCTCATAGGCCACCACGGACGCATTCCAGTCCTGCAAGTTGATGAGGCAATCACCCAGCGATATCCAGTGGTCGGCATTATCCGGTTCCATTTGGGTAAGGTGTCGGAAGGCGTCGGCGGCGTTCTTCCAATTCTGACTCAGAGCTGCCGCCAGAGCGTACATTTCCGTAACAAACGGATCATCGGGGTTGATTTCATAAGCCCGTCGCAAATAGACCCGCGAGGAATCGAATCGCTCCTGGCGTTTCGCCAGCCATTCCTGCTTGGCGGCATCGTCGCCTGCGGCCTCGGCCTGTTGGGCCGAGTCGGCCGCCCGACGGCCCAGCTCGTTGAAGTAACGGCCTACACCCGAAAGGACCTCGGCGTTCTCGGGATCAGTCTCCAGAATCCGATCATAGATCACTTTGGCCGAATCGTACCAACCGACATTATTGAGACAGATAGTCAGGTTGTACATTGTTGCAACCTCCTCAGGATTGGCCAGGATGAAATCGTTCAGGTAGGGGATCGCGTCCTTGTAGTTGCCTTGGTTCACATAATCGTAGGCTATCGACTCCAGCAACGAGATGCTGTCCTGCTCGGTTTGCGCCAACTTCAGGCCGGTCTTCTTGAACTCGATCGCCTTGTCGTACTCCTCGATTGCCTGATAAGCCATGCCGAGGGCCAGGTAGGCTCGATTATCCGAGGAATCGATCATAATAGCCAGATTCATGTTCACGACGGCTGAGTCGAAATTGGCCTGCAATGCATCCTGATGATAGGCTCGCATGGTCGAGTCCTGAGTAGTCTGCAACTCCTGCTGGGCGGTGCTGATGACATTGAGTTGCTCTATTCCACTATTGTAGAACTCGCGCCAGTATTTGACCTGAACGGAGTCCGACTTCTGGATGTACTCTTGGCAGCCACTCTGGTATTTCTCCTCGCAGGCGCCTTCACAACACATGTGAAGGCTGTCGATGTAGGCGACCATCTTCTGGACATAAGGGATCTTGGCCTGCGGATCCGACTCCAACTGCAGGCCATCAACCATCATCTGCGAATACAGATACAGCGCCTCGGCATGAGGGCCGTAGTGCATAAACAGCGAGTCGAGCATGGCAGCCGCTTCTTCGTATCGCTCCGGATCGCCGGACAGAATGTCGATCTTGGCCGACTTGATATACGCGCCAACCGGTAGCTTACGAGGCCGCGAAGCGAGGGCCGGCAGAGCAACAAGAACCGCCAGTGTCAGGGTCAACAGAACTGTCAAAGATCGCTTCAAAACAAACCTCCTTGCAGGGCCCAACCTCATTCACAAATTCGTCGCCCGAATGTAATGGCTGGGCCGATCCTTGTCAACAGATCGGCTTATCGTACGCCATAACGTATCGTGAAGTCGAAGGTCCGGGTCTGACCAGCCTTCACCGGTACCCGGAACTCTATTGTGTAGGCATCCTCCTTCGTGTACTCGATGTCGGAACTCAAAACTTCCCAGTAGCCGTGCAGCCGCTTCTCCACCACCACGATTATGTCGCTGTCCTTACGATTGCGAAGCTCAATCCGAAAATCACGCTCCTCAACCTGCTGGGATATACGACGCTGATCCATCACTTTCTGCTCGGCGACAACATCGAAGGCGGTTCCCACCTGGACCGTCAGGTTCTCGTCCCGGGGGGTGTGCTTGATCCGATCCTCACCCAACAGTACAACCGAGCCGTCGTCATCCGCCTTGAACAAACGTACCCGCCCCGCCGGCAACGGCATACCCAGACCTGCTTCGGACGAGTTAGTGAACTCGATGGCTACTTCGACCTCCGCGGCATTGCGATCGGGACGGTACGTGTAGACCTTTTCCACGGTCGTAGAGGCGGGGTCGAAGAGCGATATCTGCTTGATCTCCCGGTTGGCCACCGTGGCCGCCCGGGGGAGGGTATACAGGTGATACTCGAAGAACGCCTTCTCCTCGAATCCGGCCCCGGCGCCTTCGGCCATCGCCATCATTTTGCGGGAATCGGCGTACGACGGGGCCTCGGGGCGAGCTCGGTGGATGTCACCGGCCACCAGTTTGAGCCTGGCATCCTCGTAAGTCTTGCCGGAATTATTGGTGATTGAAGCCCAGCCGGACAGATGAAGGTTCTCCTCTTTGCTGTCCAGCTGCCCGACATACTCGGCTTCCCACTTCATGCCGCTTGTCTGATAACCCACCCGACACTGGCGCGGTCCACCCGACTCCGAGGCATATAGCCAGAACAGGGTCGGACGAGTGATCAACCCCTCAGGCAGTTTGGGGAACGAAACTTCGTTGATATTGTCCAAATTCACGACCTTGACCCGCCCTGACGTCTCCATCAGCGTAACCGCTCCCTTGTTGTAGGCCAGCAGATTACCGGAATACAGGCGCCCCGACTCGTCGATCAGCTCGATCTCCTGATCGAGGTAACGACGGTACATCTGCTCCGGGCTGACCAGGTCGTAGGCATAGTTCTGTTCGAGAACCGTTACCTTGCCTCCGTCGAGGACCTCCATTCGCACAGACGCCGGGTCGATTTCCGACGGGACGTCGCGGAAGGCGAGCTTGCCGTTGCCCTTGTCGAAGTTGAGGGTGCGCGTCTCGCTGACCACCCCGAGGTTGCTGTTGTATACAGTAACCGCCACATCGTCGGCCGTCGTCGCGCCGGCCAGTGCCATGATCATAATCATCGTGAGTGCTTTCATTTTCGTACTCCTTGGGTCGAATCCGCGCTTCGCGGGGCCCGGTGTTTATACCAAGGACCATCCGCCACGGTCCTTGCGACAAGTTTTAACACAGATACCGGCAGGGCATCGATTTCTTCCCGGGCGCCGCGGAGGTTTCGCAACCGCCCAGCTAAGCACCTGCGGGGAAACAACATAAATAGCCCAAGCCCGTGAGGGTCCCGGTCGACATGTCGGGTTAGCCTACTGCGGTCGAGGTCAAAACTGGTCAGTGCGGAGCATTACCAGGGTGCAGGCCTGCACAACCTCAATACCTTCGTCACGCAGCCTGGCGGCAAGATCGGGATTCTCGGCGCCGGGGTTAAAGATAACGCGGCGGGGTTTGATGCCTAGAATCTCATCGAGGGCGGCCGATGATATCTTCGAATTGACATAGACAGTCAGCGTATCGACCGGTTCTTCAATGTCAGACAACGACTTCACCGCGGTCAGACCAAACACCTCATGACCCTTCGGATGTACCGGCACCGGCTGGTGACCGTGCTCCTTCAGCATCTTGACGGCCATGAACGAATAGCGCTCTTCTTTCGGTGATGCGCCCAGGACTGCGACCCGGGAGTGGGGTTTGGCTCGTTCCATTATGACGGCCCGCCTTCCATAGTGATCAATTCACGCTCTTTGGATATATGCAACAACTGCCGGCGTCGTTGGTTCGCCTCTCAGACTATCGGCAGGACACCCTGCGGGTCGAACTTCTGCTTGATCTTGCGGCTGTAAACGGCATCGGTGCTCGTATTGTCCTCCGACAAAGCCTCGAGCAGGGGGCTCCGACTTGATTCCATCTGGCTCATACCCGTGTACTCATCTGCCGCACTGTCCGGCAAGGTCCGAAACCAGAGTTTGACGATCAGCCCGAGAAGCCCCCAGGAACGGGCGAAGACCTTTACCACGTCGTAGCCCGAAGTCGACTTGAAGCAGACCGAGCCGGGCGTAATGACGTCGCCCTCGGGAGTCACGATCTCGGCCTTAAGCAGGAATCTCTTAAGGGGCAGTTCGTGACCACTCAGTTCAGCGGTCAGGCCCGTCGCCACGGCCCCTCCCGCCGAACCGACATAGGGCAGGTTGGCGTGCGGCACGAAGAGCCGGTGCGGCTTCAGGCAATAGTTGATTTCGCGCAACGGGTAACCCGACCCCACACAGACGTACAGGTCACTGTCGCTCACTTCGAAAACCCGGTTCAGGCGGTCGGTGCACACTGTGACCATGCTCTCGAACGGTTCCCCGACCGGCGTGATGTTGTTGGCGAAGCCGGCGATGTACATCTTGCGACCGTGTTCGCTCGCCAGACGGAACAGCCTTGAGGCCTCCTGGGTGGATTCCGGATGGAAGGTCGGCACTGCATTCTGCCAGGTGAGTCGCCCGGGCGCAAACTCATTCTGGAGCACATTAACAAATCGCGATAGCCTGACCATGGCTCGAAGATAGCGCCATCGGGCGGGCTGTCAACTAAGATCGGCACGCCGGACTGGCCGACGCAAGGGCTTGCTTGCAGCGACGCCGTGCAGCGTTTGCACCCGCAGTTCATACCCTGCCTGTTGTTCTTCCTTGCCGATGCGGCCAATCGTGTCTATTTTCTTGCTATGGCCGCTCGCGCCGGGGGTCAGTTCACTGCCACAGGGATCTGTGTCGCTTCCTGTGGCCCGGGGCGACGAGTGTTCGGCGCGGCCAGTTTAGCAAAGCAACGACAGGAAAGGAGCCCGAGTTGAACAGAGGCACCATGATCGCAGCATGCGGACTGGACTGCGGCTCGTGCGAGATCAGAAGAGCGCCGACAAACCCGGATGCCGCCAGGGTCATAGTCGACTGGTTCAGAAAGCGGGGTTGGCTCTCCGACGACGAGGGGATGGAGCAAGTCATCGAGCGGAGGATGTACTGCACAGGTTGCACCGGCAGCCGGGACACACACTGGTCCAGCGACTGCTGGATTCTGCGGTGCTGCATAGACGAGAGGGGTCTGAGCAACTGCAGCGAATGTGAGGAATTCGCCTGCGATCGTCTTGTCGACTGGGCCGAACAGAATGACCGCTACAGGGCTGCTCTGGTCCACCTGAGAGGAATGCGATCAGAATAGATGCAGGCCGAGCCGGGACCCTGTGGATGCAACCGTTCTGCGCTTATCAGGTCTCGGGTGTGACTCCATATGGCGGTCGAATTGCCGACCTCTCGCGACTGCTCAACCGGCCTTCATCGAACCGATCAGCACGAATCCTCCGATCAGCAACAACACAAACGCAATCGCCAGCCAGTTGAACCAGCGGTCGATGAAGACTTCAATCCGCTTACCATAGCGTTTGTACAGAAGACCGATCACACCTGCGACCACAAAGAACCGCAGGGAGCGGCTGATCGCCGAAGCCAGCAGGAAAGGCCCGAAACTCATCTGGAAAAAGCCGGCGGCGATAGTGAAGACCTTGTACGGAATCGGCGTGAATCCGGCCACCCCGACCGCCCACGGTCCGACCTTGAGCCCCCAGACCTCTTTTTCATCAAACCAGTACTGCGCCACGCGCAGCATCTGGTCGGGATCTCCGCCGGAGATGGCGGCAGTGAGATCGAGGATCGACTGCCCGATCAACTCGAAAGCGAATAGACCGATAACGTAGCCGATCGCCCCGCCCACCACCGAACCCAGCGAGCAGATCAGTGCGAATTGCTTCCACTTCCAGTAGGCGCCCATGCAGAGCGCAATAAGGAGGGCATCGGGGGGAACCGGGAAGAATGAGGCTTCGGCCAGAGCCAGTACGAACAAGGCTGTCAGGGCATGCGGCGAGGCGCCCCAGCTCAGGACCCAGTCGTATAGCATCCGCGACCATCGCAGGGGAGCGCTAATGATTGCTGTTATTGCCATCGACGGGATCGATCTTTTCGAGTTTAAGGCGAACCAGGCGGTGCCCGGTCTTCTCCAGAACCGTTATGCGCATGTCGGAAATATCGACTGTTTCGCTCTTGTCCGGCACTCTCCCGAGACGGTCGCCGATCAGACCGGCCAGGGTATCGACTTTCTCCTGCGGCAGGTGGCTGCGCATCAGTTCGTTTACCGCTCCCGGCCAGACCGAACCGTCGGCGAACGCCACGTTGTCAGAGTGCTTGACCAGCTCAGCCGATCCCTGTTCATTCTCTTCCTGAATCTCACCGACCAATTCCTCCAGGATATCGTGCAGCGTGATGATCCCGGCAGTACCGCCGTATTCGTCGAGGACTATAGCCATTCGCTGGCGTCGTCGCTGGAAGTCCCACATCAACTGCGAGAGCGGCATCGAGTCGGGCACGAAATGCACTTTGCGGATGAGGTCTTTCAACACGATCAGCTCAGGGTCGAGCCTGTTCATGACCAAATCCTTGGCGTACAGGACACCCACGACATTGTCGATTGTCTTGTCGAAAACCGGATAGCGAGTGAAGCCCTCGTCGATGGCCAGTCTGATGACATCCTCGGCGGGAGTGCGCAATTCGATGCCGACGACATCGGTGCGCGGCGTCATGGCCCGCCTGGCCGTCGAGTCGGCGAAGTCAAAGACGGCCCTGACCAGCCGCTCTTCGGTTTCGTCGAAGACACCCTTCTCCCTGCCCTCGAAGATCATGAGGTTGATTTCATCCTCACTGACCGAGTGACGGCTCTCGTCCGGCTTAACTCCCATCAATCGCACCATCAGGTTGGCCGTGGACGACAGCACCCTGGCCGGAACCGATGCCAGCATCGTGAACAGAGTCATGGGCCGGGCGACCGACCGGGCGAATCTTTCGGGGTTGGACAGCGCCAGATACTTGGGCATAAGTTCACCGACCACCACGGCGATGCCGGTAATCAGAACCGTAACGATCACTACGGACAGAACAGCGGAGGCCCGGGCGACGACTGCGATCGGTACGCGGGAGATCAACTCGCCGAGCGGCCCGACCAGAGTGGCGCCGCCGAATACTCCGGCGAGAGTGCCGACCAGCGTAATGCCGACCTGAATGGTGGCCAGAAAGTTGTCGGGGTTTTCATTCAGCCGCATCGCTCTCCGCGCGCCGCGTTTGCCCTGCTCAACCTTCTGCTGCAAACGAGAGCGGCGACTGGCAATAATCGAAAACTCGCTGAGGGCGAAAAACCCGTTGGCCAATATCAGCGCCAGGATCGCGGCCAGTTCCCACAGAAGATGACTACCCATCTACCGGGTTCCCCCCGGCCTTGATGGGGATAATGGAACCGTATCGTCTGATTCAATTAGCAACATAGCTCTGATACGGGACTCGTTGGGCCAGTTCCTTTAGCCTTTTAATGCGCTTTTCCACCGGCGGATGGGTCGAGAAGAGACTCGTCATCCCGCGCCCGGAAAGCGGATTCGCTATCATAAGATTGGCCGTCGCCGGACGCGAGTCAAGGTTCAGACGAACCGGCGCCCGGTGCAGTTTGTTCAGCGCCGAAGCCAGCGGCAGGTACTTGCCGGTGATTCGTCCTCCCTCGGCATCGGCCTTGAACTCCCGCTGGCGCGAGATTGCCATCTGGATAATCATGGCCATCAGCGGAGCAACTATGGCGGTCACCAACAGGGCGATTCCGCCCCCGCCGCCGCGGTCGTCTCGGCCGCCGAGGCCTCCGAACAGAGCACCCCAGCGGGCGATACTGGCCAGGATACCGATCGCCCCGGCGAAGGTGGCCGCGATGGTCCCGATGAGCATATCGCGATTCTGTATATGGGCCACTTCATGGCCGATGACACCCTCGAGCTCGTCGTCATCGAGAATCTCCATAATACCCTCGGTGACCGCCACGACGGCGTTCTCATAATTACGGCCGGTAGCGAAAGCGTTCGGCGCTTTGCTCGGCACCACGCATATTTTCGGCACTGAAATTCCCGCCTTGGTCGCCACCGATTTGACTATGCGCCATAGTCTCGGATGGTCCGCCTCGCTCACCGGGCGCGCCTTGTACAGTCGAAGGACCATCTTGTCCGAGTACCAGTATGAGAAGAAGTTCAACCCGGCGGCCAGAAGGAAGGCGATGACAAGACCATGCTGTCCTCCCACAACATAACCGAGGCCCATGAAAAGGACCATCAACAGCGTCATGAGAAGTACGATCTTAATCGCATTCATATCATAGTGCTCCCGAGCTGTAATCTACAGCTCTGCGAAGATTGCTGTCAAAATCCCGTGTCTCAACTCATATATTCGCGAAAGGGCGTTCCGGTTCCCTGAGCCTGGAAAACTCTGTCGGATCAAACAACTTCTATTCGGAACCGAGGCCTTTTCAGGCTCAGCGACTTCGCCTCTTCTTGGTCCGTCCAAAACTCTGTTCCTCGATGGAGAAGCTATCGGGAACCGTCTTGAGGTCCTCGTCTTCACCCTTGTCAATTCGTTCTTCAGAGTTGTTTCCCGGTTCTCCGGGTTCCTGTTCCGAGCCACTCTTGACGCCCCAGCCGCGCCTGTGCTTGGTGCGTCCGTACTCGATCGGTCCCGACGGCGTCTCCTGAGCCGCCGGCTCGGCTTCTTTCTCGGCGGCCTGGGGTTCTTCCCGCTGCGACTCAGCCTTCCGCGGCCGATCCTTATCCTGGTCCTTGTCCCAGTCCTCGGTCGAGAAGTCGATCTGCGGACGGTCCTCGCGGTCCTCGACATCCTGCTTCTCATCAAGCTGTTTCATCTGTCCCTGCAACCTGGCCCGCTCGCGTTCCATCAGATCGGGGCCGAGTTCGACGGATTCAGGCACACTCCGGTCATCGCGGTGGCTCGACGGCGGCGGTTGTTTCGATTCGGTCGCTGGCGAGTGCTGGCCTCGCGCAACATGTGGCAGGGTCTGCCTGGAGTGGTGCGGCTCGCTGGCCCGAGGACTTCGGTTTCGATCTTCCGACGTTTGCTTCGAGGGAGCTCGATCCGTTCGCTTTGTATCACCACCGGTGGGCCTGCTATCACTAGTGGTCTTGCGACTGTCGATCACCTCGTCGGCCATCCGTTCCGGCGTGGCCTCGAGGTCGACAATATTATCCTGTTTCAGGTCGAACGGGCCTTTTCCCTGCTGCTCCTCGTGACGCGCTTCCCGACGACTTTCGCGCTGATCGTCACGCCGGCGCGGCTGACGGCGACGATCGGCTCGATCGCTTGTCCGGCTGTCTCGCTGGCGGCGGTCACTGCTCCCGCGACGGTCGGGGCGGCCGGTCCGCTCTTTGTCGGGACGCTCCGGTTTGCGCGAGCCCCGATCGCGGCTGTCACGATCGCTTCTGCGGGCCGAGCGGCGATCATCGGGAGCGCTCCGTCTGGTGGGCTTGTCCTGGCGCGAGCGCTGGTCTTGCTTTGACTTGTCATCGGGCTTGCGACCCTTTGGCCGATCGGGTTTGCTGCGGCTGCTCCGGGTAAGGCGCCCGGCCACTACCGAGGCGCCGACGGCGTCGGACCAGACATCCGCCGCATTGCGGACGCGCTCGGTCAGCCAGTCGGTAGCCGCAATCAGCGCCAGCGCGCCAAAGGCGGCCTCGGGCATTCCGGCCAGGTCGAAGACGACGGCGATGATCAACAAACCGGCTCCGGGAACTCCGGCGGTCACAAAGGAGGCCACGAGTGCTCCGCCCAAAATGACCAACACCTGTCCGAAACCCAGGCTTAGCCCGATTGACTGGGCCGCGAAGAAGGCGCCCATGACTGTCCACATGGCCGTGGCATTAAGGTTCATCGTGGCGCCCAGCGGGAGAACCGCCGAGGCCGCTCTATTATCGACTCGCAGGTCGCCCACCACTCCATGGAAGGTAGCCGGTAGCGTGGCAGTCGGCGAATTGGTGGCCATCACCGTACCGAAGGCCGGGAGCAACTTGACGAAGTACTCTCCAACGGGACGATTGCCCCAGAGCTTGAGCGCCAGGGGCAGAACCACGACGGCATGGATCAGGAGGCCGATGGCCAGACAGAGAAGAAACGCTCCCATTCGCAGGAACTCATCCCCGGGATTGACGCCGCTGCGCGCTGCAGTCGCGGCAATGAGGAAAAAGAGACCGATCGGGGCGGCATACATTACCCACTGAACCATAATCATTATGGCGTCGGAAAAACTCCGGAAGAAGTCCAGCACCGGCCGCCGTCTCGGTCCCATTACGGCCAGGACCGCCCCCAGGAGAAGCGAGAAGAAGATAAGAGCGAAATACCTGCCTCCGGTCAGTACGACCAGGGGATTCCCGGGGAAGAGGGTGGAGACGATATCGCCCGTGGAGACCACTCGGGCCTGACGCACCGCCTCAGGCGCGGCCAGGCCGCTGCTGTCGACACCGTTACCCGGCCCGACGACATTGACCACGACAAGGCCGATAACAATGGCCACGGCCGTGGTGGCTGCGAAATAGACGAGGGTAGTGCCCAGAGTGCGGCCCACCCGTTGCCGGGTCATCAGAGATCCGATCCCCAGCACAACGGAGACCACGATCAGTGGCAGGACCACCAGGCGCAAGGCCGCCAGAAACAGCTCACCAATGAAGGCGGTGGCTGAACTGAAGCCGGGGGCGAAATAGCCCACGAAGGCGCCGGCGATAAGGCCGATCACGGTTCCGACTGTGATGTACAACGATGCTTTGGAAGTCATCATTCCCCAACTAACACTTAACCGTCTCGCCTTCTGGCAAGGGCCGGCGAGAAGCAGACAAGGAAAGACGGTTGTCGCTGTTTACGTGCCAGTTAAATCAAACCTCGCCGGCATGGTTTGATCGCGACCCGAGGGCCGCACGTTACATAGTTGGCGGCCACATGCCACCGGTTTTCCATCGCGCCCGACTCAAGAAGACCACACAAGCCACGGAGCTCGGCGCAAGTAATTGCCGCTTCTTCGGTTATGAGCTTTGCGGCATAATCAATTATTATAGCCCGAATTTTCGAATCTGGCAAGGAAAAACGGATATCGGCCAGGAATCATCTTAACCCCGTTCGGCCCCAGAGCACGGCCACGAACCTGCGTGTCGAGCCATGCGGTCGAGGCCGGATCCCGACCGACGAGAATCGCGAGGCGGAGGCGTCACGTCCGCAGCCCCAGTGGGCTTCCGGCCGCCCGGCCAATCAACCGGGACACTCCAATCATGGAGGGAACAACACTACATAGGGTTTGACAATAGCGTCTGGGAGCGTATATTGAGGCCCAATGACCCGGAAACTTCAAGACTGTGCCCGACGCATCCTGGCGCCGGCAGCGATTCTGGCCCTAATCGATGTTGGAGTAGCGGTTGCCCAGGAGGTCGGAGAACCCAGTTCGATCTTCCTGTGGAATCGACTCAACGCGTTGATCCTGGTGATCGTCTTCTCCGGCGCCGTGCTTCTGTACACACGCTGGGCGCGGTCGGGCAAGCCGCTGTTCCTGAGGAAGATTCCAGGGCTTGATGCCATTGAAGAAGCGGTCGGACGGGCCACCGAGATGGGCCGGCCGGTCTTGTTCGTGCCGGGTATCGACGAACTCGACCAGATCGACACTATCGCCGGCATCTCCATCCTCGGTCGAGTCGCCAGGATTGTCGCCCGGTACGAGACTCCCCTCACGGTTCCGGTTCGCTACCCGTTGGTACTGGCCGCCGGACAGGAAGTGGTGCAACAAGCCTACCTCGAAGAGGGACGTCCCGACGCCCTCGAGAAGGACACCGTACGCTATGTGGCGGGCGAGCAGTTTGCATTCACCGCCAATGTCAACGGCTACATGATGCGCGAGCGGCCCGCAACCAATATCTTCATGGGCGCCTTCTATGCCGAATCGCTGCTGCTGGCGGAGACAGGCAATGCCGCCGGATCGATCCAGATCGCCGGTACGGCCCGCCCGGAGCAGCTTCCGTTCTTCATTGCCGCGTGCGATTACACCCTGATGGGCGAAGAGTTGTTTGCCGCCTCGGCCTACCTGTCGCGTGAGCCGATCATGACCGGCGGCCTGAAAGGTCAGGACTTCGCGAAGATACTGATAGTTCTGGCCATAATTATCGGTGTGGTGCTAATGACTTTCGGCTGGGGCGATACCTACATTGAGTGGTTCAGATCGATTTGATGGTAATGATGGAGACTGACGCCCGAGGATGCTGAAGACCAATATACCCATAGCGGTTTCCTTCGTGGCCGGACTGGCCATGGTAGTATCGTTCTTCTTCAACGAGCGTGCGACCTTCGTCGGCGCCATCCAGCAGGAGCTTCTGAGTTGGATGATCATCGTCGGTGGATTCACCCTTCTGCTGGGAGTTGTCTCGATCACTCGAGTCAATCTGGCCACGGTCAAGAAGCGCAAGGAAGGCTGGTTCTACAGCGTCCTGACGCTGTTGTCGATCCTGGCCATGTCCGCTCCGGCGGTCCTGCCCAATTCCTGGTCGCCCTTGTTTGGGCGCGGCCCCGGCTCGGTCTACGACTGGCTGTTCAACTACATGCAGGCCCCGATGATGGCGACGATGTTCGCCACCCTGGCCTTCTACATCGCCTCGGCCGCCTACCGGGCTTTTCGGGCCCGCAGCGCCGAGGCCACTCTACTGCTCATCACGGCCACGGCCATCATGCTGTGGCGAGTACCGATGGGTGAGGCGATGCTGAATCAGCTGCCTGGCGATGTCTCGACGTTTCTGAACGACTTCATCATGAACGGTGTCAACCGCTCGGTGCAAAGCGGTATCATAATCGGCGCCGGTCTGGGCGCGGCGGCCATGTCGTTGCGAATTATCCTGGGCATCGAGCGTACCTATATGGGGAAGGGATAGATTGTGACGGTCTACGAAAGGCTGCAGCAAATCGATCGTCGCTGGGTATACGCCCTTGTCTGGCTGGCGGTCTTGCTGCCGTTTATCCTGCCGGTCAAGTTCCCCGTGAGCGTATCCCCGGAGGCCCGGGCCACCTATGAGGCGGTCGAAGCGCTGCCCGATTCTTCGGTAGTGATGCTGGTATTCGACTACTACCCGTCGACCATGGCCGAGACCGAGCCTATGGCGGTAGCGGCGGCGCGTCACTTCTTTCGGAAGAACTGCAAAATTATCACGCTGTCGAACATCCCCCTGGGGGGGCCCTCGATGGCCGAGAAGGTAACCCGGATGGTAGCCGACGAATACAACAAACAGTATGGTGTCGACTTCGTCAACCTGGGCTACAAGTACGGCTATGTATCCGTCCTGAAAGGGATGGGGTTGTCGATCGAGTCGATCTTCCCCACCGACAACAACGGCGCTCCGCTTTCGCTGCTTCCCCTGATGGATTCCGTCAAGGACTACAGCGATGTAGCGTTCATTTTCGAAATAGCCGACAATGCCACCGCCGACTACTGGATAAGCATTGTCAACGCCGGATACGGAGTTCCGATGGCGGTCGGCATGACGGCGGTCATGGCTCCAAAGTTTTACAGTTTCCTGGGCGCCGGTCAGATTGTCGGGCTGCTCGGCGGAATGAAGGGCGCCGCTGAGTACGAGATACTGATCGGACAGGAAGACGCCGCTTTCCGGGGCATGGATGTCCAGTCGATGGTTCATTTCCTGATTATCTTCCTGGTGATCGTGGGAAATCTCGGATTCTTCCTGAGCGGCCGTCACAAGAGGAAGATCAAGGTATGAACTGGGTTGACCTGATTCAGATCTGGCTGATGGCCTTCCTGACCCTGGCCCTGTTCAGCTTCCTGTTCAAGGACAATCCGTTCTACAAGGTGGCCGAGCATATCTTCGCCGGGTTGACCGCCGGCTACCAGGTGGGTCTGATCTGGGATACGGTCATCCTGCAGAAGCTCTGGGACCCTATGCTGGCCGGCAAATGGTATCTGTTCATTCCGGGAATTCTCGGCTTTCTTATGTTCTCACGGTTTTCGAGCAAATACTCCTGGCTGTCGCGCACGTCGCTGGCCTTCGTCATGGGTACGACATCGGGGATTTTCCTGGTGAGCAGCCTTCACGGCTGGGTGTTGCCGCAGATGAAAGCCACGATGATGGGGCTTGGCGGGACCGACGGTTTCAGCTCTGCCATGCTTGCCATCGTTGTTGTGGTCGGCGTCATCTCGACGCTCATCTACTTCTACTTCTCGAAGGAGCACGTCGGCCTGCTCGGCGGCACCGCCAAGCTGGGCATCTGGTTTATCATGGTGGCCTTCGGGGCGCATTTCGGGTACACGGTCATGGGTCGAGTCTCGCTGCTGATCGGGCGAGTGCAGTTCCTCGTGGAGGATTGGGTGGGCACGTTCGACTACATTCTTTGAGTCCTGACGCAGCGGTGCAATTGGACATTACGATCTAAACATAGACGCAGTTATGAAACGAATCGGCATATCAATCCTTGCTTTTGCAGTCCTCATCGCAGGATGCGGCGATCGCACCGATGAGCACGTCTACGACACGGAAAATAACCCCCATGGATTCCCGAATCGGGCGGTGGCCCTCCTGGAGCAGATCGAAACCGGCCGGCTGGCGACCTTCGATATGATCACGGAGGGGTTCGACGACCTCTACACCAATCACACGGAGCTTCTGGACAATGAGCATTGGCGTGAAGTGATCAAGCGACTGGGCCGCCGATTCGAGTCTCGGGCCGATGAGTTCGTGGGACGCGGGATCGAATACTACAGTCAGGCAGCGGGTTTCTACACGCTGGCCGCATTTGCGCAGCCGAACAATGAAGCGCTGACTCACAAGAGCCGCTTGTTTGAAGGATGGACCGCCGCCTTGCGCCGGGTCGGGTCCGACCAGTTTGGACAAGGTCAGCCGCGCACGCTGACTATAATGACGCGAATCACCCGCGAGCTCATGTTCGGAGACAGCCTGCAGCAGGAGTTCGCCCGGCAGTATGTGATCGATGGTTACCTCCAGCCGCTGGTACGCGACTCCGGAGCCGCCCACCTGCCGACAGCCGATCAGGCTCTCCTTGAATGGATGGGGCTGGCTAAGCTGACACGTTATGATCCGCAGGTCGAGTTCGCCGAGCCTCCGCTCCACCTGGTGACCGCCAGAACCGCGCCGGCCCGCCTGAACCTTCGCCTCGAGCTGTATTTCAAGGCTACCGATTCGGTCGATGCTGACTGGCGGCTGGCCTTGAACGGCTCCGATCCTGATACCGACACCGTGATCATCGAGCCGCATCCTCCGACATCCGAATGGAGGCCCGATGAGGTCCAGATTGTCACCCGGATGATAGACTCCATCGATCCGGACAGCGGGCTGAGGCTGGGCCTGTTCCTTCTGGAGGATGGAGAGCACCGTTGGTCAGACGCCGATGGCAACGCCGGGCCGGTCCATATCATTGATGCCCCGCCGGCTCCATGATTGATCAGCCGGTTCGAACAAATAGCTTGTCAAACGCCACGAGAGCATCTAACATGCTCTGCAAGCTTAGGGACCTCGCATTATGAAAGCTATTGTTCCGGTTGCCGGCCACGGCACGAGATTACAGCCGCACACTTTTTCGTTACCCAAACCGTTGATACCGGTCGCGGGCAAACCTATCCTGGATCATGTCCTTGCGCCCCTGCAATCGGTGGCGCTGGAGGAAGTGATCTTCGTCGTCGGCGTAATGGCCGACAGGATAGAAGAGCACGTTTCCGAGAATCATTCGTTCAACGCCAGATTTGTTCTGCAAAGGGAGCTGCTCGGCCTGGGCTATGCCATCAACATGGCCATGGAACACGTCGCCGATGATGAATCCCTGCTGATTGTCCTCGGAGACACGATCGTGACGACTGAGCTGGACAGACTGATCGGCTATGGGCGCCATGCTGTGGGCGTACGTAAGGTCGAGGACCCGACCCGATTCGGCATCGTGGAGATAGCCGACGGCCTAGTGGTCGGCCTGGAGGAGAAGCCGGAAAACCCGAAGACCGATTTGGCCTTGATAGGGCTTTACTACCTCACCGAAGCCCATGGACTGAAGAAGGCCCTGGCCGAACTGGTTGCTTCCGGGAAGACCACCCGCGGTGAAGTGCAACTTACCGATGCTCTGGCGATCATGCTGGAGGCGGGTGAGCGATTTGTCCCACAGGAGGTGACCGACTGGTATGACTGCGGCAAGAAGGAAACGTTGATCGCATCGAATCGACATCTGCTTCAGGAGATGGGGCACGCTCCCGATATCGGCGGTTCGGTCGTGATCCCGCCGGTCTATGTCGCCCCCGACGCCAATGTCGAGGGGTCGGTAATCGGCCCGCATGTCAGCATTGGCTCGGGCGCGCGCATCGCCGGAAGCGTGATCTCCGACTCGATCATCGGAGACGGGGCCAGAGTCAGCGATGCTGTCCTCACGGAATCCATACTCGGTCCGGAGACCACCGTGGTCGGAGTCAAGAGCAGGCTGAATATCGGTAAGAAGTCGGAAGCAGACCTGGGCCGTTAGATGAATCGCAGGATAATCGGCCCCATTCCACCACAAGGAGAGAACTATGGCAGAGGACTTTCTGTTTACATCCGAGTCCGTCGCTGAAGGACATCCAGACAAACTGTGCGACCAGATATCCGACGGGGTTCTTGATGAGATCCTGCGTCAGGATCGTCACGCGCGCGTGGCGTGTGAGGCCTTCGTTACCACCGGCCTGGTAATCGTTGGTGGCGAAATCACCACCCGCGCCTACGCCGATATTCATTCACTCGTACGGGACATTGTCAGGGACGTCGGGTATACAGATTCCGCCCGCGGTTTTTCCTATGATTCGTGTGCGATCCTCAACGCTATCGGTTCCCAGTCGCCCGATATCGCACAGGGAGTAGATACCGGGGGCGCCGGAGATCAGGGTCTGATGTCCGGGTACGCTTGCCGCGAGACCAAGGAACTGATGCCCATTCCGATAATGCTGGCGCACAAGCTGGCAAAGCAATTGGCCACTGTTCGCAAGAAGAACATCCTCCCGTACCTCGGGCCCGACGGCAAGTCCCAGGTGACAGTGGAATACCGGGGCGGCCAGCCATATCGGGTAGATACCGTCGTGGTCTCAACACAGCACACCGAGGAGATCCTGGACCGCACGGGCAAGAAGATAACGAAGAAGGCCGTCGGCGAGATCATTGATGCCGTCGTCAAGCCGATTGTACCGAAGCGAATGCTGGATAAGAAGACCAAGTACTATGTCAATCCGACCGGCAAGTTCATCATCGGCGGTCCGCAGTCGGATGCCGGCATGACCGGGCGTAAGATCATCGTGGACACTTATGGTGGGATGGCTTCGCACGGCGGCGGGGCGTTCTCGGGCAAGGACCCTACTAAGGTCGATCGCTCGGCCTCGTACATGGCTCGCTACGTGGCCAAGAACGTCGTTGCTTCGGGCCTGGCCGACAAGTGCACGTTGCAGGTGGCTTATGCGATCGGCGTACCGGAGCCGGTATCCATGATGGTGTTCTGTGACACGACCAACAAGGTGCCGGAATCGCGAATCATCGAGCTTATCAGAAAGCACTTTGATTTCAGTCCGCGAGGCATAGTCGCCACCCTGGGCCTGCTCCAGCCGATTTATCGCAAGACCGCAGCCTACGGGCACTTCGGGCGCACTGAGAAATCATTCACATGGGAAAAAACGGATATGGCCAAGCAATTGGCAAAGGACGCATGACTATGGCAGTGAAATCAGATATCGCCAATATCAAATTAGCCGCCGACGGCAAACGCAAAATTGAATGGGCCGAAAGAAACATGCCGGTGCTCCGGCAGATTCGCGAGCGGTTCACCAAGGAGAAGCCGCTCAAGGGAGTGAATCTGGCCTGTTGCCTTCACGTGACCACCGAGACCGCCAACCTGATGCGCACTCTCAAGGCCGGGGGCGCCAACGCCGCCCTGTGCGCCTCGAATCCCCTGTCAACGCAGGATGACACGGCCGCAGCGCTGGTCAAGGAATACGGCAT
This sequence comes from uncultured Ignavibacteriales bacterium, assembly GCA_964526835.1. Lineage (GTDB taxonomy): Bacteria > Zixibacteria > MSB-5A5 > GN15 > FEB-12 > DAOSXA01. The sequence continues at coordinate 55,952 of CAZGMK010000016.1, forward strand.
CTCGGTTTTCTCCATTCGCGGCGAAGACAATACGACATACTACAAGCACATTCACCAGGCTCTTGACTTCAAACCGCATATCACTATGGATGACGGCGCCGACCTGGTGAGTACGCTGCACAAAGAGCGGGCCGACCAGATCGAGAACGTCATGGCCGGCACCGAAGAGACCACCACCGGCGTCATCCGGCTGCGAGCGATGGCCGCCGACGGCGCTCTCAGGTTTCCGGTGGTGGCGGTCAACGACTCGCAGACCAAGCACTTCTTCGACAATCGCTACGGCACCGGCCAATCGACGGTCGACGGTATCCTACGCGCCACCAACATGCTGCTGGCGGGATCGACAACGGTTGTCGCCGGGTATGGCTGGTGCGGCCGTGGTTTCGCCATGCGAGCCCGCGGCATGGGCGCCCACGTAATCGTTACCGAAGTTAACCCGGTCCGCGCCCTTGAGGCGGCGATGGACGGATTCACAGTCATGTCAATGGCCAAGGCGGCTCCGGTCGGCGACCTGTTCGTAACGCTCACCGGCGACATCAATGTCATCCGCATGGAACACTTCAAGAAGATGAAGGACGGCGCCATCGTCGCCAACTCGGGGCACTTCAACGTGGAGCTGGACCTGGATTCATTGGGCAAGGCTACAAAGGAGCGGCGCGAGGTGCGTCGCGAAGTGGAGGAGTTTATCCTCGGCGGCAAGCATATCTTCGTGTTGTCCGAGGGACGGCTGATCAACCTTTCGGCAGCCGAGGGTCATCCGGCCATGGTGATGGACATGTCGTTCGCCAACCAGGCCCTGGCGGCCGAATACGTGGTGAACCACCACCGGGAGCTCGAGCGCAAGGTCTACACGATCCCCGAAAAGATCGACATGGAGATTGCCAAACTCAAACTCAAGAGCATGGGCATTACCATCGACAAACTGACCGCTGAGCAGCGCAAGTACCTGGCCTCCTGGGAGATGGGTACCTGAGACCGGATTACCTCTCGATATCAAACCCGTCCAGGTCGGTCTGGACGGGTTTCTTTTGTCGTTGTCGCTGGGGCGTATTGGTGATGGGCTGTGCTGACAGCTAGGCCTTCACCACTGTACGGTAACGGTTGCGGCGATTCTCGAACAGGCGTCCTCCGAGCTCCCGCTCGCGCCACTCCTGGTAGGCGGAGAAGTTGCCATCATACCACCGAATCCTGCCTTCGCCCTCGAAGATCAGCAGGTGGGTGCAGACTCGATCCAGGAAGAAGCGATCGTGACTAATGACCAGCACGCACCCCGAGAAATCGAGGATAGCCTCTTCAAGCATGCGCAGAGTGTTGACATCGAGGTCATTGGTCGGCTCATCCAGAAGCAGTACATTGCCGCCCATCTTGAGCACTTTGGCCAGGTGACAGCGGTTGCGTTCCCCCCCCGACAGCTCGCCGGCCTGCTTCTGCTGGGCCGCCCCCTTGAAACCGAACTGGGCCAGATACTGGCGGATTGGGATCGTTTGTCCGGCGATGTCTATCTCCTGCCGGCCACCTCCGACTTCATCTATCAGGCTGCCATCACCTTTCAGCGACTGCCGTTCCTGATCGACAAAAGCCATCTGGACAGTAGACCCGATGATTACTTCGCCCTGGAGCGGCTGCAAGTCCCCCTTGACCAACTTGAATAGTGTTGTCTTGCCGCTCCCGTTGGGGCCGACCAGTCCCACCACCGCCGATCGCGGCACAGCAAATGTCAGGTCCTCGAACAGCATCCGGCCATCGAAGCCCATGGCGACCTTGTCGAACTCGATCACCTGGCTACCTAGATCCGGGCCGGGCGCAATTCGGATGACTCTCTCGACTGTCTTCGCCCTTGCGCTCTCGCACGCCACCAGTTGCTCGTATTCTCGAATGCGATTACGCGCTATCTCGTTGCGGTCTCCCCGGCTCATGCGAATCCAGGTCAATTCGCGCTCAAGAGCGCGAGTCCGGGGGGAGTCCTTCCTGCCGGCGTCCACGAGAGCGCCGAGCTTCTGCTCAAGCCACGAGCTGTAGTTGCCCTGCCACGGAATCCCCTGGCCGCCATCCAATTCGAGAATCCACTGAGTGATGTTGTCCAGAAAGTAGCGGTCGTGAGTGACAATGATGACCGTGCCGGGATATTCGCGCAGCTGCTGCTCCAGCCAGACCACTGTTTCAGGATCGAGGTGGTTGGTCGGCTCATCCAGCAGAAGCAAGTCCGGCTTTTCGAGCAAAGCCTTGCAAAGCGCGACGCGACGCCGTTCGCCGCCGGACAGGGTGCCGATCAGGCGATCATCCTCGGGCAGACAGAGGGCGTCTGAGGCCACTCTGATGGCCTGGTTGAGGTTCCAGGCATCCAGTGAGTCGATTTCGTCCTGCAGTGCGCCCATGCGATCCATGGTCTTCTGCATTTCGTCATCATCCTGCAGCGTCGCCATACTCTCAGCCAAACCATTGTATTCCTCCAACAGAGCCCGGGCCTCGCTGAAGGCCGATTCGACTGTCTGCAAAACCGTGAGATCAGGATCAAGCCGCGGTTCCTGCTCGACCATGCCGGCTCGGTAGCCGGGAGTCATGAAAGCGTCGCCCCGGAAGTCCTTGTCGAGGCCGGCCATGATGCGAAGGACCGTGGTCTTGCCGGACCCGTTCTCACCCACGATGCCGATCTTGGCTCCGGGAAAGAAACTCAGATTGATATCCTTGAGAACCTGGCGCTGACCGTAGAACTTGTTCACGCCGTGCATGTGGAAAATGAACTTATCCGTCATAGTCGCAATCTCCGTCCGGGATCGAGTCGTTCATACGGGATAGTAGTCCATAGGACGTCTCTTCGCAAGGGAAGTGTGAGAGTGTGGTTCGCTGTTCAGTTACCGACGACAGACGCGCCAGGAGAAGGCGGAGAGACCTGGGTGGTCTCTCCGTTGTCGAACGAAAACGTGATCAGTGGGTATGCTACAGGCAGTCGACTGGCGGCGGACCGCTCTGGAACATGTAGCTCACGAGGTGGATTAAGTCGGCGATATCACCTTCGGCGCCGTCGCCGTTGATATCGCTTTCGGCGGGACAGGGTGAGGCATCGCCCTGGGAAAACATGAAGTTCACCAGGTAAACGAGATCCTCAATGTCAATCTCGTCGCTGCGGTTAACATCACCTCGCATCTGGCAGCAGCAGGCATCGCCCATCGGAAGACCGCCCGAGACAGCCTGGTCGGGATTGTAGACCTCGGGGCAGTTGTCGATGTCCCCGCAGATGCCGTCGGCATCAATATCATTGTCGGGGTCGTTGGGACAGTCGTCGCAAGCGTCGCCGAGACCGTCACCGTCGCTGTCAGTCTGATCGGGATTATAGACCTCGGGGCAGTTGTCGTCGGCGCAATCGTTCTCCGGATGACCCGGATCGCCGAATCCGTCACCATCACTGTCAACACAGGTGTACCCGCTATCGATCACAACAGTCGAGACGATGTTCGACCAGGCTCCGGCCTGGGTTTCGGCATCATAGGCCCTCACACGATAGGAAAATTCGCCTTCCATATGATTGGTGAAGGTATGTCGACTGCCGACGATCGAGTCATTCACCATACTGACCAGCTCGAAGTTCTCGATTGGGTAGAAATCGTCAAACCAGATGCCGTCATAGTCGACGTAGCTGTCGGTATAATAGGAAAGACGAAAGTACACTGACTGGCCTACCCAGGGACTCAGGTCAAACGCGGCCTCGATCCACGTATCCTGTTCGCCGGTGATGCCGTTGCCCCGGTTGTTGCCGTGGGGGTCGTAGTTAGTGGTGATGCTGCCCTCGATCGGCGTGAAGGTTGATCCGTCGGTGCTGGCCTCGACATAGGCGTAGTCCCAGTTCGTTTCGATATCGTAAACGACCCAGACCCGAAGAGTATCACCGGCTTGCACCGAAACGGGGCTGGACGTGGTCATCGTATTGGCCAGATTGTTGCCGGAGCCGGAGTAGAAACTCGAGGGAGAGGAAACATAGTAACTGGTGCTGATGCTGAAGCCGTTGCTGTTCCAGCTGCTGAAGTTGTCGGCGGAATCGGTAGTGCGCCCCCAGCCGGAAAGCTCCTGCAGGGCGAAGTACTCGGCCGGGTTGACCGGGTCATCATGGGTCCACTCAACTTCGTAGGATGATGCATCCACTGTGTCGTCGATAGTCGCCACCGGAGCATTCGGGGGCAAAAGCTTGTATGGATTGTCGGCGACCCTGGCCAGAAACAGGCAGGGTTGCAGATTCTCAGCTACCAGGGCGGGGATTCGGCTCGGATCCGGCCAGAAACCATCGGCGTAGCCGCCAATCTCGAACGTGAATGCAAGATTCTTGTTTTTCATCACCTGCTCGCCATAGCCCCAATCGTCGCTGACTCCATTGGCCGGATACAGCGAGTGGGCCGGCCCCGGGGCGTAGCCGTTGTAGGCGGACATTGAATCACCCATGATTCGGAAGAGCGGTTCATCGGGTGTCAGGAGATAGTCGTACCCCCACGGCCACAGCACCAGATTGGAGTAACTGTGCAAGTAGACAGTGTTCACGAAGTGGTGGGCCTGAGTGAACGCCCGCATGTTCTGGGTCTCCGGTTCGCTGAAGGCCGATGGACCGCGATACGTAGCGTCGCCGGTATTGGGCGATGAACCGCCGTCGTCGTATCCCCACTCGTAGCCGAAGTTGCGGTTCAGGTCGACACCGTAGGTCCCGTCGCCGTTGTCGCGGCGGTTCTTGCGCCACAACCCGCCGCCGTTGGGATCGGTAACCTGATTATGATAGTATCCGTCAGGATTGACCATCGGCACAAACCACAGCTCCCGTTCGTCCACAAGCTCCGTAACCTCGGGCAGGACGCCGTAGTTGTCGGTCAGGTAGTTCATGACATTGAGAAGCACCAGCGGAGTGATCACCTCGCGGGCGTGGATGGCGGCCGTGTACATGACCTCGGGTTCCGGCTCATCCTGGGTGGGATTATCGGATATCTTCACAGCATACATCGAGCGCCCTTCGTGAGAGCTGCCGATAAACTGACGCCCGGAGACGATATCCGGATGGTCGGCGATTATTACGTCAACCGAGTCCCATATCTCCGCCAGGGTGAGATAGCCGCCCATGTCCTTGTCGACCAGGCGGGACTTGTAGAGGGCTTTCAGATCGGGGTGGATCACTTCGGTGCGGAGCCCTTGCCGCTGCAACTCATCCAGATCCTCATCGGCGCCGATGATCTCGAACCAGCCGTCACCGCGCCAGACAACGTCGGGTTGCTGCGAAGTGAACTTCAGGTAGTCCTCCTTATTGTCAAGGTAGACTCGAATCTGCATATCCTCGGAAGACAAAGCCGGCATTGCGGCTGTCAGGATCAGGGCCGCAACTACAAGAGCCGGCCAGCGGCGGGGGGGATTCATGATTTCTTACTCCGTTCTCTTTGGTCGTTCGCGTAAGACTATACCAATATAGGCTTTTTCGGCTGATTTCCAAGACCCAATCAGGCCGGCGCATCAGTTGCTGCCGGCCGGCCTTCAGACAACATAGACAACCAAGCCTCTTTATCTCCTTTTTGACTTGAAAAGCCGGGACCCGGCCTGTATTGTTGGGGGCAAAAGAAACTCTGCGAGGACCCGCTATGGCCAAGAAGATACTGATTGTCGACGACGAAGAGGATATAAGAGTCTTCATCAATGCGGTGCTGGAGAAGGCCGGCTATGAGACCATCATCGCATGTGATGGGATCGAGGCCCGCAATGCCGTCAAGGCCGAGAGGCCCGACCTGATCACGCTTGACCTGCAGATGCCCAAGAACTCTGGAACCGACTTCTACCGCGGCATCCGGCGCGACCCGGAGCTCAAATCGATCCCGGTCATTGTAGTCAGCGGTTTGCCGGGCCGTCATCTAGCGCTCCCGGAACCATTCGCGGTATTCGACAAGCCCATTGATCCCGACAAGCTCCTTGAGAAGGTGAAAGAGGCGATCGGGTAGGTATGTCGCTCAGGTCCGGACAGCGGGAGTACGGCCGCAGGGTTCCTGGGGCTTGCCACAGCGCCCGCCGTTTCGAAGTGCCCGCCAAGCAATTCCGTCTGTCGGAGAGCAGGTGACGCACACGGCGTCATCTATCGTTACCCCCGGATTGGGAAAAAACCAGATCGACAACCGACATCCCATATCGAGCGCTGGCTTCCGTGAGCCGGCATCCCGCCACGGTCTTTCATCATGCGCGCCAGATGCATTAAGTTCCAGATCATGAGGGTCGTGTTGCGATTCCCGTGTAATACTTCACACTTAATCGGACAGCCGGACAACAGGAGAAAGCGGTAACATGGGAGAACAATGCAGCGACTCTTCTAGTAATCAGGGAGAGGTCAATCAGTTGCTCCAGTTCTTGGCGTATTGACTCCGTTGAATCTAGCACTTTGATGGCCGGCATCATCAAATTTCCTCCCTCCACTTCACCTATTTGCTTGGCTAGCCAAGTCTTGCCATACTCACAAAACGGCTGTTTCTGTCGATTCAAGGTAGCAGAAACAACCCTCTTCTGCGCCACGAAAAGACCCGGCCGCGCTCCGGGTCCATTCAGACTCCATGGCGGTGCCAATATCACTCTCCCCGGACTCTGGTGCGCTTTGGCTTTCGGACTCGTTTGCAGTACTCCGCTGTGAGTCTTAGGCAACCCTAGCCGACAGGTTTCCCGGACCCTACGCATGCACAGAAAGACGGGGCCGTAGAACCTGCGCCCGACGGCCCGTACTGAGATTCGACCGGTCAGTAGTTCATTTGCCTGGGGCCCGTTGCCTCGGAACCGGTCAGATCGATCATCAGTTGATTGTAGTCGGCTTCGGTGGTCTTGACAAAGACGCGAGTATTGCCTACCACCACCACTGAGTGTTCGCTCCCCCATACGATCCATCCGACCAATGAACCGTAATCGCGCCGCGATTCTGCATTCAGCTCGCTCAGAAAATGTCGGGCAGCGGTATTCTGATAGACACAGAGTTCGGCGCTTTCCATTAGGTCCTCCGGCATTTCACCGACCTTTCGGATGACTTTGCCGTCATCAGGAGACTGTCCCGCGGCGACCACGCCGTCAGTCTTCATGAGTCGATCAAGTCCAATCATGACACACTCCTTTTCAAAACGAGTGCCGATGCTCATTCACATCACGCATCGGGTGCGGTGTGTCGCAGATCACCGGCTATACGTCGTGTGGTTTCACATTCTCTCAAATGGCCATCACGGCCTCAAATTCCTCTCGTCGGACATCCATGATCTGGCGAGGAGCCTGCACATCGCCAACCGCCTTGACATCGATCCCGTGATTCCGGGCATGCACCTGCAATTCATTAGGAGAACGAGGGCCGAGAACGACTATGATGGAATCGAATTCTCTCAGGTGTTGTTCCGAGCTACTCATTCTGACAAACACCTGTTTCCCATTCACTTTGATAACTGCAGTATCCTCAGACCGGTGTCCGAACATCGCATTGCACCATTATTCTTTCAACGCGCACCAGATAATGAGAATTGTCGCCCCCTGCCGGCTGATGAATGGGCCGTGCTCGACTTCTTTCGGCACTATTCGAAAGGTCCCTTCAGAAAAAACATCGCCGTCGCTTTCATATTCGCCCTTCAAAACATAGTGCAATTCCGTGTATCGATGCGAATGTGCCTCCATGTTCCAATGGGGCGGAATCCTCAGCAGAATCGCCCGAGGAGCGATACTGCCCCCCTGATTCAACACTTTGGTCATGGCTTTGCCGGGATATTCCAGTGCCGGCTGCCAATCCATCTCGTTAGCGCTTATGCAAACTGCGTTCATCGGGATTACATCCTTTCCATTCGAAGTTTCACGATCCTCGGAGAAAACGTCTTGGCAGCAAGTATATCCCTTCGCCATAATGGACTTTAACCAACTCACCTTCTTTCAGCATTCGCTCGACTGTCCCGACTTCGGAGAAGTCAAACTCAATGCCTTTGGCCTGATTGACACGCAACGGGTGTCGACTGCCGATTGCCATGATTGCATCCTCGGCGCAGTTGAACTCCTGCAGGCCAAATTCACCAGATTCCTTCCCGGAAATCGCAGTAGCCTGATCGATGATGTGTTGTGCCTCGATGATTCTCTCGGGAGGGGGCGGGTGTACCCATGATTCCGCCGGTGGCCGAGTGGGAGTAAGGATATAGACCTTATCTGGCTTGATTCTCTCGATAGCGTCCTGGATCCTGATCAACTCGTCATGGCTGTCGTTGACACCACGTACAAGCATCACCTCCAGCCAGAGCTTTCCCGGAAAGCCACGCCGGAAGTCAATCTGACCCTGTAACATCGAAGCGAATGAGATCTCTCGGTGAGGTCGATTGATACGACGAAAGGTTGCCTGATTGCCGGCGTCGAGAGTAGGAATGACCACGTCGGCATTCATCAAATCAGATCGAACGTCCTCCCGCCACAACAGGGATCCGTTAGTTATCACCGCTACGGGAGAGCTAACTTCTCCTTTCGTGTGCTCAATAACCCAGCCTAGGTCGGCATATAGAGTGGGCTCGCCATCGCCGACGAGAGTCACATAGTCCGGATTTGTCTGATTTGCCTGGCTTACGATTTCGGCCAACAATTCCTCTCTTGGGAAAAAACTCTCTCGGTCCGCCTGCAGGTGGTCTGTTCGCCCGAGCTGACAGTAAACGCATGTGTAGGAACAGGTCTTCGGAGGGATAGGACTGACTCCCAGTGATCGACCAAGCCGACGTGATGGCACCGGACCATAGGTATACATTCAAGGCCTCCATCTTTAAAGTAGATCAGTATCGGTCAAAACCACTCTGCCGCAAAATGAAATAGAAGTCCAACCAGGATTCCAGAGGCAAGATTGATGGCTTTAGCAAAACCGAATACCTTGCGTGAGTGTGCAAGCAGCGGCAGCATGCCGTGCCCGTCCTGAACGATCGAACTCGTGAGCAGTACATCAAAGGAAACAACTCCTTTGGCAAAGAGGGTTGCGAACAACAGATGCGGTCCCGACTCCGGAATGATGCCCACAAGGCCCGCAATCATGAGGACCTCCACAGGCCTGTCCCGTATGATCGCTTCAAGGTGCAAATGGTGCGTGACGAACCATGTCACAATAAGCGCACTGAAAGTCCAAAGAAATACTCGGTGTATGTGGCCGCGAACCACATGGTTCCAGAGATGCTCCCGCAAGAAGTGCTCGGGCACAGTACCAACGATGAAGATTCCCGCAAGACTCACGCCGAGTAGGGTTACGCGGATCCAATTCCATTGGGCCGGGCCGACGGCTCCGGTGAGAAGGGCAAACATAAACAGCACCAGTGCCATGATGAGTATGCCCCTGGCTGGCGACAGGTTTCGGAGTTGCCAGATAATCTGACCTCGGGGGAAACACCGACAAGCCGGTCCTGCATGGATTCTGAGACGGTCGCAGGTAATGCTAAGTCGGGGGAACCACCTGCCGCCGACAACATCGGTCAACCAGCCGGTGATCAGCCCTACGATCATCAGGATAGCGATCAGCAACAACGCTTGCTCGGGGAACAGCGCAAGCATTACGAACGCCTCATCGCCACTGGTAGCGATCATCGCTGCCACCAACGCGCCGAGGCTCAACAGTCCGTGGGAGTACAATGCAACCACGGCAAAGGCGCCCAGGCAGCCCGGTGTCGCCCCGAGGATAGCCGCAACACAATACTGCATCAGGCGATTGCCGCCAATCCACTGTCGCCAGCGCCCTTTCGTCAGCACATTAGTATACTCTATCACCAGCATCATCAAACAGACAAAGCCGGATATCATCAGCGATTCTTCAAGCACACCTACAAGCATAAAGGGAGTCCCATAAGTGAGATGCGATTGGGCTATTCAGTATCGAATCTATCTGCCAGTCAGCCCATGCTCGCTCCAATCTGTCGGTTTAAAGAGGCTGCAAAGGGCTAGCGGCGGGCCGTTCACAGCGTCTATTCTGGACACGTGAAGTACGAAACCTTCGATTCCACTGAGCTCGACCATAGAGATACCGATTGGATTGGGACGATTTGATACCCGTGTGGCGAGGATCCCGTGATACAAATCCTCTTGAGGCGACCCTACACTCAACGTCGCCGCCTGAGCCAGATGGAAGTGGTCGATATCCCATTCCCTGGAATGTTTATTAATGGCTTCATCTTGGCCATCATCCTTATCGTATTCACACGGCAGTCGGTGCCGATATGGATGTTTGCGTTTCACTTCGTGACTCCAGGTTCAGTGACCAAGTCGCTCGCGGACACCGGGAGGGGCGGATTCGGCCGTGCGTCCGTCGTGGTGGCAGTCGTCGCAGGTCGGGTCTTGATCGTATCGGCGATCAGCGTGGCAGTCCGTGCAATCCAGTTCGGAGTGAACCTCATCCAACTCAAGGCCGGTAACGGCATGCCTAAAGGTCTCCTGATTCCAGTTGGCGTGGCAATTGGCACACCTCCGGCTCAAGGGACCTATTCGTCTCCCCGCCGGGTGGCATGACCAGCAATCCAAATCCTGGTGATATTTACCCAGCGGCCATCCGGTGCCATTATGTGAAAAGCCGGCACGTTCCTGAGTATCATGACACTTTGTGCAGGCGGCGTCGGCATGGCACTCACTGCAGGCGGCATGGAGTTCTTCCTCTGTTCGGGAATGCCCACGCTCTTTCTGAATATCATGGCAATTCCCGCAACTTTCCCCACGATGGCAGTCTACACAACGGAAACCAAACAGTTCTATGTGTTCCTTGTGCTGAAAAGTCACAATCGGGCCCTCGTCGTACGAGGTCTGATGCACTTTGGTAACAGGTACGGCGATGACGGGACGCGAGCGCCTGACGATATCGCTTGAATCGGGCACCTCAACCGATAGTATTTCATCCCCGGCGGGAAGATGGCAGACGACACATTTCGTATCATGACTCCAATCACGGTGACAGGAGAGGCACTGCCGGTGATAGGCTCCCTTCAGGTTCGGCCTGGTCAGGTCACCGGACTGGCTTTCGGCGTGACACTCTCGACAGGGAAGAATTCGTCCCTTGGGGCTGTAATGGTGGCAGGTGGCGCAGCCGGCACCCATTTCGGCCATGCTGGCATGCAACTTATGGCCAAAATATACCGGTTCACACAGATCAACAAGAACATCAAGCACCATCGAACCCGGCGCCTCGCTCAAGTCGTGCTGCGCGGATTGATTGACCATTCTATCACGCGGGCACGAAACCAAACAGTGATGAAGAGCGGTTGGTACGGCGCAGCTATGGCAACGCGTGCAATCGAACGTCTTTGTCTCCTCAATCGGTGGCTCTGTGTGACCAGCAACAGAGAGGATGAGTGCTCCAAGCAAGACCAGCACAGCCCGAAGACGGCTATGCAGTATGTTGACGTTGATCACAACGCCACCCTCGCCCTCTCGACCGTGTGCGGCCGGCCAACCGTGGCTTGCAAGTGTTCCTGACATTCCTCCGACGTCAGGACCGGGAAGGTCATTACGATCCACCGGAAAATGAGTACGAGAGCACTTATCAGTCCGATCGTAACCATGATTTCAGGCAATGAGGGGTAGTAAGGCTGCGCCGGATACAGTGGTTGGTAAGCAACAAGAAAGACATTGATTCGATTGAAGACCACGCCAGCCACAACAAGTGATGCCGACACAGACAATCCGACAACCGAATGGCGAACCCGTGCCTGTGCGAGTAGCAGCATAGGAACGATAACACCTACAATCACTTCAGCCCAGTAAGCAATGGAGGCCGTTGACCCATCGAACAGATAGGGCACAGCATCTCGAATCGTCAGATCAACGATTTTGACAACGAGATAGACGCCAAGCAAGGCGGGGATGTAAGCCGCAATAGAAGATAAGAGGCCGATCTCTGGCTTGCACTTGAACGACCGGCTCGTCAGGACGGATTCGAATATCACCATCGGAAAGCCTACGGCAATGGCCGAAAGCAGGAACTGCACCGGCAGTGTACTTGTGTACCAGAGTGGATGCATCTTGTTGGGTACGATGACCATCAGTGTCCCGAGAGAGGACTGGTGCAGGCAGGAAAGGACCACTCCAGCTACTATAAACAGCGATATGAACCGTCCCAGGTACCTTTCACCTACTGGGAGCCACGATTCGACGATTCCATTCAGAGGTGAAAGAAGCCCGGGCAAGTTGACTCTTCCCTTGAAGCGTTCCACTACGATCGGCAAGAACTCGATATACAGGACCGTCAGATAGATCATGACGCACATGCCGACCTCAAAGAGTACGGAGTTCCCCTGCCACATGCTGGGCAGCATCGGATGCCATACGTTGTAGTAGCGTCCGAGATCCGCTAGCAATCCGATGACGACAAAGGTATAGCCGAGCATAGCGGTCAGCAGAGCCGGCCGAACGAGTGCATGATATTCCTCCCGGTGAAAGATATCGACGAGGGCTGCGGTAGTGAACCCTCCCGCTGCCAAAGCCACCCCTGAGGCGACATCAACAGCGATCCAAATGCCCCAGGCGTACTGGTCGTCGAGATTCGTTGCGGCCTGAAGGCCGAATATCAGTCGATACAGGTATCCGATGATACCCGCCGCAGCTATGATTGCGAGCACAATTGTACCGCGCGTGAAATATCTCACGCGTTCGGCAGCCGGATATTCGTTTCTATGTGTTGTCACCGTCCTGTCCCTTCTCGTCATTTCGCATTGAGTGCATTATCAATCCAAGCAGGCCGTACATTAGCAGCGGAGGTATAAATGATTTGAACAGTCCGTTTTGAATTGACTCTGTAAGCGGTGGGATTGGATCGGTATCGAGGTCAGGTAATTCGGTGTGTGAAAAGTCAGTCGGCGCGAGATACATCCAGTTCGTACCGCCGACTTCATGCTCGCCGTAGAGATGCTGGAAGTATCGATCAGGCGAGTTGGTCATCCGAGTATAGGCAGCTTCAATGAGAGCCTCGCGGGTGCCGAAACGCAGTGCCTCGCTGGGGCAAACCGCTACGCAGGCGGGCACAGATCCCTGTTCAACCACCCGGGTAAAACAGAAATCGCATTTCCGTACCCGCGGTCTCACCGGATCATCAAACTCGTAACTCGGGATCTGAAAGGGGCAGGCAACCAAACAGTATCGGCAGCCGATGCATTTGGAGGGATCGTATGTCACCGGGCCTAACGGGTCCTTGTGTAGTGCTCCGACAATACAGGCAGAAACGCAAGCCGGATCGTTGCAGTGCATGCACTGGATTTTCATCGTGTATCGGTGCCCAAGTTCCTGAGGCTTCGCGAATTTGTTTACCACCGTGAAGGCGTCAGGAGCAGGACGGCGGTGTTCTGCAAAGACTGACTCATCTTCAAACTCGGCTTTCGGGCTATCGGATAGGTGGTTTATTTGGTTGCACGCCCACTCGCACTTGCGACAACCCAGGCACAGGGTGGTATCGACCAGTACCCCAAACGCCTTTCTGCTGCCGATTTTCTCGGTGGTGTCATCGGCGTTTGTCGATCCAGTAATCACCGAGACTGATCCGGCCCCAACGCATTTGAGAAAGTCTCGCCGTGAATTGCTCATGGGTATTAGCCTCGACTATCGACATACTTCACCCGACACGGGCTTTCCATCATCTTCTCGATTCTTCCGGCTATCTCGTTCATCGCACGGGCGATGCAAGAGTCCCGGATGGCCATGACGGCAGGTCGGCCTTCATCTGCCAGCCTTCTGGCATCCATCTCAATTGGCAACGCCCCAAGAAACGCGACCTTCAACTGCTGGGCTTGCAGTTGTCCGCCTCCCGCACCAAAAATGTCTATTCGGGTACCACACGCCGGGCAGGTCAATCCGGACATGTTCTCAATGACGGCGATGTGAGGTATCTTCACTTTCTTGGCCATGTTGATGGCTCTCTCTGAATCAACAAGGGCCACCGTCTGGGGAGTCGTCACGATAATCGCCAAACCTGGTTTCATCTTCCGCGCTATTGTTATGATTTCATCGCCGGTGCCGGGGGGAAGATCGACTACAAGGAAACCCAGCCTGCCCCATTCAACATCGGCCAGTAGCTGGTGAAGCAACTTTGAGCGCATTGGTCCCCGCCAGACAATCGGCTGACCCGGTTCAACCATGTTCCCTACTGACACTACCTTCATTCCATTGTTGATAAGCGGCTCGATCTTGCCGCCACGCGCGGCCAGTTGGCCCGACAGTCCCAGCATCTTCGGCACGTTGGGACCGGTAACATCTGCATCGAGTAATCCAGTGCTGTGTCCACGGCTTTGCATCAGAGCGGCCAGATTCACGCTGACTGTTGTCTTGCCAACGCCCCCCTTGCCGCTCAGGACGATTACACGATGATCAATGTTCCTGAGGGTCGCCGCAATTCGCTCGTCTTGCGCAGCGATGCGCTGTTTCTGCTCGTCACTAAGCATCGGTCGGTCCATATCTCTATGCCATTGCCTAAAGCGATGCAAGGGGTGCTGTGCCAAACCGCGGAAACTCGGGCAACAGTAGACACAGCCGCCTCAATCACGAGTGAAGCGGCTGTGGGGACACACCTGAACATGAAGGCTCACGTGGTTTCTCAATCATTGCGAGTGAATGCAAGATCCCTGCATCGCCAGCAGCCTTGCTGCTCGAATGCTTGGCTGGGATCGATGCCTTTGTCGCAGAGCCATAAACATCCGTCAGTGTCTTTGAAAACCTGCATCGGTCGAGCGCCAGGGTTGTACACACCATCGCCGATAGCCAGCTTCGCGTCAGTATGCGATTCCACGAGCAACACCTCCTTTCGTGGGTAGATGCCACCGGAATGTTAAGCAAACGCAATGCCGAACTTCTACAGAAATAGGGGGCGCCCCCTAACACAATTATCATCAACCGATTGCGAGGCCCGAAAGGAATCTACTCAGCCGGGCGATGAGGATTAGCCAAGGGAATGCATGCGATTCTGCAAGATGCAGCCCGATGGATCATGCGTATTCGCACGGCCAGGATTAGGTAGCTAGCTCATCATTGTGTGGAACCCGCAAGCCCAGCTTCTTGATCTTACGGTAGAGTGTGGAGGTATGAATGCCCAACTCCTCGGCAGTCTTGTCGCGGCGCCAGTTGTTTCTTTTGAGCGATCCGAGAATGAACAGTGCTTCCATGTCTTGCATCGTCCCTGCGATCTCAATTGTCGGCACGGGAAACTGTCCCTGCAGATACTGCGGCAGATGTTCGGCTCTGATGACGCCGCCTGGACTGAGCACAAAGGCGTGTTCAATAATGTTCTCGAGCTCGCGTACGTTCCCCGGATAGTCGTGATTCATAAGCAGTCTCAATGCCGGCGGAGTCAGCCCGGAAATGTCTTTTCGTCGAAGACGGTTGAACCGACCAATGAAATGCTCGGCCAACAAGGGGATGTCCTCCCGCCGGTCACGCAGCGGCGGGGTCACGACCCTGACCACGTTGATGCGATAATACAAATCCTTGCGAAAGGTCCCATTGTCGACAAGTTCGTCAAGCCGCCTGTTGGTGGCGGCTATAACTCTGACATCCGCCGAGAGTGATTTCGTAGCACCCAGAGGTTCGAATGTCCTTTCCTGGAGTACCCGCAAGAGTTTGACCTGCATAGCAGGCGACACATCGCCGATTTCGTCCAGGAGAATCGTTCCCTTTCTCGCCAACTCGAACCGCCCCATTTTGGACTTCTTGGCGTCGGTGAAAGCACCCGCGACGTAGCCAAACAACTCTGATTCCAGCAAGCTGTCGGGCAGCGCCCCACAGTTGACGCTGACAAATGGTCCTGATTTGCGAGGACTCAGGTCATGGAGAGCGCGAGCAATCAACTCCTTGCCCGTACCGGTCTCTCCCTCGAGAAGTACTGCTGATTCGCTGTCGGCTATGGCGGGCAGAGTTCCGAACATTTCAAGCATCCTTTTACTCTGGCCCACTATGTTCTCAAAGGAGTGTTTGGCTTCGTAATCCCGCCGCAGTCGATCGACCAGATCGAGGTCACGGAAAGTTTCTACGCCACCCACTACTCGTCCTCGCTTATCTCGAAGCAGCGCTGTCGAGATGCTTATCGGAACTCGTTTACCCTTTCGGTCGGTCAGACACACTGGCCGATTAACGATGGCTTCACCGGTTGCCATCGTCTGGCGGAGAGCACAGTTGTCACTGCAAATGTTCGAATTTAGGATTGTGCGACACGGCCGCCCTATGGCTTCCGCGGCAGTAAACCCAGTGATTCTCTCCGCGGCTGCGTTGAGAAACGTAATCCTGAGATCTTTATTCACTGCGAAGACTCCGTCAGAAATACTCCCAAGAATCGTCATGAGTTCATCGCAATCGAGACCGCTGTGAGGGCGCTGCATAATAACCGCTCCACCAGGTTTACCACCGAGCGCGAACATCGATACAGACACGGCGATGCATCTCGCTACTCAACTGCAATATCCATAATATGCATGGGCTGGTCAACAGACTGATTCCACAAGGGCACAGAGGAGGAACAAACCGGAACACGAATGCGACTGAACTCGCGCCAGCTTGGATGTTATCCCGGGCAGAGCAAAATGCCCGGCATACCGCTGTGACATAGTTGTTGACGCGTGCAACGTCCAGCGGATACCATCGGGGACGTGGCTTAGAGCGGTTCTCAGAATAACGTTCCGATTGCCGCGGTTCTTTTTGTTTTGTCAGGGTTGTTGATAACATCGAGGATAGCCTGATCCAATCGGTCGATGA
>CAZGMK010000017.1:0-70027 GCA_964526835.1 uncultured Ignavibacteriales bacterium
GACCGAAACGCACGCTGCTTGAAAACCAAATTTACACAACTCTTGACATGAGCTCATCCAATACCGTACGGGACTTACTACAATTATGGTAACGATGAGGGCAATGTGACTACCTATGGCAGGTTGTACCAGTGGGGTGCGGTTAATGACAGCCGCAGCATAGCCCCTGAAGGTTGGCATGTTCCGTCAGATGCTGAGTGGAAGCAACTGGAAGTGTATCTCGGCATGAGCCAATCAGAAGCCGATGAAGTTGACTGGCGTGGCACTGATGAAGGCGGCAAGCTTAAGGAAGAGGGCACAGCGCATTGGAACGAGCCGAACGAAGGTGCTACGAACGAGAGTGGTTTCACCGCGTTGCCGGCCGGGTGTCGCGGCGATGGTGACGTCTTCTACGGTCTGGGTCAGCACGCCTACTTCTGGTCCTCTACGGTGTACAGTAACCACGCGTGGCGTCGGAGTTTGGGTACCGGCACATCGATGGTGTTCCGCGGTTGCTACAACCAATCATACGCTATCTCTGTTCGTTGTGTCCGGGATTGATTGACCTTTTGGCCATTTGACTCTTTGGGGTATGGGGCGCAGCCCCATCGAAATTGATTTTTGAGATGTCGAACTCGCTCTTATTCTCCCCCTTTGTGAAAGGGGGAGTTAGAGGGGGTTTGTGGCATTCGCCGACCTCGGATCGTAGGCGGGACCACGAACCAGTTTGTATTGCGCCCGTAAGACTGGTGGCCCACTGCTCCTGCGGTGGGGTCTTGTTGTTGGTCGTTGCACGCTCCCCGGTAGCCCTCCCCCCGGTGGCCCATAGCTCCGCTATGGGAGCTTATCGTCAACGGTTGTGCTATGCGTTGATGACTTGGCTTGCGAGACTCGGGCTTTCGTAGTATGATCCAGCAGGGATGTCCCGTGGCTGGTGTACGTCCCCGTGCATCAGCTCGACTTCTCATGTCCAAACGAAAGAAAGGACGTTGGCAGATTAGGTCGTCCGCCAACCACTGGGATGTCGGGTTTCTGTGTTCGCTGTGCTCGCTGCGGAACCCAACCTACCGCCCCACGCGGACAGTCAGAACCAGCCCCCCGGCCAGCATCAGGGCGTTGACCGCAAGAAGTCCGTCCAGGCCGATCAACGGTAGCAGGATCGGCATAGTGAGCAGAGCGGCCACCGCCGAGCCGGCGATCTCCCAAGCGTAACTGCTGCCGTAGTTGGCGGCGAAGGCATCGCCATAGAACAAATGAGTCGCGCCGACAAAGAGCGAACCGGCCGCCGCAGCAATGGTGAAGAGGAAGAGCACATGATAGATCAGCAACCCACCGACCACTGTTCCGTACGACAGCCACAAGGCCAAAGTCGCCAACAAGCCAAGCGTGAGCGACGACACGACGGCTCCCCCCGAATCGGTCCGTCTTCCCAGCGCTGCTCCGGCGGCTAGGCCCAGCATGAAGGCGCCGAACAGGACACCCATCTCCGAATACAGGGAGCCCGCGACGCTTTGATACAGATACAACGAAACCAGTTCCAGCGACAGGCTCGCAAAACCGCCAACGATCAGCAGTAGACGAGTGAGGCTGTACGGGTCGCGCCGGGCCCCGGTCAAAACCATCCAGACCAGCATGGCAACGCCTGGTAACAACAGCCACCACCAATGCTTCAGGAGCCACGACAGAGTACGGCCGCCCGCAGTAGTGCGGGATTCATATATCAAGTGCGATGTCAGCAGGCCGGGCTTCTTCAGGCTGTTCGCATCGTCATTGCCGGCGAGGACCGATCCGAGGCGCTCGACCTTCATCGGCCCGAGACGGTCGAGCAGAACCTCGGGACGAAGAAACTGCGTCTGATAAGCCAACGCGTCCAGCCGCTCAACAAGAGTCATAGCTGTGAGTGTATCCAGCGGCTGCGGCGAACCGAACAGCAGTGTGGTCTCGCCCGGCCAGCCCCAGTGATGCGGAAACACCTGTGTCCAGGCGCCCCAAATGGCCTTCAAGGCCTGCTCCGATTCCGACGATATGTAGCGGTCGGTGTCGTACGGAACCGCCATGACAGCTACCCCCGAATCTCGCAGCCGGGCATAGGCCGGCGCCAGAAACCCTGATGTCGCCAGTCGCGCCTGGAAGTAGCTGCTGGGCTGCCCGAGGTCGATCATGATCAAGTCGGCGCGTCCGAGCAATTGGCTGTGTTTCATGAACCGCAAGGGGTCATTGTCTATGCGAATCGCGGTTCCCTGAAGCGTGATAGTATTATTGAGTTTGTGGGTCAGTCTGGCCCTCGGATCGACAGCTATGATGTCTGCGCGGCCCAGTCGCTCTGCCAACTGCATCAAACCGGTTTCGGCCCGCCCCAGCCACACGATATTATAGGCGCCGGGGACATACAGGAGCCCGCCCAGCAGTAGGTTCTCGGCGGTCGAGCCAGCAGCGATAGCGCCCTCAATATGGTTGTCGGTCGCCAGCACCTGTAAACCCTCGCGCTTGAGGATAGCCTGGTGGCCGTAAGGTGTGTCGAATGACGACAGCACCTCAAAGGGAGCCCAGCGAGACCTGTCCAGTTCTCGCTCGACACTGTCGGCTATGGGATCCGAGAGTATGGCGAGCAGTATGGCCATGATCACGGCCATCCATCGTCCCGTGCGGTTGTGACCCATCTGTACGATGATCGAAGCCCCGACCACCGCAGCGCCAAGAGCAATGGCTGCCCCCAGCGACGAGAGAATAGTCCCGACCAGAGCGGTCACCGCCAGACCGCCGGCGAAGGAACCAAGTCCCTCCCACAGGTACGCATTGGAGACGCCTCGCGCCGCCGTCCAGCCGTGCCGACTGATGGCGCTGAAGAGGCGACCGCTGAACCAGGCGACAGGCATGCTGAGAGTAGCCGAGAGGATGAGCACCCAACCGACAGCGACGGTCATGCCGGGCGATCCCGTCAGCCAGCCGGGCAGGAACCGTATCAGTGCGACTTCGGCCAGAAGGAGCAGCGAGGCGAAGACAAGCAGAACGATGACCGACTCAGTCCGCTCGCCCCTGCCCCCGGTCCAGGCCCCCAGCGCCACCGCCAGCATCCACCCGAAAAGGCCCACCCCAATAACCAGTTCATTGCCGCCGAAGGCACTGATCAACTCGCGTAGTAGCAGGACCTGTCCCGCCACCGAAAACAGTCCGAGCAGAAAGGCCTGTGCTCTCATGGCAACCTCAGACTCAAAAGCGTCCCGGAATCTCCCGGCCACAATTAGCGCAGCGGCCATCGGATAGCTTGTCGATTGTGGTCCGATATCCGCGACGACCTATCAGCGTCGCACCGCATCCCGGGCAATAGGTATCCTCGGCCGCATGACCGGCCACGTTGCCCAGGTAGACATACTGGAGCCCCTCGGCCCGGCAAATCGAGTGCGCCCGCTCAAGAGTCGCAACCGGGGTAGGCGGCAGATCCTTCATCAGGTACTGGGGATGAAAACGGCTGAAGTGTATCGGCGTGTCGGCGCCGAGGTACCCCTTGATCCAGCGGGCCAGATCGGTCAACTCGGCATCGGAGTCATTCAGCGTGGGCACGACCAGGAAGACCAACTCGAGCCAGACGCCGCTTTGTTTTATCTGCACCAGGCGATCCAAAACCGGGCCGAGTTCACCGTGAACAACATCGCGATAGTACTCCTCACGCATCGACTTAAGGTCAACCTTGACCGCATCCAGGTGAACCAGCAGTTCGGCCAGCGGCTTCTCCTCAATGTAGCCCCCGGTGATCATTACCGATTGAATGCCGTGCTTCTGGCCCAGCTTGGCTATATCATACATGTATTCGTAAAAGACCACCGGTTCCGTATAAGTGTAGGCAATGTTAGGTACCTGCCTCTGGCGGCAGATGTTGATCACACCCCGTGGTGACAGCTCGAAGTTGCGGGTCTGTTCCGGTCGTGATTGGGATATCTCCCAATTCTGGCAGAATTTGCAGTTAACATTGCATCCGGCGGTGGCCAGCGAAAACGCGGTCGTGCCGGGATGAAAATGATAGAGAGGTTTCTTCTCGATGGGATCGATATTGGCCGAGCAGGGAAGACCGTATACCAGGGTGTGGTACTTGTCGCTGCGGTTTTCGCGGACACCACAGAAGCCGCGCTCGACATCGGTGACTCGACAATGGCGCGGACACAGTTCGCATTCCACCCCGCCTTCGGCCACGCGCCGGTAGTGCCTCGCTTCCACGTCGGAGAGCTTGTCGGTGAAGTCGAAGGCGCAGGCATTCTGGACACCGCCCAGGAACTCCGGCACCAGATCGGTCTGGGCCGCCGCGGCGATAGCCGCGCCACATCCGATGCATTTCAGGAACGGACGACGTTTCATGGCATCAGTTCTCCTTCGACCGCCCGGCTGTCGCGGTCGATTACCAGACTAACAACCTCGATTGCGTCCGGTTCAGCGGTTCCCAAGCCAAGCTCCTGGGCGGTCTGCAGCCAGGCAGGTTCGCGACCGGCGACGGCCAACGGTTCATACCCGTTGATCCGCCGATAGTGGTCGATCAGGCGATGGGCGATCGTATCGATCGCCACCGGATCGGTTCCCAGCAGGAGGCCATGGTAGTTCACGATATGTGCCGGGCTGTACCCGGGTCCAGCGTGATATTGCAATTGAACCGCATCGACCACCGCAAGCCGGAAAGTCGATCGGATCGGCGCCAGCATATTGACATGGGCGGCGAAAGGATCGCAGTTGTTGTCGTGGTACTTGTTCGGGTTGTTGATGGCGCCATACATATTCTTGAGGCAGCACGATACCCCGGCCAGCGAGTGGTCTTTGAGGACCGGCATGTTGATGTCGGCCCGGACTTCGTGAGTGAGAATACCGCTGACCAGGCTGGCCACCTCGCCGTAGGTGTAGAACTCGCGTCCATACCCGGAGGGATGAGCATCGGTGCCGAAGCAGCGTCTCCCGAAACTGGCGGCATTGAGCTCGAATCCGGCCGCCTTGAGCTCACTGCTGGTGCGATCCCAGGTGATTATGTCGTTGTCTTTCAGACCGATATCTTCAAGCAGATCGCCAACCGCTGTACAGAGCGCCGACGGGGTGGCATATGCGCGGCGGGCGACGCAATTGGTTTTCAGGCCCACCGGGCCGCTGGGTATGTTCTGTTTCAGGAACCCGGCCGCATCGCCTCCTTCACTGAGTTCAGTCAGGCCGCTCCGGAGCATCGGCGTGTATTCCTGCAAGCTCAGATGCCCGCTCTCGACGGGGTCCGAATATCTGATGACAACCACACGGCTCATATCTAGATTATACCAACACCCCTGCGAGGGCTGCAATCTTTTTGGGACTTGCGCCTCGACATGATCCGCCCGGGCTAGTATAAAGTAGAGATGAAACTGCTTAGTATCCTCGTGGTGATAATCCTTGCGGCGCCGGCCGCACCGGTTGCGACCGACCCTGACCGCCAAATCCGCTATCCGGCAGTGGCCGGTAGCTTCTATCCCGACCAGCCGACTGCTCTCCATCATATGGTCAGAGGGCATCTGGATTCGGTCGACAGTCTTCCTGGAATAGAGGGCGAAATCGTCGCCCTGATAGTTCCGCACGCCGGGCTGGTCTATTCCGGACGGATCGCCGCACATGCCTATGGGCTGCTCGAGAAGACAGATATCGATCGGGTCGTCTTATGCGGTCCCTCGCACCGTTATCGATTCCAGGGAGCCTCTGTTTATGGGCCGGGAATCACCTGGCAGACACCTTTGGGCGAGGTCTCCTGCGATGATGAATGGTGCCGGCTGCTGCTCGAAGACGAGGCCGTCGCGGTAATCCCGGCCGCCCATGAGCGCGAACACAATCTTGAGGTGCAACTACCCTACCTCCAGACGGTGCTGGCCGGATTCGAGATAGTGCCGGTGGTACTGGGCGCGATCTCGCCGGGCCGGTTCGCCGAAACTTTGCTCAGACTTCCCGAAGACCCCAACAGCGTACTCATTGCCTCCTCCGACTGGCAACACTATCGACCTGCCTCCGAGGGCTGGCCGATGGACTCACTCGGACTGGAGTGTCTTAAAGAGTTCGACGCGGAGCGGCTTGAACAACTCCTGCACGCGGGGAAGGTCGAAGCGTGCGGCGGCGCGGCCGTGGTGGCTGTCATGCGGGCCGCGCGTGAACGCGGCGCCGACAAGGTGAAGCTGCTGGCCTACGGCGATTCCGGCGATCTAACCGGCGACAAGACCAGCGTCGTCGGCTATGCTGCGGCGGTGATTTACCGGTCGAGTTCCAACTCCGCGGGTCCGGAGACATCGTCTGCACCCGAGGTGGCGCCATCGGATGGGGAGTACTCCCTGTCGGCTCAACAGAAAACGACGCTACTGAGAATCGCCCGCGAGTCGATTGAGCATCATCTCAACGGCCGCCATCCGCCGGACTATGAGGTCGACGATCAACTGGCCCGGCCGGGAGCGGCCTTTGTCACACTCGAAAAGCAGAGTCGACTGCGCGGATGTATCGGCTTCACCCAGGCAGTGCGTCCCCTCTATCTGACTGTCAGCCACTGTGCAATTTCAGCGGCGGTAGATGATAACCGTTTCAGGCCGGTTACAGAGTCGGAGATCGATAGTCTGCACATCGAAATCTCGGTTCTGACGCCCTTGCAGAAGGTGTCATCGCCGGAGGAGATCGTGGTTGGTCGTGATGGTCTGATGATCACACTGGGCCGTCACCGCGGCCTGCTGTTGCCGCAGGTCGCCGAGGAATACGGCTGGACGGTGGATAAGTTCCTGAGTGCAACCTGCGAGAAGGCCGGTCTCCCGCCGAACGCCTGGCGCAATCCGGATGCCATGCTCTACAAGTTCCAGGCTCTGATCTTCGAAGAGGAGTAGTGCGATTTCCGATGCGTGGGCGTCTGGAGCCGACACAGCCGTGACCATCCCTGAAGGACTTGTCGATGAACGCCGGTGGGGTCTGCTGCCGCTTCCCTCGGCGGCTCGAGAAAGGCCGTCTTACCGCGCAGCAGGCGGCCCGGCATCGCCGGCCACGGACAGGGGAGCCCGTCAATCCCTGGCTAAGAGCTCCTTCAACAGGTCCTGAAGGCAAGCCCCCATACTCCCCGGGAGGGATATCCGGTCCGCGATCGCCGGCTACCCTTCCTCATCCAGCACCTGCAACAGCGCCGCCATATCCTCAGGGGGATCGGATCGTATTGAGAGCGGTCGGGCGGTGATGGGGTGCTCGAACTCCAGGCGATATGCGTGCAGAGCCTGACGCGGTATCATGGCGAGCAAACGCTGCGCCAGGGGACGTTCCGGTCCGAACATGCCGCGATGCCATTTCTCTCGCCCGCCGTAATCCGAGTCGCCGAAAACCGGGTGGCCCAGGTGAGACAGGTGCACCCTGATCTGGTGCGTGCGCCCGGTCTGCAACCGGACTTCGAGAAGGTCCCAGGACCGATAGCGCGTGAGCACGCGGTAATGGGTGATCGATTCTCGGCCCCTGTCGCCGACCACCGCCATCTTTTTGCGATCACTCGGAGAACGTCCAATCGGCAGATCGATTATGCCCTCTGTCTCCTTCAAGTGCCCGCACACCAGAGCCAGGTAACAGCGGCGAACTTCGCGATCGCGAATCATCTGCTGCAGCTTAGCGAAAGCCAACTCGGTTCGGGCCACAATCAGCAGGCCCGAGGTCTCCTTGTCCAGACGATGGACGATGCCGGGGCGTTCCTCGGCGTCGCCAGGCGGCGCACTGCCGAGATAGTGAATGACGGCGTTGACCAGGGTCCCGGACATGTTGCCGCGGGCCGGGTGGGTGACCAGGCCCGCCGGCTTATTGATTATCAGCAGGTGCTCGTCTTCATAGCGGATGTCCAGCGGAATGTCTTCTCCCTCAATGGCCAGGGGCTGCACCGGGGGGATGGTCAACTCGATTCGCTCGCCGCCGCTTAGCCTGAGGTTCTTGGCGACCGGTCGGCCGTCGACGAGACAGTTGTCCCGAGCTATCAGCCTCTGGACTTGGGTACGCGTCAGGCCGATCTTCGGATGATCGGTCAGAAACCGATCGAGTCGCATCGGGCCACAATCCTCAGGCACCTGGATCGTGAGTTGCCGGGGCGAGTACTCCTGCGGCAGAGTCATGGTAGACCTTACGCCTGCCCCCTGATCAGTTGCCTCATTCGGCGGACCGCCGATTCGATGCCAACCAGGGACGCCCGCGCAATCACGGCGCCGCCGACTATGAACTCATCGATCACCTCAAGCTGGACCAGTGGTTCAATGTTGTCGTAGTCCAGACCGCGGGAGCAGGCCACAGTCAGCCCGGCATTCGCCGCCGCCTGCGCCGCTTGATCGAGACGATCCAATTCCTGCTGGGCCTGACTCAACTCCCGGGCCGAGGTATACGCAGAGGCAGAAAGAACGACCCCCTCGGCTCCGGCCCGGCGGGCCTGTTTTACCGCTGAAGGCTCCGGTTCGACATAGTAGCGCACGGCGATACCGATGCCGCTAAAACGTGCGCTCGTGTCCTGGTAATCGATCTCAGGAACATCGAAGCCGATAGTGGCCATCGGGTCACCGCCGGCGCCGCTGTCGGCGAAGAAGGTCGTCTCGGCTGGCTTGATCGTGAGGGCCTGATCAATAAGTTCATCTAGGGGCGGTATTGACAGGATGAGTCGGGTCTTGACAACACTTCCGAGAATAGCCACGTCGCGCGGCTGAGTCTGGCGGCGTCCCGACCTGAGGGTGAAGGCGATGGCATCCGCTCCGGCCAGCTCGGCCAACACCGCAGCCTGTATCGGGTCAGGTTGGTCGCGATCAAGGGCCGCGCGAATCGTCGGCACCGGGGACAGGTCTACGGTCAATGAGGCCACAAGAACTCCTTGTCGGTATAGTTGCCGCCAACGCTACTGAGCATATTTAACCGGTCGATGACTCCAATGTCAACAAGACCCTCCCACAATACGATTCTTCGGGGCACAGGGTTCAGAATCCGCGAAGAAGCCGCGGCCGATTCACGGCCGCGGCTTCGCGCTCACCTTGTGTCCGGGTAGTTATCGAGGGATTGAAACATCGGGCGCCCAGACCGCACCCGTACCCTGGCAATCAGGGTCCGGTCCTTCGCTGAACATGTAGGCAACAAGGTAAACCAGGTCGGCGATGTCACCGGCGCCGCCCTGGCCATCGACATTGACCGCCGCCAAATTCGGCGGTTCGGGACCGGATGCGAACATCCACGACGTCAGGTAAACCACATCGGCGATGTCGGGACCCTCACCGTTACCATCGATATCGCCGCATATCCACGATGGTCCGACTTCGAAGCTCAGCGCTGCCTGATCGCTGCTGCCGCACATGTCCGTCACCTGAGCAGTGAAGTTGACGGTCATAACTGCGTTCGGAGTACCGGTCAACAATCCATCTGAGGTTAACGAGATACCGGTACCGGCCAGGCCATCATCGAAATCGACCCACGTGAACGGACCGGTGCCACCCGCCATCGTAAGCTGCTCGGAATAGGCTTCGCCCTCCACGCCATCGGGCAGCGCGACCGTGGTGATAGCCACAGCCGGATTGATCATGATAGTCAGCGGCCGATCATCGTAACCGCCGACCATGTCCTCGGCATGGGCCGTGAAGCCGATCTCACCCGAAGCTGACGGGGCGCCGCTGATCTGCCCGGAAGCGTTCAGGGCCAAGCCCGTGCCGTCCAGATCGCCACCGAGATCGGTGAAGCTGATCGGGCCGGTTCCGCCGGCGGCGCTCAGGGCCTGCGAATAGGCGCAATTGACTGTCCAGGCCGGCAGCTCGGCTGTGGTTATCTGAACCACGGGATTGACAGTCATGCTCAGGAGTTTCTCGTCGTAGCCGCCGCCTTCGTCAGAAACGACGGCGGTGAACTCGATTGTCCCGGCCGACGACGGCGTACCGGACAGCAGACCGTCGGCTGCCAGACTCAGGCCGGTGCCGGACAGATCGTCACCCAAATCGGACCACGTCACCTCGCCGCTGCCCGGAGTCGATTCCAGCAGATAGGAGAAAGCCACGCCTGCGGTCCAGGCCGGCAGATTGTCGGTTATGATCTGCAGGGCCGGATTGACATAGACAGTCAGGGACTTCTGCCCCGATGCGCCGATTTCATCGGCGACGTGAGCGGTGAAACTGATCATCCCGCTGTCGATCGGGGTACCGCTAAGAGTACCATCGGACGCCAGGCTGAGACCTGTACCGACCAGGTCGCCGTATTTGTCGGTGACTGTAATGACCCCCGTGCCACCCGCAGTCTCGACCAGTGCTTCATAGTAGCCGCTCTGAGTAGCGTCGGGCAGCGTCTCGGAGACTACTGTCGGCAGGGAATTGATCGTGAAGTCGAAGGTGTGGGCGCCGTAGGCACCGACCTTGTCGGTGGCGACAGCGGTAAAGCTGATCGGCCCTTCGGCAGTTGGTGTGCCGCTGACCACACCGAGCGGGGTCAACGCCAGGCCGGTGCCGTTGAGATCTTCGCCCTGATCGGACCATGTAAGGTTACGGGTTCCGCCGGTGGCCTCAAGCTGCTGCGAATACGCCACACCGATTGTCCAGTCCGGCAACGTAGTCGTTGTGATCACGATCGACGGATTGATAGTGAAGGTGAATTCCTTCTGATCGGCATGTTTGGCCTCATCGACAACCATAGCGGTGAATGTGATCTCCCCCTCCACAGTCGGGGTACCAGAGAGGAGACCATCAGTCGAAAGTCCCAGACCCGTACCTGCGAGGTCTGCGTTGAGATCGCTCCACGTCATCTGGCCCTGGGCTCCGACGGCTACAAGCTGGTACGAGAAGGCATGTCCCACGGTCCAGTCCGGTACGTGCTCCGTGGTGATGTGGAGGATGTCCTGGATCATCAGGTCGATGATCTGCTCGTCGACAGCGCCGACGTCATCGCTGACCTGAGCGGTAAATGTGATCAGCCCGGTATCGACGGCGGTACCGGAAATCAGACCGCTTGACGACAGCGTCAGGCCGGTACCTGAGAGGTCGCTGTTCTTATCGATCCAGACAACGGACCCGGTTCCGCCGGTCCGGTTCATCTGCTGCTCGTAATAGACATCCTTGATGGCATCAGGAACACTGGTGGTAGTGATAGTAAGAGCCGGGTTGACGGTGAAGTTGAAGGCCTGATCATCGGTGGCGCCCACCTGGTCGGTAGCCAGAGCGGTGAAGCTCACCGTTCCCTCAACAGGCGTGCCGCTGAGAAGTCCGTCGGGGGCAAGCGCCAATCCGGTTCCGGCCAGGTCACTGTTCTGGTCTGTAATGGCGACCGCCCCGGTGCCGCCGGTGGCCTCGATCTGTTCTGAGAAAGCATGGCCGGCCGTCCAATCGGGCAATGACAGGGTCGTGATCTGGACCGCCGGGGCGATCTCAAAGCTGAAGGTCTCTTCGTCGGCCTCGCTGTTCTGGTCGACAACTCGGGCGGTAAAGGAGATCGTACCTGCGGTGGCCGGCGTACCGGTGAGCAGACCGCCCGGGGAAAGACTCAAACCGGTTCCCGACAGATCACCGTTCTTGTCGGTCCAGTCATAGGGAGGCGTACCGCTGATCGCCTCAAGCTGTTCGGAGTAAGCAAGTCCCTGGGTCCAATCGGGCAGGGTTGTAGTGGTGATGATCGGACGGTTCTCGTTGCACTCGTAGCCGACGATTTCAAGATCATCAACATTCCAGCCGCAGTAAGTCCAACCCCAGTCGGTTGTGCCCATGGTGAACCGGACATAGACAGTCGGCTCGCCGTCGGCCAGGGCCGCGATGTCGTAGGACTTCTGAGTCCAGGCGGCGTCGGTGACTTCAGAAGTGTTCTCCCAAATCGTGGTCCAGCTGGACCCGTTGGTGGAGATGCGGATGTAGGCATGATCATACGAGGGTTGTTCGACCCCGAGCCAACGCCAGAAGTTCAGAGTGGCGCCGACCAGATCGCTGCAGTCAATTGCGGGGCTGGTAGCATGGCGCTCGGGCATGTTGTTTTCATAGTCGCCGTTCAGGTTGTACCCGAGCACGCCGCTGCCGGAGTGGCCGCCGGAAGGATCGGGGTTACCGTAGGAACCGCCACCGCCGGTTGGGGTGCCAACGGCCCAGTTGCCGCCGGAGAAGGTCCACCCCTGGTTGCTTTCGAAGTCGTCGGAGTAGGCGACGACGGCATCGGTGGCAACCATGGCATGATACGGATTACCCGGACTGGGGTCATTGACCGTCGCCCCGCCGACATCCTCGGCGCTGAAATAGAAGTCGACCTTCTGGAAGCAGTCAAGGGCCGGGATAGTGGCAATGTAGTTATTAGGTGTGGTCTCGGTCATCGGGACACTGGAATAGGAACCCCCGTCAACGGCATAGTGAAACTCGCCCGTGCCCGACACCGGGGAACCCTCCTGGCCGCTCACCACGACTTCGATATCGGTCGAGGAACCGGGGGTGAGCAGCGACGGCAGACCATTGGGGTAATCGAAGACCAGCAGCGCCAACTCCGGCCCGGGCATATTATGCGCCGAGAACCCGGCCTGAATCTCATAGTAGTGGGGACTGCCGTTGGCCAGGTTGCCATCGTCATCGTCCAGGGTCATGAAGTCAATCGTAATCTGCGGCGTGATAAGATCACCGGTGTGCAACAGGCAGGAGTTGATCGTCAGGTCGGCCAGGATGTCGAGGTAATCGATCGGTTCAGTGACGACCAGCTCGTTCCGGGTGTCCCACACGCAGCCGGAGAGCAACTGCCCGCAGTCATGGATCGCGCCGGTACACGGATACTGGTGATTATTGTCGGCAGTGCGCAGGGAGGTATTGCAGTCGCCGTAGAAACCAAGGCCCAGCAACGGCGAATCGAGGGTCAGCACAGACATGCAGTCACCGAATCCTTCACCGTACTGGCCCTGACCCGATCCGGCGGCGTTGACCAGGCGATGGCCATACTCATGGACGATTACCGACGACCATGCCGTATTCGGATAGCTGCTTCCTGAGGCGCAAAAGTTAATTGACTGTTCAGTCGGGCTGTACCAGGCGTTGCCGGGGCAGTAGCCATCGCTGCGATTGACCGTAACCGGGAACTGGGTTTCAGTGCTGACTGACGGATACGACGGATTGGCCTGAATGGCCAGATCGCGAATACCGTTGGCCTCGATATAGGCGTTCACCTGGGACCGGACATATTCGGTATTCGAGGAGTTGTGGGTGAAACTGGCCGGGCCGGGAGGCGTCACCGTCTGGTTGAGGACCGACTCGGAGCCGGCGTTGTTGTATACCCGGAACCAAGTGCCGCGAAGCTCCGAGGTAACCGTTACATCGGAACTGCCGCCGTTAGGAATCACGAAATCACCGTTCGCGTCGGTATAAGCGTAGGTGCCGCCGATATTGACTCGCGCCCACGGGCACGGCTCGGAAAGCTCCTGCTCGCACTGTTCGGCTCCGGGCCCCTGGGTGGCCAGGCCGGCGACGTTACCGACAACGTCTTCGAATATTATCAGGTCTTCCTTGTAGAGAATCTCACCTGTGCGGGCATCGACGACATACTCGAACTCGCTGGGGAAATCCGACTTAGCGACCAGGTTCAGACCCATGGTCGGCGTCGCCAGTTCATCGGCGTGCCCGGCGAATATGACCGCCCGGTGCTTCAGGAAGGCATCGAGGGTCGGCTCATCAGCCCTGACCACCTGCTCGGCCATGTCGAATGATGGACCGGCCAGGCCGACATCAGATACAAAGTCACCGAGGTCGCGCAGGGTCGAGACCGCCAGAACTACCTTGTTGTCGATGTCATTGCGAACCAGCACACGCAGCTCGGATTCATAGACCGGCATCCCGTCCTTTTCCTGATGGTAGTAGAACAGCGTGAACTTGTAGCGTCCCGTGGTCTCATCGTACATCACCGGGACCGAGGTCATCTGGTGATCCCTCGGACTGCCGGGAACGATCTCATCAGACGAAAGGCCCCAGACATCGGCGTGCTCGAACACAAAGCGTTCGGCCGCCGCCAACGGAGTCGGGCCGCTTCCGAACCAGGTACCGTAAAGGCGGGTAAGGCCGATATCGCTCTTGTAGGCCTGAACACCAGGATAGGCTTGCTTCAAGTCCTTGAGCGCTTGCGCGGCCTCAAACTGAGATTGCGGATCACTTCCGGGCAGACTGCCGGCCGAGATCACACTCGCCAGCATGACCACCGCAGCCATGACAAATAGCAGACGGGTCTTCATGAGTCCTCCAGAGGGGGTAGTATTGGAATGTACAATCGTTCGTTCTTCTCTTCGGTTGCTGGACGGCTGAACCGGACGGTCACTCCGGCAGCCCGTAAGTTAGTATAAGATAATCGAATGTTTCCATCTGTCAATGTTTGAACGAGGCAAAGTGCCAAGGGTAACGTGGATCGCAATCGGCGACATTTGGGGGATTCTATCACTTTGGGACGAGGCTCGTGACCTGTGGCCACGGTCACGACACATGCATGCAGTACAAAGACGCTCGCCAGCCTGTCGGTATTCGGAGCGGCATCCATACCCGATTCGGCGCCTAGTAATTGGAGAAAGATCCGGCCACAATCGGAAGGCCGTTTCGTGTATCTGCGGGGAGAGTAGGCCCGAAGGAGCCACCACCCGCATTCAAGGATTGTGGCATGTTTGCGGCAGTTTTGCGTCGGATCCGCATCAATAGCACTTACCAAGGCGGTTTGTATATGGATCTCGAACAAGCGATTGTACTTGAGGGAACCCACTGCGACGCAGGCTGGAACGATTCGAAGCGCGGTCGAATCTCGTGGCGAACTCTCTTCAGCGCCGCCGAACCGACACCGACGAATTGACCGCCGGCCGGATTCCCCTTGCCCTTAAACTTTAAAGTATTATCTTCCCGCGGCTGAAGACGTGTACTAACCAGGAATATAGTACGCCTGCAACCCACTTTTACCTGAAAGAGGTGATACTATGGTCGAAACCAAAACTGCAAATCCGACGGTCGGCTTCTCGCAATTGCCGGACGATGAGATTGTTAACTTCGAGTCGACTTATGGCGCCCATCACTACGGACGTCTTAAAGTCATCGTGCGCAAGGCCGAGGGTGTCTGGCTGACCGATATCAACGGCAACAAGTATCTTGATTGCCTGGCCGCTTACTCTGCGGCCAATCCCGGCCATAGTCACCCGGAAATCGTCGGTCCGATGGTCGAGGCCCTGAAGGGCGGCTACGGCTCGGTCATTTCCAACGTCGTATATACCGACTCGCTGGCCATATTCCTGAAGAAGCTGGCCACGACGGTCCCGCAGATGGGCCCGCGCTTCGGCAACAACGGCAACAAAGTGCTGCCGAAGAACGGCGGAGTCGAGTCGGTCGAGACCGCTATCAAGATGGCTCGCTACTACGGCTGGAAGAAGAAGGGCATCGAGGACGGTAAACAGGAGATCATTGTCTTCGACAACAACTTCCACGGCCGCATGATCACTATTGTGTCGTTCTCCACGTCCCCCAAGTACAAGCAGGGCTTCGGTCCGCTGACGCCGGGCTTCGTATCGGTCAGTTACGGCGATCTGGATGCTGTCGAGAGAGTGATCAACCCGAATACATGCGGCATCCTGGTCGAGCCGATGCAGGGCGAGGGCGGCATGTACTCACCTGGGGCCGGCTTCCTCAAAGGTCTGCGAGAAGTCGCGGACAAGCACGATCTCTTTCTCCTGTTCGATGAGATTCAGGTCGGTCTGGGCCGCACCGGTAAGATGTTCTGCTTTGAACACGAGAACGTCATCCCCGATGGTGTCATCCTCGGTAAGGCTCTCTCCGGCGGCCTGGCGCCGCTGTCGGCCTTTGTCACCAACGGCGAAATGATGGATATGGCTTTCCAGCCGGGCTCCGACGGCTCCACTTTCGGTGGTTATCCCCTGGCTTGTGTCGCGGGAAATGCCGCGCTCGATGTTATCACCGGCGAGGACCTGCCGGCCAAGTCCGAGAAGATGGGCGCGATTCTCAAAGCAAGGATCGACGACATCGCCGCCCGCTCGGACAAGGTCAAGGAAGTTCGCGGCCGCGGCCTGTTCATCGGTATTGAAGTGAAGAACCGGGACGCCATGGTATACTGCCGCCAGCTTCTCGATCTGGGCATGCTGGCCAACGACAGCCACGGCCACACGATCCGCATCTCCCCTCCGCTGGTAATCACCGAATCCGATGTCGACTACATTTGCGAGCGCCTGGAGAAGGTGCTCGTAGGCTGACTACTCGATGTACGATGGCCTCGCGAACCACAGGGCGATCCTCTCAGGATCGCCCTTTTTGCCTCTGGCTGATCCTGCGCCGGACCGAGCCCACATAGATCGCGCCGAGCGTAATCATTGCTCCGATTATCTGGCTCGGGCTCAGTTGTTCAGCGAAGAACACAACTCCCCAGACAGTCGCAAGCACCGGCTGCAGCAGAAGAATCAATGCCCCGCGCGCGGCATCGAGTCTGGGAAGGGTGGTGGTAATGATCCACCACCCGACGGCCTGAGCAACCAGCGCCAGGGCCGCCAGTATGGCCAGTGAGTACACGTCGGGAGGAATAAAGGCCGCTTTCTCGAACAGGGCGGCTACGGCCAGATAAAACGCCGTGAAGAGGGATGTCCAGGCCATGAAGACACGAAAGTCGGGGCTGTCGTCACGGTGCCCGACGCGTTTGAGGGTGACGATATACGAACCGTAGACGACCCCGGTTAGCAGGCCAAAGATGATTCCCGAGAGATACTCGGAAGTGAACTCGATGTCGCTTCCAACTCCTATCAACAGGACCACCCCGACAATTGCGGCCGCGGCGGCAGCGAAGAATTTGAGCGTAAGGCGTTCCCGGAAGACCAGGTATCCTAGAGCGGCAACCACAAAGACCTGCGTATTGGCGAGAATAGTGGCCATCCCGGCCCCGGAATAAATGATCGAACGGTGCCAGAAGAACAGATCCAGAAAGAAGATGAAGCCAGCCAATGCCGACCAGCCGAGCAGATTCCTGGAGATAACCGGCCGGAGTCCGGCCGCAGTGCTCCAGGCGAACAGGATCACCGCCCCCAGCCCGGCCCGCCAGAAGCCGATCGAGGTCGGGCCCATGGCATCACGGCCGAGCAGCTTCACGAAAATCGCGGCAAAGCTGATACAAACCGCGCCGAAGCAGAGAACCAGTATCTGGCGCCACGATGTCTGACTGTAATGCGGCTGCATGGACCGAAGCTACCACGCCTCGGAGTCGTTGACAAGCGACGATTAGTGTTCTTGCCAGTGGTAGTCGGCCAGTACGATCAGCCCGATAAGAGCCCAGGCGACGACCAGCGAAGTCCCTCCGTAACTCAAGAAGGGCAGGGCCAAGCCTGTCACCGGCATGAAACCGAGGGTCATCCCGATGTTGATAAAGAATTGAAATACGAGGATGGCGGCGGCTCCGAAGGCGATATTGGAGGCAAAGGGTGAGCGGCACCGGCCGGCTATCTGGATAGCGCGATAAAATATGTATGTAAACAGGACTATCACAACGAGGGCGCCGATCAGTCCGAACTCCTCGGCCAACACTGAAAAGATGAAGTCGGTGTGACGCTCAGGCAGGTATTCCAGGCGGGCCTGCGAGCCCGCCAGAAACCCCTCACCTGTTATTCCACCCGACCCAACTGCGATTTTGGATTGAATGATCTGGTAACCCGCGCCCTGTGGTTCCTTGCTGGGATCGATAAAGGAGATGATGCGCTTCTGCTGGTAGCCTGCCAGCCGCTGCCACACCAGAGGACCTATCCCCCCCGTGGCCAGGTTGCCGACCAGGACCAGCACCAGGACCCAGAAACCCGGCCGGAGCGCAAACAGCAGCACCAGCAGGCCGGCAAGGTACACAATCCATGGTGTCGAGCCGTACATCTCGATCCCGAATTCATTCGAAAGGGCTATCAGTAGCGAAGCTATCGGCGAAAGAAGCACTATGACGAACCAGGGCGACAGCCCGGCCCAGAACCACAACGAGAGCAACATCACCCAGAACACCAGCGAGGTCCCGAGGTCGGGCTGCTTGAGTATGAGAACCACCGGGACTGCGACGAGGAGAAAAGACAGCCCCAGCCGCTCCTTGGATTGTGGAGGCCGCTTCGTGTAGGCAAAGAAATGGGCCAGGGCTAGGAGAACTGCGAACTTGGCAATGTCCGAGGGCGCCAGATTGATCCATCCGAATGAAAACCAGCGAGTGGCTCCCCGGCCCGACCCGATCATCAACACCAGTATCAGCGCCACGACGACCAAGCCGTAGACATAGTAGGCACTGACATCGAATAGCCGCAAAGGAAGATGTACTATGGCGGCGAAGCCGACGAGGGCGATGGCCAGCCACAGGGCCTGACGGAGGTAATAGTGCTGTCGGTATTCGTTGTCGGAGTGATATTGCGCCGACATTATGAGCAGAATCCCGATGAGGCTCAGAAGCAGCGCAGCGCCTATTATATCCCACCTCAACTCGCGGTATTTGAGGCTCACGGCGATTCTCCCTCAACGGCAGCGATGCCTTTGCCGGCTCCTCGGGAGCGCATGTAGGCTTTGATGATCTTGCCGACCATCGGGGCGGCGACGTCGGACCCGTGACCACCATGCTCGACGATGGCCGCCACCACAATCTCCGGGGCCTCCAGGGGCGCCACACCCACAAACCAGGAATGGTTTTCGCTTTGGGGATTCTCCGCGGTACCGGTCTTGCCTCCTATGGAATACTCGGGGTTGCGGAGGCGTCGGGCAGTGCCGTGCTCACCTTCAACTACCAGCCGGTACCCTTCCTGAAGCAGCTCGAGAGTACCCGGGCCGAACGGCAAACGGAAGGACAGCTCAGGTTGGACAGTTTCCACCCGCCCGTCCGGGTACAGCCTTCGCCGCACCAGGTGAGGCCGGTACACTTCGCCATTGTTCGCTACTCCGCAATAGAACTGGGCCAGCTGCAACGGTGTAACGAGAATCTCACCCTGACCGATGGCGTTATTCAAAACGAGCCCGCGAGACCATTTCCTTTCGCCGTACTCCCGGTCATACCACTCGCTGTTGGGGTTCAGTCCCTCTGCCTCATTGGGCAGATCGATGCCGGTTCTTTTCCCGAATCCACACTCACGGAGGTAGCTGCTGAAAACATCAATACCCAGCTTGAGACCCACCTGATAGAGGTAGACATTGCATGACTGCTCAATCGCCGTTGTCGGAGTAGTGAGTCCGTGTCCCCGCGAGAGCCAGCACTTGAAGTAGCGGTTACCGAACTGATAGCCGCCGTAACACGGTTTCAGAGTAGTGTTTTCGTTAATCAGGCCCTCCTCCAGGGCCGCTCCGATGGTTACCAGTTTGATTGTCGACCCCGGCGGATAGCGACCATCGAGGGGGCGGTTGAGTAGGGGGTGGTGAGGATTACTGGAAATCTCGAGCCACGCCGAATCGGGGATGACTCGCGAGAACATATTGGCATCGTAGCTGGGCCATGATGTCATAGCCAGAACTTCCCCATTGCGCGGGTCCATAGCGACAATGGCCCCGCAACAGAAGGTATCCTTGGCGGCGACGCAGGCGCGCTGCAGATCATTGTCGATCGTCAATTCGAGGTTGGCCCCCGGAACGGGCAGCTTGGGAGGATAGTCCTTCATCGGCCCCAGCGTTTGACCAGCAGCCGTCGCCTCAATGTACTGCTGACCATCCTCGCCCCGCAGAAGCTCATCGTACTGCCGCTCAATGCCCTTCTTGCCGATCACCGAGCCGAGCCGGTACTTGCCCCTGGGCGCCCTGCTGCGTTCCTCCGGCGAAACCTCACCCGCATAGCCGGTAAATGCCTCTGAGCCGAGCGCCTCGGTATAGCGACGAACTTCCTCAAGCTGAACTTCGACTCCCGGGAATCGATAGCTCTGCTCCTCGGCGACCGCTATCGTCTTGAAGTCAACGTCGCGGGCAATCGGGGCAGGTTGA
This sequence comes from uncultured Ignavibacteriales bacterium, assembly GCA_964526835.1. Lineage (GTDB taxonomy): Bacteria > Zixibacteria > MSB-5A5 > GN15 > FEB-12 > DAOSXA01. The sequence goes on from CAZGMK010000017.1 coordinate 19,875, forward strand.
TAGGGACTGATGAGGTTTTTCATGAGTCTCCTCTCTACCTCCTCCTCCGGGATCTCGAGCAACTCCGCCAGACGGGATACCGTGGTAGAATCGGATTCGACCTTGACGATTGAGACCGTAAACGATGGTCGGTTATCAATAATGATCTCGCCGTCTCGATCCATCACCAAACCCCGGCGCGCCGTAATAGTCTGTATGTGCATGCGGTTTTCGCGGGACTGTCGCGAAAGATCATCGTGCTGCAGAACCTGCAGCCGGATCAGGCCGACCAGAAGTACCAACAGCAAGATTGCCAGGACCGACAGCGCAAACCGACGACGTTCCTCACGGTTGATTGTCGGGGAAATCATTGCTCAGACCTAAAACAGTTCCTTAATCCGCGTCCAGGTGATTTGCCCGTCCTTGATCTTGAAAAACAGCCATGCCCACAAGCCGGTATAGACAGTGGACGGTAGCGAGCTGGTCAAGAACTGCCAGTAGAAATCATCTCCTCCCAGACGAAAGGCTAATAGAACCTCATGAACGAGTACGGCGCCGACGACAATGAGCAGTCGCGCCCTGATCGAAGCCAAATTGAGACGAAACTTGATGCGGCATATGGAGAAGGCTGTTAGCGACAGGATCAGGGCATGCCATCCCATCCACTGAGCCTCTCCGGCCGAGAGCACGAGGCCGACAGCGAATCCGAACCACATGGCCCGGATCTCACTCTTGTACAGGGCGACCAGACTGACAAGGAGGGCGGCCAGATTCAGATGCGCCCAGTAGACCATGATAAGCGAGTCCGTCAACTCCGAATGCAGCGCGATCAGATAAAGGTACAGAATAAAAGGAATGATATACTTCACGGCCGATTCCCTTTCGGCTGCATGATGTACACTTCCTCTATCGACCGAAGATCGACGGCTGGCCTCAGTCGCAGGTCCTTGTACGGCAACACCCCGGAAGGAGGCACTGAGTCGACCCTGCCAATGAACAGACCGTCGGGATAGTCACCGCCCTCGCCGGAGGTGATCACCGAATCCCCCGGAGAAGCCTTGCCCAACGACGGGAAGTAGGTCATGATCAGACCCTGAGTCGGCAAGTAGCGGACAATACCGTTCTCCCGGCTTTCGGCCGCTGCATTCCGTGCCGCGACACGGTTGGCCGGATCGGTAAGCAACTGAACCTCAGACTCATTGACGCGCACCACCGAGATGCGTCCGACCAGTCCGGAGCTGCTGACTACCGCCTGGTTCTCCCTCACCGAGTCCACAAGTCCACGGTCGACGAGAAATGAGACAGGCGGATCGTAGCCGGTAACTGTCTTGATACGCGCCGCCAACAAGTTGAAGGTGTCTCTCTCAGGGAGACCTGCTCTATCAGCCAGGCGCCGGCCCTCGAGGCAGTCCTCCCGACAGGAGTTCAAGGCCATCTTAAGATCGGTAATGGAATCACTTAGAACCTGGAGGCTGTTGTAGTGGGCATGATAGACATCGATTCTGTGACGAATCTCCTGGAAATGTTCCCTGAAGACCGTGCCCGTAGTCTCTGCTGTGACTATGGCAGCTCTCTCACAGAATCCAAGAACAAGGCCGCAGGCCAGAACAAAAATCAGGTTTACGAGACGCCAGTGCGTGGGTGATAATTGTGATAGCCAGCTCATTTCATGCGGCGTCCCTGCCGCGCGGTCGTCAGTCGACGTTGTCCATCAACTGAAGAACCTCGCCGGGGGAACTTGCCTCCAGCAGCTTCTTGCGATGCTCTTCTGACTTCATCAGGTACGACAGTCTCGCCATGACATTCAGGTGCGCCCCGATAGCATCCTCCGGGGCGGCGATCAAAAAGAACAGACGTACCGGTTTGTGGTCCATGGCGTCGAAGTCGATTCCATCCTCGCTGCGGCCAAACGCAATGACGATACCCTTGACCGAACGAGTCTTGGCATGCGGAAACGCAACTTCGTACCCGACACCGGTTGTCACAAGATCTTCCCGCTCCTTGATGTCTTCGGCTAACTGCTTGGCATCCTTAACCATATTTGACGAGGATGCCAGTTCGACCAGCTCGTTGATGACGCTTTGCTTGTCCTTGGCGTGCAGGTTGAACTTGATCAGGGTTTCATCGCAGAACTTGGAGAGCTTCATTACTCGGCACCTTCCTTGAGCTTTTCGGCTTCGTCAGCCAGCAGCACGGGGATATCATCGGTGATTCGATAGGCCAATCTGCAGGCATTGCAGATGAGCTTTGCGCTCTCGGCCTTGTACTGGAGAGGTCCCTTGCAGACCGGACACACCAGTTTATCAAGAAATTCCTGACTGAGGGTCATGATTGTCCATCCTGTTCAGTGAAGGCCCCCATCACACGGTACTTATTCAGGCGATTGGCCAGCAACTGGTTGATCGGCAGCGCCAAGAGCTTGTCGAGTTCATCGACGACGGCTTCCTTGACCAGTTCAGCGGCAGCCGGGGGATCATTGTGCGCTCCGCCCGGGGGTTCGGCGATGATCCTATCTATGACCCCCAACTCCACTAAATCATCGGAGGCGAGCTTGAGGGCTTCGGCCGCCTCCGGGGCATTAGCCGCATCACGCCACAAAATCGCCGCGCAACCTTCAGGTGAGATCACCGAATACCAGGCATACTGGAGCATCAGGACTCTGTCGCCCACGCCGATTCCGAGTGCCCCCCCCGAAGCGCCCTCGCCGATTATGACCACAACGATCGGTACCCGCAGGCGCGACATCTCCCGGATGTTTCGGGCAATGGCCTCGGCCTGGCCGCGCTCCTCGGCGCCTATGCCCGGGAATGCTCCCGGCGTATCAACAAGGACCACAATCGGAAGGCCGAACTTCTCGGCCAGCTTGAAAAGCCGCAGAGCCTTGCGGTAGCCCTCCGGATGGGCCATACCGAAGTTGCGCTCCAGCTTCTGCTTCGTGTCACGGCCCTTCTGCTGACCGACTACAACCACCCGGTGCTCGCCGATAGTGGCGAAACCGCCGACCATCGCCCGGTCGTCGGCGAATCCGCGATCACCGTGCAGCTCGACAAAGTCGGTCGCCATCATCCCGATGTAGTCAAGGGTGTAAGGCCGGCGGGGATGTCGCGAGAGCTGAACCTTCTGCCAGCGCGTCAAGTTGGAGTATATATCATCGCGGAGTTTGTGCAGCTTCTGCTGCATGGACTCGATCTCGGACTCCAGTTCGATGTTCTCGCCGAAGGAGAAGTCCTTCATATCGGAGATTTTCTTCTCGAGCTCCAGCAGCGGCCGCTCAAACTCCAGGTGTGGGCGATCACTTGTCGACATACGCTATCTCTCTATCGGGTCATCGCTTACACGACGCCCCAGGTTCCTGGCGCGGTTCCTCAGGCCGGTGAGCAAAATAAGGAAAAGGGCAAGAATAACAACTATAAAAACGATCAGCAGACCCAGCACCAGAAGCCGCCGGTAGTGCAGCATGGCCAGGGCGAAGAGCCCGAAGACTGCACTGAGCGAATAGAACACTGCCAAGACCTGTCGTCGTGACAGACCGGCCAGGTGCAGGTAATGGAACAGGTGACGACGATCAGCGCTCATGACATTGCGCCCGGTGGCGACACGGCGCACGAATGAAGCTGCTGTCTCCATTATCGGCACCCCCAGCGCCAGGAGCGGCAAATAGAGAGCCGAAGCCGCAAACGACTTGAAGTTGACCATAAGTGCAAAGGCCGCGAAGTAGTAGCCGAGCTGCAGGGACCCCGAATCACCGAGAAAGACGCGGGCAGGATGGCGATTGAACCACCAGAAGACTACCAGAAACCCGAGCAAAACCCAGATCATGGCGATCTCCGATCCAACCGGTCGGGCATAACCGATGATCAACATCACTACCGCGGCAATCGTCGCTACACCCGCGGCAAGACCATCCAATCCGTCGATGAGATTAACGGCGTTGGTTAGCAGCGCCACCCATACCATCGTCGCAGGCAGACCCAGCCAACCGGTTTGAATCTCGCCGCCCGGCCAGACCAGCAGGTCAATGCCCAGCCCCCCGGCATATAGAAAGGCCCCGACCCCGAGTTCGACCAGCAGCTTCACCCAGGCCGGAAGCGCACGGATGTCATCGGTCAGGCCGAGCAGGAATACGATCAACCCACCGATTAGAACAACAGCAGTAGTTCTGTCCCAGGGCTCGATCGAATCCTTCAGCACAGGGGACAGCAACGGCAAAACCACCCACATGACAATCAGAAGCACGGCCCCGCCCAGGAATGGAGTCGGCTGTCGATGACGCTTATGCGCACCGGGCTGATCCAGGAGCCCCCAGCGATGACCGAGCCGGATGACTGCGGGAATCAGCATCAGGGCCAGCAGACCCGTCACGGCAAAGGTGAGCAGACCGGTGCTAATCGGCACGGCGCCCCCCACTCCGACGCTTGCCAAAAACAACCGCCAGCGCGAAGTTGAGCGAAAGAAACACCGGCAGGATCAGGAACGAGAACAGGTTCGGCAGGTGTTTGCGAAAGTACAGCCACAGCGAGTTATGGTGACGCCAGAGACGTATCACACGACCGGCCGTTGAACCGCGGCCCCAATGATGCACACCGCCAGCGAGCGGCAGGAAGACATTGACGTAGTTGCGCCGTCCGAGCCTGGCGCACAGGTCGGTGTCTTCCATATACATGAAGAAACGCTCATCGAAGCCGTTCATGCGATGGAACAGGTCGCGTCTAATCATCAGCATCGTGGCGGCAGAGGCCGGTACCTGGGTCGGTGAATCGTAGTCCCCGAGGGTGTAGATCTCATTCTCCGGTGCGAGTCGCGCCAACACCGATCCTCGGGAAAACAGAATGTTATATATGGTCGGCAGCTTGCGACAGGTCGGCTGAAAAGCACCGTCTGGCCATCGCAACCGGCCGCCGACCGCGCCGACCCGCGGCTGGGCGGCCAGAAAGCTGTCCATGTATGACACAGAACCTGCATCTATCAACACATCCGGATTGAGGAACAACAGATGCTTGCCGCCGGCCTTCCGGGCGCCGACGTTGGCCGCGGCGGCGAAGCCAAGATTGCGCTCGAACGCGATCAGCTCGGCCTCGGGAAAGACACTACGCACCGCAATCCCCGGATCCTGGATTGACGCGTTATCGACGATGATAAGTTCGTGGTCTATACCCTGCAGGGCGTCACGCAAGTGCTCCAGGCTGTCTCTCAAATGCAGTTCGGAGTTATGAGTGACTATGATTACGCTGACCTGCAATGCGCTCACCGCGCCGTTCCGTCATCAATCGAGCCGGCCAAAAATCGACTTAAGCCGCAGCCACCAGACTCGATAGACCGCCTCCAACATGATCTTTCTGGACATCTTTGACACGCCGGCGGTACGGTCGTAGAAAATGATCGGAATCTCCTTGATGCGAAACTTGTTCTTCCAGACCCTCATGGACATCTCGATCTGGAAGGCGTAGCCGGTGCTGCGAACTGCGTCCAGATCTATCGACTCCAGGACCTCACGGCGAAAGCACTTGAAACCGCCGGTTGCGTCGTGCAACGGCAAGCCGGTTACCAGGCGCGTGTAGACATTGGCGTAGTAGGATAACAGCAGCCGCGACATAGGCCAGTTAATGACGTTGACCCCACTGATATAGCGGGAGCCGATCACAAGGTCGTAGTCCTTGATTTCGCGCAGGAAGTCCTTGATATACTCGGGCCCGTGCGAGAAGTCAGCGTCCATCTCGAAAATATAGTCGTAACCACGCTCGATGGCCCACTTGAAACCCGCGATGTAGGCACGTCCCAGGCCATTCTTTTCCGCTCGATGCAGTACGTTGACTTTGTCTTCCCGATCGGCGAGCCGATCGGCGATTCGCCCCGTGCCATCAGGGGAGTTGTCATCGACAATGAGCACGTTGACCCTTGGATCCATCGGCAGAACCGCGTGAACAATCTTCTCGATATTCTCCCTCTCGTTGTAGGTCGGGAAAATGATCAGGGCGCGCTGTGTCGGACTCATTCCATAGCCTCTTCTCCGGTTGCACTCCGACGATCCGATCGATAACGCCCGACCTGCACTGCGGTGACGGCTATCAACCAAATCAGAGTGAGCAGCGTCAGCAGTCTACCGGTGGCGTATCTTGATGAGTTGTACCTGAACAGAACCTGCTCGGTTCCGCCGGGTACCGCCACCGCCCGGAAGGTTCCGAAAGCCCTCAAGAGTTGGGCGGGGCGACCGTCGACCTCCACATGCCACGAGTCGTAGTAGTTGTCCCCCAGAAGCAGGAGGGCGTTGTCGGACGTCTTCACCCCGACCAGGACCGAATCCAGGGCATGACCGACGATCCAGGCAGAGTCTGATACCGCCTCGACTGAATCCGGAAGCGACTCGACAGCGAGAGCGGGTTCCTGTTCGAGAAGCAGGGTGCGTCGTATGTCAGCGGCTCCGTCTAGAATCCTGGGGTAGATAGCCTCGCGGCTGCTCATTACTTCGTAGTCCCGGTAGAGCTTGACACGCGGCAGGGCGTTGGGGTTACGGATGATCTGAGCCTGCTGTCCTAGGTCGAGAGCCTGGCTGATTGGCTCCGATCCGAAGTAGTTGGCGGGCAACTGCTGACCACCCGGAAGAAGAAGGTACTCCGCACCGACCAGATTGAGGAAGTTGGGATTGCCCTGGTTAGTCTTGGCTGGACCGCCCAGCAATTGATCGTACCACCGCAACTGGTTCCCGTGGTAGCCGACGACGACCTCCTGCCCGAACAACGGCAACATGGTCTCCGGCAGAATACCGAAATTCATCACTCGATACTGTCCGGGTGTGTTCTCGAAGAACTGTGTTATCGGGTTGCCCGCGAAATACTGCTCGGCGTCGAAGGTGCTTATGAAGCGGCTGTTGAACCGCATCCCGTCGATGACCGGGAGCGCCACCACCGCCAGCAATATGGCGACGCCGACTCTCCCCGCTCGGTAAAGCCATATGAACAGAGCTGTCAGCAGCGCAAAGAGGAAGCCCATCCAGGCGCCGGCGGAAATATCGGGCAGCATCCTGACAGCGATGTCAAGCTTGGTAATCCCTCTCTGTACCTGCTGCGTGGTGGCTTCTTCATAGAACAGATCGGACCAAGCCTTCAAAAACCCTTCGCCGCCCGCCGAAATCATCAGCGCCAGCATAAGCATCAGGGCCGGGAAACCCCACAGCAGGTAGTTGAAACGCGGCGAAACCTCTCGGCGCCGATTTGCGTAATCGCGAATCCACTGCAAACCCATGCCGGCCAGGAGAGATAACGAAAACGAAAAAAGAAACATGATCATCGCCGGCGCGCGCAGCGATTTCACTTTGGGTATGAGCCAGTAGAACAATCGAAAGACGGGTGTAGTATCGCCCAGGGCGTAAAGAAAAGCGAACAGAGCCAGGCCTCCGAAGAACCACGCCTCCTTGCGTCGGGCAAAGAACAAGCCGATCAAACCGACGAAGAGTGTGACTATCCCGACCGACTCCGAATTGTCTTTGAAGTAGTTCTTACCCCAGTAGTGGGTCCCCGCCTTGTCCGAATTTGTGCCGGGGAATTCGGGGATCAGCATCCCCATGGCCTCCTCCTCGTGCATGGACCAGGAGGTGGCCCACTGCCAGCCCGATTTCGAGTCGGCTCGCGGAGAAAACTCTGTCGTGTAAATGTAACCCGGATAGAACTGGATCGCGGAGAGCAGGAGTCCGATCAATACCGCATACAGCGCCAAGACTCCCGGCCGGATGACAGCCGGTACACTGCCGGTCCGACGCCACAGGAAAACCATCTTGAAGACCGTGTAAAGCGCCGCCGCCCAGAGCACAAAATACGACATCTGCGGGTGGGGTGAGAGAATAATGAACCCGACTACCAGCCCCATCATGGAAAAGTGGAAGAACTGCCGGTAACCGGAAGTCTCGAAGCCGCTCTCAAGAAAGTAAATGACCATTGGGAAGAGAGTGGTGACGAATATCTTCCCGTCGTGGCCCGGCGCCACCAGAGAGATCAGATAGGCTGAGAACATATATCCGGCGGCCGACATGAGCGATGGAATCTTGCTCAGGCCGAACCTTCGCGCACAAAGGTACATCAGAATGCCGGCCAGGAAGATGTGAAGGAACAGGTTTATCCCGAGCGTGCGGTAAAGCGAACCGAAAAACTTGATGAAGGACAGCGGATAGAAGATGTCACCATGGAAGGCATCGACATAGGGCATCCCTCCGAAGATATAGGGATTCCACTGCGGCACGCTCCAGTGCTCGGCGACGTGATCGATCAGCAGCGACCGCATGAAGATGCCGGCGTTAATGGTGTCGGAACCATGGAGCATCTTGTCGGAGAAGAGGAAGGAGGAGAAGAGGATAACCAGCGCCACGAACAGCACGACAAAGGCGCCGGGGGCGAACCAGCGGGAGTTCTCGATATCGAAAGTCCGGGCTGCGGGTCTTCTTGCAGTTGAATCAGGGCGCTGCTTCTTCTTGGCCAAGGTCAATCTCCCGTCTTCATCAGCGACGCACGGTCAGAGCCACGAGCGCCGCAGTTATCTCCAGCAGTATGGCCCATATACGCGCCACGACCGCCACAGCCGGCCCGATCGGCCCCAGAAACGGCGTAAGCATCAAGCCCATCACCAGTTCACGGGGTCCGAACCCGCCCGGCGCGAAGAATGACAGATACCCGACCTGATAAGCGGCATTGTAGATACCGGCGGCCGCTATCACGCTCAGATCCGTCGGTCCGGCGACAGCGCGAACAAAGAAGAAGAAGGCCACACCATAGCAGAACCAGCCCAGAAAATAACGGAGAAGCAGTTGCAGGGCAACTCTTTTGTCCAGGGCGAAGGAGATCGAAGGTCGACCCATCCGGGCCAGGCCCCAATTAGCCAAAGCCAGGATCCGACGCGGCCAGAGAACCAGCGCCGCGGTTACCGCCAGCATGCCCAGCGTGAACAGCCAGGCCGAGTAGTCGCCCAGAAGCGCTACCTGTTCGATCAGTATCCGTGATTCGAGTTGAAAGGCCAGAGCGAAGATCAGGAACGAGACCGGAATACTGAAGAGCTGGACCATGACAAACGATGCCGTGGCCTGCTCGGGCTGAACGCCCTCCTTTCGGGCCAGGTAGAGTACTCCCAGCAGGGCCCAGACCTTACCGGGAATGTAGCGTCCAAGGTCGGCCAGGTAGAAAATTCGCCAGCACTTTCGCAGTGGTATCTTGTAACCGAAGCCCCCAATCAGGCGCTGCCAGTTGGCCGACATGACCAGGAAGGTAACCAACCCGGTCGCCAGCGACAGGGCAAGCCATCCCCACCTGATATCCCACGGGTAGTCCTTGATCTGCTCCCAGTGACGCGCGACCTGGATAAACAGGAAGTATATGATGACTATGGTCAAGCCCGTCTTGAGAACGGCGACGATGAAACGACGGACGGGGCGGGCGGAAGACGAGTTGTCCATATGAACCGCTAACCCTCAGAACCAGCCCCGCGCCCACGACCGAGATCGCGAAGCTGGCGTCGTAGATCCGACAGTTCTTCCTTGATCGCAGTCTGCCCCTCGGCGACAAATCCCATCATGAACAGCGCCATGCCGATTCCAACCAGAAGCATCACCAGATACAGCAGCTCTCTGCGCCCCTCACCCTCGACATAGCGCAGGTACAGCGCCACCAGGCCGACGAGTACTCCCAGGGCGAAGATCGCCGAGCCGGCCAGGCCGAAGAACAACAGCGGCTTACGAAGGAATGAAAGCTGGAACTTCACCGCCAGCATGTCCAGGACACCGACCGGGATGCGCCAGATCGACGCGAACTTAGATTCTCCCCAGGCGCGATCATACAGCGTGACCTTGACCTCTTCAATGCGATAGCCGGCGTCGGACGCCAGCGGCACCAGGTAGCGATGCCAGTCGCGCCGGAGGTAGATACGTTCGACTACTTCTCGGCGAAAAGCCTTACAGGAGTTCAGGTCATGTACCTTGACTCCAAATATGCGCCGGGAAATGCTGTTGTATACCCGCGAGACCAGACGCTTCCGGTACCTGCCCTGCTTCCAGCCGGTGCACAAGTCCGCCCCCTCGAGAATCGGCTGAACCAGTCGCGGGATGTCATCGGGCAGGAATTGTAAATCGGCCGGATAGAACACGAAGATGTCGCTGCGGGCGGTAGCGAAACCGGTCTGCAGGGCGGCGGTAAGCCCCCGATTACTGGGGTGAACAGCGTACCGAACAAAATCATAGCGCCGGGCGGCCTCTTCTATTCGCTGGAGAGTGTCATCGGTAGAACCGTCATCAACAAACACAAGCTCATGACGATGCCGGCTGCCCTCAGCCATCTCGCTGAAGAGCCGGCAGAACTGCTCGATATTTCCGGCTTCGTTGAAGGCCGGAACGATTGTGGAAATCACAGTCCTGTTATCCGATTCGGTCGACGCCACGTTACATATCCTCAAGCTCATTCATAGCCAGTCGTATCTTACCTACCGTGGGGGCCAGCCGCACAGCCCTGCGGAAGTATCTCAGACCCATAGTCTTATACTCGGATCGACCGGTCATCTCATAACGACCTTTGCAGAACATGGCCAGCGCGGCGTTAAGATTGTAGTTGGTGGGCGAAAACTCAACGGCTTTTTTCAGATAGTACTCCTGGCGCTCCCACTGGTTTTTCTTGTCAGCCAGATCTGCCATCAGCAGGTTGCCTGTGATGTTGTTTGGCTGCTGACGAAGATACTGAGACCCCAGGTACCAGGCCCGCGCAGTATCGCCGACGGTGAACATGACCGCGGCCAGCTCGAACACGGAGGGTTGATACTGACGCGCGACGGGATTGCCGGTCTTGCCGCCGATGGCATAGACACGTACCTTCTTGAGACCGACATGGTAAGTGCAGATGTGGGGCGAGTGGTCCAGAATGCCCGGCATTTGCTCCTTGGCTCGTTCCTCGTTCGACTCGTCAAGTAACAGGTGGGTCACCGGGAAACGGTCAAAAAGTCGCGCATCACCGCCTTCCGGACCGAACATGTGAATCACCGCCGGTGCCCCTGTCACAAGAGCAAACGTGGGACCATAGGGTCCGGAGTACGTTGCATTCTCGCCCACCGACATGGCAAAGTCGCGGGCGTTATCGCGAATCGTGAATTGCACTCGCTCCCGCCAATCCGTGATGCCGTAGGCTCCGCTGACCACAGTCCAACCGGTCAGCAGAACCACTGCTGCTCGTGAGAGCACCCGCGGGCGCGGCAGCTTCCCGGAATTGTACAGGTCGGTGGCCAGTCCCACCGCCGCGCTGAGCAACAGGGCGACACCGAGGCCCTGCCACCAATCATGGCGATAATCGAAGTAACCGCCAAGGGCAAAGCTGATGCCTCCGATGACCTGCATGGCCACAACGTAGTTGATCGGTAGCACCAGTAGGTAGTACAACCACGGTATCTTCCCTTCGGCCCTCTCGCCCGCCTGGCGCCAGAGGCGGACCAGCACCACCGAAGCCGCGCCACAATAGGCATAGACCGAGGGCAGCTGATATCGCAAGGGGCGGTAGTTCCAGATCATCAGCGACAGGTGAAAAGCAACGATCATGGCGACGATGAAGACGTGGCCGGCGCCCAGAGTCCCGAAGCCGTCGCGCCAGCTGCGAGCTCTGGCGATATGATACAGCAGCATCCAGATCAGGACGACGCCGAGCAATCCGGGCACGACCATACGCTCGGACAGTCGGCTGTCGGCTCCGAAGCTGGACAGCTTCGAGAAAAACTCTCCGACGGAGTTGAAGGCCTCGGGAGCTCCGTAGAGATCATAGGCCTGCTCCCCGATATAGCCGGTCACCTGTTCCGGAGTTTGCACATAGCTGAAATACACCCAGGCAAGCGTCAGCACACCGAACCCGACCGCGAACATGAGTGGTTTGCGCGCCCGATCTGCGCTCTGCGCCTTATCCTCGAAGCGCCAGTGGTAGAGAAGCCAGCACGCGAACGGGAACAGGAAGATCAGACCGATCACCTTGCCGAAGTACACCCCCAGCCCGAGTGAGGCCCCCGCCAGCAGATATCCAAGTTGCCGAGGCCAGCAGCTGATCAGGACCAGGGCAAGGAAAGCCCAGAAACACATGGCGTGTTCAAGGAAAGGCAAGCGCCCGAAGAAGAACAGGTTGTAGTTGAGTCCGGCCATGAAAGCAAACAGCCAGGCGGCCCACCATCCGGCCAGACGAACCATGAAGATAAAGAACAGAACCAGGGCGCCGAAAGCGTACAGCACACCAACCAGGTTGGACTGCCAAAGGCCCGTTCCGACGATCTCGAACACCAGGACGGCCAGGGCAGTCACCGTGGATTTGACGAAGAAGGGCTGTCTATGGTCATTGAAGGGATTGAGGTCACCCCGCTCGACGAAGTACCGGGCGTAGAGGGTGTACTGCGGATGATCCGTATATACGCTTGTGGATTCAGACAGCCGCTGCGGCGGATCAGCCTCAAGGTCCCACAACCGCAGGCCCAGCAGGACTGCCAGAAACAGAACAGAAATGCCTATTTTCGTCAGCCGTGACATCAGCCCCTTTCAAAGAACTCTCTCACCCTGGCGCCCACATACTCAACATGTTCCTCCGGCATTTCAGGGTAGATGGGAAGCGACAGGATCTGCTCAGACAGTTCCTCGGTCACCGGGAAATCGCCTTTCTTGTGCCCCAGGTACCCAAAAGCAGGCTGTAGGTGTATCGGTATTGGATAGTGAATTATGCTGGGCACTCCGTTCTCAGACAGATACTCCTGTAGCTCATCTCGTCGCTCGGCGGCAATCACGTATACGTGAAAAACCTCCTGTTCCGGTAATACGACCGGTAATCCTTTCAGCAAGTCATTGTACAGAGATGCAATCCGTTTACGCTTTCGATTCCACTCATCAAGGTGTCGAAGCTTGACTCTGAGAATCGCCCCTTGAATTGCATCCATTCGCGCATTGTAACCCAGCAACTCGTGACGATACTTCTCGGAAGAACCATGGTCCCTCAGCATCCGAAGGCGCCCGGCCAAAGATTCATCACCGGTAGTAATTGCCCCCCCCTCACCGCAAGCCCCGAGGTTCTTGGCCGGATAAAACGAAAACGCAGCCATTTCCCCCAGTGAACCGACAGGACGACCATTGTACTTTGCGCCGTGAGCCTGGGCGGAATCCTCTATCAGAGCCAGATCATGCTGAAGGGCAACACTCTCGACCGCATCCCAATCGACCGGACGCCCATACAGGTGCACAGGCACAACGGCCTTGGTCTTATCGGTGACTTCGATCCTCGATGGATCCATGTTCCGAGAGACAGGATCAACATCGACAAGAACCGGACGCGCCCCCGTGTGAGCGATGGCGGCAGCGGTCGCAACAAAGGTATTGGCTGAAGTAATGACTTCAGCGCCAGGCCGAATACCGAGCGCCCTGAGAGAAAGCAATAGAGCAGAAGTGCCGGAGTTGACGGCAACACAATACCTGCTCCCGCAGTATCGGGCGAATTCCTGCTCAAACTGCTCAACTTCAGGTCCCAGAACGTAGCTGCCGCTGGACAATACACTCTGCAGAGCGGCAGATATCTCTTTTCGGAGACTGCGATATTGAGCCGTCAAATCGAGGTACGGCACCTTCATCGCATCAATCACTCCTCGCCCCTGAAAACCAGATTCCCGTTCATGATCGTATAGGCCACTTGCCCCGACAACTCCCGACCGATGAATGGGCAATTCCGCGAACGAGACCGGAACTTGTCGGCCTGGACAGTCCATTTGCGATCCGGATCGATCACTGTAATGTCGGCCGGCGATCCCTCTGACAAATTGCCGCCCGGCAGATCGAGGATGCGGGCGGGATTGATAGTCATCTTGCGGATAGCGTCGGCCCAGCTCAGGTAGCCCTTGTCGATCAGAAACGTCTTGACGAGACCCAGGGTAGTCTCCAGGCCGATCATTCCTGGCGGCGCCATGTCGAATTCGCAGTCCTTGGCTTCGTCGGTATGGGGCGCGTGGTCCGAGACGATACAATCAATGGTTCCATCGACCAGTCCCTCGATCACCGCGTCGCGGTCGCTTCTGGTTCTCAGGGGCGGGTTGACGCGCAGATTGGTGTCGAAGGTCTTGCCGATCTCTTCGTCGGTGAGAATCATGTGGTGCGGCGTGGCCTCGGCGGTCACCCGGATTCCCTCGGCTTTGGCCTGCCTGATCGCCCCGACCGCCCCGGCTGTAGTCACATGCTGAATGTGGAGCCGCCCTCCGACCCGGCGACAGAGTGCGATGTCGCGCATGACCGCGATTTCTTCACTCACCGCCGGAGCTCCAGCCATTCCCAGGCGAGCCGATTGGTATGACTCGTTCATGACCGCCCCCGCGCACAAGTACTGATCCTCGGCGTGTTGCATCACCGGAATGTCAAACATGCGCGCGTAGTCCAGCGCCCGGAGCATGATGGCCGGGTTCTGAACGTAGTTACCGTCATCGGTGACCGCTACCGCCCCCATCTTGACCAGGTCGCCGATCTCCGAGAGGGCCTCGCCCTTCAGTCCCTGTGTAATTGCACCGACAACATACACCCGGGCATCCGCCTCCTGGGCGCGATCCTGCACAAAGCGCACGGTCTCCTGGTTGTCGATAACCGGGCTGGTGTTCGGCATGCAGCAAATGGAAGTGAATCCGCCGGCGGCCGCGGCCCGACAACCGGAAACCACGGTCTCCGCTCGCTCGCGCCCCGGCTCGCGCAGATGCACATGAATATCGATCAGTCCCGGCACGACCAGCATGCCCGACGCGTCAATAATGCTTCCGGGCGCCATCTTCTCAAGAACGGCTGTGTTATCGTCCATCCCGGCAATAACGCCGTCCTTGATATAGACATTCAGGTCCTTGCCGAAGCCGAGGGCCGGATCCACCACTCGCCCACCGACGATAGCCAGATCGAAGATCGATTCATTCATCGCTGGTTTCCTCCTCGCGATCGGACAGTAGATAAAGCACGGCCATGCGGACCGCCTGGCCGTTGGTGACCTGATCCAGAATCACGGACTGCTCAGAGTCGGCGACAGTGCTCGACATCTCGACGCCGCGGTTGATGGGGCCGGGGTGCATTATCGTGAAATTATCGTTCAACCGCGCCAGGCGCTCGCGGTTGAGCCCCCACAGGTTGTTATACTCGCGCTGTGAGGGAAACAGACCTGATTGCTGGCGTTCAAGCTGGATGCGCATGACGTTGACGACATCGGCGCCCTCCAGGGCCTCATCGATCCGGGTGTAAACATCGACTCCGAACTGCTCGACCTTGTATGGAAACAGAGTAGAGGGACCGCAGACAGCAACCGAGGCGCCCATGGTCTTTAGCCCCCAAATGTTCGAGCGAATCACCCGCGAGTGGCGCACATCACCGATCAGGATCACCCTGAGGCCGTCAAGACGACCATACTTCTTCCAGATAGTGTACATATCCAGAAGCGCCTGAGTGGGATGCTCATGGGACCCGTCGCCGGCGTTAATTATATTCGCGTCAATGCATTGAGTCAGAAAATAGGGCACGCCGACCGAGCCGTGGCGCACCACCACCATATCGATCTTCATGGCTTCTATATTCTGGACTGTATCGCGCAGTGATTCTCCCTTTTTGACCGATGAAGCCGAAGCGCTGAAATTGACCGTATCAGCCGACAGCCTCTTTTCGGCCAGCTCGAATGAAATCCGAGTGCGGGTCGACGGCTCATAGAACAGATTGACTATGGTCAACCCCCGCAGGGTCGGCACTTTCTTGATTTTGCGTTCGATGATCTCCCGGAAGGGGTCGGCGGTCTCCAGAATGAGCTGGAGGTCCTTGCGCGAAACGCCTTCCAGGCCCAGCAAATGGCGCGAACTCAGTCGGCTCACTCCTTACTCCCTTTCTCGGAATCACGGGTCGATTCTCTCAGCCCGTCGCGTTCAATATAGACCTGATCGCTATGGTCTTTCTCACCTACCTGCACGACTACCTGGTCGGCCCTGGCAGTGGGTATGTTGATGCCGACGTAATCGGGCTTGATGGGTAACTCGCGATGGCCGCGGTCCACCAGGACAGCCAGTTGAATCGTCCGGGGGCGGCCGAAGTCATTGATCTGATTCAGGGCCGCTCGAACCGTCCGACCCGTGAACAGAACATCATCTACTATGACGATATCGCGGTCATCAACCGGAAAGTGCACTTCGGTGCGCTGGATAACAGGCTGATCGAGCTTGGTGTGAACATCGTCACGGTACAGACTAATGTCCATGAGGCCAACCGGAATCTCCACCCCTTCTACCTTGTTGATGACTTCCGCGATGCGGCGGGCCAGGAAGGCGCCGCGAGTCAGGATACCGATCAGCGCCACTGTCGCGGCCCCTGAGTTGTGCTCCAGAATTTCGTGGGCGATACGGACGAGCGCCCGGTTCATTTTGTCCTTGTCCAGGATGACATCTCGACGATCGGTCACAAGCACCTCCAGGCTGCTGATAGTGGGGATGTCGCCTGCGGGCCGCAGATTGCGGACCCGGCCCTCGCCCCGGCGATCCTCTGGTGGTGAAGTTTGGACATCACGAATCTCCTTTCGTGACCTCACGGGGCCACATTAAAAGGACGTATAGCAGGACGGTCGGAATCCGGCTCGGCGGAGCCGAACCCGCCGCGTGGTCAAACCAGATTAACTGCGGGGCAGGGATTAGTCAAGCCCTGGCGCGGAGATTTCCGGGCAGCCCCGCCAGTCACTCGGGAAAGGCAACAAGCTCAGATGACCGTCTGTCCGACCAGAAGCCCTCCGCCGGCTGAATCTCGGCCCGACCCGATTGGTCGAGAACAACAATGCTGTCGGCCAGGAGCTTCTGCAGGGCTCCGTCGTGGCTTATAATGAGCAACCCGGTGCCCCGACTGCCTAGCTGACGCGCCAGCCGAACAAATCGGCCGACCCCTTCCTGGTCAAGGCCACAGGTAGGCTCATCGAATGCGACAAAACGAGGCTCCATGGCCAGAACCGAGGCAAAGGCCAGGCGTCTCTTTTCGCCGCCGGAGAGCGAAAACGGATCGCGACCGGCAAAGCGCTCGTAGGGCAACCCCACCCGGGCGAGCTGCCCCTCTACCTGGTCACCTGTCAGCTCGCGGCCCAGATTGGAGGGACCGAAGCGAATCTCCTCCTCGCAGGTGGTCAGAAAGAACTGCCGCTCCGGCTGCTGAAAGACGCCTGAAACTTGTCCGGAGAGCTGTCCCGCGGCGCTCCCGTCGCCGTCGAGGTATAGGACCGAGCCGGACGTGGGTGTCAGCAATCGACACACTAGGTGCGCCAGAGTCGTCTTGCCGGACCCGGATGGACCCACCACTCCGATCACCCGGCCGCGCTTCATTTCCAAACTCACGTCGTCAAGCACCGGGTGATCTTCGGCCCAGGCGAAGCTGACTTCCTCCAGCCTGATTCGGTTTATTAAGGAACTGTCGTTGTCCGGCTCGAAGGGGACAGGCGGTTCGCCCGGCGCCTCACTCGAAGTGTCATAGGCGATACCCCATTGCAGGCAATCATCGGAGCGTGCGAACACATCGGACGGGGAACCGTCGGCGACCAGCCTACCCTCATGGCATACCAGCATGCGCCTGTACATCCGGGCTACTTCAGGATACTGCGTGATCCTGACCTCGATGAGGTCGGGATACTGGGCGCGCAGGCGGTCCAGTTCGGCGCGCAAAGATCGTCGGCCGGCGACATCGAGATACGAATCCGGTTCATCGAGTATCACGATCGGCGGTTCGAAGACCATGGTCGCCGCCAGTGCGACGCGCTGTTTCTCACCACCCGAGAGCTCACTTGTCAGGCGCCGCCGGAGATGATCGATGCCGAATCGAGCCAGCGTCGCGGCGATCCTGGACTCCATGTCGGACGGCGACATGCCGATGTTCTCCAGGCCGAAGGCTATCTCCTTCTCGACTGTCACCGCCACCATCTGATTATCGGGGTTCTGGAAGAGTATCCCCACCGGGCGAGGCGCCGGACCGTCATAGTCGATTCTGATCCTCCCGCTGTCCGGAGTCAGCAGGCCGGCGATCAGCCGCGCCAGAGTCGACTTGCCGCCGCCGTTAGCGCCCATCACCGCCACCGCCTCCCCTGCCTTCAGTCGCATAGAAACACCGGCGACGGCCGTTTGGGGCCGACCGGGATACCTGTACACGACATTGTCGAGTTTAACCTGCGCCATGATGATCAACAAGACAGCCGATGCCCCACTCCAGGGACACCGGCCTTGCAGTCAAGATCTCCCTGCGGCCGTCATTCGCCGAAGAAGCTCACGTCCAGATGCCGCGCCGCGGCCACTTCATCCAGTCGTCGCCGGGGCGTATTGTGCGGGGCTGTGGTGACCCTCTCGGGATCTTCGCGCACCTCGGCTGCCACCTGCTTCATAATGTCAGCGAAACGGTCGAGGGTCTCGCGGCTTTCGGTCTCGGTGGGCTCGATCATCATCGCTTCCGGCACAATCAACGGGAAGTAATTGGTCGGCGAATGAATCCCGAAATCGAGCAGGCGCTTGGATATATCGAGGGTCTTCACGCCGAGCTTCTTCTGACGGCTGCCGCTGATGACGAATTCATGCATACACGGGCAATCGTACGGCAGTTCATAGTCCTCGCGCAGCAGTTCCTTCAGGTAATTGGCGTTGAGCACGGCCGCTCGGCTGACCTCGGTGAGGCCCTCGCCACCGAGCATTCGAATGTATGTCCAGGCCCGCACCATATTGGCGAAGTTGCCGTAGAAGGAATGCAGCCGGCCAATCGAATCCGGGCGATCATAGTTGAAGAACAGCTTCCCCTCGGCGTCCTTCTCGAGGACCGGATAGGGCTGGAAACGATCCAGTTCGGCGGTCAGCCCCAGGCCGCCTGCGCCCGGTCCGCCGCCGCCGTGCGGCGTGGAGAAGGTCTTGTGCAGATTGAAGTGCATGATATCGAAGCCCACGTCGCCGGGACGGAAGATGCCCATGTTGGAATTAAGGTTGGCGCCGTCAAGATACATCAGGCCGCCCGCCTCGTGCACGAGCTGTGCAATCTCCCGGATATGAGTCTCGAAGATGCCGAGGGTATTGGGGTTGGTCAGCATCATACCGGCGATGTCGTCGTCGATCACCTCACGCACTGTGTCGGGCGACACCACGCCGTGCTCATTTGACTTGATCTGAACGGTCTCGAAGCCGACCGCGCTGACCGAGGCCGGATTGGTCCCGTGGGCCGAGTCCGGGATGATTATCTTACGGCGTCTTCGGCCATTCAGTTCATGATATGCACGCATCACCAGAAGGCCGGCGAACTCACCGTGAGCCCCGGCCACCGGTTGCAGGGAGACCGACGGGAAACCCGATATCTCGCCGAGGTACCCGGATAAGTGCCACATCAGCCGCAGGATGCCCGACGCACTGCTGCACGGGGCAAGCGGATGAAAGCCGGTGAAGGTCGGGTTCGAGGCCGCGAGGTCGTTGACCTTCGGGTTGTATTTCATCGTGCAACTGCCCAGAGGATAGAAGCCCTTATCGATGTGATGATTCATCACCGACAGGCCGACGAAATGGCGCATCGCCTCACCCTCGGTTACTTCGGGCAGAGCCGCGTCCTCGTCGCGACGAAAACGTTCGGGGATGTCGGCCAGAATCGTATCGGCGGACTCCTCGGTGGCCGGCAGAGTGAAGCCGGTACGTCCGGGCGCGGACTTTCGGTAGATCAGCTCGGGCTTTTCGATCCAGTTAGCATCCATCAGTTAAACTCACGCTGTCGAGGTTCGCCACCGCTTTGCAGCGGCACTTATTCCCGGTCCCCGGCCTCTTCCGGGAGAGCGGTTATCTTCTCGATTTGACCCTGGCAATACTGAACCAGGCGGCTGTTGGGATGAGTGTTCACGAAGTCACGGAACAGCCCCAGTGCCCTGGTCGTATCCCCCTTGGCCTTGGTGGTGATAGCCACCCAGACCAGCGCCTCTTCGGCGGTCGGCTGTCCCGCAAAGTCCCGGGCCACCGCCTCGAAGGCATCAATGGCTTCCTCATGCTTGTCGGCGCGTCGAAGATCATCGGCCAGAGCCAGCCGAGCCTCACCCGAAAGCGAATCGAGTGGGTCGCCGGTTTCGATGACGCGCCTGAACCAGATCGCGGCGCTGTCACTCTGACCGCGATACTTGTATTTATCGGCAATGTCCCAGTACAGCTCGCGATCCGGCTCCGGGGTCTGGTCGGCTCTGTCGACCAGATCCTCGAGCGTACCGATGCCCTTCGCATAATCGCGAAAAGTCTTCAGGAAGTCCCCAGTTGGCAGGTAGCCGACCAGTCGATCAACTTCCTTGCCCTCGGCATCAACCATGACCAGGGTCGGGAACCCCCTAACATTGTAGCGGTTGGCAAGGGCCGTGTCTTCCTCGGCGTTGGTCTTGACCAGGAGCATTTCTTTGTCGAAAAACTCGATGGCCGCCGAATCGACCAGCACTACAGTATCAAGGGTCGTGCACCACTGGCACCAGTCGGTGTAAAACTTGATGACAACGTACTTATCCTCTTTCGCGGCTACCTTCATTGCCTCATCGAGGCTGGTGTAGTACGGGGCTTCAGTGAGCGGCTCACGCTCCGAGCAGGCGCCGAACATTATCGCTACCAGAATCGTGGTAATAAGGGTTGCCCGTTTCAGCATGATCTCTCCGTGAATCAATTTAAGGGTTTCCAGCTATGTTGTCTCCAAAGTCGTCGCCGAGCACGGCCTTCAGAATCGAAACAGCCAAATCTCGAAATTCGCGCGGGACCACGATCATACGCTGTCCAATCGAATCCTCACTGCCGCTGGTTGAGCTCGGCGTCCCGACATTCAGACCCGTCATATCCGCCGGCAGCATCATGGCGGGAATGTTGTTCGAGTCCAGCGACCCCTTGGCAGTCCGGGAGTCGTCCGGATTATCCACATCGCCCACTACCACCCAACTGTCGTCGGGGCTTACCGCCGCGCTCGGCTTCGCTCTCCCCGGATAATCGACCAGCACCTGGCGGCAGTCGGGACAGATCAGCACCGAGGCGTCGTACTCGTATTTGCAGCGTGGGCAGAACGACATAATCAGTTAACCTGTCTTCTCCACTTATCTCCCAGGGTCAGATCCAGAGCCTGACAGGCATCATCGAGCCAGGCGACGGGTACTGAAATCGTAAACTGCGGCAGATCGCGATTGAAGAACGGGTTGAGTGACAGGCCAAGGTTGCCGAAAAAACCGTCGCGCGAATGCACTACCACCGGAATCTCTAGCGACTTCAGCGTCTCCCGCGCCAAATCGGCGAAGACACGGTCCTGAACCGAGCCCACCACGATCCACTGGGCCTGCGCCTCCGGGTCAGCTTCCCACCCGCAGACGGGGCACTCGGTTACATCGCGAGCCATTGCGGTGCTACACCTGGGACACTTCACGGTTCTTGATCCTCTCCTTCAGCGCGCCGGCCAGACGGTCGATCTGCTCATCGGTGCGTTTCTCGGTCGCCGCTACAATCAGGCAATTTTCCATTCCGGAGTACCAGCGGCCTGCGTCAATACCGGGCAGGATACCTTCGTCGATGAGATCATGGATCACGTCCCTGACCGGAACCGAGAGCTTGAGGGCGAATTCGCGCACGAATGGGGCGTCAGCGAAGTAGGCCTGAACACCCTCGACGGCGGTCAATTTGCGGTGCAGCTTCCGGGCCTTCTCAGCGCTGAGCAGGGCTACCTGCTTGAGGCCGGCGCGGCCCAGCAGCGTCATGTAGACTGTCGCCATGGTCGCGCACAGGGCCTGATTGGTGCAGATATTGGAGGTCGCCTTATCGCGACGGATATGCTGCTCGCGGGTCTGCAAGGTCAGTACATACCCTGAGCGCCCTTCAACATCCGTGGTGCGTCCGGCGATACGGCCAGGCATCATACGAACCAGATCCTTGCGAGCCGCCATGAATCCGAGCAACGGTCCTCCAAAGCTGAGCGGCATCCCTAACGGTTGCCCCTCGCCCACCACGATGTCGGCACCGACAGCGCCGGGTGTCTTGAGGATCGCCTGGGCGATCGGATCGACCGCCATAACGAATCTGGCCCCGTGCTCGTGAGTCTTCCTGCAGATCGCTTCGACCTCCTCCAGCACACCGAAGAAGTTCGGCTGGGCGACCAGTACCGCCGCGGTTGTGTCATCGATGCCACTCGCTATCCTGTCCGGATCGGTACGGCCGTTGCCATCGCATTCAATCGTCACCAGCTCCATCTCGCGGCCAGATAGGTACGTAGCAATGACCTCCCGGTACATCGGGTTCACAGTACCGGATACCACGATACGATCGCGCCTGGTGGCGCGGGCGGCGAGCAAGGCCGCCTCGGCGGCGGCCGTAGCACCGTCATACAAAGAGGCGTTGGAAACATCCATCCCGGTCAGGCGGCAAATGTGACTCTGGAACTCGTAGATTACCTGGAGGGTGCCCTGAGCGACCTCCGGCTGATACGGCGTATAGGCGGTCATAAACTCGGGACGAGAAACCACTGCGTTGAGCGCCGCCGGGATGAAATGATCATAAACTCCGCCGCCGGCAAAGCAAACCAGTCCCTGGCGGTTCTCATCCGCCAAGTGCTGCAACTCGGCCAGAAGCTCCAGCTCGGATAAGGCAGCTATGTCGAGCGGCTCCCTATGACGCAGTTGCTCCGGGATAACATCCAGCAGCTCCTCAATACTCTTCACGCCGATGCGGTTTAGCATGGCGCGACGGTCGTCATCGGTCATCGGCAAGTAGGGCATAGGTATCTCTGTCCGGGTACGCCGACCGGAATCGGGCGCACAAGCCTCAATCTTCTATGGAGTTCTTATAGGCATCGGCGGAGAGCAGCTTCTCGACCTCCGAGGGATCACTGATCTCGACTCTGATCATCCATCCATCGACGTAGGGATCACGATTGATGATCGTGGGGTCGTCTTCAAGGCTCTCGTTGACTTCCGTCACCTTCCCGGTGATCGGCGCATACAGATCCGAAACCGCCTTGACAGCCTCAATAGTCCCGAAGGAATCACCGCGTTCGACTTTGTCGCCAACTGAGGGAAGTTCAACAAAGACTATATCGCCCAGCTCTCCCTGAGCATAGTCGGTAATGCCGATCTCGGCTGTGTCGCCTTCAACCCGGAGCCACTCATGCTCCTCGGTGTATTTCAGATCGGATGGGATATTCAACGGTACCTCCTGCTTTCTGAGTCTCTCATCAGTAAACGGGCATGTTATTTTTCGTCTTCGCTTGCGGATGTCACTGGAGCACTGACCTCCACTTCTTCCGGCGCCACAGGGGCGGCCTCGCCAGGCCGTCTCAATGTCACCGTGGCCGGAGCGGCGGTCTGATCGGCCTGGAGCGACTCCTTGAAGGTGGTCGCCAAGAAGTTTAGATCGTAATCGCCAGCACAGAACTGCGGATGGGCGAACAGCTTCTGGTGAAACGGGATGGTCGTGGGGACGCCTTCGACAATGAACTCATCAAGGGCGTTGCGCATACGTCTCAGTGCCTGCTCGCGGTTACGCCCCTTGACAATCAGCTTGGCGATCATCGAATCATAGTACGGTGGAATCGTGTACGAAGTGTACACCGCCCGATCGATCCTAACTCCGGGGCCGCCGGGGATGTGCAGGCCGGTGATCGTGCCTGGGGTGGGACGGAAGTCGTGGTCAACGTCTTCGGCGTTAATCCGCGCCTCGATGACCGCCCACCTGGGCTTCAGATCCTCCTGGCGGTAAACCAGCTTCTCTCCCATCGCAACCCGAATTTGGTCCTGGACCAGGTCGATCTCGAAGGCCTCCTCGGTGACCGGGTGTTCCACCTGGATACGCGTGTTCATCTCCATGAAGTAGAATTTCATGTCCTCATCGACCAGGAATTCGATGGTGCCAGCGCCCCGATAGTTGACACTTCGGGCGCCCTTGACGGCAGCCTCCCCCATGCGCTGACGCAGGTCCGGCGTCATCAGCGGGGAAGGCGTTTCCTCGACCAGCTTCTGGTGGCGGCGCTGGATCGAGCAGTCTCGCTCGCCGATATGGAAGAAATTGCCGTGCTGGTCGCCGAGAATCTGGAACTCGATGTGGTGCGGGTTAAGTATGAGCTTCTCGACATACAGATCGGGGTTGCCGAAAGAGTTCTGGGCCTCATTGGAGGCCAGATGGAAACCGCGCTCCAGTTCGGCGGCGTCCCGGCACATCCGCATCCCTTTTCCACCCCCTCCGGCGACCGCCTTGAGCATTACAGGGAATCCGATCTCCTTAGCCACTTCGAAGGCATCCTCGAAGGTGCTGACCACTCCGTCGGATCCCGGTGTTGTCGGCACACCTGATTGGTGCATGATCTGCTTGGCGACAATCTTGTCGCCGAGCTTGCGGATATGCTCGGCCGTCGGGCCGATGAAGGTGATATCGCACGACTCGCAAATCTCGGCGAAGTCGGCGTTCTCGGCCAGGAAGCCATAACCCGGATGAATGGCGTCGGCGTTGGTCACCTCTGCGGCGGCAATAATCCGCTGGATATCCAGGTACGACTCTTTTGGCGAGGCCGGACCGATGCAGACATCCTGATCCGCGAATCGCACATGAAGGGCGTCACGGTCCGCTTCGGAGTAGACCGCGACAGTACTTAAACCCATCTCCTTGCAGGCGCGTATCACGCGCAAAGCGATTTCGCCGCGATTGGCAATCAGTACTTTCTTAAACAAAATCCTCTCCAGCCGTACGGGTGTTTGCTACAGCCGCAAGCGACCGAGGCCGACGCCCATACGGATACTTAACGTCGGCCTGACAACAGTAGAAGGCAAATATAAGCCATAAGGTTCTCTCCGACAAGGCCAAAACCGCCTTTCAAACCATCACGGGCAACCCCGCGCCTGCCAATTAAGATATTGTCGGACAGTATCTTATCAGACGAAGAAGGCGCCCTGACGGCGCCTTCCGAGTATAACCTGGCAATCGCTGAGATCAGTATTTGGTGAAATCTGTCCCCAAGTCCGGCGATTGCTCTTTGGCCGGAGCCGACTCTCCCTCGTCGTCACCGCCCCAGCGATCGGCACTGGACTGAATACCACGCACCCGCAGATCAAAGTCGTCCGGGTTCGTGGCCGCAGCCATGGCCTCTTCAAAGCTGATCATGCCGTTCTTGTACAGCTTCATGATCGCCTGGTCGAAAGTCTGCATGCCGTACTGGACCTGACCCTGCTCCATGAGGTCGGGAATATCCACTGTCTTGTCGGCATCCATGACACATTCGCGGATAGCACCCGAGTTGATCATGATCTCCAGAGCCGGAACTCGTCCGGGCATGTCTGACCGGGCCATCAGCCGCTGACAGACAATCGCCTTGAGCGACCCACCCAGAAGCAGGCGAATCTGCTGGTGCTGATGCGGCGGGAAGAACGAAACTATGCGCGAGATAGTCTCGACCACGTTCAGTGTGTGCAGGGTAGTCAGCACGAGGTGACCGGTGTCGGCGGCGGTCAGGGCAATGGACATGGTTTCGAGATCGCGGACCTCACCGATCAGGATGACATCAGGGTCCTGACGGAAGGCATGACGAAGAGCCGAAGCGAAAGTGTCGGTGTCGCCGCCCACTTCACGCTGCGCGATGATAGCCGCCTTGTCGCGGTAGATGTACTCGATCGGATCCTCGACGGTCATGATATTGATCGGCCGCTTGGCGTTCATCTCCTCGATCATAGCCGCCAGCGTCGTCGATTTGCCGGATCCGGTTGTGCCGGTGATGACTATAAGCCCGCGCCGCTCGTAGGAGAGCTTCTTCATAATCGGCGGCAGATTGAGATCCTCAAAGGCCGGTACTTGAGTGTTGACCGCACGTATGGCAATACCGCTGGTGCCCCGCTGGCGGAACAGGTTGATTCGGAACCGACCCAGCTTGGCCACCGACAGCGCCAGATCAATCTCATGCTTGCGGTTGAATCGCTCCAACTGCTTTTCACTGAGAATCTGATGGACAATCTGGTCCATCTGGTCGATTGTAATCGGATCCGTAGCTATTTGCTCAAGGGTGCCGTTGACCCTGAGGTGGGGTCGATTCCCGACACGGACATGCAGGTCCGATGCCTTCCGGCTGAGCATCTCAACCAGCATCTGCTTCAAATTCATAAAAGGTCCCTTTTTATGAATTGTATCGGCTGATCAGTCGGGTTCAATTAAGAACAAGACCTGCCCAAATTCGACCGGCTGGGCATCTTCGATCAGGATATTGGCGATTCGGCCGCTGACTTCCGACTCGATCTCGTTCATCAGCTTCATAGCCTCGACAATGCAGACCACCTGTCCGGCCGTAACCTTCTGGTTAAGCGAAACATACGGGTCTGAATCGGGCGACGGGGCGGCGTAGAAGGTGCCGACCATCGGTGACTTCACGGGAACCAGGTTACCAATATCGTCTTCGGTCTCGGGCGGAGGCGCCGGCCTGGCCTCGGTTTGAGGCGACACGGGGGCCGAGGGCGTCGACGCCGGTTCCGGCGGGGACGCCGACGAAGTCTGTATCACGGCATGGGGCGATCCGTGGCCGTTCTCGCCGATCGGTGTCCGCTTGACCACTCGGACTTTGCGCCCCCAACCGGAGACCTCTAGAGATTCTATGTCGGATTCCTCGACCAAACGGATCAAGCTGCGAATGTAACTGGTTCTCATATAATTACCTCTGAAGCCGTCCACGGCCAACTTCCCACAGGCGGCATCGTTGTTAACTATCAGCCTCTCAAAAATACCGGATTGGACCTTACAATTCCAACAATTTTTTCGTCGCAGAGTTCAGTATCCGGCCGCCGCTGCGGGTCACGACAACGTCGTCCTCAATCCTGACCCCGCCCCATCCGGAGATGTAAATGCCCGGCTCGACCGTGATAACGTGGTTGACCTTCAGCGTATCCTCACTGATCGCGTTTACCCTCGGGCCGGTGTGAATCGGATCCTGGGGAAAACCGATCCCGTGCCCGGTGCCGTGACCGAACTCCTTTTTGTAGCCGGCCCGGTTGATTATGTTGCGTGCCGCCTTGTCGACGTCGGCTGCCGGAACTCCCGCTTTCACTTTGCGCAGACCTGCCTTCTGGGCGCGCAGGACGATACTGTAGATTTTCTTCTGCTTCGCTGTCGCCTTGCCCACCACCACCGTACGAGTCATATCCGAGCTGTAACCCCGGTAGGTGGCTCCGAAATCGAACGTAACGAAATCGCCTTTTTCGATCTTCTTGTCCGAGGCAGCCCCATGGGGCAGCGCCGATCGATAGCCGGATGCGACGATTGTCTCGAAAGCTCGCTTTTCGGCCCCGAGCATCACCATCTGATACTCCAGCTCGGCGGCGATCTCGCGTTCCGGCACACCGGGCTTGACTAACCCCAGAACCCTCTGGAGGGCGATATCGGCGATATCCGCCGCCCTGGCGATAAGGTCGATCTCCTGTTTATCTTTCACCCAGCCGAGATCGAACAGGATATCGTCTGAACCAACGAATAGCGCGTCCGGCAGAACAGCGCGCAGACGATCCAATGCCGCTACCGACAGTATGCTCTCACTGTATCCATAGCGGAGATGCTTGTTCTTCTTGAACTCGTCGAACTCGCCCAGCCCGGCAATCAGGTCGCCCTTCTTCATGACGTGGGGAACAGCCCCCTTGACTTCCTCCTTACACTGGTCGGCATAGCGAAAATCAGTCAGAAAGTCGGCTTTCGAACCCCGAATGACCAGCAATCCGTTGGACCCGGTGTAGCCACACAGGTAACGCACCTGGTCCAGATCGGTAATGATAAGGCCGTCGAGGTTCTGGCTGCGGGCTTTCTTTATGAGGGCGGCGATGCGGCGACGAGACATGTGAACTCCTATTGCTTGATACTGTCTTTTGCTTGCTTGAGCTTGCGGGCCAGCCGCGGGTTGTCGTGCTCCTCGCTCAAGCGACGGAACACTTCAGCGGCCAGCCGTGGATAACCTTGTTTCAGATAGAGGTCGCCCATGGTCTCGGTGAAAAACGGGATCCGCCGCAGACTGTCAGTGTCTGCTTTGGCGGTCTCGCGCTCTCGTCCGAGGGTGATAGTGCGAATCCTGGACTGCCGATCCACCGAGAGAGGATTGCTGAGCCCGTGGGTACCGGGGTCGATCCGCAGCACGCGTTCATAGTGGGTCGTGGCCTCGGCCTCCTGACCATTCTCATACAGGATATCCCCCAGATACTTGAGGGCTACCAGATGATCCTGGTCATGCCTGAGTACGATTCTGAACTGCTCGGCGGCCGCATCTGTCTGACCGGCATGATAGAGCGCGCGGGCATATATGACCCGGCCGGCCGTATTGGAGTTGTGGTCATCCAGGTGGTCGCGGCATATCTCCACAGCCGCCGCATACCGACCGTCCTTGAGGGCCTGGGCTGCGCGCGCCGCCCAGTAGCCTTTAGCGGCCAGGTTGGCGGTGACATCGGCCCCGCATTTGGAGGCATCATTAATCATCGTGGCTAAAGAAACAGCACCGGCCATCAAAAATCAAGCGGACGCCCGATCAGAAGAAGGTCAAAGGGCTGTCAGTCAAGCCGGTTCAATAAGTCTATCAGCCTGGATGAAGACCGACCTGCACTCAGTCTGATCCTCTCGACGCGTCCGCCGCAGGATTGAACGAAGTCAGCGCCGACGATTTCATCAAGCCGGTAGTCGGCGCCCTTGACCAACACATCGGGTCGGACTTGCTTGATCAGCTTGTCGGGAGTGTCCTCGCCGAAGATGACGACATGATCGACGGGCCTCAGCGCCAGCAGGATGGCGGCGCGGTCCCGTTCCGGCTGAAGCGGCCGGCCAAGGCCCTTGAGGCGGCGCACCGAGGCGTCGGAGTTGAGTCCCACGATTAGGATATCGGCCAGGTCGCCGGCTCGGGTCAGATAGTCGACATGGCCCCTATGGAGGATATCGAAGACGCCGTTCGTGAAGACAATCGTCTTACCATCCTGATGAAGCTTGCCGGCATAACGTTTGATTTCGCGACGAGCGATCAGATTTGTAGTGAGGCGGGACATAGCTATCAGCGACCGGTTTGAACACTGGGACCGTCAGTTGACGTCTCAGCCCGTTGATACAGCCTTGAGATTGCCGTTTTGGAAGTTAAGCAGCAGCTCCTGCCGAAGCTGAGGAACGGTCACACTGGCGGTGCCGATCTCCCCAATCGTCACTCCGGCGGCGGCATTGGCCACCATAGCGGCCTCGATCAGGTCGGCCCCGGCGCACACCGCGGAAACAAAGGTTGCGATAACGGTATCGCCTGCGCCGGTAACGTCAAACACTTTCCTGGCGAAGGTCGGGATATGGGTCGGCGCCTGATTTTTCTGAAACAGACTCATTCCGTCGGCTCCGCGGGTGACCAAAATGGATCGTGCGGCAAGCCGTTCCATTAGGCCGTTGCCGACATCAATCAGGTCCTCTTCGGTCTGAATGCGACGTCCATAGGCGAATCCGGCCTCGTGGTGGTTGGGCGTGATCAATGAGACTTCACGGTAGTTGGGGAAATTGGTCTCCTTGGGATCGACCGCCACGAAGATGCCGCGCTGGTTGCAGGTCGTGATGATCTCATCCAGAAGTTCGGGCGTGATGACGCCTTTGCCGTAGTCGGAGATCAGAACCGCACGGCAACTGCCCACCACCTCACGAAACTGCTCCAGTATCGCCGCCAGGCTATCCTCGTTGAGCGGATGCCTGTCTTCACGGTCGGCCCTTACCACCTGCTGACTATGCGCAATCACACGTGTCTTGATGGTTGTCTGGCGGGTCAGATCGCAAACAAGAGTTTCATCCGAAATGCCGCGCGCCTGCAACAGAGCTCGCAGCTTCGTCTCGGCCTCGTCCTGACCGACCACGCCGAGCAGCACGGACTCATCGCCCAGGGCACGGATATTCGCCGCTACATTGGCCGCGCCGCCGAGCAGGTGTTTGCTGGATGTGATCTCCACC
Organism: uncultured Ignavibacteriales bacterium; assembly: GCA_964526835.1. Classification (GTDB taxonomy): domain Bacteria; phylum Zixibacteria; class MSB-5A5; order GN15; family FEB-12; genus DAOSXA01. The sequence continues at coordinate 49,785 of CAZGMK010000017.1, forward strand.
ACAGGTACGGGGGCTTCCGGCGAGATACGGCTGACGCTGCCGAACATGTACTCGTCGAGCATGATGTCGCCGATGATCAGTATCCGGGACCGTCCGATGGCATCGGTTACCTGGTCAATACGTTGTCGGGTCAGTGGCATTCATTATTCCCTGGTTTCCCGGCTCGTCCCAATGGGACGGTCGCGGAGCTTGACTCAGCCTCAGAATATATTAGACTGGCAGATTCGAGACAAGATAAAACGGGCCTGATTTCGAGACCCCAAGAACAGGAAGAAAAGAATGTCACAACAGCAACCGACTCAACTGAAAGTCGAGCTTAACGACGCCGAAGCCGAGGGCATCTACGCCAATCTCGCCATGATCATGCATTCGCCTACTGAGATCATCATCGACTTCGCCCGCGTGATGCCCCGCACCCAGAAAGCGCGGGTTCTTTCGCGAATCATCATGACACCCATGCACGCCAAGGTCATGTCACAAACCCTGCAGGAGAACCTGAAGAAGTTCGAAGAACAGTTCGGAGAGATCAAAGTCCACGGTCCCAAAGAGCGCATGTCCAAGAGCATCGGCTTTGAGGCCAGGCAATCCGACGATAAGGGGAACGAGTAGAGAGCTGTCGACGGACGGCTGAACGCGACGACTCTTTTTTGTTGAACCTGTAACGCTGTGAGCTCAGTGTTTGATTATGGTTGTCGTCAAGCCGCTCAAGAAATGTCCCCTGTGTTGCGAGCCGATCGCGGCCGATGCGATCCGGTGCAAGCACTGCCAGGCCGACCTGACCGACAAGGCGCAGTCCCGGACGGGCCGCCTGTCGCAATACAACAACTTCAGGGTGGGGTTTCTGTCCGGCATCCTTTTTTCGATCCTACTGGCGCTGTTGCTCTGGGTCAACGCCCACTGGGGATTCTAAATGGGCAGGCGTGAACCCCATAACGGATGTCCTCTCTTCACCGGTTCTATCATCTGTCCCCTTCGGATGAGGCAGCGTTTTTTGTTGCGAGGCCGCGCAACACTGGCTTAGTTTGCCTGTGCGCAGATAGTGGCGCCCCGGAGGTCGTAACCAGGAGGAACGGAGGATGGAAGGTCGCAGCACCGCACTGATTGTCGATGACGAATGCCACATCAGGAGAATCCTGAGTCGAATGGTCCGACAGGCCGGCTACTCGGTCACGGAAGCGGAGGGCGGCGAAGAGGCTCTGGCTTGTCTGGAGGCTGACGGGTTCGACGTTGTCATCAGTGATATCTGCATGCCTCGTATCGACGGGCTGCAGTTGCTCAAGCGCATCAAGCATTCACACCCGCAGACATCCGTCGTGATGATGACTGGATATGCCGGCGAGTACCCGACCAGCCAGGTCATGTCGGCCGGGGCCGATCATTATCTGGCGAAGCCATTCAGCAACGCCGATGTCCAGGCGGCCCTGCAGGACATTGAACAGCGACGGGACGATTCCTCAACACTGCACTGAAGTCCGCGGGATGTACATAGTAGTGGTCAGCGTCTGACAAGGACACTAACAATGCGCTGGCCGGAAACTCGCTCCACTTCAAATTCCAGGTCAAACCAGCGAACAGTCTGTCCCTGTCGAGGCACTGAACCGACCAGGTCGTATATCAACCCGCCGACGGTATCATGATCCCCCGATTCGTAATTGGTGCCGAGTTCATCCTGCAGCCGCTCGACCATCAGCGACGCACTCACGCGATGGCGGCCGTCCGGGAGTCTGAGAATCTCTTCCTCTTCGATATCGTGCTCATCGCGAATCTCGCCGAAGACCTCCTCCATGATATCCTCAAGCGTCACTAGCCCGGCCATGCCCCCGTAGTCGTCGACAACTATGGCTAGATGCTGCCGGCGTAGCTGAAACTCGCGAAGCAGCTCACCGATGATCTTGGTTTCAGGAATCAGGAAGGGTTTGCGCAGAAAGCGGTCCAGATCGAATTTCTCGCCCGGCTCCGGCATGCGGTTGAACAGGTCCTTGACATATATCAGTCCGACCACGTTGTCGATGTTGTCCTTGTAAACCGGATAACGCGAATGACCGTCGCGGGCAACCAGGTCTTTGATCTGACTGAAGGTCATGGAATGCTCGATTGCCGTGACATCAATCCGAGGGACCATTATCTCGCGAACCGTAGTCTGATCGAGCAGTAGAATCTGGCCGATCATCGCCTTCTCTTCGTCCTCAACGATAGCCTGGCCGATGCCGGCGTCGTCAGCCAGCGAATCGATGGCCCGCTCGACCAGATCCTCTCTCTCCTCGTCGGTCAGCTCGTGACCGGCGCGGGCTCCACCCGCCAGCTTCCGGTACGCGGCGGCCACCGGCAACAGTAACGCATAGACTATTCTGATGAGCCAGAGTCGGCGTATCAGCTTGCCCGGGGAATTGTCCCGCGCAAAACGTCGCGGCAGGTATTCGGCGGCCATCAAATAGAACGACCAGGCAATGAAGAGCGAAGGAACCGCCGCCGCAGCCCACGTCCACTCCATGCTGTCGGCCAGCCTGATAGCCAGGCGGCAGGCGATGGCACTGACCACTACCAGTACCAGAGCTTTGAAGATTGTCGCTACCTGTCGAAAGAGGCCCGGGTTGGAAGTCAGGCGAGCAAGGAAGGCCTGGCGTCGCCGGCTCAGGTTCGGAAACAGGTTCTCGACCTCTTCCGGATCGATGTGAACGGCCAACGAGTAATGCGAAACAGTGTAGCCGGTCCCCAGAATCAGCAGCGCAATCAATATCAGAGCCAACTCGATCATGATCGCCCTCCGGCCTCCTGAAGTCGGCGCAGATAGTCCTCCTGGCGGCTGGCCATCGCCGCGCGGGAGGTCTCGGTGTCGTCACGGTACCCCAGCAGATGCAGCCAGCCATGGGCCGCCAGCCGCAACAACTCCTGGCTGAAACTGCAACCGTATTCTCTGGCCTGCCTGTCCGCCGCCTCGGCCGAGACGTATACCTCCCCGAACATCCCTCCGGGATCATCGGGCTCATCGAGGTTGAAGGCCAACACGTCGGTGCTGCGGTTGCGCCCGCGATACTCGCGATTGAGTTGCCTGATGCGACGGTCGTCGATCACGATCAGATTGACGGTCGCTTTCCCGCGGGCAACCTTCTCACCGGCGATGACCAGGTCGAACAGCCGATGGAGGCGCGCTCGCGGCAGGCGAATAGGCGTCTGCTTGAAGACATTCAGCTTCATTCCGAGGCCTTCTCCTGCTCCCTCTGCCCGGGGTAGACCACCCGATGATGGAAGGCGGCCATGAGCACCTGGGCAAAGGCGGTTCTGATCTTGGCCAGGTCTCTGAGCGTCACGGGACATTCATCGAGCTCACCCGATTGAAAGCGGTCGTTGATGATACGCTGAATGAGTGCATCAATCCGCGCCGGTTTCGGATCCTCCAGCGTACGACTGGCCGCCTCCACCGCATCGGCGAGCATGGCAATCGCTGTCTCGCGCCGTTGCGGCTTGGGACCGGGATAGCGAAGCTTGTCCGCCGCTTCGGCGTCAACCCCCTGTTCGATGGCCTTGTTGTAGAAGTATGCCATCCGCATTGTGCCGTGATGTTCCTCGATGAAACTGAGAACATCATCGGGAATATCGTGCTCCTCGCCCAATTGTCGGCCGCGCTTGACATGCGACGACAAAATCAGCGAGGACATGGTCGGTGATAGCTCCTCATGGCGAGACTTCACGCTGAGCTGGTTCTCAACGAAGTACTCGGGTATCTCGATCTTGCCTATGTCGTGATAATACGCTCCCACTCGCGCCAACAGAGCATTGGCGCCGATAGCTTCTGCAGCCTTTTCGCACAGGTTTCCAATCACCATCGAATGCTGGTATGTGCCCGGGGCTTCGATTGCCAGACGTTTCAGGAGAGGGTGGTTCATGTCCGAAAGCTCCAGCAGCGTGATGTCGGTGGTGATACCGAACAGCGACTCAAACAGGGGCAGGATACCGATGGTGATGAGAGTAGACACAAGGCCATTGAGGGCGCCGTAGCCAATCTCGGTCAGGATTTCCTCCGAGGGAACGAACTTGAGGTTCTCCACCAGAAAAATATAGGCCACGTAGGCGGCGGCGACCGCAAGAGCGATCCGGAAGAAATGGGTTCGCCGACGAACCCGACGCGAAGTAAGGCAGGCGGTAACACCGACGGTCATAGTCATGAGCGTGAGCGTGAAGTCGAATCGATGCATCATCCCCAGTAACAGGGCCAGGATCATGGTGCAAATGACACCAATCTCCAGATCGAACAGGATGGTGATGACGATCGGCAGCACCGCCACCGGATAGAGATATACGCTCACGTCCCAGCGGTCGACGAAACTGATGAGGAATAACTGCAATCCGAAAACCAGGAAGATCGCCAGGAGTTTCGGATTTGAGTTGTACACTTCGCGACGGTAGTGGTAGAGCAGCATGTAGAGTACGCTGAGCAGAGACAGCACCAGAACGATGCGAGCCAGGGCAGGAATGAAGACCATCCAAAGGCCCTGTTCGGCCGCCTGCGCGCGCATGATCTGAGCCATCTCATCGAGGATGCGGCTCTGCCTCTGATCGACCCGAGCCCCGGAGCGGACAATGATGTCGCCGGGGCGAACCACCTCCTTGATATTAGATATCTCCTCTAGTTCGTCCTCCAGCCGAGTTGCCGTGGCGCTGGCATTGACACGCAGGTTCGGCTCCATGAAGACTCGCCCGACCGTATACGCAAACTCCACATCGATGCTGTCGTGGCGGCGAGCCGCGTTCAGACCGCCCAGTAGCTCTACGTTGGCGCCGGCCGTGGTCAGGACACGCTGGCGGGGATACACGTTCTCGCGGCCACCTCTGCGGACCAGGACATTCCTGTTCGGCAGGTCCTTGAACCTGGCGCTGTCGGGCAGGACTCCGACCTTGTAGATTTCGTTCTCGTACAGGTTCTCGATGACCGGCACAACCCGATGGCTCGCCGAATCGGTCAGAGATCGCCGAATGGCGCCGCGGGGCATGTGGGGGAACCGGTCGGAGACGATTGCGGTGTACTCGTCAAGTCCTCTCTCATCCGATGACGACAGCGTTTGCAGCGAATCAACCAGCCGGAAGTAGCGCCGAAGCCGCTGCTTGGCGCGCTGCGGCACCGTCGTGTCGGCATCGAGAACCACCGGCACAGTTAATCGGACTACGTCCTTCTCGTCCTCAAGCTCGCGGTCGGTCTTATAGACGATGATTTCGAAAGGCGCGATAATGTCATCAAGCGACACTTCGCCGCGTCGCGGGATATCCAGGGGATCATAGAGGTCCTCGCCGGGATAGAAGATTGCGATCAGAACCGCCGCGATTATCAGCAGCGCCGCCTTGCGAACCCGCGAATACCCGGACCGAGGCGGGCCCTGACGGCTCTCCGCCTTGACCTTGAGGACTCGTTTGACGAATCGCTTAGCTTTTCGGATCAGACTGAACATAAGGCGAGAAGTCCCTTCGCCTCGCTACCTGCCTCGTGATTTCTCATGGCGGTCATACGCCTTGATAATCTCCTGCACCAGCCGGTGGCGAATCACATCCTTGTGCGTGAGATAGACAAACTCAATTCCGTCAATGCCTTTCAAAATCCTCTGGACTCTAACCAGCCCCGAGCTGCCCGGTCGCTCCAGGTCGATCTGCGTGATATCGCCGGTGATGACCGCCTTGGACTGGTCACCGATTCGCGTGAGGAACATCTTCATCTGCTGACTGGTCGTGTTCTGCGCCTCATCCAGAACCACGAAGGCCTCGTTGAGGGTCCGTCCGCGCATAAACGCCAGGGGAGCGATCTCAATCACGCCCATCTCAACCAACTTGCGCATCTTGTCCGGTTGAAGCATATCATAGAGGGCATCATAGACCGGACGCAGATACGGGTCGACTTTCGCCCTGATGTCCCCCGGCAGGAACCCAAGCGACTCGCCAGCCTCTACGGCCGGACGAGTGAACACGATTCGGTTGACCCGTTTGGCTTTCAGTTCGGCGACCGCCATGGCCACCGCCAGGTAGGTCTTGCCGGTGCCGGCCGGGCCAATGGAAAAGACCACATCGCTGCGATCGACTGCTTCGACGTATTTCGACTGGCCGATCGTACGCGGCTTGATGGCCCGCTTGAGAGTCGTAGTGAGAAGCCCTTCGGTCGATATTTCTTCGGCCGGTCCAATGCCGTTCTCCCGCACCATGCTGATGGCGTACGTAACATACTGATCATTGATTAGGCTGCCCTGTTTAATCCGGGTCACCAGGTCGCCCAGCACGCGCATCACTCGATCGACCTCCGAAGGCCGCCCCTCGACCAACACCTTGTCGCCTCGGGCGATCAGGCGGGCGTCAAAGGCCGACTCAATCAGGCGCAGGAATACATCGCTCTGCCCGAACAGCATACGCTGGTCGATCCCCTCCACTGAGAAGGTCCGTGATTTGGCCTCGTAGCCGTCCGCGCCCATAGATCGAGCCAAGCTCAACCCTCCCTGATGATTTTGAGTCCGAGTTCAGCCAGCTGGGCCGGTTCGACCTCCGACGGCGCGCTGTCCATGAGCGAGACGGCCGCCGTGGTCTTCGGAAAGGCAATAACATCACGGATGGATTCGGTGCCGGACATCAACGCCACTATACGATCGAGCCCCGGCGCCAGGCCGGCATGCGGCGGCGCACCATACTCGAGCGCGCGCAGCAGAAAGCCGAACATTCGGTCGGCCCGCTCACGGTCGATACCGAGAATCTGAAGAACCCGCTCCTGAAGTTCACGGCGGTTGATTCGCTGCCCACCCGACGCTATCTCCATCCCATTGAGAACCAGGTCATACTGGGCCGCCCGGGCGCGTCGCCATGGATGTGAGGGATCGCTGACCGGCTTATCGGCCCTGAAGCCTTCGTCAATCAGCGGCAAATCCTCTTCCAGCGGCTGCGAGACGATGTTGTGCATCGCCTGGATCGAATCGGAATCGGGATCGTATTCAAACAGCGGGAAGTCCATAACCCAGAGAAACTTCCACTGCGACGTGTCGGCAAGGTTATGCTCGCGACCCAGATGCGAACGAATCTGCCCCAGTATCTCCTCGGTCTTCATGCGCTTATCCGATATAATCAACACCGCGTCCCCCTCTTTAGCCTGCGCCTTGTCGCAGATGCGGTCCTTGACCTCTTCGCCAAGGAATTTCAGGATCGGAGACTTGTCGCCTTCCGGCTTGCGCAAAATGTAGGCCAGCCCGCCGGCGCCGAACCCCTTGGCCCGATCGGTGAGCTCGTCGATCTGCTTACGTGAATACTCGGCACCGCCTTCGAGCACGATCGCCTTGACCACGCCGCCCGAGGCGACGTTGTCGGCGAAGACCTTGAAATCGCTGCCGGCGACGACCTCAGAGAGGTCGACTATCTCCATGCCGAAACGCAGATCCGGTTTATCGATACCCCAACGGCTGATGACTTCATCGAAGGTGTAACGAGGAAACGGCGTTTCAAGTTTCACGCCCAGCACCTTCCGCCACAGGTGAGCCACCATGCCTTCGGCGACGGCGAAGACATCGTCGGGGGTCACAAAGGACATCTCCATGTCGATCTGGGTATGCTCCGGCTGTCGGTCCGAGCGCAGGTCCTCATCTCGCAGGCAGCGGGCAAGCTGGAAGTACTTGTCGAAGCCGGCTACCATCAGAATCTGCTTGAGCAACTGAGGTGACTGTGGTAAGGCGTAGAACTTGCCCTTCTGAACGCGGCTGGGAACGATATAATCGCGGGCCCCTTCGGGGGTGGAACGCATCAACAGCGGGGTCTCGATCTCGTAAAAGCCCTGGCCATCGAGGTATTCGCGGACGGCCATCATGGCCTGGTGCCGCAGGCGTATCCGTTCCTGCAGCGGTCTGCGACGCAGGTCGAGATAACGATATTCCAGGCGCAGTTTCTCGCCAGCCTGGGTGTGGTCCTCGATCTCGAACGGCGGCGTCTTGGACTCGGCGAGGGTGTAGAAACGCTCGACCACGACCTCGATCTCGCCGGTGGCGATCCTGTCGTTGATCATCCCGTCGGGGCGGGCACTGACTTCGCCGATTACTGCCACGACCCATTCGTGCCGGGCGCGCTCGGCCTCCTTCAGGACTTCCCGGGGCAGTTCGTCCGGATTGAGGACCACCTGAGTGATGCCGTAACGATCGCGCAGATCTATGAAGAACAGTCCGCCCAGATTGCGGTAGGAATTGACCCAGCCGTTGAGGCGAACTTGTTGTCCGACGTGTTCTTTGCGGAGTTCACCGCATGTATGGGTTCGTTTGAGTTGGCTATAGGCCGGCACAGGTACCTTTCATACTTGCTAACTGCCTGATACTGTTAGATATCGGCATGAGTTCCGAGGCGTGAAGGGGATCAGTTTCCACGTGGTAAAGGTATGCTGCCGGGCTGATTTAGTCAAGGGAGTGGTTGGGAATCGCGTCGCGGCATGTTAAGACCGACCACCGGGAAACGTCTTAGTGAATAGGGCCTCGCCTGCGGCTTCCCCTGAGTGGAAGCATGTTCGTGTCTGTCAACTTCGAGGCCGTCACCTGAATACCGGGTTCCTTGAGCATAATCCCTCGAACACAAAACGCCGCCGAACACTCGGCGGCGTCACGACGACTTTCAGTGCGCGGTGGACTATTCGTATACCGATACTCGCTTGCCGCTCTTGCCTACCCGCTCGAAGGTCACGACACCAGTGGTCTTGGCAAAAAGCGTATTGTCCCTGCCGAGACCGACATTGTGGCCGGGCTTGATCCGGGTGCCGCACTGGCGGACAATTATCGAGCCGGCCAGTACAGCCTGACCGCCATAGACCTTGGTCCCCCGTCGCTGACCATTCGAGTCGCGACCATTCTTCGAGGAACCGACACCTTTCTTGTGAGCCATAACTTACCTCTTATCTCCAAACAATTATCTTTCGCAGCGCCGGCCTGCCCGACCACACTAACCACACAATATCCAACATCGCCCGTCGGCCAGGCGATTACAGCTTTGTAGTATAGCAAATTCGGCTGTAAAGGCAAGGGCAAATTGCCTGTCGCAAGCGAAGACGGCCGAGACTCGAATGGGCCCCGGCCGCCGTTCTAAGCGTGTTTCCGCCAGTACCTTAGCCCTCGCGGACCTCCTCGTTCTCGGCGGCATCCTGCGTTTCCGCATCAGAGGGTTCGCTGAAGCGGAACATTAACTTCTCGCCGCCAGCGTCAACAATCAGATCACAGTCGCCGGCATACTGGCCGCGAAGAATCTCCTCCGCCATCGGATCCTCCAGGTGCTTCTGCAGGGCCCGCTTGAGCGGACGCGCTCCGTAGGCCGGATCATAGCCCTTGTCGGCCAAGAAGTCCTTGGCCGCATCGGTCAGCCGGAAGCTGATGCCGCGCTCGGCCATCCGCTTGGCGACCCCGGCCAGTTCGATATCTATGATCTCCTTGATATGCTCACGTGTCAGTGAACGGAAGATGATAGTCTCGTCAATACGGTTGAGCAGTTCCGGGTTGAACAGCTTGCGCAGCTCCTCCCGGATCTTCTTCTCCATATTGTCGTGCGTCGACTTGACTTCCTGGGCGCCGAAGCCCACGGTCTTCTCATCGCGAAGCTCCCGGGTCCCGATGTTCGAGGTCATGATGATCACGGTATTCTTGAAATCGACCTTGCGTCCGAACGAGTCGGTCAGGGCGCCGTCATCCAGAAGCTGCAACAGGATATTGAATACATCGGGATGCGCCTTCTCGATTTCGTCGAGCAGCACGACCGAATACGGGTTCCGTCGAACCTTCTCGGTAAGCTGTCCGCCCTCTTCGTAGCCGACATAGCCCGGAGGCGCGCCGACCAGACGAGAGACCGCAAACTTCTCCATGTACTCCGACATGTCAATGCGGATCAACGAATCAACGTTCTCGAACAGGAACTCTGTCAGTACCCGGGCCAGTTCAGTCTTGCCGACACCGGTCGGGCCCAGGAACATGAAGGCGCCGATCGGCCGTCGCGGATCGCCCAACCCGGCGCGCGAGCGTCGGATGGCGCGGGCTATGGTAGCAATGGCCGGATCCTGGCCGACGATCTTCTTGCTGATCTCCTCTTCCATCCGCAGCAGTCGCTTCGATTCGTTCTCTTCCATGCGGTAAAGCGGAATCCCGGTAATCTTGGCCAGCACCGCAGCGACATCGTCAGCGGTCAGAACGATCTCCTCACTCTTGCGGGCTTCTTCCCACTTCTCCTGTTCGGCGGCCAGTTCCTCCTTCTTCATCTTGATCTCATCACGGAGCTGGGCGGCCGTTTCGAAGGCCTGGTTTTTGACCGCTTCTTCCTTCTTCTCCTGAAGCTCAGTCAGCGCATTTTCGATCTCGGTGAATATCTCGGGGCGCGTGTAGCTGGACAGGTGCGCCCGGGAACCGGACTCGTCTATCAGATCGATCGACTTGTCCGGCTGGAACTTGCCGGAAACGTAACGGTTGGTCAGCTGGACCGCCGCGGCAATCGCGGCATCCGATATCTTGATCTGGTGATGCTCTTCATACCGCGGCCGCAAGCCCCGAAGAATGGCAATCGTATCCTCCTCGGAAGGCGGATCGACCATAACAGTCTGGAAGCGACGATCCAGAGCGCCGTCCTTCTCGATATACTTGCGGTACTCGTTCATGGTCGTGGCTCCGATGCAGCGCAACTCACCACGAGCCAGCGACGGTTTGAAGATATTCGAAGCGTCGAGCGAACCCTCGGCGCCGCCGGCGCCCACGATCGTGTGTAACTCATCGATGAAAATGATGACATCATCGGCATTGATGATCTCGGTCATAACCGCCTTGAGTCGTTCCTCGAACTGGCCGCGATACTTGGTCCCGGCCACCAGCGAGGCCATATCGAGAGTAACCACGCGCTTGTTCTCCAGCGTCTGCGGTACTCGGTTCTCGACAATGCGCTGGGCCAGTCCCTCGGCGATGGCGGTTTTGCCGACGCCCGGCTCACCAATCAGAACCGGATTGTTCTTCTTGCGCCGCGAGAGCACCTGAGCCACGCGCTGGATCTCTTCCTCGCGCCCGATAATCGGATCGAGTTGAGCCTTGCGGGCCAGCTCGGTCAGGTCGCGGCCGAAATGGTCCAGAGCCGGGGTTTTGGATTTCTTGCGCTTGCGCTTAAATGAAGACGGGCGGCCACTCTGTATGTTCTTGAGCTCTTCGTAAGCTTCCTTGTAATCAATGTCGTAGGTCGACAGGACCTGGGCCGCCACACCCTCTTCGTCCTTGAGCAGAGCCAGGAGTATGTGCTCGGTATCGATATCCTTCGACTTGAGCGCTCTGGCCTCCTGGCCGGACACCTCCAATGTCTTCTTGGCCCGGGCCGTCAGCGGCTGCTGCCCCATGGTCATAGTGCCGCCGGCAGGCTGGACGACCTCCTCGATCGAAGTCTTCAGGTCGTTGAGTTCCAGGCCGAGATTCTGGATCATCTCGACCGAGCGACCCTCGCCCAGACGGATCAGGCCCAACAAGAGATGTTCGGTGCCGATATAGTCATGCCGCAGTCGGGCTGCCTCGGTGCGGGCGTACTCGATAGCCTTGCGGGCATTTTCCGTAAACATCTCATTCATTCTTTGTCATCCTTCCCATATGGTGCAAAATCGTCATTCTCTTCCAACAATGGTCTTACCAGTTAGTTTTCACTGTTTCGCAGTTTCTCGCGGACCATCTGAGCCCGGACGAAATCGCGACGGTTTGAATCAAGTTCGGACCCGTAGAATTTCTGCAGGTGGGCCGGCTGCGAGAGAAGCAGAATCTCGTTGACCAATGTTATGTCGAGTCCCTCGATGATCTGCATCGCATGGCCCAGCCTTATCGCCGACAAGAGGTTCATCGCCTCCTCCGAAGTCAGGACACGGGCGTGTTTCAGGATGCCGTAGGCCCGCAGAATCTTGTCTTCTATCATGTCGGCCGCCTCATCCACCAGGCGCTGGCGGGCGGCGGCTTCGCTCTCCACCACTTCACTGGTCACGCGCTTGATCTGGCGCAGTATCTCCTCTTCGCTGATGCCCAGGGTGGTCTGATTGGACAGCTGGAAGAGATTGCCTGCGACATCCGATCCCTCGCCGTAGAATCCGCGCACCGCCAGTCGGCTGCGGGTAATCCTGGAAATGACCGAATCGATCTCGCGCGTCAGCACCAGCCCCGGCAGATGAATCAGGACCGAGGCTCGCATGCCGGTGCCGGCATTGGTCGGACACGACGTCAGGTAGCCGAAGTCAGGATCGTAGTCGAACTCGAGGTAATTGCCGATCTCGGCGTCGTACCGGCCGGCCAGCTCGAACACTTCCTGGGCGTTAAGGCCGGGCGACAGGGCCTGAATGCGCAGATGATCTTCCTCATTGACCATAACCGAGACACGCTCATCGGCGCTGATGAACAGAGCCTTGTGCTCGGTTCCATCCAGAAACGTCGGGCTGATCAGATGGCGCTCAATCAGGAAGTCGCGGTCCATATCGCTGATTTCATCGCCCTTGAGGTATTGCCCTTCGGAGAACAGCTTGGAGCGCTCCCGGACGGAGTCGAAGTAACCGACAATGCGTCTGGCGGTCTCTTCGTCAGCCGCAGGCGGGTACTTGCAGCCCGCCACATTGCGGGCCAGACGAACTCGACTCGAAAGGACAATCAGAGCGTCCTCTCCCCGGCCCGAAAGCCAGGCGGCCGGTGATTTGGCCATATCTTCAAACATAGTTTTCAACTTCCTACCCTCGAAATCAGTTATCGACCGGGTAGCCGCCGCGAATCATTTTCAACTTATCGCGGATCTCAGCCGCCCTTTCGAAGTCTTCGGATTCCACGGCCTTTCTCAACTCGGCTTCAAGGCGTTCTTCTTCCTTGACCGGTATCACATCCTTGTTATCGGCTCCCTCGGGGCCATTATGAACCGGAGATTTGCCCCGATGCAGCGAGGCTCCGTGTAAGCCGCGCATTGCCTGTTCCAATTCGGAACGGAAAGCTCGGTAACACTCGCCACAACCGAAACGCGCTTTCTTCAGGAACTGCTCGAACGACATGCCGCAATTGGGACAATTGATATCCGGTAGCTGCTTTCTGGCCTGCGGACTCAGTGACTGGGCGCCCCAAGGGGCGTTCCCGATGATCTCGGTGAGATGTTGCTGAACGGTCTGGAACGCCGAATCATGACTGCGCGCACTGGCACACTCCTTACACAGGTTCAGAGTCGTCTTCTGGTTGTTGATGATCTGTGTCACCTTAACTTCCGCTTCGCGTTCATGGCAGTCTTCGCATTTCATATCGTCATCCTGTATCCTTGCCGACCTGCTGAATTCGTCCGTCGTCAATCATCAGTTCCGTGTCGCAGTCATCGGCCAGTTCCCGGTTGTGAGTCGCGATCAGGAACGTTATTCCCTTGTCTCTATTCAGGTGGAAGAGGAGGTCGTGAAGTCTGCGGCCGGTCTCGGTGTCAAGATTCCCGGAGGGTTCATCAGCCAGCACTATCTCCGGGGCGTTGGCGAGTGCTCTGGCCACGGCTACCCGCTGTTGCTCACCGCCAGACAATTCCGTCGGGCGATGCGATTGTCTATCCGTTAAACCCACCAAACCCATTATTCGTTCCGCTTTTGTGGAGGCATCGGCCTTTGTTGACCCGGCCACCAGCAACGGCAGCATGATGTTCTCCAAGGCGCTGAAATCCCGCAGAAGATAGTGAAACTGGAAGACGAAGCCGACTCGCCGATTTCGAAAACGGGCCAGTTGCTTCTCACTCTGGGTGCTCAGGTCGACTCCCGCCAGACGCACCGCGCCCTCCGTAGGATGGTCAAGGCCACCGAGGATATGCAGCAATGTGGACTTGCCCACACCACTGGGACCGGTGATGGCGACCATCTGCCCGGAAAAGACTTCCAGAGTCAGTCCCTTTAGAACATGCAAGGTGGTATCCGCGGTAGTGAAGCGGCGGTGGATGTTTTCGGCTTGCAGTATCGGCTCGTTAGTTTGCATAGCCCGCCAGGTATTGCCGGTAGGTATTCACGGCCCAGTTTGTATGCCTGTATTGTCGCCCAATGGCGTCGATCGATTTAGCTAACCGACTAAAATTCATGCACTTATTGCCTCAATACTTCTATCACCGACAGCCGCGCCGCCTGGCTGGCCGGATACAACGCGGCCAGAAAACAGACCGCCACGGCCACGACTCCAACCGCCAGAAAGTCCGCAACATGTGTTTCTATTGGCAGATAGCTTATGAAATAGATGTCCGGCGGCAGGGCGATCAGCTCATAAGTGTTTTGGATCCAGGTGGCGGCCAGAGCCAGCAGCCAGCCGGCAATCACTCCGAAAGCCGCGATGACCAAGCCCTGATAGACAAAGATTCGACGCACTGAGCCCGGTGTGAAGCCTATTGTCTTCATGATCCCGATTTCGCGTCGCTTCTCCATTGTCAGCATCACCAGCGTAGAGATGATCGAGAAGGCCGCCACCACCACGATCAGGATGAATCCAAGAAACAGGATCTTCTTCTCCAGGGATATCCAGGTGAACAGATTGCGGTGCAGGACATTCCACGGCACCACATCGAACTGCCACATCAACACCGAGTCAATCACCGGTGTCATTGTCTCGGCCTGATAGATGTCCTCCAGCTTAAGGTGTATGGCGGTTACCGCATTGCCTGTTTTGAACAGCCGCTGGGCATCCCTCAGCGAAATATAGCCCATCTGGGCGTCGAATTCATACATCCCTGTCTCAAAGATGCCGCTGACGTAGAATTTGCTGACCCGGGGGCGGGTCTGGCGATGCAAGTCCTCGCCTTGAAGCGAATACAGCACCACTGGATCGCCCAGGAATACTCCGAGGCGATCGGCGATGTGCGAGCCCAGGATCATCCCGGGAATGGTATCGCCGACAAATACCTGCTCCTTAAAGCTGTACTCGCCCGCCTTGATATCCTCGGCAACGCTGGCTGTGCGGCTCTCCGCTTCCGGATCGATGCCGCGAACGATGAGCCCGTCGCCGGCCGAGGCGCTCGAAATGGCGGCCTTGAAGTAGATGAAAGGCGATGCCGCCACGACTCCGTCGAGGCTCTCGACGCGGTCGATCAGGTCCGGGTAATCCTCAATGTAATCGCCTCGCGCGGGGAAGATGGAAATGTGCGAGGTTGTCCCCAGCAGTCGGCTGCGAATCTCGGTCTCGAAGCCATTGTGCAGCGACATAACGAAGCAGACCACAGCAACTCCGAGCGTTACCCCGAGTATGGTGATCCAGGTTGAGACCGAGATAAAGAAGCGCCCGGACCGAAGATACCGTCGGGCAACTAACGCCTCGTAGTTCATGCCTTACCCTGGTTGCCTGTCGCAACAACGGGAGCGTCGCCGGACAGATCGTTATAATCTCCGCCGAAGGATAAGGGCGGGTGGGCTACGCTGGCAAACAATTTTGGACCAAATCAGGTGATGTCCCCCGTCGCCGCAGGAGTTGTGCGATCGAATTCGATCGACTCGATGAATGCTGCCGAACACAACGGCCTTCCCGCTGTTCATGCTGTTGAGGAACCTGGAAAGGAGTGAGGTATGAACAGGATCTCTGCTATCGTACTGGCCGTGACGGCAGCGGTGTTGCTGGTGAACTGCGGGCAGAAGGAACCCGACCGACCGATCGGAGTCGCGGCGTACCTGCCGGGGGGAATCGAGAACCCCGACGTCGGTCTTACCGGCGCCATAGAAGTATTCCGCGGCGACTCGCTATACTACCATATCAACGGCGGAGCAGAAATTTATCACACCTACGGCTTTGAGGAAGTGGCCAGCGCCTACTACCTGGTCGACGGCAACGAGATCTCGGTCGACCTTCACCAGTTCGAAGACCCGGCAGGGGCCTTCGGCCTGTACTCGACATTGCGCCCGCGCAGGCCGAACACATTCGACGTCGGCGTTGAAGGGTTCGCCACTTCGCACACACGCGAATTTGTCAAGGGCAGGCATGTCGCCCGCTTGACTGCTTACGAGACCGACAATGTGATCAACACGGCGCTGGACAGCCTGGCCACAGCCATTGCCGAGTCGCTGCCGGGGCCTACGACGCTGCCACCAACCTTCGCCCACTTCCCTGACACAGCGCGACAGCCGCGCAGCGAGAAGATATACTCAGTGGCCTACCTTGGTCTCGGGTTCATGAGCGACGTTTACACGGTCGATTATGTTGTCGGCGACGACAGCCTGACCCTGTTTCTAACCCGGGATACTACCGGAGAGAAGATGCTCGGATGGCAGGGAAACATGCCGGGCGAACCCAAGGAAGTGGCCGGGCTGGACAGGCTCGAGTGGGACGGTCTCCCGATGGCGATCGAGCACAGCTACTACGGCACCATTGTCGCCGGGAGCAGGTCGGGCTGGATGGCCGGCGGGGTCGGCTACAGTCCCTCGCGCAGCGCCATTCTCTCCAAACTGCTGGAGTCGCTGATGGAGTAACTACCGTTGGTATCGCTTCGGGCCGAACACCGATTCAGTGGCAATTATCGGGGGCAAGTTTGCAGCTGGAAAGCAGCAGGGCGGTCCGAGCCTGAGCTCGCCTCCCCGGCCTCAGAAGA
Organism: uncultured Ignavibacteriales bacterium; assembly: GCA_964526835.1. GTDB lineage: Bacteria > Zixibacteria > MSB-5A5 > GN15 > FEB-12 > DAOSXA01. Next base: position 66,327 of record CAZGMK010000017.1, read on the forward strand.
GGTCACCCTCGCAGATTCAGGGTAATCTATCAGCGCCCGGCGATACCCTGCCTGGCCGATCAGAGTCGTTTACACTTTCATTCGAAACAATCTCCGCCATACCGTGTTGACACAGAGGAGTCGGGCGGTTATTTTCGCTCAACCCGTAAACGTCTGAGGCCGACAAAGTTACTATGAATATCTCGCGGTATCTGACAGAAGATGCGGTCCGCATGGAAATGACTACTCGCATTGAAACGCCCGAAGAAGGCGCCTCGATCGAGAAGTGGCGCGCGGCCGCCAAAGAGCAGATACTTGACGAGCTGGTCGGCCTGCTGGAAGGCGCCAACCGGGTCGGCAACCGAACCAAGTTGCATCTGGACTTCGTCAATCGCGAGAAGAAAGCCACGACGGCCATCGGCGACGGAATCGCCATCCCCCATATTCGCTCCCTGCAGGCCAAGGAGTTCATGATGGCCATCGGCAGGTCGCGAGCGGGCTACGAATTCGAATCGCCCGACGATCAGCCGGTTCACCTGTTCTTCACCATGGCCGCCCCACCCTACGATGACAACCTCTACTTGAAAGTCTTCAAGTCGCTCATGGGGATGCTCCAGTACGATACGTTTCGCCGGGAACTGATGGAGGCTGAAGAACCCGGTGAGATCATCCGCGCCATCCGCGCCATGGAGTAATCACACTCCCCACACCAAAGATATCCACAAATCGGGTGGGCCGAGGGTCGTTGCCGACCGGACGTATTCGGACCCATGCGTTGGCTCGCCATGAGTCCGCCTTGTTGCGTACTGTCGGCGATCCGCCTCCAGCTTCGATGATGTGGTAACGATCCAGACAGATCGCTACGTGTCGGGCTCTTTCGTGAGCATCGAACCGAAAGACAAGACGCCCTCCTCGCGGCCGGCGGCGTTCACGGGACCGGTATCGGCGCCACAGCCCGTCGGCGGTCAGGTCGTCGCCCTCGGCCAGCATCCCGACCGATTTCAGGCACTCCACAACCAGCCCCGAGCAGTCGAAGCCCGAGGGATCATCGCCGCCCCAGCGGTAGGGCGTCCCGTGATAGGCCAGGGCGGTACGCAAGAACCAGAATCTCATCCGCAGCGACTTCATGCAATACCGACGGGGCCGGTGGTCTGCCCCGACGTTATTGCAGTATTGCCGCATCCGGTCGATTCGTGTACATTGCCAGTACTATCAGACGCAACGGAGAAGTCAATGACGAAGACGATTGTCGTGTCTTTCGCTATCCTGCTGCCGCTTGGTGTCGTGGCAGGTGAAGGCTGGTTCATCGAGGCGAGGGGCGCCCTCGGGCGTGCTGACGGGTCCATACTCCAGGTGACCCATACGGAAATTGAGAACCAATATCCGCCGCTCGAACCCGGACGTGAGGACGGGATCAGTGAATTACACGCAACCGATGATCTCGGCCTGGCCTGGGATGATCGCGCTTTCGGGACCGCGGAACTGGCACTAGGACACTGGTTATTCGACCGACTAGCAATGTCGATCGGCACTAGCCACATGCTCACCAAACACGGCGCCTTCATCTGGCCAGTGAGCCGCTACAACAACGAGTTATCTGATATACATATCAGGACATCAACGTTACAGCGTGGTGTCTGCCTCACCCTCGCCTTCTATCCTCTCTCGCGGTTGTTCGTGGAAGGAGCAGTGAGCCATAATTACCTCCGCATCCAGACTGAAGCCAGGGCGATCGATCAGGCGCGGGTCTCTGGCCGACGTACATCCGACTACTACGTTGGCTGGCGTGCGGGAGCAGGTCTGACCTTCCCTGTGGACAGCCGACTCGACGCCGTAGTGACTGCATCCTGGCAGTGGGCCGAGTTTGTGACCACGTTCGTTCAATGGGCGACATCGGATACAGAGTACTCTCTCGATCTCAGCGGTCCGGAGTTATCTCTCGGCCTCAGATGGAACCTGTAGCCGACCGAGCCTTCGTCACGTGTGAAATTCGATTATGTCGCCGTCTATCAGGTTGAAGTCGGCGTTGACCCTTTGGCCATCGTGCTTTCCCTCACCCCATATCTTGGCGTACTTAAGCTTCTCGGCGAAGTCCTTGTGCAGGGCGATGGCGGCGTCATCGACAGTTGAATCGGGCGGGAGGATTATAGGATCGCTGAAGTCGGCCTCCTTGCCGATAGGCTTCGTGTAGACCCTGATGATACTCAGGCCTTCAAAGAGCGCTTTTCTGAATGTGTCGAGTGTATCGTCGTCGATAATCGAAGTACCAACCAGGGCGAAGCCCTCGAATTCGCTCTGCAGAGCCGCCAGTCGTGAGCCGTCTTCGTCGTCATGGACCTTGTGAGCACAAATCAGGGTCCGTTTGTAGCTGAAGCGTGGATCCTCGGGAGGTCCTTCGATTTGCGGCTTCAGGATAATTCGCTTGTCCTCGAGTTTGCTCAGGACAAACCGGACATCCTCAAGCATGGACTCGCTCGCCAAGTCGGCCACCAGGACAACCAGGTCAGCGTTGCGAATCAGACCTGACAGGTAGTTCTCATAAAGGTCGGGCGAGATCGGCGGGGTGTCGATCAGCTGGATCTGGACTGTCTCATAATTGGTCATGCCGGCCTGCGGCTCCCGGGTTGAGTATGGATAATCGGCCACGAGGGGCTGGGCGTTGCTGAGGACATCGAGAATGGACGACTTCCCGCAGTTGGGCGGTCCGATAAGGACTACCTGTCCGGCCCCTTCCTTCTCAATGTGGTCTTTCTGCGGGGCCTGGCGCGCCCCGCCTTTGGGACCTGATTCGATCTGCTTTCTGAGCTTGGCGATCTTCGTCTTCATGTCGGCCTGAAGGTGATCGGTACCCTTATGCTTGGGCATGATCCGAAGCAGCTCCTGAGCGATTCGGAGCTTCTCGCGAGGGTCCCGTTCGGCCGAATACTCGCGCTCTAACTCGTAGTATTGTGGCGGCAGGTTGGCCGGCATACCGGAATTATACACCGGTTTTGGTCTTCTGGCAAGCGCCGGCTGACATCTGCGGGGCTGGAGAAAGAACCGGTCCAGTATCTTCAGAGTATGTGTTTATTCCCTAATCAAATGTACCTGATTTGACGATGACCCGACTATGTCAGAGCAAAAGCCCGTGAAGCCTCAAGAGCAGTGGCGGGTCGAGGACTACCTGGCCAACCTGAAGATCGACTTCGACCCGCAGACTCGTATTGTTCATCTGTCGACCCACCGTCCCGTGGTGCTCGCGTCCAGCGAACAGATCGAGTTGCAAAGGAAAGTGCTCGAAGACGTGGTTTGTCGGTACGGACCCGAGCCGATCTACCTCATCATCGAGCTGCCCCGTTTCATCATCGAGCCCAGCCTGGCTTTTGTCTATGCCAACCGGCTGGCGACGCTGGCCCACGAGCATGTCCCGCCCGAGGGTATCGCCCGGTACGGTTTGAACCTGACTCGAGTGACGGTCAAGATGGCTCACAGCAACAACCTGAAGCACGATCCGAACCTGTTCGCAACCCGATCCGAAGCCGAGGCCTACATCCGTAGCCTGATCGCGAAGAACAGCCCGAGTCGGGTCCTAGGCGGGTCGACTTCGGGTGAGCCGGAAAAGGAATCGACCGGAACCACGTCGCTCATCCCTCCTCAATACTGACGCAATCAGTCCCTTTCTACCACGCTAGTGGAGTGATTCATTCTGTTGGGGCATTATCCAGTGCGAGTCTTGCTCGTCC
>CAZGMK010000018.1:0-65695 GCA_964526835.1 uncultured Ignavibacteriales bacterium
GAATGACCTGGCGTCTTCGCTCGGAACAGACCGGCGGAATCGTCGGAATAGGCACGGTGAGCTTGTCTACCTTGCAAGGGGTGAAGACAGACGGGACTGTGCAGTACCGAGATGCACCTTCTTCACCGAGGACTCTGTCTACATTCGGAGCACTCACTACGCAAGTCCGCCTCCAGGTGAATCATTCACCTATGAAGTGACGGTCAGACCCACATTCCGGATTGGCGATACCTCTGAGGTGACCTACAAGCTCACCCTTCTGAACCCAATCAGAGGTGGACTGGATATGTCACTTCGCGAGCGCGGCGTGACAATGCTATCCTATCCGAAGCCGGTATCGGAATCTGTTCTAAGAGGAGAGACCATTACACTTCAAGCCAAAGTTGTCCCGAGACCGATCTCTTCATGGAATGCGCTTATCCTGGATGCCGGTCAGCCTGTTCCCCTCTGCATGATTTTCAACCGTGATAGTACATTGCGAATAGTGTCAGACGAGTGGTTTGATCGAGCAGACACGCTTGCCCCCAGGGCTTTTCCGCGTGTACCAAAGGGGGTACATTTCCAGGGCCAAATTGACATTCCATCTCATGGTCATCCTGAGTGGATTTTCGAGTGAAGAGAAACATAGCAACTTATTGGGCCCGATAGGCCGGTCTGGAGCGAACAGAATGAGGAATAGTCGTTCAATAGCAACAGCGTTGACATTAATCTTGTCCGCACTTACGCCGCAAGGCGGCGAGCCGGCTGCAGCTACTGAGGTGGTTGTAGCGGCGTCGCTGAAAGTGAAGCCTGAATCCGCAGAACAGCTGGTTTCTGTTACTGATGCAGGCGATACCGCAGTAATGACGTGTTCGTACTACGTTCCCACGGGCTACTGCCCGACTGGACTGAGGGTGAAACGCGCCGCCAGAGCTAACGTGAACCGCATGGGGCGATCGTTCTCCCTCAGGTCGAGTTCGCCGGTGTCCATCTCCTCAGAGTCCGGGATTATCAGATTGACGGAGGTAAGGAAGTTCCGAGGACACTGCATTGCAGAAGTTGCGCTACGGCCGGTTCTGCGATCCGGAGATTCAACCATTGTGGTTTCAGACATCGAGTTTGAGATCGTCTGCACCCCGGACGATGTCCACGGCACTGCCATACGAAATGATGAGTTCACACTTCGAGTGCTCAGTGAGATGGTTGAAAACCGCAATGATCTGGCTGCATTTAGAGAGCAGTTTAGAACGGGGCCGAAGGTGTCGGCTTCAACCTCTGACTCAGTGCCATGCGCAATCATCACCCCAAATGCCATGCGTCCGCAGTTCGAAGAGTACGCCGAGTTCTTGACGCGATCCGGTACTCGCACCTATGTGATGCCCCTGGAGGTAATCGATGCCACCTACCCGGGAGACAGCATCCAGCAGCGTGTCAGGAACTACATTCGAGAGTGCTACAATGAGAGATATGTTGACTGGATCATTCTGGCTGCCGACATCGATGCCATCCCCCAGATGTTGGTTTCCTATCTCGGCGAGCCGATTGCCACAGACCAATTCTATTCATGCCTGGACTACGAGTGGAACGAGAATGGGAATACACTGTTTGGCGAACCAACCTATAAGGGGGATACTGTCGACTATGATCCGGACGTATTCGTGGGGCGGATCCCATGTTCGACTTCGGAACAAGCAGAGCTAGTCATAGATAAGCTTGTCGCCTATCAGAGCGACACAACAGCCCGAGGCTACCAAACTAATGGACTATTTTCGGGCACAAACATTGCATTTTCATATTTTGACGGCAAGGGCGAGTATGACTGGGACAACTTGGACCTTCTTTACGATATGAAGGCCATCGTAGACGGAAAGGGCTTCAACACGGTGATGCGGTACGAGGCAGACTCGGTTCTGGTTATGCAGGACCTGCAGAGCGGCTATGGTCTCTTTGTTAGCAGTGGCATGGCGTCTAGTCCGGCGGACTTCCACACGAAGTACAGCACTTACCCTGGAGGCCATGAGTGGATCGAGCACTGGTGGCTCAGGGATCAGATGTCCGATGCGGATGAGTTCACAGTCTTCTTCAACTTCACCTGTTTCAGCACAGCGTTGTCCGCTGACTCCTGCACCGCGCGATCGTTCATGTTGAGTCAGCCCGGAGGAGGGGTGGGGTACGTTGGCTCTTCCTTCTACAGCTGGTCCGCAAGAATCTATCCGGACTTTCATATTGAGCTGTTGGACGTTATCTTCAACAATGGCACTACGCGGCTCGGTCAGGCACTCGCTGAATCGAAACTCCTGCTCACCCCCCCGGATGTCTATACGGACAACTATCGCAGGACCGCTATCTTCGCTTATCAGTATCTTGGTGATCCACAGATGCCACTTTGGACAGGCGAGGCCAAGGTGTTTGACATGGATTGCCCTGATACACTTGATGAGGGGCATCAGGTTTTCGCCGTTACAGTTCACGAGGCTCTTTCGGGCGATCCAGTAGAGAACGCTAAGGTGTGCTTGAGATTCGGGCAGGAGACAATATACCAAATAGACTACAGTGATTCTCAGGGGCGAGCCGCATTCAGCGTGGAATTCCCAACTGGTGGATACGCTACTGTAGTTACGACGAAACAGAACTTCTTCCGTATCGAGGACACGATTGTGATCGACGGCGCCGCACCCGGCTGCCCCACTCTCTATTCCTGGGATGGTGAGGAGTACCGACTGGAAAACAACATCCTGGCGCACTGCGAACGCGCCGAAACACAGTACTCGCGTCCAGATTTCTACGCGATGCCGCATGTGCACGCGTCGAATGGACGGGTGTATTTGCGAATCCGTGAAGACGAATCCCAGTTGTCAAGCATTGAGTCGATTAGGGGGTTCGCGGTTACGTACGAAGTATCGGACCAACCTGTGTACACGAATCGAAATCGTTTCCGACGGTTGGCCGGCGAATCCCACAGCCCTGTATCTGCCCTCCACAATGGGCGTGTCGACGTCACAGGCCTGGTGGCCGGGGACGATGGGGTACTCTTCCGCGACCCGGGCCCCGGTCACTTAATCGTCGAGTACTGCGCATCCAGCCGCGCATTCGCAGGCAACCGGAAGGGCGACCATCCCCGCGTTCTTGGTGGATCAGGGGGCGGAGGCATTGAGCCCCCTCCAGGTGGCAAGACGCAACAGAAGATCGTCTCAACCAACGACGGCTCCGAACGGCTGAGGAATATCATAGACGTCTCAGTATTGCGCGCGGATTCAACATGGGAACTCGTAAACACTGTCTATCCCCGGTTTCGACATTATCCGCTATTCACCGAATTGCATGATCACTGTATCGACGGTTGCGTAACGGTCAAGGTGGAGTGGGCTGTCGAAATCGAGATCGATTACCTTCCGTACGAAACATTCGATGATGTCGAGCTTGCGCTGACACGTGCCAGGCTAGCATCGGCCTTTCACAGCGACGCCGGAGACGTCACCCCGAATCTGGCGCTGATGAGTTCCGACGGGATTTCGCTGGCGACTGGTCAGCAGCTAGATCTGCAGTTCGAAGTCGAGGCACCCGGCGTCGATCGCGACCTCGGCTTTGTGTTGGTGACGCGAGGTCTGTACGAAACACCCGGCGAAAACGTAAGCCGCGGGAAGATGTCATTCGATAATTACCCGAATCCGTGTAATCCGGGCACCACCTTCTCATTCAGTCTGCCTGGCGCCGCTCACGTCGAGCTCGTGATCTACAATGTGCTCGGACAACAAGTGCGAGAGTTGGTCGATAGCCCATATCCTGCGGGTCAACACAGGATAGGTTGGGACGGCCGGGACAGTTACGGCCGAGAGCTCGCAAGCGGAGTCTATTTCGGCCGATTCAGTGCTGACGGGAAGTCCAGTTCGAAGAAGCTCGTCCTGTTGAAGTGACAGTCCTGGTGAATCACTTCTAAACAACCATTTACGCCTATCGTCGTTGTCATTCAGCAAGGAGCCGGGCCCCGAAAGCAGAGCCCGGCTTCTGATGCCGAAGGTGAAACGTATCGATTCTACTTGAACCGCTTCGGGCGGCGGGCCTCCCACTCAACTACAATCGGACTGGCAACAAACATCGAGCTGTAAGTACCCACGATCACACCCAGGATGAGGGCGATCGAGAAGGTCCGCAGGACCGTCCCGCCAAGAATGAACAGCGATCCCACGACGATCAGAGTGGTCAGCGAGGTGTTGATCGTACGCGAAAGGACCTCATTGATCGACGAATTGACCGCACCGGCGAACTGGCCCTTGGTGCGGAACCTCTTGATGTTCTCCCGGATACGGTCGAACACTACCACCGTGTCGGTCAGCGAGTACCCCGCCAGCGTCAGCAGTGCAGTAATCAGGAGCAGGTCGAACTCAATTCCCATAAGATAGGTGATGCCGAGTACCACCAGCACGTCGTGGAAGGTAGCAATCGTTGCGGCGATACCGCTTCGAAAATCGAAGCGAATCCAGATGTAAACGACAATACCCAGCAGCGACAACAGCACGGCTTTCTGGGCGTCCGCCCGCAGCGATTCGCCGACCGCCGGACCAATGATGTGTTCGGAGTCGACGCTGAAGTTGTTGTCTGCGAATGACTGGGCTATGAGCTCCTGCATGCGTTCGGAACGCTCCATGCCCTCTTCTTCCGACTCCGGCTGCTTGACCTTCAGGATGAAGGCATTGGGTTTTTCGAAGCCCTCCAGCCGGGTTATGGCGGCATCGGGGAATTCCGGTGCGATGACAGCCCGGAGTCCCTCGATTTCAACCGGCTGATCAAAATAGCCGATGATCATGGTTCCTCCGGCGAAGTCGATACCGAGGTTGGCCTTACCCGTGATCACCATGGTCAGGGCGAACAAACCCAGAGCCAGCAGCGCCAGTGAAATCACGAAAGCGATTTTCCGGGCGCCGATGAAGTTGATGTTGGTGTCTCCAACTAAGCGAAACATAAGTAGCACCCTTTCCTTAGATACTCAGCGTCCGGTAGCCTTTGCGGAAGTCGAACACCTGCTTGGTGATGACAAAGGCCGTGTAAAGTGAGATCACGATACCCCAGAACAGAGTGACCGCAAAGCCCTTGATCGGCCCGCTGCCCAACAAGAACAGCGCTCCGGCTGTAATCAGGGTGGTCACATGGGAGTCGAAAATCGCCACGAAGGCGCGCTCATAACCGGCATCGATCGATGCTCGAACGGTCTTCCCGGTGCGTAACTCCTCGCGGATACGCTCGAAGATCAGAACGTTCGAGTCGACCGACATACCAATGGTGAGAATAATCCCCGCTATACCCGGCATAGTCAGGGTGGCGTGCAGCGCCGACATGACCGCCAGCAGGAAGAAGATATTGAACAAAAGGCCGATATCGGCGATGACTCCCGACAGACGGTAGTAAATGCCTATAAACAGAAGCACCAGGGTTAGTCCGATCAGAGAGGCCCGGAAGCCTTTTTGGATGGAATCCGCTCCCAGCGAGGCCCCGACCACGTTCTTCTCGATGATTTCGACCGGGGCCGGCAGGGCGCCGGCCTTGAGGACGATCTCGAGATTTCGGGCATCCTCAATTTGAGCCGTACCGCCCATTGTAATCTGGCCGCGGCGACGGATCTTCGAGTTGATGAAGGGGGCCGACTCCACCCTGTCGTCGAGCACGATAGCCAACGGCTTGTCGATATTCGAACCGGTCAGGGTGGCGAAGATGCTGGCGCCCTCTCCGGAGAGTGCAAAGTTGACCACGAATCCGCCCATGTTGTCGCGTCCCAGGGCGATATTCTCAAGGTACTTGCCCAGGAACTGAACCTTACGCTTGAGTACATAGAGCAGGAAGACCTCGCGGCCGCTACGAACTTCCGAGCGGGTCGACCAGGCAAACTGCATGTCGATCGGGATGACGTTCTTTACCTCCGGCAGCTCCAGCCACCGGTTGATGCGCTCACGATCTCTCTTGGAGACCGCAAAGGCCGGCCAGGCAGTGGCGGTTCGGCTGGAGTACATGGCCGGTTCCAATCGGACGGTGAACGGGTTCTCACCCTCCTCAGCGACGCTGGTGTCATCCATACCGAACAAGGCCGCGGTGTCGACCGATGAATCGCCGGACAGCGCCTGCATGAGGTCAACATCCTTCTTCGCCGCCTCCACCGTGTCCTGGGCCTCCAGGGCCTCGGCAATATTGAGATCTTGCTGGTCGATGTCGACATCCTCGGCGGTGACGTCCTCTTCCTCCGGGACAATATCAGCAGCCTCTGTCTTTTCCAGGTGCTGAGCTACCACCGAGTCGATCTTGGCCAGTATGAGGTTGGCATTGTCCATGCTCTCCATGAGCTTGAATTGCAGCAAGGCTGTCTGACCGATGAGTTCCTCAGCTCGGTTGGCGTCAGTATAGCCGGGCAGATCGACGACTATACGGTCGGTTCCCTGCTTGACAATGGTTGGCTCAGCCACCCCGAGGCCGTCGACACGATTGCGAATTATCTGCATGGCTCGATCGACCGCGTCCTCAGCCGCGCCCTTGTCCAGTTCCTCGAGCTTGACCCGCAGGACCACGTGGATTCCACCCTGCAAGTCCAGGCCGAGACGAATCGCGTCCTCGCGAATGGCCTGGAGCTCACCGGGGTTCTGCTGCTCCATGCGAGCCATTTTCTCTTCGCTCATTGTCCACAGCCGGAATGTGTCCCAGAAGGCGATAATCGCAAGGACGATTAACACTCCGGTGATAACAATGCGCCAGTTTTGTTTGGACATAGACTACCCTTTCTAAGTCAGTCCGTTTCTATGGCTGTTTCCGTTGAATTCGATGCAGATGTGCAGACGACGACGCTTCAGCGCCGGATGCGTCGTCTGCCGAGAAATCCGGCGTTAAGAAGTACCGGAGGGGCGGGCGCCGACCAGAGTGAGCCGTTGTCCCAAATGGGAGTCGATCAGACAGGGAGATGTCTGAGTACGCTCCAGCCTGACCGTCAGGATGGGACGTGGAGTCTCGGTCGAAGGCTGTATCGGGGCCTGGCGAATTCGGTTCTCGGTCTTGTCCGGCAGCGGTAGGATGACCGGTGTCAGGTGCTGAGGGTGTAGGGGAAGCCGGGAATGGCTGCCGCGATTCATGTTGCCGGCCGGACATGCCGTCTCCGCGGCCGGATCGGCCTCGACTGCGCTCATCGATTCGCCTTCAGACCGACAGGTAGTTACGCCGGAAGTCGAGTCCAGATCGGCGGCGAGCTGCTCCACCGAACCGCCCACAGCCGATACCAGAACACTCAGGACCAGCAGGATCAGGCCCAAGCGACTGTATTCGACGATCTGGCGGCTCAGTTCTTTCATCCAATTACCCTTAGGTCCAATCCATCCATTATACGCTAACATCCGGTATTGTCAAATCAAATCGGGCCGAGCTTGACAGCCGGCGCGCCGGACGGTAAGATTTCACGCAACATTAACCAACGATTGGCTGCGAGCAGCCTCGCTTGAGTCAACTAGTTAAGGGATCGACTAATGTCCATATTCTCTGAAGCCGACTTCCGCCGTATCGGTCGGCTGGCGGTGTGCAGCCTGTTGCTTATTTTGATCGCCTCAGCTGTTCCGGCGCAGGATCAGGTCATGCGTCTGGACAACGGTATGAAGGTGATTCTGCGGGAGAATCACGCCTCGCCGATGGTGGCCTCGGTCATCTTCGTCCGATCCGGGAGCAAATATGAGTCCCGCTTCGAGAACGGTATCACTCATCTGCTGGAACACCTGCTGTTTGACGGCACCGCGCACAAGAGCCGACTGGACATTGACCGGGGAATCCGCGATCTGGGCGGGTACATTAACGCCTTCACCCGCAAAGATCTGACCGCCTATCTGGTGCTCATGCCGAAGCAGTATATCGACTATGGGCTAACCACCCAGGCCGATATGCTGTTCAACTCGGTTTTTCCCGAGGATGAACTGGCGAAAGAACGCAAGGTCGTCATTGAGGAGATTCGCCAGGAGGCGGACCGTCCCGGTCGCGCCGCCAGGGAGTTCTTCACCGCGAAGGCCTACAACGGAACCGATTATGCCCGTCCGGTGCTGGGTTACGAGTCGATCATTGAGAATATCCCGCGAGAGGCGATCATCAGGTACTGGAAAGAGAACTACCGCCCGGGAAACATGACAGCGCTGGTGGTCGGGGACTTTCAACCGGAAGTAATGAAGACGATCGTGACGAACATCTTCGGCTCTATCCCCGACAGCCTGCCGCCCACGAAGCTCGAACCAGCGAGCATCTTCGACACGCCGCCGACTCCGCCCAGACAACACCGGTACGACACTGTGGCCAGTGTCGGTCAGACTCATATAGACTTCTCCTTCGCGGCTCCTCCGATTCAGGATTCAGCCTGGCTGGCGATGGATTTGCTTGCCCGCTTTCTCGACATGGAAGCGGTCTCGCCGCTGGTCACCGCCCTGGTGGAGGGCGAGAATCCACCGGCCTCGGAGGTCAGTGTTGACCTTATGCCCTACAGTGGATTCTCGCGGCTGGAAGTCTCGATCATTACCAGTGAGGCGGATCGGCGTGATGAGATCATCGACACGACTCTGGCGATCATACAGCGGACTCCGGCTATGACTGTTGATACCGGTCTGGTGGCCGGAATCAGGACCTCGATTCGGGCCGATGACATCTACTCCTCCGAGAAGCTTCACTACTACGGGTTCACCATAGCTTCATACATGGCCACCGCCGGCTGGGGTTTTGTCGCCGGGTACGCCGAGCGGATGCAGGAGGTAACCTGGCCGCAGGCACGGCTGGTCGCCGAAAAGTGGCTGGCCCGGCCATCCTATGTCGTGACGACAGTCCGCCCCGCCGACAGTACAGCCGGCTCACCCTACGAACCCGAGACCATTAGTAGGGAGGAGGTAGCAGGGCATCTCGATACAGTTTCCTTCGTCCCGGTCGACGTCGGGGAGATTCACCCGCTGGAGTATCCAGATACTGATTCGGTGGATTTCCAGTGGACCGAGAAGGCCGGGTTTTACCGCGAAGTACTCCCCAACGGCCTGACCGTGGTCATCAAGTCCGACTCGACCAGCCAGGTATTCGCAATGAATGTCCTCGGCAGGCAGCGGACTCTGATGGAGCCCGCGGGCAAAGCCGGCGTTACGGACTTCGTCGATCACATGCTCGAGCGCGGCTCGACCACCCGGGATGCGGCGCAGCTAGCGGCGGAGCTGTCGCGCATCGGCGCCCAGGTAACACTTCACGACAATCCATGGATTCCCTTTGACGATCGCTATACGACGAGGATGTATTCATTCCTGAAATTCGAGACAATCGAAGACTACGCGGCTGAGGGATATGAGCTGTTCATCGACATGATCCTGAATCCGGCATTCGATCCCCTGGAAATCGAGAATGTGAGGAAGCGCCTTCTGGGAGTCCTGGATCAACAGAGCCGGTCGCCGCGCCGGGTCGCCCGGAGTCTGTTCTACAGCACGCTGTTCGAAAGCAGTTTGTTCGGCAGGCCGATTGAGGGCGACCAGAAGACCCTTGCGTCGATAACGCGTGACGATCTGATCGAGCACCACCACCGCTTCTACTCTCCCCAGAATATGATAGTGGTCATAGCCACGACTCGAGCTCCGAATGAAGTGATCGAGTGGGTGCATCGGACACTTGGCCAGGTGCCGCCGGTTCGCGGGCAAAAGGTCCCGGCTTACGACGGTCCGGAACCGTTGCTTGAGCGGCGAGACGCGCATGTCGAATCGGCCGGTGAACAGGTGGCCATCTACATGGGAGGGGTATTGCCGGGGGCCAGTCACGAACAGGCTATTCCCGCGCAAGTGGCTGTCGAGCTGTTATCCAACCGTCTGTTCCGCTCGTTGCGCGAGAAGCAAGGGTTGGCCTATTCGGTCGGGGCCGGGGCCCGGTTCGACCGGAGCTTCGGCTGGTACTACAGCGTGATCAGCACCGGGGCGGACAACTATGATCGCGCCTTGCGCGGTCTGATCCTCGAGACCGAGAAGCTGAAGCTCGACGGCCCGTCCTACGATGAGTTGGCCGGGGCGCGCAACCAGATTTGGGGCAGCCTCGCCTCGGCGCGGCTATCGCGCATCAATCAGGCCTTCTACCTGGCGGTGGACGAATACTACGGCCGTAAGGTCAACTACACCAAAGAGTTCCTCGAATACCTGCAGGCCGTTGATGTGGGCGCCGTCAGGCGCGTGATGGCTCGCTGGTTCCATACCGATGCGACAGTTGTGGCCTCGGCCGGGACCAAACGTTAAGATTGTGTTAAGACAGCTTGGGCGGCTGCCTGCGATGTTAAACCGATTGACTCGCTCGAAGCCCGGTCTATATTGACACCTGAATGAAGCCAGGGATGCTGCCAACAACGGATCGATGGTGAGCGAGCGAACGGCGGTTGTAGCAAGGAAGTCAGGGCCACAGTTCGGTCCTTCGAACAATGTGGCGCTCAAGCTACTGGCCCTTGCGGGCCTGCTTTATCTGTTTATTCTGTCGATCACGCTATTGGGTGAGTCCTTCAAGCTCTTCGGCTCGGGCTTCGCCGAGGCCGTCTTCCGGGCTACCTCGAATCCGATCGTGGGGCTGATGATCGGGCTATTGAGCACCTCGATCATTCAATCGTCATCGACGACGACCTCCATTATCGTGGGTCTGGCGGCTTCCGGCGTCATCGGTATTCCCGAAGCGGTGCCGATGATGATGGGGGCCAATATCGGGACCTCGATCACCAATACGATTGTCTCGCTCGGGCATGTCTCGCGAGCTGATGAATTCAAACGAGCCTTCGCCGGTTCCGTCCTGTACGATTTCTTCAATTTGTGCTCGGCGATTGTATTGCTGCCGTTGGAGATGGCTTTTGGGGTCATTTCTCGGACCGCGATCGCTTTCGAGGAGATGCTCCGGGGATGGGGTGGTCTAAAATTCACGTCGCCCATCAAGGCGGTCACCAAGCCGGCAGCCAAGCTGGTCCTGGATGCCACGGGCGAGGTCGGCTGGATAGGCGCCCTGATTGCGCTGGTGCTGTTGTCTGTCGCCCTGCGCTACATCGTGAAAACCCTCCGCTCGCTGGTGTTGACGCGAGTCGAGAGGTTCTTCGAGCGATACATCTTCCGGACTCCCGCGCTGGGATTGCTGCTGGGGCTGTTTACGACCGTTATCGTCCAATCCTCCTCGGTGACGACTTCTCTGAGTATTCCCCTGCTGGGTGCGGGAGTGCTGACGCTCAACCAGATCTACCCCTATCTGCTAGGAGCAAACATAGGCACAACCGTGACTGCTTTCCTGGCGTCGTTTGCCGTCACCGGCTCAACGACCGCGGCGGTCAGCGTCGCTTTCGCGCATCTGATGTTTAACGTTTACGGCATGCTCATCTTCTGGCCCCTGCAGCGCATTCCCATCTTCCTTGCCCGCACCCTGGCTGACCTGACGGCGAAGTCCCGCCTGGCCCCGGTCGCATACATAATTGTTGTGTTTTTCGTGATTCCCGGACTAATAGTATGCCTGACAGGATAGCAAACCATGTTTGAGAAGTTCAAGCAGTTGTTCAGCGGCGAGAGCCTCCTTGATGAAGCCTACGCCACCACGGTCGAGATGATCGAATACGACCATAAGATGTACTGCGCCGCAAGAGAGGTCCTGCGAGAGTCGAATACCGACAAATTGCCGTTCGACATCCGCGGGATGGATCGCAAGATCAACAAGTATGAGCGCCAGGTACGGCGTCGAGTGCTGACCCACCTCACTATTGCCGGCACCACCAATCTGGTGCCGGGGCTGGCCCTAGTCTCGGTGGTGATCGATGTTGAGCGCATTGGGGACTACACTAAGAACATCGTCGATCTGGCGACCAAACACAAAAAGCCGCTTACGGCCGGCGTTCTCGAGTCAGCCCTGGCTGAAGTCGAGAAAGTCAATGAGGATATCTTTCCGAGGGTCATCGAGGTGATGAAACACCAGGACGTCGAACTGGCACGGTCGGTGATGAACCTGGAGAGGGATACTGCAGCCAAATCGGAGGAGATAGTCGCCCGGACACTGACCGAGAACATCCCTGGTCTGACCTGTCCAAACACGGTGTGCGTGGCGATGTATGCTCGCTTTCTGAAGAGGGTCAATGCGCATCTAACCAACATTGCGAGTTCGGTGGTCAATCCGTTTCCGAGGATCTCCTTCCGCGAGAAGAGACTGCGGGAATAGGGGCTTGTCCCGGCTCCTTTGGGCTAGTCGAATGAGTCCCTGGCCAGTGACTGACCAGCTCCTCGACTTCTGGCCGGGCGACGCAAGGACGCCCTCTTGCGGCAAGACAGCCTTTCTTACGTGGTCGCGGAGCTTGTCTCCACGGCGCTAATGGGCCAACCAAGGTCTATCAGGGAGCCCCGTCTCGGGATGATCAATTCCGTCGGCTGTCTATGTCGTCCGGACAGAGTCGAGCGGTTACCGACAGTCAACAGACATGAGCCGTCACGAAGTAATCGCGGGCGATACGCTCGATATTGGCGGTGCGGCATTCTGACTCATCAAACAGCTTCACCAGTTCTTCGCGGTCATACATATACAGATCACACTTGCGCCTGTATCGTAGCCGCCGCTGCCACGCCAGCACTCCGCGGCTTCGAGGGAAGCTGAAGAAAGCCCTTCGCCGCGAGAGCGAGAGAGCCCTGGCAATGACTCTGGCCGGGTCGGGTACATAGTCCATGAAACCCATGGCTATAGAATAGTCGAACTGACGTTCGAAGTGGTGGGTATCGAAATCGGCATGGATGAACTCACATTGCCCCTCGACTCCGAAATCGCGGGCTTTCTTGTGAGCCAGCTCGAGCATACCCTCGGCGAAATCGATTCCGACTACACGTGTCGCCCCGAGACGGGCCAGATAGACGGCGTAATGCCCGCCGCCACATCCGATGTCGAGGATGCTCGAGCCTTCGATCGGCTGGCAGCCCTCCACGGTCTTCTCGAAGCGCAGACGCATGCTTTTGCGCAAAAGCCGATTGGCAAGGCGATTCAGCGGCGTATTGCGATTGCCGTAGATCGCATCGAAGCCCGAGGCGTAGGCATCGAAGAACTCGGCCACGGTCTGTTTAGGCATCAGCTCATCTCCGAAGCTTGTTCATCTCATACAAGTAATCGCGAAAGGTGGTAAATTCAAAGTCCGAAAGCAGGTTTCTTACCTTTCTCTCGGTCGTTGTGAGATTCACGTACGATTTGAACCGTCGCCATGCTCCCATCGACAATCGCGGGTGCTCCGGATCGATTTCGCGCGGATGGACATAGAAGATGACCGGGCGGTTGTGCTGCAAGACATTGACCGCCTTCCGCCGGACAAGGCGGTACGGAAACAACCGCAGGTAGCCTCCGCCGAAAAAGCACATCGGCCTGCCCAGCAACGGTGCAACGCTAATCGGGAACTCAATCAGGCTGCCGCCGGGTGTGGTGATACTGTGTGGGGCCAATTCGCCAGACCTCATTCCGCCATGACCCCGCGCAGCGGGAAAGACAGAGGAGTCATACCCATACCCGGCCTCGCTGACCGCTTCGAAGAACCACGGCGTTCGTTCGGTTGTGGAAAAGCCGGTTGCCCGGTAACCTGTTATGTCAGCTCCGGCAATACCCTCCAGAGTCTTTTTGGCTCGAACAGCATCTTCGTAGAATTCGGCCCGATTCATCCGGTACACCAGACGATGAGCGTAGCCGTGCGACGCGATTTCATGGCCACGAGCGACCGCTTCGCGGACGAGGTTGGGGAAACGCTCAGCTACCCACCCGAGAAAGAAGCAGGTTGCGACAACGTCACAGTCTGCCAAGATGTCTAATAGCCTTACAAAGTTGGTTTCTACCCTGGAAGGCAGAGAGTCCCATTGATCCATGTCGGGCGTCGACGGCAGATCGAGAATATGAAACCAGTCCTCGACGTCGATAGTGAAGATGCACTTCATGCCGGTCTCACCTGAGCTGGTTCCACCAGTGAGTTCTGAGCATCCGCCGCCGCCGGCTTCGTATGACATTGCCCGGCACCTTGTTTCCCATCCGCGAGGCCGGTGTTCCGGGGCGGTCGGTATAGCCGTGAACCCGGAGGAAATCTGCTCGCAGTTCTCGAGCCAGCTCGAGCGAGAGACAGAAGTCATCCTCGGTCTCCGACGGGAATCCGACCATGAATTCGGTCCTGAAGAGCACATGGGGGCAGCGGGCGCGTATGGCTAACATGCTCCCGAGGAAATCCGGGACGGTGTACGCGCGACGCATCAAACCGAGAATCCGATCGCTCCCGCTCTGCACCGACGAGCAAAAGACCGGAATCCGGCCACTGGACAGGGCATTAATTAGCTCGTCCAGGTTATTCACTACGAATGACGGCTCGAAGGACTCGAGATATAGCTCCTTAATACGACGGTCTTCAAGTATCGCCGAAATGACATCGAGTATGGTTGCACCATTTGTAGAACCGTCACCCCAGGCCGTGATTTCATCGCCCACCAGAACCAGCTGTTGGAATCCGTTGTCTGCGGCTCTTCGAGCGTCGGCAACGATGTCATCGAAAAAGCGGCTGTTGCAGGATCCCTTTGCAAATCGGATAGCACAGTATGAACATTTGCCATGGCATCCCATACCGACCCGGATACAGCAAACCCCATTTGAGTATATGAACAACGGAGTCATGAGTCGGCGCATCCAAGAGCTTCGATTCATGAAGCGCGCACGATCAACCACTGTCTTGGCCTGCCAGATGGACCGTTTGAGCAGAGAGCACTGGCTGTATGATATGGCAGAGGCATTCGATTCTTCCGGCAGCCCATCGCTGTTCAGGAAATCCAACAGAGGACTCGGGTCTTTTGGCCGGAACTCGAGATCATGCGGCAAAGCAGCGAGGCGTTGGCGGTTTATCGCCGGCAAGCATCCGCCGACAACGATCTTCGCATGCGGCTTCGTCTTGTTCCGAATTTCCTTTATCAGCCCGACTGCCTCTTCCTCTTTGCCGCTACTGAAGGCACAGGTGTTGAGTATCAGCAGGTCCGCCTCAGACAGGTCGCGGGTCAGCGAATACCCACTGCGTTGGAGAAGTTGCTCGAATCCGGTGCCATCGAGCAAATTCGATATACAACCCGTGGAGATTACTCTGGCTTTGCGCTTCGATCTGCCCATCAGACAGCCTCGCCCTTATTGACTGACGCAGAGATCCTCGGAGAGGCTCCGGTTCATCCCATAGCCTCCGGTTGCTCACTTCGGCTGACCATGCAATATACCCCGCTCGCCTCCATAATGCAACTGCTCCGCTACCTCGTCCCGCGCCTCAGGCCCAGACCCGTGCGCAGTGCCGGGATCAAGTGCTTGCGATTAGCAATGTGGTACACCACAGCCAGGGCAACATAAACCGCCGCCACCTCCATTCGTATTTGCTCGACGATCAACTGCGACAAGAATAGGGCAGCCAGGAGAATACTCTCAGAGCGGTTAAGTCGCAGGTTGACCAGCACTGCCACGCCGAACAGCGACTGCGCCGCGGTCAACAGCAGTTCGTGCTGTTGTAGAGTATCGAGCGGGAAAGGACGTATGGACCCGGAGGAAATCGAGAACACCAGGGGGATGGTACCGACCAGAAGCGTCCACTGGTTGACCTTGGAGGAAATCAGGGCCTTCAGGGCGGATCCGGCCATGCCGCGCGACGCCCAGGTGGCGGCGACAATGAACTCCGGGGCCTCGGAGGCAAGCGGCGCCAGCCATTGCACCAGCAGGAACTCATTGATGCCGAATTGCGCTCCCATGGCCACCAGGCTCACAGCGAACGGCTCGGCCACGAAGAAGATCACGGCTCCGGCCCAGACGAACATCAGCGTTGTCAGCGACCTACGTCCAGCTTTGCTCATATTGGCCAAGATCTTCACCGGCCCGACAGCCTCGGGCTCGACACTCTCCAACTGCGCCGCTCGACGTGCATACAGTCCGAACAAAGTCACCAGAATCAGGGTGTCGATCAGGGTCAGGCTTCCCTTGAGCGGAATGGTGAACGAGTAGACCGTCGCCATGGCCAGGTAGAAGATCTCGACCTGCTGGGTCGAGTCCATAATGATCTGCTTGCGACGCCTGGCGACGAAGTAGATCAGTAATACCGCCGGCCAGCCGAGCCCTACCAGGAGGCGGTTGGCGCCAGTCATGTTGGCGATAGCGTAGTGCGCCTGCGAGGGATCGTGGGCAGCCTTCCATGTGAAGACGAAATCGACGGCGTATTCCGGCAGAACCGCCAGCAGCGCCAGGATGGCTACCGCCAGAGACTCCGAAATGTCCATCTGAGCCGCCTCAGCCGCCCAGGAGAGAGTAAAGGCCGCGGCGAATATGGCTATCCCGAACACCAGCGATCCGGCCAGCGGAGCTATATGCGAATGGGTCGCACCCAGGTAGAAACCCGGGATGGAGGCGAGAATCGTGATGATCAGGGCCGTCCAAATGCCCGTAGTGATCCGGTGCCTTCCGGCGTTGGATTGTCCGGATGTGGGTTCTTCAGTCACGATGACAACACCACCCCGTCATCCGCGGATTATCATGTTAACGATATCCTTGCGGAGGAGAATGCCGACCAGACAGTCGTTAGCGGTCACGAATACTCTTCTGACATCCTTGAAAATCATCATCGCCGCCACTTCCACTATGCGAGTGTCTGGAGTCGTGACTTCGTATTCGCTTCGGAAGAGCTGGCTGACTTTGATTTTATCTTCCTGCTTCAGCAGTTCTTCGAAGGGCTCGACATCGAGGGAGTAGTTCAGATTCTCGATCAGGGACCGGTAGTCCGGCAGAGCCGCCATGATAAGGTCGCGATCGTCTATTACACCCAGCAGGCGGTTGCTGTCGTCGACCACGGCCAGCGCCGAAAGGCGATATCGGAACATGAGATTCGCGGCCTCTTTCAGGCTATTGTCAGGAGTGACAGTGGCGACTTTGTGGCGCATGATGTCCTTGACCATCAGCTCCTTTTCGACGCTGACGCCTGCCTCTGAAATCAGCTTGATGATATCCGCCGGCCGTTCGACGGCCAACACCCGTTCCAGTGTGCCCGGCATGCGTCCCCAGTGCGCCAGTCCGGACAGCGTCTGCAAGTAGAGTTTGGCGATAGTCGACGGGGTGAGCAGCAGGCATACTACGTGAACCGGAATGCCATCGGGGGTCCGCCCGGCCAGTCCTTCCTTGGACACCCCGATGAGAATATACATCTCCTTGACCGCATCGGTGCGGGCATGGGGAAAAGCGAAACCATGACCGTAAGACGTATTGTCGACTTCTTCCCGTTCACGAATAGAGTCAAGGACTGCGCTGTAGTTTATGGTCACGCCTTCGGCCTGGACCAGGTCCAGCAGTTCGGTGACTGCCTCCAGCTTGGTGTTCGCCTTCAGATCGATATTGATGCGGCGTTCCATTATGAGGTTGGCCAGTTTCACGGGCAATCCTTCCATCAGGCGGTCGCCACCGACCGGTTTCTAATCAGAGGGGGACAGGCCACACCGCCGGAGACGAGGAACTTCACGCCGTCCTCGACGCTCATATCCAGCTGGACCGCCTCGTCTTCGGGAACCAGGATAACCATACCGGAGATCGGAGTGGGTGTCGAGGGTACGAAAACCGCGGCGAAACGCCGACGCTCGCCCTGGATTTCCAGCTCCAGATGCTTGGTCAGAAACGCCAGTACCCAGGCACCCCGTCGAGGGTACTCCACAGCCACGACCGCCCTGAAGGAACGGGTCGAGGGGTGTGCCATGGCCTCAAGCAACTGTTTGGCGGCGGTGTAGACCGGACGGATTATCGGTGTTCGGCTGAGCGCCTTCTCCCCGGCCGCATGCAAACGCGATCCGACAATATTGCGGGTGAAGATGCCGGCCAGGATGATCAACAGGAAAGTAGTCAGCACTCCAAGGCCGCTAATCCAATAGCCAAGCACCTGGAACAGGATAGGCTCAAGGATTCCATCGACGGCCCTGAACAGGAATCGCAGCACCAGCCAGGTCAGAATGACCGGCACCACGACAAGAACGCCGGAGACGAAGTACCTCTTGACAGCTTTGCTGAACCTCTGCAGCAGCGGCATCGACACACCTTTTCGGACTGAAAGTATCCGGATCGATTATATCAGAGGGAGGGCTGCCTTGTCAATCGTTTTGCGCTCTCAGCGGGGCAGCAAACCATAGACAGACGCGAAGCGATCGGCGAAATCCAGAACCGGCTCGGCGTACAGACCGAACAGAATGACTCCGACCAGTCCGATGCCGATCACCACCGCGCTCGGAACAGTGAGCTTGATCTTGTGTTCGGAGGGTTCGGGCCAGAAGTACATCTGCTTGATCACGTTGGCGTAGTAGTACAGCGAGAATACCGAAGTGATCAAACCGATCCCCACTAGCCAGTACAGCCACTGGTTAGCCGGGTCGGTTCCGGCGGAGTTGATGGCGGCGGCGAAGACCTTGTACTTCGCCATGAACCCGGCCAGCGGCGGGATGCCCGCCAGGGACAACATGAAGACCGAAAGCGTAATCGAAAGGCCTGGAGCGCTGCTCGAGAGTCCACGATAAGAGGCGATTTCCGTAGAGCCGATGCGGTCCTCCACCGCGGCCACAATGGCGAAGGCGCCCATGTTGGCGAACAGATAAGCGAAAATATAGAAACCGACCGATGAGAGACCATGCACATTGACCGCCACCATCCCGATCATGATGTAACCGGCCTGAGCAATGGACGAGTAACCGAGCATGCGCTTGATGTTGGTTTGACGGATGGCCACGACGTTGCCGTAGATGAGAGCCGCCGCGGCTATGATACCAGTCAGATAGCCCCAGTCGAGCGGCACCATCGATATACCCCAGAAGCCGGACAGACCGACCAGGAAAATCTTCGCGAAGGCGATCAGCCCGGCGCCTTTGGAACCGACGCTCAGGAAAGCCGCAACCGGTGTCGGCGCCCCTTCATAAACATCGGGAACCCACTGGTGGAACGGCGGCAGGCCCAGCTTGAAACCGATCCCGGCCAACAGGGTGACGATGGCGACTATGAATACCAGCCCGACCGTGCCCAGCGATTGATACATCATGAGCAGATTCGCCTGCATCGCCGCCAGTTCGGTCGTGCCCGTGAGTCCGTAGAGTAACGACAGGCCGTAGAGCATCATCGCCGAGGAGAAGGCCCCGACAATGAAGTACTTGATGCCGGCCTCGATCGAGAACCGATCCTCCTTGTAGAATGCGGCGAGGATGAACAGCGGGATCGTCGCCAGTTCCAGACCGATCCAGAGCTGCAACAGCTCTTCGGCGGAGGCCAGGAACATCATGCCGCAGGTCGAGAAGAGAATCAGCCCGAAGTACTCGCCGCGATGGGCCACGATGCGATCCTTGATCAGGCCGAATGATGATCCGATCGCCATGAAGGCGGCGCCCAGGAAGACGATCTTGAAGAACAGGGCCACCGGATCATTGACGAACATCTTGCCGAACCCAGTCCCGTACCCGGTGACCGCCAGGATGATACCGGCGATGATCAGCCCCAGAAGGGCGACATACCCGGTCCCTGATTCCTGCTTGCGACCGGTGGTCAGATCATAGGTGATAACCACAAGCGCCCAGATGAAAAGAAAGATCTCGGGCGCCATCAGGCGCAGACTGTATTCGGGCAGTGTCAGGTTCAGATCCATCGCTTTACCGCGCCATCAGGTTAACGAGGTTCTGCAGGGTTGCTTCCATCAGTTCACTCAGCGGCTTCGGATAGATGCCGACAAACAGGGTAAGCATGGCCAGCGGGGCAACCGTGATTATCTCACGAAGGTTGATGTCTGTCAAATCGCCCCACTTGGCGATGTTGAGCTCGCCGAGGAAAACCCGCTGGACCATGCGGAGCATATAGGCGGCGCCGAGCACTACGCCGAGCACCGAGATGCCGACCAGGTATTTGTTGAGCTGGCTGAAGGCGCCGATGAAGACCATGAACTCGCTGACAAAGCCGCTCATCCCGGGGAGCCCCAGAGCGGCCATCGAGAACATCACCATGATCCCGGTGTAAACCGGCAGTTTCACGCCCAGGCCGCCGAAAGCCGCGATTTCGCGAGTATGAGCGCGATCATATATAACCCCGACCAGAAGGAAAAGGGCGCCGGTAATCAGGCCGTGCGAAACCATCTGGAACATGCACCCGGCGATGGCGGTGACCGATGAGAATGCCCCCAGGGCAAGCATACAGTAACCCATATGGGCCACTGATGAATAGGCGACCAGTTTCTTCAGGTCCTTCTGGGCCATGGAGACCAGCGAGCCATATATGATCGCGATGGCCCCCAGGAGTGCAATCCAGAACGACAGGCTTCTGAGCGCCTCGGGAAACATCGGCCAGCTGATCCGCAGCATGGCGTATGTTCCCATCTTCAGCAGCACGCCGGCAAGGATGACCGAGACCGCCGTGGGCGCTTCGACATGGGCGTCGGGCAACCAGGTGTGGAACGGCCACACCGGAACCTTGATCGCGAAGGCAATAAAGAAGAAGATGAAGCAGACCATCTGCAGTGCATAGGGCAAAGCGGAACCCTGTTCGATCAGAGTCAGGATATTCAGCGTATGCGGCTCGGAAGTGAAATAGAGTATCAGAATAGCCACCAGCATGAAGATCGAGCCGAAGAGAGTATACAGGAAGAACTTGATGGCCGCGTACTCCTTGCGCGGGCCGCCCCAGACGCCGATCAGGAAGTACATCGGCACCAGCATGATCTCCCAGAAGACATAGAACAGGAAGAAGTCCAGGGCGCAGAAGACGCCCATCATACCGGCCTCCAATAGAAGGAAGAAGGCGAAGTACTCCTTGACCCGCTTGTCGATGCCGAACGATGCGATCAGTGAGATTGTGGACAGCAGGCCGGTCAGGAAGAGCATCGGCACCGAGATGCCGTCCACCCCGAGGTAGTACTGGACATTCAGCGACGGGATCCAACTGAACGGTCCCTCGACATAGGCCATGGCGCTCGTTGCGGCGTGCCGGAAGAAGTAGTCCCAGGTCAGCCAGAATGATATGAGCATCGGCGGCAGACTGAAAACAACCGAGGTCCAGCGTATCAGCCCAAACCTGTCCTTGGGCAGGAGCATGACCACAATCATTCCCAGGATCGGGATAAATATAAGCAACGATAGCAGCATAGTTATTATCTATCCTCCAGCGACACTATTTCTCCGTTTTAGCTTCCTCGGCCGCGGTGAAGGCCGACCGGCTGAGAACTGCCAGTATGGTTATGCCGACCGCGAAAATGAAGGTCAGCCAGGGCCATCCTATTACTTGACGGGCCATCTCAAGCTTCCACAGGATGAAGACAATGGCCACGATCAGTGTGAACATGACATAGAACTGCACGCGGCCGGTCTGCAGGTGTCGCAGGGCGCCGGCGAGGGCGCGGACCAGGAACCCCGCGCCGTTCACCGCTCCGTCGACAATCCACTTGTCGATCCACTGCTTTAGGTCGGCCCACTTGATCGTCAGCCAAGCCGCGCCGTTGACCAGTCCGTCAATGAGGCCGGCGTCGAACTTCCACATCAGCGAGGCCAGACCCATGATCGGACGCAACAGGATTATCTCGTAGAGCTCGTCAAAGTACCACTTATTGTACAGGAAGTTGTAGATAGGACGGAAACGCTGACCCATCTTCACCGGATCAATAGCGCCCCGGTAGTACATCAGCCAGGCCACGACAATACCACTCACGGCGACGATCGTGCCGAGGATCATCAGGAAGTAGTGGGGATGGGCGTGATGCGGCTCGCCATGCCAGACAAACGAGGCGTAGTGCAGTTGGTGCGGCAGCCACGGCAGCGCCCACCAGCCGGCGAAGACAGCCAGGACCGCCAGAAACACCAACGGATAGGTCATGGTCCTCGGAGACTCATGAGCCCCTTTGTATCTTTCCTCATTCCGCGGTGGGGCAAAGAAGGTGATGAAACACAAGCGGAACATGTAAAAGGCGGTCATGAAGGCTATCAGCAATGTACCGACCATGAACACCGGATGACCCAGGGTGGCGGCTACGATTTCATCCTTCGACCAGAAGCCCGACAGCGGGAAAATGCCGGCAATCGAGAGCGACGCGATTACAAACGCCGGCGCCGTAAGCGGCATCTTCTTCCAAAGGCCGCCCATCTCGAAGATATCGTTGGAGTGAACCGCATGGATCACCGAACCGGCCCCGAGGAACAACAGACCCTTGAAGAAGGCGTGGGTCATCAGGTGAAGGGTTCCGGCGACATACCCGGCGGCGTGGGTGTGGCCATGGGCGTAATCGACACCATACAACCCGAGTGCCATGATCATATAGCCGAGCTGGGAGCAGGTCGAATAGGCAAGGATCCGTTTGATATCCCTCTGCACCAGCGCGATCGTTGCGGCCATGAATGAAGTGGCCAGGCCGATGATGGCGACCACATACGACGCCGTCGCCGAAGCTGCGAACATCGGCATCGCCTTGGCGACCAGGTACACACCCGCAGCAACCATGGTTGCCGCATGAATCAAGGCCGATACCGGGGTCGGGCCTTCCATGGCGTCAGGCAGCCACACATGCAGAGGCATCTGCGCCGACTTACCGACGGCGCCGCAGAAGATGAAAATCGCGGCCGCGGTCAGCGCCCACTCAGGAACCGCTCCGGCCTGAACCTGGTCGAAGACACCACCGTAATTGAAGGTCCCGGCGTAGTAAATGACCATGAACAAACCGACCAGGAATCCGAGATCACCCACTCGAGTAGTCAGGAAGGCCTTCTTGCAGGCGTTGGCCGCACTTTGCTTTTCGAACCAGAAGCCGATCAGCAAGTACGAGGTCAGGCCGACCAACTCCCAGAAGATGAAGATCATGAAGAAGTTGTTGGCCAGCACCAGCCCCAGCATGCTGAACAAAAACAGCGACAGATATGCGAAAAATCGCGAAAAGCGCGGGTCACCGTGCATATAGCCGACCGAGTAGATCTCGACACAGGCGCCGACAGTAGTCACGACCACTAACATGACGGCGCAGACCGGATCAATGAGGATGCCGATCTCCGGCGCGAAACGAGGCAGGTCGACAAACCGATAGAACCACTCGTGGTAGTCGCCGTTGCGGCCCAGCGTCTCGATCAGGACGATCACCGACATCAACCACGAGACCAGGATCATCGTAATCGAGAAGACCGCCGACAGCGTCTCCTTCCAGCGCAGGAAGAAGACAATCATGATGAACGACAGAAGCGGCAGCAGCGCAATTATGTAGGCATGTTCGGTCATAGTTCTACCACTTCATCAGACTGATATTCTCGGTCTCGATGCCGCGCCAGCGGCGGTACAGTATCATCACAATGGCCAGTCCAACTACTGCTTCGGCTGCAGCCACGACCACCACGAAAACGGCGAACATCTGGCCGGTCATGGTCTCGGGGCCGATGTAGTAATTGAAGGTCACGAAATTGATGTTGGCGGCGTTGAACATCAGCTCCAGCGACATCAGGATACCGATAAGGTTGCGTCGAGTGATTACACCGAACAGACCGGTCGCAAAAAGCACCGCCGCCAGGGCCAGATACCAGAACATTATGGACGCTCCCTTCTGGCCAGTGCAATCGCACCGATGAGGGCCGCCAGCAACACCACGGACACCACTTCAAACGGCAACATATACTCGGTCATGAGGTATTTGCCGAGCGTAAGGACATTGTCGGGAAGGACCGGGTGGCGCGAAAACTGCCACACCGTCGTCTTGTAAAGCAAGAAGATAGCGCCGACCGCGAACATGCCGCAAGCGACAAAGGCCACGACTGCATTCTCGCTGGTCATGCGAACTTTCTCTGAAGCCAGATTCGTGGTCAGCATCACGGCGAAAATGATCAGGACGGCCACGGCGCCAACATAGATCAGTACCTGGGCGGCGGCCAAAAACTCGGCGTGCAGGAGAATGTAGATCCCGGCCACTGAGAACAGGGCCATAATCAGGAACAGCGCGCAGTGGAAGATATTGCGAAGACTGACCACCATGAAACCACTGATCATGGCTACTGCGGCCAGTATCCAGAATGCAATTCCACCTTCAGGAGCTGCCAGCACCTCGGTCATCCCTGGTCCTTCTTAGAGTCGTCCTGCGGACTTGGCTTCTTACTCTCATTATCGCCGGCCTCCGGCTTGTCCTCGGCCTTCGACTTCTCGGCCTCGGACTCAGATCCAGCCGCCTTCGGCGGGCGCTCGGTCGTCTCGACTTTCGCTTCGGCGTCGGCTTTAGACCCATTCTTGTCGGCCTTCTTATCCTTAGCGTCTGCAGGCTCTGCTTCCTTGTCTCCCCTGGCCTCTTTCTTCTCGGCTCTGGCGGCGGTTTTAGGCCTGTCCGTCTTCTTCTTCCGGCGCGTATCCTCGTAGGGAACGTCGCGGCCTACCTCCTGCAGCTTGTCCTTGTCCCAGATGGTCTCGCCCCTGTCGAACACCGACCATTCGTACTTGGTGGCCAGCTTGATGGCGCTGAAGTTGCAGGCCTCCTCGCATAGGCCGCAGAAACAACACAGGCCCGTGTCGACCACAAACTTGTCGAGAATCTTGCCCTTGACTCCCTCTTCCTTGTGCCACTCGATCGTGATCGCGCTGGATGGGCAGGCCCGCTCGCAGAGCTGGCAGGAGGTGCA
This sequence comes from uncultured Ignavibacteriales bacterium, assembly GCA_964526835.1. Taxonomy (GTDB): domain Bacteria; phylum Zixibacteria; class MSB-5A5; order GN15; family FEB-12; genus DAOSXA01. The sequence goes on from CAZGMK010000018.1 coordinate 24,606, forward strand.
GTTCAGCTCGCCGGTTTCCTTGTCCGAAAGCAGCACGACAATCCCGCGGCTGCAGTCGAACATCTCCGCCCGCTCTTCGGGGTACTGCAACGTGACAGCGTGCCGGCCAAGGTGCTTGCCGGTTATGGACAGGCCTTTAATCAGATTCGCGAAGTCTTTGAATACACCCATCACACTCTACCAGTACCACCCGGCCCAGCGCAGGAAACCGGCCAGAACGAGGTTTGCGAAAGTCAGAGGAATCAGGAACTTCCACGAGAATCCCATCAACTGATCGACCCGCAGACGCGGAAAAGTCCATCGGAACAGCATCAGCAACAAAACCACCAAAAGCGTCTTGCCAAGGAACCAAACCCACGACGGCAGAAAGGGCCCATGCCAACCACCCAGGAAGAGCACCGTCGCAATAGCCGAAACCGTGAACATATTGACAAATTCGGCCAGGAAGAACATGGCGAACTTCATGCCCGAATACTCTACGTTATATCCCGACACCAATTCCTGCTCGGCCTCGGGGATATCGAACGGCGTCCGGTTGGCCTCGGCGGTGGCGGCGACGATGTATGTCAGAAAGGCAATCGGCCCGAACGGCACGCGGAAAATGAACCAGTTCCATAACCAACCCTTCTGGGCCTCGACAATACTCACCAGCGATAGTGAACCGACGAAAATCACAATCGCCAGCACCGAAACCGCCATCGGGACTTCGTAGCTGACCACCTGAGCCGCCGACCGCATCCCACCGAGCAGCGCATACTTGTTGTGTGATCCCCAGCCGGCCATCAGCAGAGAGATAACAGTCAGAGTCGTCACCGCCATGATGTACAGAATACCGATATTCAAATCCGCGACGATCAGGTTCTCGCCGAAGGGGATAGTCACATAGGCCAGAAACGCCGCGACGAAACACAGCACCGGCGCCCAGAAGAAGACCGCCTTGTCACGAATAGCTATGCGTATATCTTCTTTCTGGAGGAGCTTGAGGGCGTCCATGACAGTCTGGTACCAGCCGTGCCAGCCAACTCGCATAGGCCCGAAACGCTGCTGTATGTGGCCGGCGATCTTGCGCTCCCACCACACCAGAAACAGGGCCAGAAGCGACAACACGCCGAACATCATCGACGCCAGCAAACTGTACACCGCCACGTCGAGCCACGTACCCTTCAGACCGATCGACTCGAGCAACTCGAAAAGCCAGCGAAACACGCCGTAGAGCTCACCCCAGGCTATGATCGGCGCGTCGATCATCGATCCACCTCCGGCATGATGATATCCATAGTCGCGAAGATCGCGACCAGGTCGGCGATGAGCACGCCTTTAACAATCTCCGGCAGGACCGCTAGATGATTGAAGGAACTGCCTCGGAGTTTAACCCGCAGCGGCTTGTCGGTGCCATCGGAAATGACATGACAGCCCATCTCCCCTCGGGAGCTTTCCAGCCGGTTATATACCTGGCCCTCGGGGACTTTCAGGCGTGGCTTCATCTTGGCGGTGTAGTCGCCTTCGGGCAGGCCATCGAGCGCCTGGCGGACAATCCTGATCGACTCGCGGATTTCATCCAGACGCTGGATGTATCGATCGTAGGTATCGCCGTGGGATTGAGTCGGAATATTGAAATCGAACTTGTCATAAATCGAATAGGGATCGTTGCGACGAATATCGTAGTCAACCCCGGAGGCGCGAAGGACCGGGCCGGAACAGCCGTAAGCGATCGCCGTCTCGGCCGGCAGTATCCCGACATTTTTCGTACGGACCAGCCAGATGGGATTCTCGTTCAGAAGCCCCTCATAATCCTCAAGCTTACCCTCGATGATATCCATAGCCTCACGGCATTTGGCCTCGAAATCCGGCGGGATGTCGCGGCTGACGCCGCCGATACGAATGTAGTTATAGGTCAGGCGCTGGCCGCAGGTCATTTCGAACAAGTCGACTATCTTCTCCCGTTCGCGCAGGCCATAGAGAAACGGCGTGTACGCTCCAATGTCCATTGCTGTGACGCCGTAGAAGAGCAAGTGCGAGGCGATACGGTTGAGCTCCACCATAATGACCCGCAAGTACTCGGCCCGTTCCGGTATCTCCAACTCCAGCAACTTCTCCACGGCCAGGGCATAAAGATGGTTGCAGGCCATTGACGTAACGTATTCGAAGCGGTCAGTGAGCGGGACTATCTGGTAATAGTTGCGGTTTTCGCAGATCTTCTCAATCGACCGGTGCAGGTATCCGATCACCGGCTCGACATCGACAATTTGCTCTCCATCCATGGTCAGGATCAGACGGCACACCCCGTGAGTAGAGGGGTGGTGCGGACCCATATTAACCTGGAATTCTTCGGTGCGAAGTTCCGCCACGCTTCACTTCTCCGGCAGCCTTACGAAGTCCTCGGCATCCCAGTCCTTGCGCATCGGGTGGCCCTGATCCCATTCATCGGGCAGCAGGAAACGCTTGAGGTTACCGTGGTTTTTCACATTAATACCATACAGCTCCCAGACCTCGCGCTCGTGCCAGTTGGCCGCGGGCCACACAGTCTGGACTGACTCGATCTCAGGCGCCTCGCGATTCAGGGTCGTGATCAAATCAAGCCTGAGACCATTCACGGTCGAGGCCAGGTTGTAAACCATCTGGAACTGCTCGCCGGTGTCTATTCCGGTGATATTGCACAGGAAATCGAATTTCAGCGCCTGGTCGTCGCGGAGCATACGACAAACCTCCACGATCCTCTCCCGTTCAACGTCATACCAGAGATCGAATCTGCCACTCTCAAAGCGGCTGAGTTGTTCACCGTAATTGGCTTCGATGTGTTTGGCCAGCTCGTCCTTCGTCACAGCTTATTTCTCGTGCCAGTCCGGCAGCTTCTGCGATTTGATCTTCTTCTGCAAATGGAGGCATCCCTCCAAAAGTGATTCCGGGCGCGGTGGACAGCCGGGTATGTAGACATCCACCGGCACGATATGATCGATGCCCTTCTCAACCGCATAGCTGTCATAGTAGAAGGGTCCTCCGCTTATCGTGCACCCGCCCATCGCGATAACATAGCGCGGTTCGGCCATCTGATCGTAAAGTCGGCGCAACCGCGGGGCCATCTTCTTGGTGATCGTGCCGGCGGCAATAATCAGGTCCGCCTGGCGGGGAGTGGGGCGGAAGATCATGCCGAGGCGGTCGAAGTCATAGCGGGAGGCGCCGGTGCACATAAGCTCGATGGCGCAGCAGGCGGTCCCGAACAACAGGTACCACATCGAACAGGCTTGCGCATGGCTGAGCAGATCACTGAGTTTGGTGGCCGCAAAGCCACCGCCCGGGAATTTCTCGGCGTAGACCGGGAGTCGCTTGATTACACCCACTTGAGCACCCCCTTCTTCCAGGCGTAGAACAACCCGAAAAAGAGAATGAGGATGAATATGACCATCTCGATCAGGGCAAAGAGCCCGAGTTGGCCGAAGGCCACGGCCCAGGGAAATAGAAAAATCGCCTCCACATCAAAGATAACGAAAATCAGGGCGAAGATATAGAATCGGTTGTGAAATTTGAACCAGGATGTACCAATAGGCAGTTCGGCGCACTCGTAGTTCAGGTTCTTTTCGGGGTAAGGATTGTGCGGCCGCATGATGCGGGCGATGAAGAAGGTCACCAGAACAATACCGGCGCCAACCAAGATGAACATCAGGACAGCTAAATAGTGGCCCATGCGACGTTGCCTCTTGTTACAGGCCTGACACTTGTGACTTTCTTCACAAGTTACGAATGCCCAAATAAGATTCTTTGCCGTCAAAGTCAAGCTGTTTTGTGGTTTTTTGGCCGGCCCGGGCTAAGGCGAACTCAGCAATGCGGTTAGGGCGAAAGCCGGCTGCCGCACTGCTGGCGGCTTGAAGATGAGCCTCGGTTCATTGGCGTTGGGGAGACAAGCCCCGCTGCTGCGCCGGAAAGTCCGTTTTTGCCCGCAGAGGGAGGCCTGGTGTCGCCCGACCAAAACGCTGAAGAGCTGGTCGGTCATTGACTGCAGCTGCGCACGGACTTGCTCAGAAGTCTAGCTCATGAAGCAGCAGCGAGTAGATGTATCCGTCGTGAAACGAGCCGTCATAGAAGTAGTGCTGACGCAAAGTCCCATCCTTGTGAAAGCCCAACCCCTTCAGTAACGCCACGGCACCGTCGTTGAAACCGGCCGTCTGAGCGTGGACCTTGTTGAGGCCGCGATACCGGAAAAGATACCCGATCAGCACTTTCATGGCATCGCCGCCGAACCCCTTGCGTTGCTCATCCGGATCGATCAGCAGGCCAAGTTCGGCGCTTCGATTGAGGTTGTTGAGGTCGAAGAATCTTATCATGCCTACCGGCGTGTCATCCTTCTTTCGAACCACCGTGAAGGTCTGCGTTTTCTCTTTGGGGTCGGTGGACTTGAAGGCCTCAATCGCCTGGGCGGGGGTTCTCAGTATCCGCGGATGGCAGGTCGTGCTCTGCGGATCGCTCGCGAGTTGCCATGCATGGATGCTCGAGAAATCCTCTGGGGTGGTGGGGCGCAGGTAGACCTTGCCGCCGATCAGGGGTTTCTGTGTCTTGACCGCCATTGAAGTGCCTCGTGCTTCGGAGTTTCACCTTTGGCGGCAGGATAATTCGACCGACGTCAGCCGATCAACCATTTGTTGGCATCAGCGTTGACTATTGACACCGCAAGCCCGGTCCGGTTTACTGCGAGCATGCGTAAACATGTTCTTCTTATCGCCGGTATGATCCTGCTTTACCTGATCCCCGCCCTGGCACTCCAGGCCGTCTACGGACCATCATACGGTCTCTGGCAGGGCGAAGATCGCTGGGAGCCTGACGGCGACGGCGACTGGGTCAAGCGCGGCAACCCGGAGGGTCCGCCACCTGATGAGCCGAGTGTGTACATCCCCATCGGTTTGCTCTATATTCCGATCTTCTTGCCTACCCTCCTGCTGATTCTGTTCTTGTTCACGCCGCTGTCCCGCAAGCTGGAAACGCCGACCGAGAAAGAGGCCCCGTCCGACGCAGATTCCGGGGCCCGGGCCGGGCCCGGTTCCGGTCTGGATGGCGATCAAAAGGAAGACCGCCCGTAAAAGGGCGGCCTTCTCAAACGTGTAGCGGTTGTTGTCATCCCACCAGCTTCTTCAGGGTCTGCAGAGCATCACTGTAGTCGGGCTCATCGGTTGCTTCGGGAACCAACTGAAAATAGGCGATCGTGTCATCGGCGTCGACAATTACCACTGCCCGGGCCAGCAAACGCAGTTCCTTGATCTGGAGGCCGTAAGCCTGGCCGAAGGACATCTCCCTATGATCGGAGAGTGTCTTCATGTTCTCAATGTTGTGTTCACCGCAGAAGCGTGCCTGTGCGAACGGCAGATCGGCCGAAACCGTGAAGCTCAGCACCCTGTCACCGAAGGCGCCCATCTCCTTGTTGAATTTGTCGGTCTGGGTGCTGCAAACCGGTGTGTCCAGCGACGGCACCACCGAGAAGAAGCGTACTCTTCCCGTCGAATCTGACAGGCGGACCGGCTTGAGCTCGTTGTCCAGCAATTCGAATTCCGGGGCCTTGTCACCGGTCTTCAATTCCGGGCCAACCAGGGTCATCGGGTTGCCCTTCATCTTCACCGCGTCTTTTCTCTCCATAACATATCTCACTTTCCGCTTTGCTGTGCCATTCTCCGTAATTTCTGAGAATCTGAACACCGGCCCCTCCGAAAAGTTCGGCCAAAGTGGAAAAATGGACCATCGCAGGTGAACTTCCGGCCGGCTCCAAAATGCTTGGCGTCATCGTCGCCGCCGATTACCTTCCAGTTGGATGAATCGACAGGGTCAAAGCCAGGACAGCGCCGGTGCCCGAGATATTGAGATTACCTAACCTGGTCAGCCTCTCGCGGATCGCCATGATCCCCGTGCTGTGGTACTTTGTGGCCCGGCCCGGTGATACGGCGATGTTGTGGGCGGCTGTGGTGATGATAGCGGCCGGAGCCAGCGACGGTCTCGACGGCTGGTTGGCCAGGCGCATGAACGCGGTAAGTCCGCTGGGTATCGCACTGGACCCGATCGCCGACAAGGTATTTGCCGGGGCGCTGGTGATCCTCCTGATAATCTATCGCGACTTCCCGTTATGGTTGGCCGGTGTGATCGTGGGGCGAGACCTGCTCATATTGGCGGCCGGTCTTATCCTGCTGCGGGGCCGCGATATAACGCTGCCTTCCAATCTGACCGGGAAATACGCTTTCACGGCCATAGCGGTCCTGCTTGGAAGCTATGTGATTCGATTCCCCTTCGGCATCGAGCTGTGTACCTGGCTGACGCTGGCGCTGGTGCTGGCCTCAACAATCAACTACGGCCGGGTCTTTCTGCGGGTCCGGGACGGCCAGCCGCCGCCTCGATTTAGCGACCGCCCGGCCTTTCGAAGAACTCGACTCAGCCTGACGGTTGTCCTTGCTTTGATCTACCTTGCCATGCTGTATCGACATGTCTTCGGATAGGTAGATAACCCTCAATGCCCGCGCCCGCGACCCTCAGGCTCAGCCCGGGCCCGGTCGGCATTGCTGCCGGTGTGGGGCTTCCAACCGGTGTCCGTTATCAGGCGCGACCCGCGGTTGCGTGTGATGTAGTTCCATGTCCACTGGATCAGCACGATGAGACGATTGTCGAATTCCACCAGATACATCAGGTGCACGAACAGCCAGGCCACCCACGCTAACCACCCGGAAAATCGAAGCTTCCATACAGTGCCGACCGCCGCCGATCGCCCGATGGTGGCGAGATTACCACGATCCCAGTAGTGAAACGCCTTTGGTTGATGCCCGGGATTCTTCAAGCGCTTCCGGATAACCCGGGCGACGTACTTGCCCTGCTGCATTGCAACCGGCGCCAGGGCCGGCAACGGCTCTCCGGTCTGATGTGCATAGTGCGCCAGGTCACCGACCACGAACACTTCGGGATGCCCCGGAAGCGAAAGGTCGGGTTCGACCTTCAGGCGGTTCATCCTGTCGAGAAGACCATGATCGTCGCGGGCAAGTATGTCGGCCATGCGCGTGCCTCTAACGCCCGCCGCCCACAGAACGGTGCGCGTCCCCACCCGTCGCTCGTTCTTATCCTTGCCGGTGATAACAACATGATCCGGGGCGACCTCGGTTACCAGGTATCCCGTGACGACTTCGACGCCGATCTCCCGCAGTTGATGCTCGGCGCGGCGAGAGAGCTTCTCCGGGAAAGTCGCCAGGACGCGGTCCAGCCCTTCCACGAGAATCACCCGCGCCCGGGAGGGATCAATCCTTCGGAACTCCCTTCTAAGGGTGTTGAAGGCGATCTCACAGATCGCCCCGGCCATCTCCACGCCCGTCGGGCCGCCGCCGGCGATCACAAAGGTCATCAGACGGTCGACCTCGGCCGGATCGTCGGCCTTCTCGGCCGCCTCGAAAGCGGCGAAGATGCGCCTTCGTAACTCAAGTGCATCCTCGATTGTCTTCAAGCCCGGGGCCAGCAGCTCGTTCTCATCTTTCCCAAAGTAGTGGTGGGTAGACCCGGTGGCCACTATCAGATGGTCGTAGCTCAGGACATCTTCGCGCAGAGTGACTTTCCGAGCAGACAGGTCGATGTCCATCACTTCATCCTGAATCACGCGAACATTACGGTGGCGGCGCAGGACGCTGCGAAGCGGCGCCGCGATATCCCCCGGCGACAGACCGCCCGTCGCAACCTGATACAGCAGCGGCTGGAACAGATGGAAATTCCGCCGGTCGACCAGCGTCACTCCGATGTCTGCGCCACCCAGCTTTCGCGCCGCGTACATGCCGCCGAAGCCGCCGCCGATTATCATCACGTGTGGTCTGTGGTCTTTTTCCATCATAGCCGGAGTGCCGCCTCGACAGGTGGGGATGCCACTCATATCTGATCTGATTAATGCTCTGGCCCGGGGTTTGTTCAGATTTCTCAGCGGGCGAGGATATCCTGAAGGGCGGCCACGGGCTCCTGATGGCGGTCATGCAGCGACCAGCCGACGGCATAGACCAGTTCGGCCGCCGCCCGGTAGAACTCGTAACGCCGGCCAAGCATGTCCAGGCCGGCCAGACGGCGTCGCTCCAGTGTCGCCATGAGATCGGTCGTGGTGACCCGGCTGAGATCCGAAAGATAGGGATCAAGGATTGTCTGCCAGGTCCGGGCGGCGGCCTCATCGCTGCGCACTCCCCGATAAGCAGCCTCGAGAGCCAGAACCAAATCGTGCCAGCGGCGGTGTATCTGTTGCATGACTTGCAGCGAGGCGGCGTCGCGCCGGTACTCCGAGACGCTCAGCTCCGCTTGCAAGCGGTTGCGTTCGCGCCATTTACGACCGCCTTCGAACAGCGGTACACGAATTGTCCCACCAAGCCACCACCACGTTGTCTTCTCCTCGAATTCGGGCGGGGCATCCTGCAATTCCCGGCCGGCGTTGAACTGGGCCCTGAAGCCGATGGTCGGCAGCCAGCGAGCGCTGTTGACCGACAGACGAGACTGATCGACAGAAACCTGAGCTCGCGAACGCATCATCTCCGGGTGAGAGGCGAGAGCTTCCGACACCAGTTGCCCGATCCACTTGTTATGTTTGTCCGGATTGTCCAGGAGAACCTGCATCGATTCGAAAGTGTGTTCGAAGGCCCTCTTGGTCAGGCCCGCTGTATCAATTATCATTGGCAGTTCGCCGGGGCGATTCAGAAGGGCATTGAGAGCCGCCTGCGCGACTGCCCTGTCTCGACGGGCTGCAGCCACTCGGTAGGCCGCCACCTGGAGAGCGTCCGCCCAGCGGAGCCAGTCGACCATCCCGGTCGAGTCGATCATCCAGGTCGCCCGCGCGGCCTCGAAACGGAGATTGACTTCCAGGTTCATGTCGCGTTCCAGCGCCATCCGAAGTTCAGCCTCGGCCACGGTCAGGTAGGCCTGGATCACGGCCAGCTCCAGGGCATGCTGAATATCGATTCGCTGGGCCTCGCTCAACTGGATCCGCCGGCGGTCGACGTCGGCCGCACGCAGGGTCTCTAATGAGAGCAACGCCTGTTCCAGTTGAAGTGAGAGCCGTTGGCCGGTGGCATCCAGGCGATCACGGCTGTTGGTCACGGCGTTGTCGCCATAGTGACGTAAACGATACTCCGCCTCCACCTGTGGCAGGTAGGCGGCGCGCGTTTCGACCACGGCGGCGCGCGCTGCTCGAATGGCATCGTACATGGCCAGGTGATCGGGGTGCTGATCCAGAGCCCGTCGGATCGCCAGGCGCAACGAGTACTGTTCGGAGTCGCGAGGCTGCGAAGGGTTCACGACCACAGCCTCACTGAGCAAGTCGATCGGAATCTCTAATTGCGCCTGCTCGGCATTAGCCTGGTTAATCGCCACCCCGGTTGCGCTCGGAAAGCTGACCGACAAGTCAGCCGGCGTTGCTCCCTGCAGGATGCGCCAGGCCTTGGTTGCGTTGTACCGCGCCTCGAGAGCCAGGCTTGCTCCGCCGTTACCGAGCGCTGCTCCCCGGTTGACGGCAGTCCTGCCTTCATAGGCCAAAGTGAGCAATCGGTCGCCGGTCAACCGCTGGAAGAAGCTGGTCACCTTCACCGGGGTCATACCCCACACCGGCATCACATAGACGGCATCCAGGAAGCCCCGATCAAGGTTGTTGTAGGCTTTGAAGAAGGCGAAAGTGCCTGCATTATCGTAGCCCTCGCCGTATCTGACTTCGAACCCGAGTTGCCGGCCGATTTCCTCTATGCGCTCGATCAGCTTGGCAGTCTCATCGCCGGTAGGAAAATACAGGACCCCCAGGCGTTTCAGGTCGGTCAGGCGGCTCAGCAGTTGCAGGTCCTCAAACAGCTTGTTCGGCTTCACATGAACTGTCAGATTATCAGCGACGGGCCGCCCGCTCTCATCAAGCAGCCCCTCCAGGTCGGGGTCAACACGATGCATAGACACGATGGGGCCTTTGTAGCCGGCCTCCAGCAAGTCCTCGACAACCCACGGACCCATTGTAATCATAAGGTCAACATCAGGAATTCTCGCCAGGCGTTCCGCCTCCAGGCGGGTAGTGTCACGATTCCAGCGGCCGTCGCCGTAGGCACGCGGGTCCGCTTCAATCGTGACCGAATCGGGGGCGAGCAGCTCCAATTGGCTGGTGAATTCCCGGCGAAGGTCACTATGGTAAAGGCTTTCACCGGCGTGAAAGAAACCAAGGCGATACACCGTAGCTGCGCCCGCGTCTGTCGGCATGAGAGCGGCGGTCAGCAGGGCACAGAGGCAGACGAACTTTGTGAGCATAATCGAAATCCCGGTTAGGTCATGGGCGACATGGCTTCATGCCGGCCGCCTGTCTCATTGAACGTTCGACGGTCGAGAATCGATTATACTTAATCAGATGATTGGGCTAAAGGGATTTCTTGGTGCGCCGTCAGCCCCCGCAGGCGGCCATCAGATCATTGGCCATGCGCGAAAGGGCGTCGGCGCGATAAGGCTTGTGCAGCAGCACCGTATTGCTCTTCAAAGAAGCGGGGATATCGTCGGGGTCGGTCGCCTGCCCCGATGAAAGTATGCAGGGCAGGTCCGGCTCAAGCTGCCGCAACCTGGCCAGGGTCTCCAGACCGGTTAACCCATCCATGCACTCATCCAGCACTATCATCGCTATATTCTGGCGATACTCCTGAACAAAGGCCAGGCATTGGTAACCGTTTTCAGCCTCCAGAACCTCGTAGCCGGCGCGCTCGAGAATGCGACGAGCGAGTGATCTGATAATCGGTTCATCATCGACAACGATTACTCTCATGCGACTGGCCTTTCATTGCGGCTGCGGGTGTCCCCTTTGTACTGTAGTCTATCGGCATGAGTAACTCCAGTGCTTAACCGGGATTGCTGATCAGCCCCCGCCTGGAGGCGTCGTGCGCACATCCTGTCTCGGACTCAGCGATGCGACCGGGCCGGACGGAAGGCCGGAGCCTCAGGGTCGATCTTGACCATTCATCTGAATCGTTTGTCTCCAAGTGATTGATCGACACCGAACAATCCGTTAGCAATGTGATTTTTATCACAAAATCTTCTTGAAATGACCAATTCGGTCTTGACATGAAATCGGCCTCGGCTATATTGCGCGCTTGATAAATGAGGGTATGATAAGGTGACCCTCCGTGATTCCGGCAACGACCGGAAGTCCAGCTCAGATCTTCGGACCATAGGTCTGTTGACTGCTGTCCCGGGCCTCTTGCTGGCGGCTCCGCTGATCGGCGGAGGAATCGGGTGGTGGCTGGACAGTAAGTTCGGCACCGAGCCATGGCTTCTGGTGATTGGGGTCCTAATGGGTTTGGCCTCCGGCGGAATCGAGACATATTACCTTGTTAAGAAGGCTTCGGGATCAGAGGAAGACAGCCGCCGTGAAGGATAATCTCGGATTCGATTTTCTCCAGCGCACCCTTAAAACATCAGGTGTCGTGATCCTTGTATTCCTGCCGTTCGGGATATACTATCTCGGATTTTACACGGCTCTGGCGGTCTTTTCCGGCGCAGTTTGGGGGATTATCAACTTCATCTTCCTGGCGGCGCTGGTCCGTAGTGTCGTCCGGCCGGATGGCGCCGATCGCCGCCGGGCATTGTGGCTGGGGTTGATCAAATTCCCCTTGCTCTACTTCGCCGGATATTGTCTTCTGATCACCCCTCTGCCGGGTTTCACACCGGGCTGGCTGCTGGCCGGTTTCTCTGTTGTGATGGCGGTCATGGTGCTTAAGGCTGTGACCCGCGTAACCCTGAAGCTGGACGCTGAAACGGGCAATAATAATCATCTGCAAGAGGCGCGTTAATGCTGGTATCTCTGGCGAACATGGTTGCGGTTTCCGGGGTCAAGGTGGTCCCATGGGTCTGGGGACTGGCCGCCGCGTCCGGCGGTCACGGCGATGACGGCGGCCACGGTGACGGTCCAACCACGCACCTGCCCAGCCTGGTCTATTATCTTGAGCACTATCTGCACACGGGCTGGATGGACCACTGGATTAATGTCATCTTCGCATTCTTCGTGGCGCTGGTTCTCATTGTGATAGCTAAGATTGCCACCTCGAAATCGGAGATGATTCCCGGTAAGTTCCAGAACGGGGTCGAGATGGTTGTCGAGGGGCTCTATGATTTCTTCAGTTCCATCCTTGGCAAGGAAGCTCGTCGCTACACTCCGTTCCTGGGCACCCTGTTTGTCTACATTCTCGGTCTCAACTGGATAGGTATGGTGCCCTTGGGGCACTCGCCTTCGACCAGCCTGAACATCACCTTGTCGATGGCTCTGCTGGTTTTCTTGTATGCCCAGTGGACCGGCATGCGCCGGTTGGGCATGCTTGGTTACCTGGACCATTTGGCCGGGCAGCCGCGTGACGGCATTACGTGGGCGATGGTGCCGCTGATGTTCCCCCTGCACATCATCGGCGAGCTCGCCAAGCCAATGTCGCTGTCGTTGCGACTTTTCGGCAACATCACCGGTGAGGACACGCTGATAGCCGTCTTTGTCGGTATGGGTATCGCCATCACGCCTTTCATAGGCGAGATTGTCGGTATCCCGCTGCAGACTCCCTTCTATTTCCTGGGGCTGCTGCTGTCGGCTGTACAGGCGCTGGTCTTCACCCTGCTGTCGACCATTTACATTCTATTGATGCTGCCTCATGAGGAGCATGAGCACTAAGATGAGAATACAAGAGCAAGTAGAAATAGGCAAAAGGAACTCTCTTAGGAGGAAATGATGGAACACTTTGGCGCAATGTTGGGTCTGGCCGCTCCCCTGGGTCTGGGTCTGGCGGCTGTCGGTTCGGCTTATGGTATCGGTCGGGCGGTCGGTTCCGCCATGGAGGCCATGGGTCGTCAACCGGAAGCAGCCGGTAAGATTCAGGTTGCCATGATCATCGGTGCGGCGTTTATCGAAGCGCTGACGATTTACGTGTTCATTGCCTTCTTCGTCGCCATGGGTAAGCTCGGCTGAGAACAGTGTCGACGTGGCAGTCGGATTTCGATTTAGCGGCTGCCCTCACCCTTGAATGAGCAGGCAAAATGGACATTAATATTATTCCAGACCTGCCGCAGCTTCTTACTCATGCGGTCGGTTTCCTGATCACCCTGTGGCTTCTGAAGAAGTTCGCTTGGGGCCCGCTGCTCAACCTGATGGAGGATCGTCGTAACAAGATACGCGACGAGTTCGAGACCATCGAAAATGAGAAGATGCGGGTCGATCAGCTTACCACCGACTACGAGAATAAGCTGAAAGACATCGACGCCGAGCGACGGGCCAAGCTGGTCGAGGCTGTAGATGAAGGCAAGAAGATTGCTGAGGAAATCAAGGCCGAGGCCCGCAACGATGCCCGGAAGACGGTCGAGAAGGCCAAGGAAGACCTCGAGCGCGATGTCGCCAAGGCCAAGGTCCAATTGAAGAATGATATGGTTGCCATAACTATCGCGGCCGCCGAGAAACTGGTCGGCGAGAGGCTCGACGATGCCAAGCACCGCGAGCTTATCGGCAACTTCATCGACAATGTCGAGAAGGCCTGATATCGATGCTAGCCCAGGAAGTAGCCCGCAAGTATGCCCAGGGCCTGTTTCTGTCGGTCGAGGAGCGCAACCAGATCGACGCGGCGCACGAGCAGCTTCAGCAACTCGGTGATTATGTCGCCGGTGACAAAACCCTGCTGAATTTCCTGCAAGCGCCCAATGTGCTCGACGAGAACAAGCTTGCTCTGGTCCGGGACGTTTTCACCGATCGGATCGATCGGCTGTACGTCGAATTCCTGCTGGTGCTGATACGCAAGCATCGGATCGGGTATCTGCCCGAGATTATCGATGAGTTCATCCGGCTGGTGGAGGCGGCCAAGGGAATCGCCCGAGTAACGGTGATTACCGCGGTACCGATGATCGATGCCGAGCGCGACAGGCTGAAAACCAAGTTGCACGATCGCACCGATAAGACCATCGAGCTGGAGGAGAAAATAGATCCGGCCATCATAGGTGGTATGATCATCATTATGTACAATGAGATCATCGATGGTTCGATCCGCCGCGGTCTGGATTTGATTGAAGAAGGTCTGGCCAAGGTCAGGGTTCATTAGGCGCCGGCTGCAGCCTTTGAGCCTGATACTCAGACTCGTGCTTCGCGGCAGCAGACGCGCCCTGACTAAGGGCTGACAATAATAATACGGCCGTTCGGTCCTGGATTACCGCCGAGCAGGCCACCGGTTAAAACAGATGGACGGACCGCTCCGTGGCGGCGAAAGGCCGGCCGGAGGCGACCGTGGGTTGACCGGTATGCCGGACAAAGAGTAGTGATGTCAGATACAGGAGTACGATGATGGGTCTGAACCCCGAAGAAGTATCATCGGTCATCAAGAAAGAGCTTGAGAAGTACGAAACCAAGCTCGAGATGGAATCGGTCGGTACCGTGCTCCAGGTGGGCGATGGTATTGCCCGCATCTGGGGCCTTGAAGATGTCCAGATGTCTGAGCTGATCCAGTTCCCCAACGATGTAATGGGCCTGGTGCTCAACCTGGAGGAGGACAATGTCGGCGCCGCCATCTTCGGGCGCGACACGCTTATCCACGAAGGCGACACCGTCCGTCGTACCGGCAAGGTGGCCCAGGTTCCTGTTGGTGATGCGCTGCTGGGCCGGGTCGTTAACCCGCTGGGCGAGCCAATTGACGGCAAGGGGCCCATTGTGACCGACCGCTATCGGGTCATCGAAGGCCACGCTCCGGGCGTTATCGAACGTCAGCCGGTGAAGGAGCCGGTTCAAACCGGCCTGAAGGCGATCGACTCGATGATCCCGATCGGTCGCGGCCAGCGTGAGCTGATTATCGGCGACCGCCAGACAGGCAAGACAACAGTCGCGATCGACACGATCCTTAACCAGAAGAACAGCGACGTCAAGTGCATCTATGTGGCCATCGGCCAGAAGGCTTCGACCGTGGCGCAAGTCGTCCAGACCCTGGAGCAGTACGGCGCCATGGAGTACACGACTGTTGTTTCGGCCAACGCCACAGACCCCGCGCCGCTGCAGTACATCGCACCCTATGCAGGCTGCGCCATGGGCGAGGAATTCATGTTCAACGGCGGTCATGCTCTGGTCATCTACGACGACCTCTCGAAGCAAGCCCAGGCCTACCGCCAACTCTCGCTGTTGCTGCGTCGTCCGCCGGGACGTGAGGCCTATCCGGGCGATATCTTCTACTGCCACTCGCGCCTGCTCGAACGGGCCGCCAAACTCTCCGATGAGAAGGGCGGTGGCAGCCTGACAGCGCTGCCGATCATTGAGACCCAGGCCGGCGACGTTTCGGCCTACATACCGACTAACGTCATCTCCATCACGGATGGACAGATCTTCCTTGAGGGTGAGTTGTTCTTCGCCGGGGTCCGTCCGGCTATCAACGTCGGTATCTCGGTCTCGCGTGTCGGTGGCAACGCCCAGACCAAGATGATGAAGCAAGTGGCCGGTCGTCTGAAGCTCGACCTGGCCCAGTACCGCGAACTGGCGGCATTCACGCAGTTCGGATCCGATCTCGATCAGGCTACGTTGCGGCAGCTGCGCCGTGGTGAACGCATGGTCGAGCTGCTCAAGCAGGGTCTTCACGAGCCGCTGAAGGTTGAACGTCAGGTCATGATCATCTGGTGCGGGTCCAACGGCCACCTGGATGACATCCCGATTGAAGACCTGAAGCGATTCGAAGCGGATTTCCTGAACTTCTGCGATGAGAAGTATCCTGATATTCAGCACAACCTGGAGAAGGAGAAGAAGATCGCCGACGGCATCGAGGGTGAACTCAGGAAGGCGGTAGAGGCCTTCAAAGCTCAGTTCAAGAAGACTGAGAAGGAAGTCCCCGCGGCTTAGTCCGGCGGGATAATCGGTGCGACCTCAAACCGGCGGGATAGAGTTTATCGATGGCGACGCTTCGTGAAGTAAGAAAACGGATCAGGACAGTAGTCAGCACCCAGCGCATCACCAAGGCGATGGAGATGGTGGCTGCGGCCAAGTTGCGACGGGCTCAACAGCGTATCGAACAGACTCGGCCCTACGCCGAGAAGATGGCCGAGATGCTGGGTCACCTGGCTGGCGCATCATCGGGAGAGATCTCTCATCCCTACTTCGAGGAGCGAGAGATCAAACGCCGAACACTGGTTGTGGTGACTTCCGATCGTGGCTTCTGCGGCTCGTTTAACGCCAATGTGATCCGCCAGGCGGCTCTGTGGCTGGATGGGTACAAGGATGCGGAAACCGAGCTGGTTTGTGTCGGCCGGAAGGGCCATACTTACTTCAAGCGTCGCCCCGTCGAGATTCTGGACCACTTCAACGACTGGAGCGGCTCCCTCGATTACGACCGGGCGAAAGACCTGGTCCGTCTGCTGACCAACCGCTTCGTCGAAGGTTACACCGATCACATTACACTTCTGTACACCCGCTTTATCTCGACGGCCTCATACAAGGTCACTCGTGAGGATTACCTTCCGGTTCCGCGGCCTGAAGTGCCCGGCCCCGACGAGGATCGCGCCGAGGCTTCGATGGACTATATCTTCGAGCCCAACGCCGAGCAGATATATTCGGCGCTTATGCCGGGCTACGCCACTACCAAGATGGTCACGGCCCTGGCCGACTCCTTTGCGGCCGAGCACGGCAGCCGGATGATTGCGATGAACGCCGCAACCTCGAATGCCGGCGAGATGATTGATCGGTTGACCCTTGAGTACAACAAGGCGCGTCAGGCCCAGATCACCAAGGAGCTTCTTGATGTGGTCGGCGGCGCTGAGGCTATCAAGGGCTGATGAAACGGAAGATGATATTGTTAGCATAACCCTGGAGTTCAGTTCATGGCTGAAAACATCGGAAAGGTAGTACAGGTTATCGGCGCTACGGTCGACTGCGAATTTCGCAGCGATGAGCTGCCTGATATTCTGAACGCCCTTGAGATCAAAGACAAAGAAAAGGACATCGACCTGACCGTCGAAGTCGCCATGCATATCGGCGATAACGTCGTTCGTTGTGTCGCAATGTCCTCTACCGACGGTCTGGTTCGCGGTATGCCGGTGGTTGACACCGGCAAGCCGATCGCGGTTCCGGTCGGCAAGAACTGCCTGGGGCGGGTCTTCGACCTGCTCGGAAGCCCCATCGACGGCAAGGGGGACCTTCCGATCGATGCTGTGCGTTCGCCAATCCATCGTCCCTCACCGTCTTTCGAAGAGCAGGCGACCAGTGCGGAGATGTTCGAAACCGGCATCAAAGTTATCGATCTGCTCGAGCCCTACCTGAAGGGCGGTAAGGTTGGCATGTTCGGCGGCGCCGGCGTCGGCAAGACGGTCATCATCCAGGAATTAATTCACAACATCGCCACCGAGCACGGCGGTTACTCCGTGTTCTGCGGTGTCGGTGAACGCACCCGCGAGGGCAACGACCTCTATCTGGAAATGACCGAGTCGGGCGTCATCGAACGTACCGCGATGGTCTTCGGCCAGATGAACGAGCCGCCCGGCGCACGTCTTCGAGTCGGCCTCGCCGGACTGACCATGGCCGAGCACTTCCGCGATGAAGACCACATGGATACACTGATCTTCATCGATAATATCTTCCGTTTTGTCCAGGCCGGCTCCGAGGTCTCGGCGCTTCTCGGTCGGATGCCTTCGGCGGTAGGTTACCAGCCGACTCTGGGCACCGAGATGGGAGCGCTGCAGGAGCGAATTACCTCGACTCGCGCCGGTTCGATCACCTCGGTTCAGGCCATCTATGTACCGGCCGACGACCTGACCGACCCCGCCCCGGCGACTACCTTCGCCCACCTCGACGCTACTACGGTGCTGTCACGGCAGATTGCCGAATTGGGTCTCTATCCGGCGGTCGATCCACTGGATTCGACGTCCCGAATCCTCGATCCCAACATAGTGGGCGAGGAGCACTACAACGTCGCTCGGCAGGTTCAGGTGATCCTGCAGCGGCTCAAGGATTTGCAGGATATCATCGCAATTCTGGGTATGGACGAGCTCTCTGAAGAGGACAAGCTGACAGTACAGCGAGCCCGCAAGATACAGCGCTTCCTGTCGCAGCCGTTCTTCGTGGCCGAGGCCTTCACCGGTCGACCCGGGGTATATGTTAAGGTTGAGGACACTGTCAAGGGCTTCAAGATGATCGTCGACGGTGAACTTGATCACATCCGTGAGCAACACTTCTATATGGCCGGTTCAATCGATGAAGTCCTGCAAAGGCACGAGGAAGACAAGGAATAAGGCGTGTTTAAGCTATCGATCGTCACTCCCGAGAAAGTGGCTTACGAAGATCAGGTCAAGTCGCTGGTGGTGCCCGGTTCGGAAGGGTATCTGGGTATTCTGTCCAATCATGCACCATTGATTACGGCTATGCAGCCCGGCAAGATCGTGATAACCGAGGCCGACGATGATATCGAGATTCTGGCCGTATCCGGGGGCTTTCTTGAGGTTTCCGGAAATGTCGCAACGATACTGGCCGACGCCGTCGAGCGAACCGACCAGATAGATATTGATCGGGCCCAGGCATCATACGATCGTCACCGGAATCGGCTGTTGTCGTTTGGCCGCGGCGAGGACACCGACATCGACCTGCCTGCGGTCCGACAGGCCGTTGAGCGCGCGAGAAACCGGATCAGAATCTATAAGGAAACCCACTGATCGTAACTAAGATTGTGTCCTCATGACCGGCGTGGGTATCCCGCGCCGGTCTTTTGACGGTGCAAAAGAGGACCGTATCTCTCCACGGTCTTGCAAGGAATAACATAACCCGTTGTCGGGCATTGATTTTACGGTCTCGTTTATCCTTGACTTTTTCATGGATGGGGACTAAACTGCGGGGTTATGATTCTAGATTTGCGCCAGTTGGAAGAGTTTCCCGCGCGCAGGACGATTGAAGCCGACCCGGAAAAGTTTTCTCTGATTTACGATGGGGTCCAGCACGTAAAACAGCTTAGTGTGGACCTGCAGATTCAGAGACCCGGTGAGGAGTTCTATTGTCGCGGCACGGTTACTGCAGTGGTCGAACTTGAATGCGCCAGATGCCTGGCAGTTTTTGAAGCCCGGCTGACAAACGATATCGATTTCTTCGTTGGTCCGGAGCGGCTGCAGGAGGATGACGATAGCGTCGTTGAGGACGACGAGGATCATGCCTGGTTGCAGGGCGATAGTCTCCAGGCGGATATTGGCGAAATCGTACGCCAGGCGGTTATCCTTGCCGTGGACCTCAAGCCGCTGTGTGACGAGCGCTGCCGGGGCCTTTGCGCGCAGTGTGGCTGCAATCTGAACGAACGGGTATGTGATTGCAGGATCGAACGGATCGATCCGCGCTGGGAAGCGTTGAAGAAACTGAAAGAACAACAGAACGACTAACGGTTACGAAGGAACGAAGCGATGGCCCACCCTAAACGCCGCCATTCTCGCGCTCGCGGGCGCAAACGGCGCACTAACTGGAAAATACAGCTACCGAATGTAGTTGAATGTCAGCACTGCCATCAGTCGCGCCTGCCCCATCATGTCTGCCCGAACTGCGGTTACTATGATGGACGGAAGGTGTTGGATATACGCGAAGGGGCATAATCTGAGGAACTCCGGGACGGCTTGGTAGTTACCACCAGGGATCGATGGCAGAACATAAGAGACAGACGATTGCTCTTGATGTAATGGGAGCCGACGCCGGCGAGGGTCCCATTATTGATGGCGGGCTCGCGGCGGCGCGTGGACGTCCTGACCGCGTACACGTGATTCTGGTCGGACATCGTGACCGGATCCAGAAGGTGTTGGATCAGGCGGACGAAGTCCCTGAGAATACAAGCATCGAGCATGCCGAGCGGGAAGTGCCCATGGGCGTGTCCGCCACCGAAGGAGTGCGCATGCGCGACTCCTCGATTCATGTTGGGCTGCGCCTGGTGCGCGAAGGCAAGGCTGATGCGTTTGTCTCGCCCGGCAACACCGGAGCGGTCATGGGCTCAAGTCTGTTGACCCTGAGGCGCATCGAGGGGGTCAACAGGCCGGCTATCGCCTCTGCGTTCCCTACTTCGACAGGACGGCCGACGTTTCTGCTGGATTGCGGCGCCAACGCCGATTGCAAGCCGGCTCACATCTCGCAGTTCGCGGTGATGGGATCGGTCTACTCCCAGGCCATGTACCATCAGGAGTCGCCGCGGGTGGGACTTGTCTCCATCGGCGAGGAGCGCAGCAAGGGCAACGACCTGATCTTCAATGCCCGCAAGCTGCTGCACGATTCCAAGATAAACTTTGTCGGCAACATCGAGGGGCGCGACATACTGAGCGGCGTTGTCGATGTCGCCGTAACCGATGGGTTCACCGGCAACATCCTGCTGAAGTTCGCCGAGTCCATCCAGCCTATGATGGTCAAGTCGATTCAGCGCCAGATACAAACCAATTTATTCTCTCGAATCGGCGTCATGCTGCTTCTGCCGTTTCTCAAGAGGATGAAGTCCAAACTGGACTATGCGGAGGCCGGCGGAGCGCCGCTACTGGGAGTGGATGGGGTCGTCATCATCTGCCATGGTTCCTCCAACGCGCGAGCGATCAGCAATGGTATAGGCGTGGCCTGTGACATGGCCAGCCGCGACATCGTCGCCCGCATTCGTCAGGAACTCCTCACCAATCACTTCGGACAATTCAATGGAGCGAATAACAAGGGCTCGCATAATCGGAACGGGGTCGTATGCTCCGCCTCAGCGGATGACGAACGCTGACTTCGAGCGAATCGTCGATACATCCGATGAGTGGATAACCACCCGCACCGGCATCAAGGAGCGGCGCATCTCCGACGAGAAAACGCACTCCTCCGATATGGCCACGGCGGCTCTGAAATCGGCCCTCGAGATGGCCGCGACTGATCCCGCCGAAATCGAGGCCCTCATTCTCGGTACGGTAACGCCCGACTACCGGTTGCCCTCGACCGCCTGCATCACGCAGGAAAAGGTCGGTCTAAAGAATGCGGTCGCTTTCGATATTCTCGCTGCCTGCACCGGTTTCATCACCTCAATGTCGGTGGCTCGTGGCTTCATCCAGGCCGGAGTATATCGTAAGGTCGCCGTTGTTGGCGTGGAGAAACTGAGCAGCATCACCAACTACAAGGACCGCAACACCTGCGTGCTCTTCGGCGATGCTGCGGGCGCTGCGATTCTCGAGGCCGATGATTCGGGACGGGGGGTCCTGGGTACACACCTCAAGTCAGACGGTTCCATGAAGGAGTGGCTGTGGATGCCGGTCGGCGGTACGGTCGAACCGATAACGTCGGACTACGACTGGGATGGTCGCGAGAAGCTGGCTATGAACGGTTCAGAAGTATTCAAGGTGGCCGTACGCCAGATGTGCAATTCGGCGCTGAAGGTGATCAAGGACGCCGGCCTCGAACCGGACGACATATCTTTGGTTGTACCACACCAGGCCAATATCCGCATTATCGAGGCGATCGCAAAGCGGCTCAAGGTTGGTATGGACAGAGTGGTGGTCAATATAGATCGGTACGGCAACTCATCATCGGCGTCGGTGCCGTTGGCTCTCGATGAGGCCAATCGCGCCGGGCGCCTGAAGCCGGGCGATAACGTCGTCATGGTCGCCTTCGGCGGAGGAATGATCTGGGGCGCCGCACTCGTGAAATGGTAGGTTGAATCATGGGCAAAACAGTTCTCTTCTTCCCGGGCCAGGCTTCGCAGTATGTCGGTATGGCCAGGGACCTGTATGAGGCCTCTCCGGAAGTGCAGCGCCTCTACAAGCTGGCCGCCGACGAGCTAGGCGAGAACATTGCGGCGGTATCGTTCGACGGCCCGGCTGAGACGCTGACCCGGACCCGCTTCACTCAGCCCGCTATCCTGCTTCATTCCCTGGCTGTGCTGCAGCTCCTGGGGGACCGGTTGCCTGAGTTCGACTACGCCTGTGGACATTCTCTGGGTGAATACGGCGCCCTGGCTGTGACCGGTGCGCTTGGCTATGAGGATGCTGTCAGGGCCGTAGTCAGACGAGCCGCCCTGATGGAAGAGGCCTGCCAGGCCAATCCCGGGACCATGGCCGCAATCGTCGCCATGCCCGTCGACAAGCTGGATGAAGTGTGCAAGCAGGCTTCCGAGAAGGGTGTGGTCATTCCGGCGAACTTCAACTCGAAAATGCAGGTGGCCATATCCGGTGACGTCGATGCCGTCAAGGCGGCTGTCGAACTGGCCGGGCAAGCAGGCGCCAAGCGTGCTATCATGCTGCAGGTCGGCGGTGCTTTCCACTCGCCTTTGATGGAGCCGGCGCGTCGCGGACTGGAACAATACCTGCAGGATATCGACATCAGGACTCCGACCAGGCCGGTCATCGCCAATGTCACCGCGGAGCCGGTGACCGATCCCGATGAAATCCGCCGACTGCTGGTGGCTCAGGTGACCGCCCCGGTCAAGTGGGCTCAGACAATGAGTTGGCTGAGGGACAATGGGGTAGACTCTGTTTTGGAAATCGGTCCGGGAGCGGTTCTGACAGGGCTGGCCAAGAGAGATATGCGCCCCGCCAGGTCCGTCAATCTCGATACGCTTGAGGACATCCGGGAATTCACGGCCGTTTCGGCCTGACGTTGAAGGGATAGCAGCATGGACCTGAAGGATAAGGTCGCCGTGATTACAGGTTCAGGGCAGGGTATCGGACGCTCCATTGCCGAGCGATTCATCGAGCTGGGGGCGCGGGTTGTAATCAGCGATGTGGTCGGCGAGTTGGCCGAAAGGACAGCCGCAGAACTGGGCGGTGGCGCGATCGCCATGAAGGCCGATGTCACCAGGTCGGATCAGGTCGAAAGCCTGATGACCCGGGCTGTCGAAGAGCTCGGGCAGCTTGACATTTTGGTGAATAACGCCGGCATCACGCGCGATACGCTTATTATTCGTATGGATGAAAAGGATTGGGAACTGGTGCTTGACATCAATCTCAAGGGGGCTTTTCTTGCGACTAAAGCGGCCGGGCGGATCATGATGAAGAAACGCTACGGCCGCATTGTGAATATAAGCTCGATAGTCGGCCTGATAGGCAACCCCGGTCAGGCCAACTATTCGGCCTCGAAGGCGGGCTTGATCGGGTTGACCAAGTCGTCCGCCCGCGAGTTGGCGTCCCGGGGAATAACCGTGAATGCGGTGGCTCCGGGCTTCATTGAGACGGAGATGACGGCTGCGATGTCCGAGGCCGCCCGCGAGGCCTTCATGTCGAAAGCAGTCATCCCGCGAGCAGGGACTCCCGATGACGTTGCTCGCGCCGTCGCTTTCCTGGCCTCCGATGAGGCCGCCTATGTCACCGGACAGGTGCTGGCGGTCGACGGCGGCCTGACAATGTGTTGAGAACCGAGTAAACAATTAACGTGTGCGGATACAAAGGAGAAATCGATGTCAGTTGAGCAGAAGGTCAAAGAGTTGATCGTGGAGCAGTTGGGCGTCGAAGAGGGTCAGGTTACCAATGAGGCCAAGTTCGTTGATGATCTTGGCGCCGATTCGCTGGATACAGTCGAGCTGGTCATGGCTCTCGAGGAAGAGTTCTCAATCGAGATTCCGGACGAAGATGCTGAGAAGATTGTCTCGGTTTCCGACGCGATCAGTTATATTAAACAACACGCCGAAGAAACCGCCTGAGTGGTGCCGCTAACCAGCCAGGCAATACCCATGCACTTATCCAACAGCATATGAGTCATCGCACAGTCGTCACGGGTCTGGGGGCGCTTACGCCCATCGGGCACAGCGTTGATGAGACCTGGCGGAGTTTGCTCGAAGGCAGGAGCGGAGTCGGCCCCGTGACTCGCTTCGACGTCAGCGACTACTCCACCAGAATTGCCGCTGAGGTCAAGGACTTCGATCCCGGCGACACGATCGCGAAGAAAGAGCGCCGCCGCATGGATCTGGCCGAGCAGTATGCCATGTATGCGACGGCGCAGGCGCTGGACGATTCGGGCCTGGACCTCGAGAGAATCGACAAGGCCCGCTGCGGTGTCATTATCGGGTCCGGTATCGGTGGAATTTCCACATTCGAGGCTCAGCATGAGCGACTGCTCCAGGGAGGCCCGGGAAAGGTGTCACCGTTCTTCATACCCATGATGATCAGTGACATGTGCGCCGGGTTGGTCTCGATCAAGTGGGGTTTCCAGGGTCCCAACTACGCCACCGTATCGGCCTGCGCTTCGTCGGCCCACGCGATTGCCGATGCTTATCGCATCATCGAACGCGGGGAGGCCGACATCATGCTGGCCGGCGGCGCCGAGGCCACTATCACGCCCACCTCCATGGCGGGCTTCTGCCAGGCCAAGGCGATGTCCACACGCAACGATGAACCCCATCGCGCCAGCCGTCCATTCGACAAGGAGCGCGACGGCTTCGTCATGGGTGAGGGCGCCGGAATGCTCGTTCTCGAATCGCTCGAGCACGCCCAGGCCCGGGGGGCGCGCATCTACGCCGAGATTGTTGGCGCCGGAATGACCGGAGACGCTTACCACATGACCGCTCCGCATCCCGAAGGCGTCGGAGCTCGTCGTGCGATGGAGATCGCGCTCCGGGATGCCGCCATACGACCAGATCAAGTCGACTATGTCAACACGCATGGCACTGCTACCGACCTCGGCGATATCGCCGAGACGAAGGCCATCAAGCAGGTGCTGGGCGAGCACGCCATGAAAATACCCTGCAATTCGACCAAGTCGATTACAGGCCACCTGCTGGGGGCCGCCGGAGCGGTTGAATTGATTGTTGTTGTAAAATCGATTCAGGAGAATAAGGTCCACCCGACTATCAACCTTGATTATCCTGATCCTGAGTGCGACCTGGATTATGCTGTCGGCCCGGCCAGGGATGTTGAAGTGTTCAACGCCGTCAGCAACTCGTTCGGTTTTGGCGGGCATAATGTCTCGCTGGTAGTGTCCAAGTTCTCTGACGCCGGATAGATGGCCATTTTCACGAAGTTGCGAGGTTTGTTCGGTCGCCGGGGCCGTTCGGTGTCTGGGGCGTCGGCGACGGACATTGAACTGGCCCGCGCCGATACCACGATCCAGGAAGGGCCGGTCCAGATAGATGTCGAGGCGGTCCAGGAGATACTCGGCTATAGTTTCTCGGATCCCTCGCTGCTCATTCTCGGGCTGACCCATCGGTCGTTTACTCGATTCGACCCGCACCATGCTCCTTCCAATGAACGCCTGGAGTTTCTCGGGGACTCGGTTCTGGGGCTGGTCATATCAGAACAGCTCTTTCGCGACAGCCCCGAAAGCCACGAGGGCGAACTGACAAAGACCAAGGCGCGACTGGTCAACGAGATAACCCTGGCCGCGATGGCGCGTCGCATCGGACTGCATCGCCATTTGCGCCTGTCGCCCGAAGAAGACCGAAGCGGCGGACGCGATCGTCCGTCGATTGTTTCCGATGGGTTCGAATCAGTCATTGCGGCCATCTATCTCGATGGTGGTTTTGAGGCTGCGAGGCGTGTGATCCTCGACACTATCTACGCCCGGAAGGACGAGATCCTTTCGGACAGGTCGCAACGTAACTACAAGGGTGAGCTCCTGGAACTGATTCAGGGATGGGGTGAGACCATGCCGCGTTACGAAGTCCTCAGCGAGACAGGTCCGGACCATCGCAAGGTATTCAAGGTCGGGGTGACGGTCCTGAGGGAACAACTAGGAATCGGTGAGGGGAGTTCGAAGAGGGAAGCCGAGCAGCACGCCGCCGCACTGGCCCTGAAGAAGCTCAAACAGATGGGTCGACTCGACTAGTACCTCGTCATCTGTTGTCACACACTATCCACGGTCCTGAAGGACCATGCTCAGAGCGACAATAGGTTTGTTTTTACTTGATGCTTTTTTGTTGACATAGCCATACCATTTCTAATTATGGTGCTTATGATGTCTCATAAGCAGAGATACAACCGTATGGAGATTCGACGTCCTACCTGCTACGCCGACGCAGTCAGACACTCATCGGGCGTACGAAGAACTGCGGGCTTGTTACGGAGTGAAACCAAGGCACCAACCGTTAACATAGACACAGGAGTCTAGCTCCATGCGTAAGGCTACACGAAAAAAGACAACGCGTAAGACCGCCCGGAAGACGAGCACACGCAAACCGGCGGCAAGGAAGAAGACCACGGCCCGCTCAACCAAGCGCAAGGTGGGGCTGCGTCCCGGCGCTAAAGCCTGGACCAAGGCTGAAGAGCGCAAGCTGACGACGGCCTACAAGAAGAAGAGCGCCACCGAGATCGCTGAGATGCTCGGGCGGACGCCGGCATCGGTGAAGGCGAAGATCCGTACCCTCGGTCTGAAGAAGCCGGCCGGGGCCACTCGCAAACCTGCCCGCAAGACCGCAGGCAAGAAGGCCACAACCAGAAAAAGGACTGCGCGCAAGAAGACGACAGCTCGTACCAAGACCACGAAGGCCAAGAGCTCACGGGCTCGCAAGACGTCGACCAGGGCGACAAGGACTGGACGGACCCGTCGTCGCACACGCAGCTAGGTTCTTCGATACGACCACATGTCCCGAGAAACCCGCCCTCAGGCGGGTTTCTTTGTTCGGGCCTTTGTCCGTGCGACTGCGTGGGCTGACCAAATCCATGTTAGCTCCGGCCCTTTCGATTTCAAGATAGGTTTCTTCCGTTGCCCCGGGCAGGTGTATATCCAATCTTCATCCCAGGCGTCGGTTGAGAGAATGCTTGGCTGATGATTGACCAGTCTCTCTGCACTCGGTCGGGCGACGCAGGGCCGCCCGCGGCAAAAGAACCTTTCTCGAGTAGCCGCTGGCTTATCTTTGCGGCGTCAATGGGCCAGGCGAGGTTCATCGACAAGCCTCGAGAACAGCTCGGAATACTCTGATTGAGGACGATCACGATGAAAGACACTGCCGTTGTCGCCGCCCTGCTCATGTTACTGATTAGCGGTCCTGCTCGATCTGTAGATACAACTGACGTCCTCGGCCGGATTCTCGCTGAGGTCGGCTTCAGCCGGGAGAACCTGGGATATGCCCCCGCCGGATACTGGAACCGCTTTCCACAGGACACTCCGCACAAACTCAACTCATTCGACGATCTCTTCGCCGAGCCGTTGCGCCTGTACGACTACTCGCAGGTAATGGCCAATGCCGTGGAGCAGTATCTCGATCCGACCCGAGCCGACAGCCTTGATGACGGCCTCTACCATCTGGTGTACAACCTCGGCGTTGAGAAGAAATTCGGCGGCTTTCGTTCCTATTCGGCCAACCTGATTACTGCTCCCGATGGCGATCGCCCCGTCATTGAGGCCCTGGACTATCTTCAGCACCTGGCCGGACAGCGGAGCCGCTACAAAGCCTTCGGACAGGACGGCGAATGGCCGCGCCACCGATTCGAGTTGGCTGATCGGATTGCTTCCATCCCGGATACGATCCGCCATGTGCTGGCGGAACTGCTGATAAACCTGGGAGAAGCAATCTACTGGCATATTCTGGCCTTCCGTAACTGTGATCACTCAGATCTGCAGACAGCCTTCGATATCCGCGATCTGGCAGAGACTCAGACCGACGGCGCCGTCTACCATCCCGAACTTGACGATATAGCCGGCGCCATCGACTGGGCTTCGCTGTTCTACTCGGCCCTGAAGACCGTCGCTGCCGCTGAGCAGGCCGAGCGAAAACTGGTCGGTCTTGCGGACCGGTTCCCCGACACGCTGGATATCGACCTTGCTACTCCCTTCGGAAGAGTGGTCCTGCTGCCCGGCAAGAACGACCCGCATGGACTTCCTCCCACTTCTCTGACGCCTGCGGATGCTGAGAGCCGGAAGCACTTCGAAATCGATGCAGCCAATACGCTGCTGCTGATCGACTTCGGGCGTAACACAATCTATCAGGGCAGCCCCGGCGCCACTTCATCACTGTCGAATCCGATCTCGGTGCTGATCGATCTGGCGGGCGACGATTACTATGGACATGGACGCACATCCTATCCACCGTCGACCGGTGTGGGTCTGATGGGAGTTGGGGTTGCAATCGATTCCGAGGGAGATGACCACTACAGTGGTTCCACTTACGCTCAGGGCGCCGGTCTGTTCGGGGTCGGCGTGCTGCTGGACCGCTCCGGCGATGATCACTACCGGGCCGAGACTTCGGCCCAGGGAGCGGGCTACTTCGGGATCGGGATTTGCCTCGATGCCACCGGCGACGACGAGTACTATCTGTGGGGTGATGGTCAGGGAATGGGAGGAGTCGGCGGCGGAATCGGCGTTTGCGCTTCATTCTCGGGCAACGACAAGTATACGGCCGAACCGTACAGTCGCGTCGTGGATCGCGGTGACTATCATAGTGACCACAAGATCAACGGGAACAACGCCCAGGGAGCGGGATTCGGGCGTCGAGGCGACGGCTCCGACGGCCACAGTTGGGCAGGAGGCCTGGGAGCAATTATGGATATCCACGGTGACGACCACTATTATTCCGGAAACTGGACCCTCGGGGTCGGCTACTGGTTCGCCACCGGTATAGCGCTCGATCGTAACGGCAACGACAAGTACGAATCCTGCTATTTCACCCAGGCTTCCGGGGCGCACTACTGCAACGGCGTCCTGATCGATCAGTCAGGCGACGATGAGCACATCCTGTACGAAACCGCCGGCGCGGCCCTGGGCTTTGGCTGGGACTACACTAACGCTCTGCTGGTCAACCTGGGCGGCGACGATCACTATAGGGCCAGAATAATCTCCATGGGTCTGGCGCAGATTCGCTCCAACGCTTTCCTGATCGACGTCGGAGGTGATGATGTGTACGAACTCGGCAAAGGCACGCCGGGCCTGGGAGAAGCTTCCTGGCGCGAAGGATACGACAAACCCAGCCCACTGCTGACCTACTACTACTATTCCAGGTCATTCGGTGGGTTCATCGATATCGGCGGAGACGATACCTACTGGGAGTTTGATTCCGCAGGACGTGAGCCACATCCGGTGGCTGCGGAGAACTCGCTTTGGCTCCAGCCATCTCGCGATGATGAGCGTTGGGGAGCTGATAATTTCGGAGTCGGAATCGACATCGAATCCGGCGTGATTCCGGAGGTGGAGATGTGGGGACGGTGAAATGAACCTCGGACTGTCCGCGATCCGGCCGCCCCGATGCTCCGCCGGGAGTCGGCATAAGAAAAGCCTCTCCGGCCTGTGCTCACAACCGAAGAGGCGCATCCCGAATGCGGCGGGAGGGGTACCGCACTCGAGTTCATCTCTGTATACACCTTATTTCACAAATACCAATGGTTCCCGAGGCCGGATCAGCAAATCACTTAACCAATTTCTAACAGTATTGCCCCGATTTGTCAATACATAATTTGCCACTGCAATGTCGCAACCCGGTTTAGCGCGGGTCGCCGCCGCTCTCCCGGTGGTTCGTCATTCGATCCGGATCCAGTAACTCGTCGAGCTCGTCTTTGGTCAGGAGTGACCGCTCCAGGACCAGCTCATACACGCCGCGATCCTGCTCGAGGGCTTCGCGCGCCAGAGCCGTGCAGACTTCATATCCCAGGACCGGGTTCAGGGCCGTGATCACACCGATGCTCTTCTTGACATAACGGCGGCAGACCCTCTCATTCGCCGTGATTCCGTCGACGCACCTGATGCGCAGGGTTTCCATGCAGTTGATCAGCATATCAATCGACTCGAAAATGCTCTGAGCAATAACCGGCTCCATGGCGTTGAGCTCAAGTTGACCGGCCTCCGCCGCCATGGTGACCGTGAGATCGTTTCCCACTACCTTGAAGGCCACCTGGTTGACCACTTCGGGAATGACAGGATTGACCTTCCCCGGCATAATCGATGAGCCCGGTTGCATGGCCGGCAGGTTAATCTCATTGAACCCGGCTCGCGGCCCCGATGAAAGGAGGCGCAGGTCGTTGGCGATCTTTGACAGCTTGATGGCCAGACGTTTTATCGCCGACGAGTACATCACGAAGCCGCCGGTATCCTGGGTTTCTTCGACCAGGTCATAGGCCAGGCGCACCGGCAATTGGGTGATCTCACGAAGATGTTCGACAACCAGCCCCGGATAGCGCGGATCGGCGTTGATACCCGTGCCAATCGCGGTGCCGCCCATATTCAGTTCCAGGAAGAGGTCGGCGTTGTCCTCCAGCCGCCTGATCTCCTCGTGCAGCGTGGCCGCCCAGGCCTCGAACTCCTGTCCAAGTGTCATCGGCACCGCATCCTGCATCTGGGTGCGGCCCATCTTGATTATGCGCCCGAACTCCCGCCCCTTAGCACGGAAGGACTCGACCAGCTGACCCAGCGAGGCCACCAGGTCGCGATTGAAGAAGAGGAAAGCGATCTTCAGCGCCGAGGGGTAGACATCATTTGTCGACTGGGACATATTGACATGAATGTTGGGATGGCATTGGGCGTACTGGCCTCGTTCGCAGCCGAGCAGCTCCAGCGCCCGATTCGCGATGACCTCGTTGGCGTTCATGTTGGTGGATGTGCCGGCGCCCCCCTGCACCAGGTCGACCACGAACTGGGAGTGCAGGCGACCACCGACGATCTCTTCGCAGGTTCTGACAATAGCATCGGCGATATTGTTGTCGATCAGGCCTAGCTCCTGGTTGGTGCGCGCAGCCGCCATTTTAACCATGGCCAGAGACCTGATGAGGGTAGGAAACTGGCTTAGAGCGATCCCGGATATATTGAAGTTCTCCAGGGCTCGCAGAGTTTGAATGCCATAGTAGAATTCGTACGGAACATCCCTGTCTCCCAGAAGATCGTGCTCACGACGAGTCCGCCCGCTCATGTACTGGGCGGCGACATCGACCGCGCGCGTAGAGGCCTTCACAATGCGACGTGACACCACTCGAGCCACGGCGGCTAGCAGCTTCATAGCCGCCTCTGGCCGGTGCTTTCCGATATCGGTGAAGACATCCCTGGTGATGGCCAGGGCTCGAGTCCGCAGCAAAGTTCGCGCCGAAGTGGAATGGGGATAATCATCCATCAAGGCGCCCTCAGCGATGAAGTCGCCGGCACTGAAGAACGACAGGCGTCGTTCCTGACCCGCAGCGGTGCGCTTGGTCAGTTGGACCTGCCCGGTGATGATGACCCACATGCAACGACGCGGATCATTCTCCTCAAAGACTGATTCGCCAGGGCCGAACTCCACTATTTCGCCGCGTTCGGCAAAAAGAAGCCGCTCTTCCTCGTTAAGCCGTGCGAACAACTCTACTTGAAACAAAAACCGGGAAACTGAAGCAGTATCCAAAGTGCGAAATCTCCTGTCAATTCAAAGCTCTGGGCAATATATCAACAGTAAACAGAACAACAAGAGGGCGCGGCGACCTTTTCACATCACAATCGCGACTTTTCCGATCTGGGTCTGGCCGCCGGGACCGGTGACTGTCCAGTAATATAGACCGCTGACCACAAGCTGGTGGTTGCGAGTAATCAGGTCCCAACAATCATGAGAAGTACCATCGTCGTGCTCGATGGTTCGAACCAGGTCGCCGTCCAGCGTGTAGATGCGAATCGTGCAGAAAGGCGGCAGATTCGCAAAGTGGATTGCGCGGGTGCGGTCGGGCATGCGATCGGATTGCATTCGGCCCTCAAAACCACGACCCCGATAGCCGCCGTCCAGACGATATGGGTTGGGATAGACAAAAGCCTCAAGTTTCTCGCTCAGCACGCGATCGGCGTCGGGCAACGCGTATGTCGACTGAGCATTGTTGCTGATCGACGATTCCAGGGCGGACAGCCCCGACTCCGGCGAGCCATAGTCGAAGGCGGTCACACTCACCCACCATGGCGTCGACGGCAGCAGATGGTCGATCACCAACTCGTATTCGAAGTACTTGAGATATCCGTCATCGGTCAGTTCGTCGCGATCGGCCTCAGAGGGATCAAGGCTCGATGGGTATGGCTGATTCGGGAAACGCTTTCGAATCGGGGTGTCCTCCCCTAGCCGTGACACATTCGCTCCCTGCGGTTCGAAGTAGAACAGGGAATCGGGGAAATCCGGGTGACGGAACGGATTGCCCCGTCCATGACGGCCTGGATCGAAAGCGCTGTCGGCGCACGGATTCTCACCTGATCCATAGAGGCAGCGGAGGTCCTCGACAGTGAACGGTTGATCGCGCAATTCGTATCCCGCGATCGGCCGCCGCTCGGAATTGTATACCCACTTGTTGTAGTTCTCACGGTCATAGGAAGCCACTAACGTGTAGCTGCCTTCTCGCTGATCACGCGCCAGATAGACATTATAGCCCTCAAAGTCGATCTTACCGGAGAATACATCGCGAGTAGTCTCAGAGCGAAGGCCGTTGAAGCGGACCGCGACTTGCCCCGAAGCGGCGCCCAGCCGGACATCGGGTGGCGGCGGCGAGGAGGCGCCGCGGAAATCGGGAACCCCGTCTCCCCGGATCCAACAAGTATCGACGATATCGTACTCCCATCGATGGATAGTCGTATCCTGGCCGTCTACGGTTGTGTCAATCGCGACCATAGATGATCCGGCCGGACAGGCGATGAAGTCGCCCGCATAGCCGTCGCCATCGGTATCGTACCCAGGGTTATCGTATATCCATGAGGCCCACCTGGCGTTCTCGGCCAGGTCCGAGAAGTCCAGTTGGCTCAGGTACAGGTCGGGCCGGTCGGGCAGGTTCTCTTCGTTGCCGTAGACCTGGTGCAGGTTGTCGCCCGCGACATAGGCGAATGATATGGGCAGGGTCTGTCCGGGGCTGATATCGAACGGCCCGAATGACAGCAGGTAGCGGGTGTCATAGCCGGTGGCGAAGGAATCGGCGCGGTTTTGGTCCGGATACAGCCACAGGCTGTCGTTGGGCGCAATGACGCCGGTGCGGACCTGATCATAATCGAACTCGCGGTTACTCATTACATAGTACTTGTTGGCGTCCCCCTCCGGCGTGCCGAGGCCCCCGGTGCCGAAGTCCCGCAGGTCTTCCTTTCGCCGGCCGGAGAACGGCCTTTCTCGCGGGCCGAAGTCGAGCGCGGGGTTGCCATTGCCGATCCACCAATTGAAACTGACATCAAGGGAATCCTGTGGTGTCCGGATAATGCGAGCGCCTGTTACCGCCGGGGCCGGGTGGGCCTGTCCGTCCTGGTAGATCAGGTCCGGGTCGCCGTTGTCATCGGCGGCCCAGGCAATGAAGACAGTATCATCGTAGGCGCAGCCACCGCACGTGTCCGGCCACGCATGCAGGAAACCCGAGTGGTCGTCCTGGAAGCCCTGCATCGGGCCGAGACAATCGAAACAGATCATGCAGTCGACGTATATGGCCATGTAGACTTCCCGCAGGATCCGACGGCCAATATTGCTGATGCGATAGTCGAAGAGAACGAAGTCCTCGGCGTATTCATATGACCAGGCGTAGGACGATTGTGTGACCTCGATATTGAGAGGGGTGTGAGGTCGACCGAAGTAGTCGTCGGGAACCCCTGATGTGAGCGTATCGTAATAAACCGCTATATAGTCCTCTTCAGATACAGCGCCGTCGTAGTGCGGCGAACCGGGGTCGGTGGTTGAGCGATACACCATATCACCAATCGGCGAAACGTCGGGGTACATTTCGTAGACGTGCTGCCAGCCGTCGGCGCCCACGCTGACCAGCGTATCTCGTCCCACGACCGCGCCGATCCAGAAAGCCCCGCCAAAGAGATAGGAGATTCTGGAGTTCTTCGGGTACTGGCAGGAGTGCAGGATTTCCTGCCCCGTGAAACAGTCCAGGCTGG
The DNA here is from genome assembly GCA_964526835.1 of uncultured Ignavibacteriales bacterium. GTDB lineage: Bacteria > Zixibacteria > MSB-5A5 > GN15 > FEB-12 > DAOSXA01. The sequence continues at coordinate 58,264 of CAZGMK010000018.1, forward strand.
CTCCAGGGTGGTACTCCCGACCGAAGGTGCCGTTGTTGGCAACGGCCAATTCAATTCGTCCCACCCGATGGGCGGCAAGACAATGAGCCGGGGCGTTGGTCGCATGGTCGCTGCGCACCGCCTGCCGGCTCTTGTCAATAGGCAACATCTGTCCCTCAGTCACGCCCGACAACAGCCCGGCGCACAGGATAAGGGTGATGGCGATCTTGCGCATAGTGTCCCTGTCTTTCCACCTGGGAGCGGTCAACTCCCAGGTGGAAAGATATGCAATCAGGCGGCCAAGGGCAACCATAGCGATGACACTCCTCCAGTTTCCGCCGGACTGACCGGCCTGAATTCCGCCGGCAATCCCGGTTGACTTTCCCTCTGGCAGTGTGTATGTCTCCAGGATCATCAGGAGGCAGCAGATATGCGTATCGCAGCTCTATTGATAATGGCATTGACCGCCGTCACGCCGGCCAGCCCGATCACCTTCGAGGACCTGTACAGTGTCCCGCGTCCTCACAGCCTGCAGGTATCCCCCGACGGCGAGCAGGTTGTCTTCGTCCTGCGCACGACGAATTGGGAGAAGGAACGCTACGAGAGCCACCTGTGGCTTATGCACGCAGACGGGGCCGATCAGCGTCAGATCACGTATTCGGAGAGCAGTGAGCATTCGCCCCAGTGGTCTCATGACGGGGAATCCATCTATTTCCTGTCCTCTCGCAGCGGGAGTTCACAGATATGGCGGCTGCCCATCAACGGGGGCGAGGCCTCACCGGTAACGGCGTTGCCCGGTGGTGTCCATGACTATGAGCTGCATCCCGACGGTCACAGCGCCATAGTTATTGCCAGTGGCCGGTCGGAAGCCCGAACCGTCGAGGATTTGGAGACGCCGGGAAGTAGTCGCGATGAGCGTCGGGTCGAAGCGATGACCTTCGACCACCTGATGTATCGCCACTATAACCGATGGGACGACAGCACGATCAACCAGCTCTGGCGCGTCGACTTTGAGAGCGGCGCAGCCGAACGACTGGTCGTGGCGGATTACCCGATGCCGACCGCCTGGCTGGGCAGTAGGGATGATTACACGATTCACCCCGATGGCCGGATGGTCGCAGTGACGGTGGCGACCGATTCGGTCCCCGCTGTCTGGCCCGACAACAACCTCTGGCTGGCCGGAATCGGCTCGGCCGCCTCGGAAAAACTAACCGATGCACCCGGCCTCGAGAAAGCGCCCTCGTTTTCACCTGATGGTTCCCACCTGGCCTGGCTCCAGCAGGCCCGCCGCGGCTACGAATCCGACCAGGCGGACCTGTTTGTCGGCGGTATCGGGGATGTCAAGTCGCGCAACCTCACCGCCGGCTTCGACCGCTCGGTCGGCTCATATTCATGGTCGCCCGATGGGAAGACGATATGGTTTGAGGCCGTCGACCGCGGCTATGTCCATATCTATATGGTCGATATCGAGGATGGCCGGCTCGACACCGTCCTGACCGACGCGGTTCACTCCGGGTTCACACTGTCGCCGGACGGCCGCTTCGGGATGCTGACCCGATCGCTTGCCGACCAGCCGTACGAAGTCTATCGCTTCGACATCAGCAGTCGCAAGCTCACTCGTCTCACGTGGTTCGCCGACCCTATTCTCGACGGAATCGATTTGTCACCCCCCGAGGAGTTCTGGTTCGCCGGCTTCAACGGCGACTCGGTGCACGGATTCCTGACCCGACCTCCGGACTACGACCCTGACTCGAGCTATCCCCTGTTGCTCCTCATCCACGGCGGCCCTCAATGGTGCTGGCTGGGCGACTTCAACTACTATGGCTGGAACACACAACTCATGGCGGCCGGCGATTACATGGTGGCGCAGATCGATCCGCATGGCAGCGTCGGATATGGGCTGGCATTCAAGGAATATGTCAGCGGGCACTGGGGGCTCGGCGACTATGAAGACCTAATGCTCGGAGTCGACTACCTGATCGCGAAGTACCCGCAGATCGACTCAACCCGCATGGCGGCCCTCGGGCGCTCGTACGGCGGCTTTATGGTGAACTGGATATGTGGACACACTGATCGTTTTGACTGCCTGATAAGCATTGACGGAGACTACAACCAAGTCAGCGCCTACGGGACCACCGAAGAGCTATGGTTTCCCGAATGGGAGTTCAATGGTACCCCTTACGACAACCCCGAGGAGTATCACCGCGCTTCGCCGAGCAGCTACGCCTCTAACTTCGCCACACCGGCGATGGTGATCCACGGTCAGAAGGACTACCGTGTTGACTTGAGCGAGGGCCTGCAGATGTTCACGGCCCTGCAACGACAGGGAGTACCGTCGGAGCTGGTCTACTTTCCCGATGAGGGTCACTCGGTGAGAAAGCTCGTGAACCTGCGCTATGTCTACGAGCGGCAACTGAGTTGGCTGGCGCGCTGGCTGAAGTGACGGCCCTTGCCGGCTGCAGCGCTTCTCCCTCTCCATGCTGACGCGGGTGGTAAGGGCCAGAGGTCCTGTCTCGCCGTGATGAGGCAGGACGTGGCGGTGTGCGAACGTTGGTCCGAACAGTGTCGGATTACCGGGGATTGCCGACTTGTTCCCTACTTCCGCTCCATCTTTCGAATACGCAGCCACAGAGTCACTACCAGGATAGTGATGAACAACGTCGCCAGTCCAAGGCCCTTGCGACGGAAGTAATACTCATCGATAAGCGAGGCCGTATTTGCCTGCACAGTATCGGCTTTGGCCAAACCGATCTCAGTCTTTGAGGTGACGCTGTCGAGCACGAAGGCATGCACGTGTGTCCGAGCCTGTATCAGCACCTGCCCGATCTCTTTGAGCAGGAAGGTCTCGTCGGTCACCATCATTCCCTTGGCCTCCGCCTCCGCAACCACAGCGCGAGAACTGTCGTATTCGGTGGCCAGGCTGACCAGAGCGGTGTGCATGCCGCGGGCGGTCGGAATACCCTCGGTATCGTCCCCCTCGTGGTGGCACTCGATACAATAGGCCGGCTCCTCGTCACCGACTAAACCGTCATGGGTCCGCTCGACGAGATGGTTGGAGTGACAGGTCTGGCACATCGGGAAATCGTTCTCGGCGAAAGCCGGCCAATGCGGCGAGGCCTCGAATAGCTCCTCCTGGACCGCATGGCAGTTGCCGCAGACGTAGCTAAGATTCTCGACTCCCGGCGGCGATGCCCCGTGATTCGAATGGCAGTCATTGCAGGCAGGAGCGCCGACGTCCTCACGTTCCAGCAGGGCGTGCCCATGAACCGAGCGCGTATACAACTCGAATTGGTCGGTCGGGATGTCGTAGCCGGTCATGTGATCGGGATCGGCGTGGCATTTGGCGCACGTGTGTGGTACGTTGAGTGGGTGAGTCGGCGAGTGCGGCAGCCGGGCGTTGTTGATATCATGCACTCCGTGGCATGAGACACAGTTAGCCACATCATCATTCCCCTGCTCCAGGAGCAACTTGCCGTGGGTGGAAGTCTTGTATTGCGCCAGCTGGTCGGTAGGCAGGTTGGGGTTGTGGTTGCGCATGTAGACCGCGTCACTGTGACAGCGGGCGCAGAACTGCGGAACCTCAGTATGATCGGGGATGCCACGATAATTGGCCACTTCGCGGACATCATCCATGTCATCCAGGGTCGGATCGCCTCCGTGACAGGACGTACACGAAAGGCCCTTTTGGTGGTGAATGTCCCGACCGATCTTCCATGACGGGCCGTCGTCTTCATCCTCGAACGACTGGTGGCACTCCAGGCACATGTTAACCTGGGACCAGCACGGAACGGCGAGCAGCAGCAGGGTTGCGATGACGAGCATGTATTGACGCATTACTGTCGCCTCCTAATCCAGCACATATCCGAGCAGGGTTAACACTACGACGAAGGCCACTACGAGTACACCGAAAGCCGCGAACAACCCCGAGCGGCGTCCCTCGGCCGACCTGCGATCCAGAAACGGCGCCAGGGCCCAGATCAGACCGCCCACGGTCAGCACGATAATACCGACGAGCTCGCCTTCGATGAAGAGTACATGCGACGGCAAGAACTTGAGGAACTGGAAGACCGACATGAAGTACCATTCCGGTCGAATCACCGGCGGGGGCGGTGCAAATGGATCGGCCTTGGCTCCCAGCGGCCAGTGCACAACCCCGATGCCATCCGGGAAGAGGACCGCCAGCACTGCCAGAATGTTGAGCACGATCAGCCACACCAGGGCGTCGCGCATGATGAAATTAGGAAAAAACTTCATGTAGCGTTTTCGGTCATCCGGGATGTCGTTCCACTCGAGCGGCTCACTCATACCCTGGCGCTGAATCAGAATGAGATGGATACCCAGTACGATCGTCGTAATGCCCGGCAGAATTGCGACATGCAGCCCGAAGAAGCGGCCAATGGTCGCCCCGGTTACCTCCTCACCGCCACGCATTATGGACATCAGAATGTCGCCGACAACCGGCAGGGCGCCGGCGGTGCCGGTGCCGACCCGGGTTGCGAAGAACGCCAGCTCGTTCCATGGCAGCAGGTATCCCGAGAAACCGAAACCGAGGGCCAGCCCCAACAAGCCTACTCCGGACAGCCAGGTCAACTCTCGGGGCTTCCGGTATGCCCGGGTGAAGTAAACCGTGAACATGTGCAGAAAGACCGCCAGAATCATCAGGTTGGCCGACCAGCTATGCAGCGACCGCATCAGCCAGCCGAAGGAGACTTCGCTGACAATGAACCGGACCGATTCATAGGCGGTTTCGGCGCCGGGTCGGTAGTACATTAGCAGCAACAGGCCGGTTATCACCTGCACCGTGAACAGGAACAGGGAGATGCCGCCCAGGTAGTACACGATCGAGTGGCTGTGCTGGGGTACCACCTTGCCCTTCATGTATTCGACGAAGACATCGATCTTAAGGCGTTCATCCAGCCAGCGGTAGGCGCGCTGACCGGGCGTCAGAGCATGGTATCCGGCCATCAGGCATCCTCCCTGCTGACAAAGATAGCGCCGTCAACTTCGTTGATCCTGAACGTCGTCAGCGGTTTTGGAGGCGGGCCACCGATATTGTCGCCGTCCAGAGAGTACTTGCCATTGTGGCACGAGCACCAGATGATGCCCATATCGGGACGATGCTGGACAGTGCAGTCAAGGTGAGTGCAGGTGGCCGAGAGAGCCTTCAGCTTGTCATCGGGAGTCAGAAAGATGATCCCGAGTTCGCGGCCGAACTTGAAATACTTCGATTTCCTCTCGTCGGCCGCAATGTCTTCCCGCGTAAACTCCAGCTTGAGTTGGGTTACTTTCGACTCAGCCCCCCTGGGCGGGGTTATGTAGTGGAAGACGGGATACAGAACTGCCCCCAGGGTGGCAACAGCGCTGCCTCCGAGGAGCCATTCCAGGAATCCGCGACGAGTCGTGTTAGCCTTGGCCAAAATACCTCCGTGAATGGCCTTATTCTCACTGCCGAATATGCTACGCCCGGAGCGGCTGAAAGTCAAACCCAAACTGGACCATTCCAGTCAGGTAGCTACAGGCGGAACTCATCCACTATTTTGACAAACTCATCCCAGACATGGTCGATGGTGATATCGTAGATATTAGCCGGTGTGGCGGCCATCACGGCTCCGTGCTGCTGACCGAACGGCGCCCACAGGCTGCGGTTTCGCGGGTGGCCGGGCATCAACGAAACCACCGGCACACCATACGATCTGGCGATATGAACCAGGGCAGTATCGGGCGTAACGAGCACCGACAGTCGGCGGAGGATCGCCGCCACCGTCAGGATGTCCAGCTGGTCGGGAACAAGGTGAACGCGCGACGCGAACTCGCTGGCCAGCCCGTGCCCCTTGCCGCGCTCCGGCGGCGTCGTGAACACGATCACTCGGGCAGTCGGCAGCCACTCCAGGAGACGATGCACCAGCGTCACCGGCTTGTCTCGTCCCCAATCGCGCGACACGGTTCCAGCGCTCAGATTGACTCCGATCAGCATCGGCTCTTCCGATCCCGTGATCGAAGCGATGAATTCGTCGGCTCGTCCCAGGCGATCCGGATCGACAAACGGCGGTGAGTACGGGTTCGCGTCAGACGGGTCCAGCCCCAGCCCCCGGAGAGTCCCGAGAGTATTGATAATTATGTGACGGTTGGGGTCGTAAGGTGTGGTTCCGGTGGCATCGTAGTACCGCCGAAACCTGACCTTGGCCGTACCGAGGCGCGGGATTTCCTTGCCGGCCCACTGGGCGACAGCAAGCGCGGTTACCGAGTCGTCGCAGAGCAGATCGATGATGCAATCATAGGCGTATTCACGAATTCGCTTCAGCTCGCCCAGATCGGCGAGCAGTCGCTTGCGGTATAGCCAGACTTTGTCGAAACGCGGATCGTCTTCCACCAACACCGCGTTGCGCGGGGAGCAGAACAACCCGATCTCCGCGTCCGGAAAGCTCTTCTTAAGGAAATCGACTGTCGGTAACGATATGGCGAGATCGCCTATCTTACTTTCGGGGCGCAGCAGGAGATAGCGCTTGAACCTGGAGCCATCATAAGGCTGGTTCGGTTGACGACCTTTCTTGAGAAAGGGCCGCAGGACATTGAATGCGGAATGCTTGACAAGATGCTCAACCCGCTTGAGCGGGTCGACATCGCTGCGGAGTGCGACCTCGAAGGAGGATTCGCTCTGCCGGGGGGTGGATTGCGGTTGTTCGGAAGGTCCGGACACGCAGTTCATGAACGATATGGTATGGCGCACTCACAGGATGGTCAACTCTTATCGTGTCAACGGTAAGGGCGGGATCATCATGATCCCGCCCTCAGCAATAGGTCAGGTCTGGCAGGTTCTCACGATAGCCGTGGAACTCCTGCCAGACATTTCACGGGCATGCCACCGGGGCCGGTCCGCCGGAGAACATGTAGCTCACCAGATAGACCAGGTCGGAGATATCCGGACCAGCCCCGTCGCCGTTGATATCCGCCTCGGCATAATAGCCGCTTCCGGGCGGATCTTCGCATGGCGGCGCTGCCCCACCCGAGAACATGTAGCTCACCAGGTAGACCAGGTCGGATATATCGGGGCCGACGCCATCATGGTTGATATCCGCCCGCAACAGGCAGCAACTGGTCCCTTCGCAGGCATCACCGACGCCGTCGCCGTCAGTGTCTGTCTGGGAAGGATTATAGGTATCCGGACAGTTGTCGCAGGAATCCGGCACTCCGTCGGCGTCACCGTCCGCCAGGTCATCGTATCCCGGACACAGGTCGCAGGCGTCACCCACACTGTCACCATCGGAATCACTCTGGCCGGGATTTGCGACGCCGGGGCAGTTATCACACAGGTCCCCGACACCATCCCCATCACCGTCGGCCTGTGATGGATTGTGTACGCCGGGACAGTTATCGCACAGGTCCCCGATCCCATCACCGTCACCGTCGGCCTGTGATGGATTGTGTACGCCGGGACAGTTATCGCACAGGTCCC
>CAZGMK010000018.1:65795-68018 GCA_964526835.1 uncultured Ignavibacteriales bacterium
CACAGGTCCCCGATCCCATCACCGTCACCGTCGGCCTGTGATGGATTGTGTACGCTTGGGCAGTTATCGCACAGGTCCCCAATACCATCACCGTCGCCGTCGGCCTGTGATGGATTGTGTACGCCGGGACAGTTATCGCACAGGTCCCCGATCCCATCACCGTCACCGTCGGCCTGTGATGGATTGTGTACGCTTGGGCAGTTATCGCACAGGTCCCCAATACCATCACCGTCACCGTCGGCCTGTGATGGATTGTGTACGCCGGGACAGTTGTCACACAGGTCCCCGATCCCATCCCCATCACCGTCGGCCTGTGATGGATTGTGTACGCCGGGGCAGTTGTCACACAGGTCCCCGACACCATCCCCATCGCCATCGGCCTGAGCCGGATTCGGAACCATCGGACAGTTGTCGAAGGCATCCGGGATACCATCACCATCGCTGTCAAGGTAGAAGGTGTTCTCGAAGAAGACATCCTGGTCGGTACCGTTGCGGCCATCATTCCAAATGCAGCCGAAGCCGTTGGCCATGTTGGCATCGCACTCAAGATAGTCGCCGATGTACATCCCGAAGGGTGGCCATCCAATAGTCGCCACCGGCGGAGTCGGGCCGGCATCCGATACCACGCCCTCTATCCAGGTGTTGCCACAATCGGGAGAGAAGGCCAGCCAGGTTTCGACACCTGTGTTGGAAGGATCACTGAGGCGCGAGTAATACAGAACATAGATATCGCCGGTGTTCGGATCGACCGATATCTGGGGGGCCCATTGATCGAGCCCATTGCCCATGGGATCAGTGTTTACTCGGATCGGCGGGGTCCAGTTACCCATCAGGCCGTCCGGACTGGACATGAACCAGATATCATAGTCGGTTCCGCTCGAGTAATCGGCCCATACCACGAAGACCATGCCCGGACACGGCCCGGGGGCATTGCTTACAGCTACGGCCGCGGTGGGCGCTACATTGATCCCGGGGTTTACGACGGGTGGCCCACCTGCAATAGGCGTGATTACCGGGCCGCCACCAGCGAGGATGCCGAAACCGGCCCCCGGGGCCGGCGTGGCGTCAACGTAGAGATTAAGACCGTCTGTCCACGTGATATACATCCCGCCCGGCGGGACGCCCATATTTCCGATGGCCATTGTAGCCATGTCGGGTCTGTGGGCAGCGATCTGTGTGGGACTGACCGGTCCTCCCCAAATGGCCATCGGGGCCGAAAGTGCCGGATACGTAGGCGGTGTACCGGGAACGGTGTGCGTATAGGCATACCATATCTGATAGCTGTCGCCCCAGTCATCCATAGGATGCCCGTTACCGTCGGCGTCACCGCCGGTACCGTCAATGTACTCGACCCAGGCAATGTGTCCGGTGCCCAATGCCGGTGGCGGGTTCGTCATCCAGTCATCGACTTCAATCGCCGAGTAATCGAACCAATTGATCCCCGGAGTATTGGCCGCGATGAGGACCGGGGCGCCAAAACCAGCGCCGCCTCCTGGAGACAAGTTCATATGGATCGCCCCCGGACCGATCCACTGGCCCCCCGGTTGGTAAGCGGTGGCACTCATTAGAAAACCGCCCGTGGGGCCAAATGCCGCAGGCAGCGAGGCCAGGGACGGATTCCACTCTTCGGTGAATCCGGTCGGTGGCGGCAGAGTCACGGGCGGCACCCAGCTAAGGCCGCCGTCGAAAGACTGACTGAAACCAATCTGCGATGTGAAGAACCCTGCCGGCGTAAATTCGGTCCAGACCGAATATATCTCACCGGGCACGACTTCGCTGAGTGATACATCGGCGTTATTCTGCTCGGTCAAAGGTGGGCTGGTCATGTTTATCCAGCGATTGGGCCAGACCGCAAAGACCGCGGTGGTCAGACCGACGACCGCCAGTGCCAGCATAGTCCACGTCAGCGGATGTCGGAGGTGTTTGCACGTCATAATGAGCACTCCTATGTCTTGGTATTCGTCCTGCGTTCAGTTCGTTTATCCGAATCAGTCGCGTGGCGGCTACAATGGTTCTGTGAAGTACACCGTAATATGGTGTTAAAGGGCGATTCTGTCAAATGTTAAGGCTCTTCGGGAGTGAGACTTCCGAAAAATACGCCCGGGCGGGCCGCACTAGCGCGCCCGGTGGAGTCCTCGATCAATTACAGCCGGCCGGCGCCGGGCCACTAGCAGGCTATTGAAAAACTCGACGTTTTAGCTGATTTATCAAAGTGATGTTTGT
>CAZGMK010000019.1:0-66372 GCA_964526835.1 uncultured Ignavibacteriales bacterium
CAACGTTCTCCGTTAAGCCTGCCTGAACTGAAAATCCGGGTTATTCAACAGGCCCGAGGGAGGGGGTTAGGGGGAGGGTTTGACCCGGGCTCGAGGCGACAAGGCAGTTTACCTGTCGAAACCTCGCTGCGCGATCCCGCCTGCGGCGGGACAGGGGTGTCGACCTACATTTTTCTACGTCTATCTGCACTTATCTACATTCATCACGCATAACCGGGGCTTCGGTCTCTTTCCCCCTCCGAGGGAAGCGACCAGCCCCTGAAAATCGGGGTTGGGGGTCCAGTCTCTGAACAGGCTAAGGTGGAAAAAACCTTGAACTTACGGCTCTTTTGGCCTTGACAAAACCGGGGAAATCATTACCTTTATCATCGAGCGTGTGCTGGGTTAAGCGCAAGTCCGAGAGCCAAACCGTGACTTGACAAAAGCCCGGAAAGCCCTCTTGAATAAGTTATAGTGCTAAAGGAACTTAGCCCGAAGGCTCAGGTCGACGGGTAGGTTTGTGCCAAATCGAGATTGACGAATGCCCTCCCGGGGCATCGGCGATTAAGGTAAGGTATGACAGTTCCCAACCGCTATAGCGTCTCGCCCACCAACTCTTTCTGTTTACTCGTAGCTACCCTGAATCCAATGAGGATTCCGAGGATGCTGCCAGAAACCATACCTTTAGGAGGTGAAACACGACGATTCGCTGCCTTAGCAGAGCGCAGCAGACTAAGCTTGACAAGACGGTTCTTACAATTGAAGCCTTCTCGGCTAGATCGAGAGTGCTTCGACTCCAAAGAATAGGAAACAGAGTGAATTCATGATTTGTAGTTTATCCCAGCGTTTCCCTAGACAAAATCGGGATATGGCAAAGTGCCACATGACTGCCGATAACTCGGACAGTCCGGCAGGTTGCCGACTACGAAAAATGAGTTCCACGGCTTTTCCTTTTTAAGGAGGAATATTAATGTTTAAAAGACTGATATTCGCAGTATTCGTTACGGGTCTCGTTTTGACCTTGAGCGGTACGGCAATTTCAGGCATCGGCCAAAAAGAAGGGTTGAATCCGGTTCCGACCGTCAATCCCGACGCGGCATTGTACAGTGCTGACAGGGTAAGCGGCGCGCCGGAGCAGTCCTCCTACAAGATACCGGGCCCTCCGGGCGAAATGCTGGCTGGCAGTGGCGACCTGACTCCTCCGTCGGGCTACTACTGTGACATAATGTCCGACTGGTGTGACACGACTACGTACGTGTACCTCTGGACGTTGGGCGGCGAGCCGGCCTTTGCCCACAGGTTTACGGTGGAAGGTCTCGATGTTTGTACAGTCATGGTCGGCTGGGTCCGCATGTTGACCCTGAGCGGCTATATGACCGGTACACCAGGCCTTACCATATACTTGTACGATGACGATGGGTTCGGCTTCCCCGGCGCGATTCTGGACTCGGTCCATTTCGACCATGATCCGGGCTGGGGCAGTAACACCTTTACCTGGTTCGGTGCTGATTTTGTTACGGACGGTAACAACAATGGCGGCAACTACTGGGTCTTCGGCAACGGCGACGAGTTCCATATCGGCGCCCGGATAACCGGAGATATTGTCGGGGGCGATTATATCCCGCCGATATCCGACCAGGCTCAGCCCTGGCCTCCCCACTCCGGCCAAGAGCGTTCGACTGTCTCCGATGACGGCGGCGCCACCTGGGTGACGATGTTGACCTCTTCAGGCGAAGATGTACAGTGGTTCATCGAAGCCGAATTCTGCGGTTTTGAGACCCCATTTTCCGATTGCTATGAACAGTCCTGGGTCGAAAACGCCTATTGGATTTATGGTACGCCTCACGCTGACTACTCGTTCTCGGAGTGGGCTGAGCGCTTCAGCGTAGACGGCCCCGAGACGCTTATCGGCGTCGATGTGGGCGTTTATGACGGCAGTGGCTTTGGCATCCCCGATTACGTGGCCGGTAATGATGACCTTATCATTACTGTCTATGGTGATGCCGGCGGTTTTCCTGACCAGGGCAATATCCTGGCCCAGGAGACAGTCCCGGGCGGTACCTATCCTTTCTATCCGTCGTACACTTACGTGGACCTGTCATCGCACAACCTCGTGATGACCAGCGACTTCCACGTCAGCTTCGGGACCTCGGCGGTCTTCGGCACCGGAGACTTCGAGTTCCTGGTTGGTGACGACGGCACGACCACGGTAAATCGCGGTACAGTGCTGGATGATCCCGGCTTCATCGATCCGGGTAACTTTGTTACCATGATGGACATGTACGGTGAGAACGATAACTTCCATATTATCGCCCACCTCTGTATCGACCCCTACTCTGAATGTAACACCGTTTCTTACAACACCGGCGAAGACTACTTCTGGTACCTGCCCGACACCTACGGTAGCACTGCCCAGGCGCAGCGCATCAAGACCGTCGGTGAAGAGTGCCGTATCTACGACGTTTCTTTCTACCTCTATGACAACGGTGATCCCGACGCTTACACCACCAATTCTACTGTTTCGGTTTACTCCAATGGTCTCGGTGTTCCGGGCACGGAGTTGGCTTCTATCGAGCTGACCCCGGCCGACTATGTCCTGTATCCCGGCAAGACGACGGTGGACTTCGGTCCTCTGGAAGTCTTCGTAGCCGGTGATTACTGGGTGGCTATCGAGAGCCAGGCTGCTGATGAGGCCTATGGTATTCGTACCTTGTCCGACTTCGGCGGCGGCGGCTTCGACAACAGCTACGCCGAGCTCTGGAGCGGCACGTGGGGCCTGATGGTGAACAACTGGGTCGGCCTGCCGACCGATATCGCCATGGCCGCCGAGGCCAGCCACTGCTGCATCCCTCCGGACGAGTGGATTTGTCAGCCGGTTCACGACTGGTACACGTCTCAGTATGACGATGCCCGTACCGGTCACTCCGACGTGATGATGGGTGATCCCGCGGCCAACCTGAACTACACGTGGGATTACGAGCATCCGACGGCGCAGGCCTTCTTCACCGATCCGGTCGTTTATGACGGTCGCGTGGTGCTGGCCTTCGAGAACCAGTTCGTGATGTTTGACATCGAAACCGGCGCCGTGCTGAACACGTTTGTCCCGCCGTTCAACCCGGGTCAGGTGCGTGTCACTCCGCTGGTTCGCGAGATCGGCGGCACTACCTACATGTTCGTGGGTGGCGGCACCAACAACGGTATTTACGCCTTTGACTTCTACTCCGGTACGTTGATCTGGGCGTTCGACCTTGCCAACGGTGCTCCTCTCACGGGTTCGACTCGCTACTGTACTTTCCAGACTGCGGAGTTCGGTGGCACCCCGGTGCTGTTCTACGGCACCGATGACGGCAACGTCGGCGCCATCGACATAACCACCGGTACGCTGTGGGGCGGCTGGGCCGTCAACCCGATTTCGGTCAACTATCCGGTTAACCAGTCGGGCGCTTTCGACGGCGCTAACCTGTACTACGCCACCGAAGCCGCCGGCTTCGACTGCGACGTGTGGTCGATCCAGGCCAACACCGGTGCGGTTCGCTGGACCCTGGCGACCGGCGACGGCTTACAGGCGGATGCTATCTACCCGACGGCCGCCGTTGCCGGCGAGGTCTTCCGCAGCGGCGTATCGCTGGATGTCAACAGGAGCGTTTTGTACGCCAACTCCTATGTCTCTGACGGTGACCACCCGGCTGACGGTGTGTTCTATGCTCTGAACACTTCCGACGGTACCATTAAGTTCGCCGTTCCTTCGGCGCGCTCGATGTACACCACCCCGGTGGTCGACCAGAACAATGTTTACATGGGATTCTTCTCGCGCTGGGTAAGCCCGCCGATCGGCGGTAACCTGGCGGCCTTCAACACGAATAACGGTCAGGTCAACTGGATATTCTCCCATCCCAACGACGACAACTACTACGCCGACCTGGCTTTGTCCTGTGAGCATGAAGTCGATTACGCCAACCCCGTCCCGGATATCCTTGTCGCCGGCGGCCATAAGGGCTTCCTGAGCTTCATCGATACCGAGGAGGGCGAGGAGCTCTTCAATCGCCAGATCAACTGGGGTAACCCGTTCAACTCCATGTGGAACGGTATCGCCATTGTTCCGGGTGACGGCGTCGACTACGACTATCACGTAGTCGCTGCGATGTTCTGGGGCGGCGTGACCGTACTCAGTAAGGACGTGGCCAAGGTTGACCGTCCGCGTCTTGAACTGCAGAGCTTCAACCCGGCCGTTCCGGTCGAATTCGGCCTTGCTACTTCCTGGCCTACTACTATTCCTGCTCTCATCACCAACACCGGTGGTGCTCCTCTTACGATTAACGACATTACTACCGACGACGCCTGCTTCACCTACCATCCGGAATACTCATCGGTTCGTCCCGATGTGGCCGATAACGCTATGAAGATTGCGGATGTTCTAACCAACGATGTTATGGTCAAGGCCCCGCAGATCAACGATCCGCTCGACGAGCTAATCTCCGTTCGCAGCTTCCGCGGTGAGCGGGTGATGAACTCCGGCGCGATGGCGCGTCCGGCCTTTATCCAGACCGCAACCGATCCCGACGGCATACTGTTCCCGCCGGACGGTTACATTGTGAACGTTGGTGACACCATCGACGTTACGGTCGATATCAACCAGTCCCTGATCAACCGTGGTCCTCAGTACTTCAGCATGCACATCAACACCGACGATCCGGACTTCTACCTGAACCAGGTAGCCATGGCCGGCGTCGACCCGTGTGTCTGGGTTACTGTGGTCGGTGGCTGTCTCATCGACACCACTTACCTGGCCTTCGGTATGGGCTGCGCCAACACGCAGACAGTCTTCAACACCGGTCGTATAGCCACCGGTGATTCGTGGGCTGATCCGTGGGGCTTCGATATCGATGGTTTCGATCAGGAAGTGTTCCAGGGTTCGTTCATTTATGCAACGAGTCAGTACGAAGTCGCCCTCAACACGCAGGCCTGGCACGGCGGCGGTGAGGCCGAGGTGTACATCTCGATGCAGCCCGACCCGAACTGGTATGACGACGAGTGTAAGGCCCCGCTGGTCGAAGATCAGCCGGTCTCCTGCGCTGGTGGTTACACCGAGGACGGTTACACTTACACACCGATCACCGGATCCTTCGTAGCCAAGAGCTTCATCGATTCTGTTCAGAACTTCGATGACGGCACCGGCTGGGATTGGATGTGGTTCGACGCTCCGTTTGACAACGCCCTAACCATGGGTCTGTATGTCAACACTCGCACTATCGGTGTCTGTGACTTCGAGCCTCTCAAGGACCTGACTCTTGAGATCTTCGAGATCACGGAACGCAACGGCGACGATGTTCTCGACTGGAAGTTCGGTGCTACCATGGACTACGACGTTGGTGGCGACCTGACCGGCTGGGATGGCGACATCTCGACAGTCTGGAACTACGGCGCCGGCTCCGATGCCTCCTGGGGTATGATCAAGGTTCCGTTCGGCTGCGGTATGCTCCCGTCCGGCGCCGGTTATACCACTAACTTCGATCCGGCGAAGAATGCCCGTACGCTGTTCGGTTACGGCGCGTGGTGGAATGATATCTACCTTGATTCCGCCTACACGTTCATGAGCATGCCTCCGGGCAACACGAGCCAGGATCCCGGTCTCGGTGGTGACGAGGAAGCCCACTTCACGCTGGTCGAGCACGATTTCGCCGGCAATGAGACATTCACCTTCGCTATTGCCCAGTTTGGTAAGCATGGCCTGGCCGATCCGACCGATCCGGCCGAGTATGCTGCTACCGCCAACCTGGTCAACAAGTGGGCCGGCTTCGGCCGCGGTGATGTCAACAATGACGGTGTGGTTGACCTTCGTGACCTGGTCTACCTGAAGAACTATGTCTACGGCTTCGGCCCCGGCCCGATCCCG
Organism: uncultured Ignavibacteriales bacterium; assembly: GCA_964526835.1. Lineage (GTDB taxonomy): Bacteria > Zixibacteria > MSB-5A5 > GN15 > FEB-12 > DAOSXA01. The sequence goes on from CAZGMK010000019.1 coordinate 5,873, forward strand.
TTCATGCATCTGGGTGACGTCAATGTTGACGGCGCCGTCGATCAGGCTGATATCATCTACCTGTTCGACTGGTACTTCAACGGCGGCGACTGCCCGATGGGTGACTGGTGCTTCTAAGCCAGGAACCTTAGTCGTTAGTTCGACATAGACAGCCTTCTGACACGGAAACGAGAAGATCTTTCGATCTTCTCGTTTCTTTTTTGTTTGCGGTTTCGCGGATTCGCGGCCATAGGTATCTTTTTGGAGCAGTCCCGGTTCAGGCGGGAGCGAGGCGCGTATAACCGATGATGGTATCATCAGGCCACAGCGACAATCAAGGGCTTCTGCGTTCGGGGCAGTTGCGTAACTGCAGTCTGTGTCCAAGGGAGTGCCGGGTTGATCGAACCGAAGGCCCGAGCGGCTGGTGCCGTACCGGCGGCGGCCTGGCGGTCAGTTCGGTCTGCGCTCACCGGGGCGAGGAGCCGGTCATCAGCGGGCGACAGGGGATCGCCAACATCTTCTTCGCGCACTGCAACCTGCAGTGTATCTACTGTCAGAACTACCAGATCAGTTCGAACAAGACTCCGGTGGAGTGCTTCGAGCGCACCCTGGAGGCGGTCCTGGATGAAGTCGAAGCGATCCTGGATCACGGCAGCAGGCGGGTTGGGTTTGTGTCGCCGTCACACTGCCTGCCGCAGATGCAGGCGATCATCGATGGTCTCCACGGGCGCGGCAGGTATCCGATATATGTCTACAACACCAACGGATACGACCGGGTTGAGACGATACGGGCTCTGCGCCGTGACTTCGATGTATACCTGCCGGACATGAAGTACATGAAGGCAGCGATAGCCGAGGAGCTGTCCGGGGCCGGAGATTACGTGGAGGTCGCCACCGAGGCATTGAAGGCTATGTACGAACAGACGGGACCGGAGATTGTGCTCGATGATGACAGGCTGATCGCGAAGGGCATGATCATACGTCACCTGGTACTGCCGGGATATGTCGACAACTCGAAGGAGGTATTGCGTTGGATTGCGCGGGAGTTATCGCCGGATGTACACATTTCGCTGATGTCGCAGTATCACCCCACCCCGGCGGTGGTGACAGACCCGAGGCTGGGTCGCTGCCTGTATCGGGAGGAGTATGAAGAAGTAGTTGACGAATTCGAGCGGCTGGGATTCTATCGAGGCTGGGTGCAGGAACTGGACAGCCCGGCCAGTTACCGGCCTGATTTTGAGAAGGATCATCCATTTGAGGATTAATCTCTATTTCCGTCTTGCGACAGCCCTTGCCGCTGCGTTCGCTGCGGCCTGGTCGGGCAGTCTTGCCGCTGATCGTACGGTCGACACGGACTGCGCCGACAGCGTGGTTATCGACAGTACTCGCTACGCGGTTCCATCACCCTGGTGCGGACATGCTCTGGATTCAGGTGAATGGGCGGAGCCGGCCGGGCTGAAGAAGCTGCCGGATGATCTGTGTTACCAGGGACTCGGGATATACGTGGACTCCGGCGCGGCCGAGGCTTTTGTCCGTATGGCGGATTCGGCGGCCGCGGACAGCGTTCGGCTGACGGTTCAGTCGGGCTATCGATCGCCGCGATACCAGAGGAAGATCATTGTAAAGCGTATGAGAGAGGGAAAGAGCTTCGCCGAAGTCGCTCGCTATGTGGCTCCGCCGGGGTATTCCGAGCATCACACCGGGCGAGCAATGGATGTGGTTTGCAGGGGCGGCGTCAAGACCGCATTCGCCGCTTCCGTATGCTATCCCTGGCTGAAAGAGAATGCCTCGCGTTTCGGCTTCTATGAGACCTACCCGGAGCATTCTCCCGACGGCATCCCGTGGGAGCCCTGGCATTGGACCTATCACCCCGGCTCGGCGCCGGACGGCGACGCCCGGTAGATCGGGCGCCGCTGGTTTCGCTATCCGCAGAACCGCTCAGAAGGCCGAGACAAAGCCGATGACGGCGCGGTTCTCCTCGTTGGCGATGTCGTAGGTATTCTCGACGACCAATCGCAGGTTGGTCCGGAGCAGGTAGCCAACGTGGGCGGTTATGGTTTCGTACTCGGAGTCGGCCATGTCTGATTCGATCTTGTTGTAAAGAAGCACTCCATAGTACTTGCTGCGATCGCCATGGGGCATGATGGTCAGTTCGGCCAGTCCGCCTCGGGATTCGATTTCGCCGGCCGGCAGGGAATCCTTCGTCGCGAAGAGTGGGTTGTCGTCACGGCGTTCCAGGTATTGCAGATTGAGCTGTAGCTTGTCCTTGTACGACAGCGTCAGGTCAGGTCCGGCCAGCCAGACTTCGTTGGGGGCACCGATAGCGGCTACGCTGTCGATCGGCGATTCCTCTTTTCCGTAGTAGCCGAAGACGCCGAGCCTGACATATTCGCCAACGTCCTGGGAGATTCGCCCGGCGGCGCTCTTGTACTTATCGTGGTCGAAAGTCCCCAGATCTCCGGCCTCGACCAGGCCGTTGCCGTTGACGACCTCGGCAATAATGTCGGTGCCGGTCTCGAAGCCGTAGGTCAGCATGAGGCCCCTGTCGTAGGCCAGGTTGATATTGGAGTTGCCGGGGGCCAGCTTGTAGATTGGGTAGTCCTCCAGGGTCAGGCGCAGCTCGCGCTTGAACAAAGGATCAGACACCTGGAATTGCCCGACGTAAATGTCCAGTTCGGACCCGAAGAGGTTGTTGAACATTAAGAAGGCGTCCTCTACCCCGGCCACCTCACCCCGCTCGCTGAGGTAGAAGTAGAAGTAATACGCGATGTCCCTGGTTATGGCGCCGCCGGTCAGGAACTTCAGGTTATACGGAAGCGACATGTCGGCTTTGTCGGTGTAGGTTTGGTGCTGGATGAAGCCCTCCATGCGGACGGCGAAGGGGAAATCGCGAATGAGATCCATGTTGGCATCGCCGGTTTCAACGTAGTAGCGCGGGGCGTCCTGATCTTCCAGGACGAACCCGTTGCCGGCGAAATCATCGCCGTAGTCTTTCAAACTCGGGATGGGTGCGTGGCAGGTGGTGCAGGACATACGGTACTTGCGGGCGAACGCCGGAATGGCCTCGGCTTCTTCGTAGCTGACGATCGTAGCCGCGGCTGCGATCAGGACCACGGCTGTAACGACGAACAACGACATTATCAGTCTGCGCATGGGAGCCTCCTTGCTATGGCAGAATAGTTACGGTCGTAGAGTGACGGTTGACCTCTATGGTTTGCGATTCTTCTTCGGGCACCTCCAGGAAATCGGCCACCGGCTTGACCAGCTTGCTGAAGTTGAGCACGGCTGTGACGGTCATCTCACCGGGAGCGACATCGAAGGGGACCTCGAAGGTACAGGTTTCCAGCTTGGTCTCACGCGGGCCGAGACGATAGTCCACGCCGAGAGAGGCGGTGTTCCACTGCTGGATGGTCATGCGACCCTGGGGATCGAAATAGGGCATACGGAAGATGCGGTCGCCGACAGGGACACCATCGCGCTGGACGCCTTCGAAGTTCGGTTTATCCAGGGCAATACCCATGTCCTGATAGGCCATGACGTCGGCGGCGATGGTGTACTCTTCGCCCTCGAAGCCTTTCTTATCGACGGGCAGGTGATACACGTTTCCGTCGGCGTCGATCGCCTCGACGTGCATCCAGACGATGCGGTCCTCGACCGAGCCGGTCGGGAACTTGTGTCCGGTCTTCTGATTGAAGAGCGCCACGGTGAACTTGACGACTTCGCCGGGGACGGTTTCGCGGATATCGGGGTGTATCCTTAACTCGACTGTTCCACCCACCTTACCGGGATCGTGGGCGCCGTGAAACAGGTGCAGGCGGGCATCGTCGTATTCGGTGCCCATCGAGGCGGTTCTCAAGGGGGCGTAGGTCATGTGACAGTCCTGGCAGCGAGTGCCATCGGCCGCGTAAGGGCCCTCTTTCCACTCCAATTGAGTGGACTTGACCCATACGCCGTACGGGCTCATCTCGTTGTGGCAGGTTCCGCAGAACTCGGTGGTACCCAGGAATTCGTTGTAAACCATTTCGTGGGCCGGCGACTTGCCGGTTTTGCGCGGGCCTTGCTTGCCCGGTCCCGGCTCCATAATCCAGTTGAAGTTGAAGGGAGTCTCCCCGTCGAATCCGGTGATTGTGTGACATACCTCGCATGAGACGCCCTCATTCGCCCTGCTGCCTTCTTCAGGATGTGGTGGCGGTACATCGCCGGCCAGGTAGGCCAGAGGCGCATGGCAGCCGTTGCATTCGGCCTTCACGGCGGCCACCTTCTCGTCCTTGTCGGCATGCGGTACAGCCAGTTTGAAATACTCTATCTCATCCCAATGGTGAGTGTATGACTGCGACATCATGGACTGACGCCACTGACGGTAGAAGTCGACGTGGCACGATGTGCCGCAGTATTCGGGTGTGTCCCAGTCGCCGTAACTGGAGGCGCCCAGGCGCGGGTCATCAGCCCGGGCGCTCAGGGCAACGACCAGCGAGAGCACGGTTGTCAGCGTCAACGATCGCAAGCTAATAGGGGAGCTTTTCGGGCGTTCCATGCCATCCTCTCTTTGAATATCCACGCCAACGCGTCGGGGCATCGGCGATGAATGGTAGTCGATACCGTCCATAATCCCTGATGATAACCTACGCCAGCATTGCCACGAGGTCAAGGTCCGGAAGGGGATTTTGATCCGGATGTGATCGGGATTGAACCGGGCAACAGCAGGTCAATTCTGGCGACGAAGTCCCAGGGTGACCAGATTGCGTACGGTCCCTTTGACGTCGGTCGAAGTGACGGTGATGTTGAGCGAATCGGAGCCGATGAACTCGTTGGACACAGTATAGGTGGGCCCGCCCCTGACATCCTGTCCGAGCAGTATGTAACCCAGCGCCACTCCCTGAAAGCGGCGGTGCTTGCCGCTGCCGTCCCAGAGGTCCCAGGCGAGTGAGTCGGTTTCGGAATCCACGATCAGACGGCCGCTGTCGCTGTACTTGAACCCCGCGGTCTGACCATTGAACGAAGTATGGATGACACCGGTGCTGTCGCGGCTGAACTCGGCGCCGCCGTCGAACGGGACCTGCATGCCGGTCCAGGGCATGAGAACTTTCCCGCCGCCCTTCCATTTGCCGAGGAAGGGCTCGGAGTCGAAGCGACCGGATTCGTCGGCAGCCGAAACGCAGAACAGGCCTGCGATCAGAGCTGCGACCGACAGGATGGCGAAGCGATTCATCATGCTACCACTTATACGAGGTTGGGGGCTGTTTGTCCAGATTGAACCGCCGATCCCGGCATTCGCGGGCGCTATGCGGGGGGTGGGAACGAAAGCCGCCTGCGACCCTGCACACAGTAGTAAGGTCTTGAATCACAATGGGATAAAAGACGTATCGGGCAGTGTTTTTTGTTGCCCGGAGACGCTTGAGAATGTACAATGCTATGTTGACTATGGTGTATTGGGACACGCAAATCTAAGGAAATCTGACACATGCCGCTTGAGCGCGAAAAGATAGAGCCCATCTTCCTTGAAGACGAAATGAGGTCTTCCTACCTCGACTACTCGATGTCGGTCATCACCAACCGGGCTCTTCCGGATATTCGAGACGGGATGAAGCCGTCGAACCGCCGCATCCTGGTGGCCATGCATGACCTGAATCTGACACCCGGCCGCGGCTATCGCAAGTGCGCCAAAATTGCAGGTGACACTTCTGGCAACTACCACCCGCATGGCGAGCAGGTTGTCTATCCGACGCTGGTTCGCATGGCCCAGAAATTCAACATGCGGTACCCGCTGGTGGACGGACAGGGTAACTTCGGCTCCATCGACGGCGACGGCGCCGCGGCGATGCGGTATACGGAAGCGCGTCTGACACCCATAGCGGTGGAGATGCTGGCCGACCTGGAGAAGGAAACGGTCGGTTTCATGCCCAATTACGACGGCACGCTGAAAGAGCCGGTGGTGCTGCCGGGCAAGTTCCCGAATCTGATCTGCAACGGTTCATCCGGAATCGCGGTCGGTATGGCGACCAATATCCCGCCTCACAATTTGCGCGAAGTGGCTGCGGGCATAATCAAGGTTATCGACGATCCCGAGTGTTCGTGCGATGATCTACTCGAGATCATTCCAGGCCCGGACTTTCCGACCGGCGGCATCATAAACGGCGAAGAAGGGATTCGCGAGGCATACCGGACCGGCCGGGGTCGTATTCTGCTCCGGGCGCGCGCCGCTGTCGAGAAAATGAAGAGCGGCAAGGAAGCGCTGATCATCAGCGAAATCCCGTACCAGATCAACAAGGCCAATTTGCTGGAGAAAATCGCCGACCTGATCCGGAACAGAATCATCGAGGGCGTCAGTGATCTCAGGGATGAATCGGACCGCGACGGCATGCGTATCGTCATTGAACTGAAGCGAGACCAGCAGGCCGACATCATTCTCAACCAGCTTTACAAGCACACGATGATGCAGGCTACTTTCGCGATCAACATGCTGGGGCTCGATCACGGTGAACCCAAGCCCATGTCGATCAAGCAACTGGTGCAGGCTTTCATCGAACACCGCCATGAGGTTGTCGTACGCCGGACAAAGTACGATCTGCGTAAGGCGGAAGAACGCGCTCATATCCTGGAGGGCTACCGGATTGCCCTGGATAATATCGACGCGGTCATCGCGCTGATCAAGAAGTCCAAGGACACGCCGACAGCCAAGGCCAGCCTGATGAAGCAGTTCAAGCTCAGCGAGATTCAGGCCCAGGCAATTCTCGACATGCGTCTGCAGCGCCTCACTGGTCTGGAGCGCCAGAAGATCGAGGATGAGTATCGTGAATTGATCAAGAAGATCAGCGAACTCAAGGCTATTCTTGAATCCAAAGCTCTGCGGATGCAGATTATCAAGGACGAGACATCGGCCCTGGCGCAGAAGTTCGGTGACGATCGCCGTACGGAGATCCAGCCGGCCACCGAGGACCTGTCCGTTGAAGACCTCATCGCCGAAGAAGAGATGGCCATCACGATTTCGCACCTTGGATATATCAAGCGCCTTTCGGTCTCGGCTTACCGCCGCCAGGAGCGAGGCGGGCGCGGCGTTAAGGGAATCGAAACCAAGGAAGACGACTTCGCCGAACACCTGTTCATCGCTTCAACCCATGACTACATCCTCTTCTTCTCGACCAAGGGCAGGTGTTACTGGGTCAAGGTGCACAGCATCCCCGTAGGCGGTCGCCTGGCCAAAGGCAAGCCCATCGTGAACATGTGCCAGATGGAGTCCGGGGAGAACGTCACCGCCTTCTGCAAGGTGCGCAACTTCTCCCCCGATTGGTTTGTGATGATGGCCACACGCAAAGGCACAGTGAAGAAGGTCGCTCTGGACGCCTTCTCGAATCCTCGCGTTACAGGTGTCAACGCTATCAAGCTGCCCAAGGATGACGAGTTGATCGAGGCAGAGATTACCGACGGCACCAATGACGTAATCCTGGCAACCCACCAGGGCATGGCGGTCAGGTTCAACGAAAGCAACGTCCGGGCGATGGGACGCACCGCCTATGGTGTCAAGGGCATCAATCTGAGCAAGGGCGACTATGTTGTTGGAATGGTGGTGGCGCGCCGTGATACGTCACTGCTGGTAGCAACTGAGAACGGCTACGGCAAGCGTTCGCTGATCAGCGACTACCGCCTGACCAATCGGGGGGGTAAGGGAATCATCAATGTCAAGACCTCCGACCGCAACGGCAAGGTGGTGGCGGTCAAGGAAGTCATGGACAGCGACGAGTTGATTCTGATAACCAAGAAGGGGATCGCCAATCGCCAGGCGGTCAAGAATATCAGTGTGATCGGACGCAATACGCAGGGAGTGCGCCTGATCAAGCTGGAGAAGGACGACTTCCTGATCGATGTGGCTCGCGTGGCCAAGGAGAGCTGATCGATTCGCAGATACGAGGCACTGACTGGTGCGGCCGGACATCAACCGGCCGCGTTCTTTCCGACTTGTCGATACAGGTGATTTTGAGGGACTCAGAATCGGTAACTCAGTCCAAGGCTGGGGAGGATGCCGGCATCGTATATGTAGCCGTCCGAAGTATTGATCATCGCATTGCCGTGGTCGGTGGCGTTGGCCACATTAACATTGACGCGAAACTGTCCCAGGTTCAATTCACCGTGCAGGTTCAAACTGGCATGCGTGGGAAAACGCCGGCTGTTCTGCACCGACAGCTGATCCCGCCACCAGGACTCGGAGTAACGGTCGGCCGTGGTCGAGGCCAGGGTGCTCGAATAGGGATAGCCCGAACGAATCGCGAGATCGGCACCAAGGTGCAGTCGACGCGAGGCCTGGTAACCAAGCTGGAGGAAGAACCGGTGCGGGGCATCCAGCTCGTGCGGCACAGAAACACCGGTGCTTTGACGTGTAGCGTGTGAGTACCCGTAGAATCCGTACAATGAGACGGGCCATTGCCGCGGGCGGCTGACCTGAAACGTGACATCGGCGCCTATGAAGGTACCGCGTCCCTCAGATTCCATCCGTATAAACCCGGATCCGACAGTGGCGTCATCGACAACCATTGAGTAGTTCGGAATGATAACGGGCTGACTCGAGACTGTCTTGGAAAAGCCGGTCAGGCGCAGGCCCTTCCATTGATATGCAGCCGACGCCATCCATGAACGGATCGGCCTGAGTTGGTCCGAGTGGCAGCGGATCAGTACCTGATACGGCTGCAGGAGTCGGCCAACCGGATTCTCGGCGTACCCGCCCAGAGCCAGTTCCACGGCCTGTTGGTTGCCGACCGGCATAGTGGCTTTGAGTCGGGGTGACCATTCCACCGGCGTCGCCAGAGAACTGAACAGGTCGAGGCGGATTCCCGCCGAAACATCCACGCGGCCGACGGCCGTTCCCACACTGCCCCACACGGCCCCGTTGGTCTCTGGGGCTTCCAGGTGCAACTCGTCGTAAATGGCGTTCAGTTCGGGTTGATACGGATGGGGCAGGTCGGAGGTGGCGTCCGGGGGGAGGAAGTTCCAGTTCCTCTGAGTCATGTGCAGGCTGCGTCGGGCCGTATGATTGATCCGGCCACCGAGGGAAAGAGTGCGGTCGCAGGCCAGTTCGATATCAGCTTCGGCCAAACCCGCGAAGCCACGCCGATGCTCGGAAAGGTTCAGGTGGAACCCGCTGTCCCCTCCCGGCGACGGGGAGGCGCGGTAGATCTCTTTCGACTGACGTCCGGACAGGCGAGCGCGGATCTCGGCCGACGGTAGCCGCCAACGATAGCGAAGGCCAAGATAGCTGTCCTTGGTATGCTGAAAAATGCTCACGCCGCCGGAGTTCTGAGGCGACTCGAGAGTAGCATAGGAGAGAAAGTCCTGGACATGGTATTGGTCCAGCACCAGTGTCTGACGGTCGTTGAACTTGAGCCCTGTTGATACAAAGACATCCTCGAAGTTGGTCGGCGGAAGGGTCCGCCGGTCGGAGCGAATATCGAAGCTGTTGACCAGCTTATCGAGAACCGATTTGCGCAATGAGCCCAGGGCGAAGACACGATCGTTGCCGATGCTGAGCGCCCCGGTTGCTTCCAGTGGCGACAAGCCAACCTCTCCGCTGAGCGGGCTGCCAAAGGCGTCGGTGGTGGTCAGTTCTAGGGATGCGGGGCCGCCGCGATTGACTTCTGAGCCGTTGGGATGAAGCCGCAGGTTCTCGACCACGGCGCTGGGTATAATGGTGAAGGCACCGTAGTGATTGGGGTCGGCGCCGATGTTGACGCCATTGATGTAGTAGTCAGGTGCTGTCCCGTGCACTCGTATCTTCGACGAGTGTTGCGAACCCTCGCGCACGACCGCTGGTTCAACCACTGCTGCTGTCGGATTGCTCGGAACCAGAGAACGTCGGGACAGGCGATTGACGGCGGTCGAGCCCAGACGCAACCTGGCGAAATCAGGATCGGCCAGTGGTGTGACGGTCACCCCGCTCACTTCGATGGCATTGGGGCTGAGAACCAGATGGGCGGGCAAGCCTGTCGCGGCCCTGATCTTTTGCTTGGAGGTCTCAAAGCCGACGGCACTGGCACTCAGCTGGAGACCCGACTGTTCCGCCGGCAGGGGCAGCGACCATTGGCCTTGCTGATCAGCAACTGTCCCGCTCAGGAGGCTGTCGCCGTGATACAGGACAACGGTAGCGCCGACGATGGGCTGACCTGTGGGATCAAGCACCGCGCCGGTCAGCTTGTTATCCTCGGCCACGGTGGCGGCCGCCAACAGAGTTACAGCCATGCAGGGAATCGTCAGGAGTTTCTTCATACAGATCACCTGACGGGTCTATACTCAAACTCCGTGCCGTTCCCCCAGCCCTGACGCCTGGCCCGTAATACGTGGCGGCTTAATCAGTTACATGAGTGTCTCGATCCTGCACACGATGCAAGACCCTGCTACTGATGCACGGGGCTTCATGATTGGTGAAATCACAGCGGGCCGAGCGCCGAGCCGAGGTTGTTTTTGCTGTTGCGGCGTGGGGGGAGTATATTTGCCGAATGGAGCTAATCGGTGAATCCGCCGCCCTCGCAACTGCAGTACTTTGGGCGCTGACCTCGATTTTCTTCGCCCAGGCGGGGCGACGCATCGGTTCGTTTCGGGTCAACGTCGTTCGGCTCGGACTGGCTGTGGCGATTTACATGGTGGTTCTGCTGATAGCGCAGGGCCGGCTGCTCCCTGAGAACCTGAATCGGGCTCAGATGCTCTGGCTAACCGGGTCGGCGCTGGCCGGGCTGGTTTTCGGCGACGGCTGCGGCTTCAAGGCACTGGTGATGATCGGACCCCGTCTGACTACCCTGATGTACGCCGGCGCGCCCATCTGGACGACCATGATCGCCTGGGCGTTTCTTGGCGAGCGTTTGGGACCATGGCATCTTCTGGGGATCGGTCTCAGCGTTGGCGGCATTGTCTGGGTAGTCCTGGAGCGGCGCTACCAGGGCGGCGTAACTGCCGGCCTGGCTGCCAACCACCCGGACTCGGGCTCGCTGCTCAAGGGCGTTATGCTCGGAATGGGGGCTGCGCTGGGACAGGCCATCGGCCTGGTTATGGCTAAGCAGGGAATGTTCTTCGCCGGGGGAACGGTCGAGCCCCTGAGCGCCGCCTTCCTGCGCATGGCCGTGGCCTTCCCGGCTATCATCCTGCTGGCCGGACTAAGGGGCCAACTGGGCTTGATCGGACGCTCCCTTGGCGACATTCGGGCGGTGGGTTGGTCCACGGCCGGGGCGACGGTGGGGCCATTCCTGGGTGTCTGGATGTCATTGCTGGCGGTCAAGTACATCGCCACCGGGGTCGCCGCGACCCTGAATGCCATGACACCGGTGGTGATCCTTCCGCTGGTGATTCTGTTCTATCGGGAGAAAGTAACATATCGAGCCGCCCTCGGCGCCATGGTTGCGGTTGCCGGCGCGGCCATACTCTTTCTCGTGTGATGAAGCATCTGGACTACAGTGTGATGCCTTTGGTGTTGGATCGCTTCTTCAGTGGTGAAGGAATCAGCGAATCCCGCAGGGCGGGACCATCTCGGCGGATCCGGAGCGACTACTTTGATGTTGTGCGTTTCTTCGGTGATCAGAGGGTCGACCCCGAAGGAATACACGTTGATCGGCTGGCCGAGCCATTCCGGTTCAGGGATGAGCGCATTGCGAGTTTCGCCGTGTGGGCGGCGCGGAGGTTGAAGCGTGAGGGCCGATTGTACAGGGGTCCCCAGACAACGAAGGTGGTAAGGACTGAGTTCGAATGCAAGCCTCTGTCATTGACTGTTCAGCCCTGCGACTACGGCCAGCAGGCGGGGAGCTGCTTTGCTCTGGATACACCCCATGACGAGTTTGGTGGTCGTACGCTTCGCGACTACTATCTCGAGCGATACGCGTCTCGCGCAATCGAGGATAATCCGCTGGCTGTGTGCCTGGGAGTCTGCGGTCTGGTCCTTACCAACGAGCAGGAGCACCCGTCGCTGCTGCTGGTCAGGCGGGCGGGCCATCTGGCTTCGCTGGAGGATTCGATCGGTCCATCGGCCGCGGGTTCGGTCGACTGGGAAGAGCAGTCTGGCAGCCTGTCGGATCTGGCCAGAACTTCCCTGGAGGCCGAGCTGCGAGAGGAGCTGGGCCTTGAACAGAACCGTTATGCCCTGACTCTCCTGGCCTGGGCCAGAGAGATATTCCGTGGAGAAAGGCCGCAGCTATTCTGCCTGGTCAGGGTCGATATGAACCGTAATCAACTCCGCAACCACATGGATCGGGCGGTTGAGTCGAGCGATGAAGTGGACTCGTTTGAACTTGTTCGGCTCGAGAATAGAGTCTTGTCCCGGATCGAGCTGGATCGCCTCAATCACGAGGCGCGGATGAACTGGTGGCTGGTTTCGGAATGGTTGGCGGAGAGGGATTAGATCAACCTGGACCGCCAGGCAATTGTCAGCAGCAGGAAGAAGGAGAAGATAAGCGGGGTGGAGACGGGGAAAAGGCCGATGACCATCACGAGGAAGTACCCGCAGCCGAGGATGACCAGCCGATAACCGCGCTCGTAGTGCCGGAGGCGAAACAAGGTCAGGCCGATTGCGATGGAGACGGTTCCGAACGACGGAAGAAGGACAGCAAGAAGGTACGGACGGAGGGAGAGGCTTCCGCCGTTGAGCGGGCCGAATACGAATCCAAAGTGCAGAATGACTCCCGCCACGTATAGTACGAGTAGCCCGGGCGTGTCTGCGCCAGGCTTCTCCCCCGCCGCCCACGCCCTCGAGTAGGCTGCCAAAGCGACAATCAGGGTAAACAAGCTCCCAACGTGTTCTGAAGTGAAAATGTAATCGCCCAGTACGCTATGCATCCGTGCCTCCCTTGTTTGGTTGCCACATTGCAGGGGCAAATGCTGTGCCCAATTACCGCGCAACCCCTCACGCGCCTGTAATCAATTGAAACACAACCACTTGTCGCAGTAGCTGGAGGTCATAAGCGAACAGCAAGGATGCAGAACCGATCACTATCGCTGCAATCATCCATAAACAAAGCCCGCCGGAATGCAGCGGGCTTCGAAACTTGTCGAATTAGACGGCGGGTGTCACATGTCGACTTCATCCGGGTTAGTAGCGGGCCTGGTCAGGGCGTCAATGGTTTCGTTGATCTGCTCGGGATGTCTCTCTTTGAGCTTGCCCTTGTACTTCTTGAGTTGGGCCTTGACTTTGTCAACCGCTTCGTTGATGGAGGCATACATGTCGTCGGTCTCGCTGGTGCCGGTAATGGAGTTGTTGTGGACCTTGACTCTCAGCTCAGCCTTACGTCGGTGACGTTCCGTATCCAGAACCAGTTCCGCCGAGATAATGTTGTCGAAGTAGCGGGAGAGGCCATCAATATCAGACTCCGCTCTTTCGCGCATCTCGGGCGTGAGATCAAAGTGTCGGGCAGTTATGATTTTCTGCATGGCTGATATTTCTCCTTTCCAGGGGAAACGGCGCTGCCGTTCAACCTGCGGTTAATGGTCCTCGTCTGGCGGCGCAGACGTTCTTTCCTTCGTCTCGATGATTGATGGATAGCTGAACGGCCCCAGCCGTTCGCGGCCGATGGGGGAACTGACGGCGGTAGCTGCAAGACGCGTAGATCCAGAATCGCAAGCCATCCTTGAAAGTGTTGCCGATTTGGCCGCCCCGGTAGCCTCGCCCGAGAGCAACCTCGGTCCAACCTCAATATAATAGCCCGGCCGGATTCGTGTGTCACCAAAAAACCGGCCACGGCAACAAGGCCTTCATGACTGATACACCCAAGAGGGGAGTTTTGTTCTGCCCCGGATATTCAATTGGATAATAGCAGTCGACGGAGAGCCCGTAGGATGCGCCGTCAAGTGATCCACCCCCGTGTCGCTACTTGGCGACACGCTTTCGCAGGCGAGCCGACGGGATGCCTAGTTCCTCGCGGTACTTGGTCACGGTCCTGCGGGCCAGCTTGATACCTTCGTCATTCAGTCGGCGGTAAACTTCCTGATCGGACAGGGGTTTCTCGGCAGGTTCGGCGTCAATAATCTCCTGGATTCGCTGCTTCACCGATCGCTTGGACATGTCGTCGCCGTCCTCACGCACCACTCCCTGGTTGAAGAAGTATTTGATCTCATATACACCATGGGGAGTCTGGACGTACTTGCCACGAGAGACTCGGCTGATAGTCGCCACATTCATGTCGACCGCCTGGGCGATGTCCTCCATGCGCAAGGGCTTCAGGAAAGCCGGTCCGTGCTCAAACCACTCTCGTTGTCGTTCGATTATGGCCTCCATCGTCCGGATCATCGTTGTCCGTCGCTGATTAATGGAATTCAGCAGCCACTTGGCCTGCTCAAGCTTCTGCTTGACATAGTCCTTGGTTTCTTGGTCGCTCTTGCTGCCCCGCCTGACCAGGGAGCGGTAGTTGCCATTGATGCGGAGTTGGGGGATATGCGAATCGTTGTGAATAACATGGAACTGGTCGCCGATTCGCTCCACGATCAGATCGGGCACAACCGGGGTCGCGCCCGGGTCAAAGCGTCCCTGAACCGGCGTAGGCGCCAGATTCCTGATGGTCTCCAGAGCGGCCTGTGCTCTCTCCGGCGAGGCCCCCGTCATGCGCGACAATTGCATGATCGACTTGCGGCCGAGCACACTCAGGTGTTCATCGACGAGACGGTAGGCGAGGCTGCCTTCCATTCCCTTCTGACGCATCTGCAACAGCAATGACTCCCTGAGACCCCTGGCCCCTACACCCGGCGGATCGAAGCCCTGAATCAGTTCGAGCACCCGGCTTACCTCATGCGATGGTATCTGCAATTCGTCGGCCATCTCATCAACCGTAATGGTCAGGTAGCCATTGGGGGCAATATTGCCGATTATGTATTCACCTATGAGCCGTTGTTCGCTGGAGAGCTTAAGGAACGAGAGCTGCTCCATTAGATAATCATAGAGCGTTTCGACCCGCGATGCAGTTCCCTCCAGACGATCATCCGTCTCCTCGCGCGGTTGACGGACTTTGTAGCCTTCGTCGTCGTCGAAGAGGAACTCATCCCAGTCGACTTCATCGGACTTGTCCACCTCCGCTTCGGTGTCACCGTCGACTTCAAGATTGGGTTCGAGCTCCTCGATCTCTTCCAGAAGAGGATTGGTTTCCAGGTGGTGGCGTAGGGTCTGCTCCAGCTTCAAGGCCGGCATTTGCAGCAGTTGCAGCGACTGGATGAGCTGCGGAGCCAGCATCTGTTTCTGTTTCAGTCCGAGGGAGAGTTTCACTTTACTAATCCGTTGACTTACATTGCCTTACAACTTCCGGAGCGAGCCTGCTTCTGCTTCTGTTTATCGGTCTGACTCGGCCCTGGGTTTATGCGGGAGCCAGAAACCGTTCGATAATTGGACAAGTCTCCGCTGCTCAATTCAGGCGGAATTTCTCGCCCAGGTATATCTTCCGCGCCTCCGGATCATTGGCCAGAAAATCGGCGCTGCCGGACTTCAGAATACGGCCATCGCACATTATGTAGGCCCGGTCACATATTGACAGGGTTTCCCTGACATTGTGGTCGGTGATCAGTACACCTAGGCCTTTCTCCACTAACCGAACAACAATCCCCTGGATGTCCTCGACGGCGATCGGGTCGATGCCGGCAAAGGGCTCATCCAGGAGTATGAACTTGGGCTCGTTCACCAGGGCTCGTGTTATCTCAACCCGTCGCCGTTCTCCTCCCGAGAGCGTGTAGGCCATGTTCTTGCGAAGATGCGCAATATCCAGCTCCGCCAGAAGCTCCTCGAGCCGTTCTCTGCGCTGTCTCCTAGAGAGTCTGCGAAACTGCAGGATTGAGCGGATATTGTCTTCTACCGTCATCTTGCGAAAGACAGAAGGCTCCTGGGCCAAATAGCCAATCCCGAGCCTGGCTCGGCGATACATCGGCAGACGGGAAATGCGTCTCTCGCCCAGGAAAACCTGCCCCTTGTCAGGCCTTATGGATCCCATGATCATGTAGAAAGTAGTGGTTTTACCTGCGCCATTAGGCCCCAGGAGGCCGACGATTTCGCCCGGTTTCACTTCAATCGAAACGTCATTAACTGCGGGCTGACCGCGGTAGTATTTGTACAGACCCTTGGATGATAGCCTTGTCATAGACTCAATATACCCTTGGTCACGGACCATGCAACAAGTTTTGTCTGTTTCAGCACGTAATTTGCTGTGCTACTCTATGGGTTATACGCTAGTTCTACCTTTACCTTTGCCACTCAATCAATTAACTTCTACGGACGAAGTACTCAGTAAGGCAGTTGATCTACTTTGGCGACTGTGAGGAACACCGATATGACCAGACGATTCCCGATAGCATTGCTGACTCTGGCCCTTCTCGCCGGATGCTCGTCCGATCCTCAGACCCGGTTGGCGGCGATTGAGGAGGACGCAATGGCGGCGATCTCGGAGCTTGATTTCGACAAGGCCCGCAGCCTGGCCCGGAAGGCCGGAGAAGTTGACCCCTCACATCCACTGCCGGCGTATGTCGAGGGTCGAATCATGGAGGCGCAGCTGCAGTGGCTCGACGCTCTATACAACTACACGCTCGTGACTATTGCCCGGCCGGATGAGGCGGATGCCTACGCCGGGCTTTATCGGGTGTTCCGAAGGATGTCGGACCCGGAAATGGCGGCCGAGGCAGCGCAGTCATACAGCAGCCTTCGTCCTGATGATCCCCGGGCACGATTGGTTTTGGCCGAAGCCATGATAGGTCTGAATCAGTATGTGCGGGCGCGACGCCAAATAGTCGAGGCTGCGGCATTGGGATTGCCGGAGCACTCACGGCAATTGATGAAAGCACTGAGTTTCGTGCGACAGCATGAGTTCGACTCTGCGGCTCAGTTGCTCGAGCAGGTCAGATCGGAGGAGCTTACGGACCCGCGTGACCTGATGCTCGCGGCCGATGTCCTGGGCTTTCTTGGCCTGGTGGACAGCGCCATGGCTGTGTCGGAGACCGCAGTGGAGATGTCCAGCGGGAATGTCGACATGGCGATCGAGCATTTCTACAGAGCCCTGGAGCACGACTATCGCTGGGCGGCCAGGGAGGTGATATACAGCTTGGGTGAGAACGATCGCAGCCTCGGCCTCCGTCACATGATGTGGCTCCTCTACTACGGCAGCACCGAGGATCAATCCTACGCTCGCGCCATGCGGGTGGCGGTAGGCAGTTACCTTGGCGAGACGGTGAGTGTGTTGTTCTACGGAATTCTGGCCTATCCCCCCAAGGCTCATATGATGGCCGCCATGGATGACATGAACCTGATCCGTGTCAAGGTCAGGCAGGAGGAATGGCCCGACATGCTCCAGGCCTACATCGACTACTTGCTGGCCGCACAGGCGGCCTACTACGTTGATGAGAAGATCGCGGTTCAGGCGCTCGAGGCAGTTCGCGCACCCATGGTTAATCGCCCGGATGTCAAGACGAAGCTGCCCCTCTTCCGCAAGCGTGTGGGATTGGATCAGGAAGCCGACCAGGGCCTTGAGCTGCTGATTCAATACCATCGTCAACAGCCCGAGTGGCTCACGGCGATCGGAGAGGTCTATGCCACTCGCGCGTTCCGTGCCTGGGACCAAGCGGCTGAGTTGTTCGAGGAGGCTCTGGAATCCGACAATCAATATCGCCCCGCCTATGAGCACTGGGTTCGCATGCACGTACGTAACAAAGAGTATGGTCGAGCCCTGGATATCATGAGCAAGTATCCCCACTTCGCCGAGCGCAATCCGGAATTGGCTTGCCTTGAAGCCGAGATGATGGTTCGGACGGGAAAGGTCGACGAGGGTCTGTCTCTCTTCCTCGAGAGGATTCCTGAATGCCCCCATATCGTGAGTCTGTGGGAACGGATTCTCGAGCCGCTGATCCTGAAGAATCGTTCCGGCGAGATTGAGGAACTGGCGCAACGGGCGGAAGAGCTGGCCGCTGATAACCCGGACCTGCTGATCATGGCGGCTGACCTAGCCTCCGATCGCGGCGACTACGAATATGCTCTCAATCTGGCCGATCGGGCAATCGAGATCGAGCCGCGTTCGCACGATGCGGCCGCAGAGAAGGCGCGGGCCCTGTTCCATTCGGACCGCAAGGACGAGGCATTTGATCTCTTCGCGAGTACCCGCAGGGCTCACCGACTGAACTCACGCAATGATTACTGGTATTCTCGCCTGCTGGCCCGGGACGGACGTGAGCTTCAGCTGGCCGCCAATGTAGCCAGAGAAGCGCTGTTCGATCGGCCCGAGAACGTGTGGGCCTGGTGCAACCTCTCCTATGTGTACTACCAGTCGGCAAGGTGGCAATTGGCTTTTGGTGAAGCGCGCAATTGCGCCAAGCAACACCCCGAACACCCCCTACCCTATTTTCGCCGCGGCCTGGCCGAGTGGAAGATGGATAAACCGGAAGCAGCGGAGACGCTGAGGAAGTCGCTTCGGTTGGGGCTGTGGGGTGAGTATAAGCAGGAGGCCGAGAGAGTACTCGGCCTGCTCGGGTAATACGGACCGTCGAATCGCCGGCAGAAGGCTCATGAGACAGCCGAATTCCGAAGTTCTGCTCATCACAGGCGGCGCCGGGTATATTGGATCGGTCCTTACGGGGCTGGCTTTGGACTCAGGCTACAAGGTTCGGGTCCTGGACAATTTTCGGTTCGGAGGCCAGAGCCTGCTGGCCTGGCAGGGGCGCCCGCACCTCGATATCATCAAGGGTGACATTACGTTGGCACGGGACGTAACGGCGGCAATGGAAGGCGTAACCATGGTCATCCATCTGGCGGCGATCGTTGGCGACCCGGCTTGCCGGGTGGAGCCCGGGCTGGCGGCGCAGACAAATCGGGACGCCTCCATTCTCCTGTTCGAGACCGCACGTACCAAAGGGATTCGGCGCTTCATCTTCGCCTCGACTTGCAGCAACTACGGTCGCATGGCAGAATCGGACGGCTGGGTGGATGAAACCTCGGCGCTGAAGCCCGTCTCACACTATGCGCGACTGAAAGTAGAGTTTGAGAAGTATCTCCTGGAGCAGGACTCCCGGATGTCAGCGACCATTCTCCGCTTCGCCACCGCTTATGGTCTGTCGCCCAGGCCTCGGTTCGACCTGACGGTCAACGAGTTCACTCGTGACCTTGTATCGGGGCGCAAGCTCGAGGTTTTCGGTGAGCAGTTTTGGCGTCCCTACTGCCATACGCGCGACCTCGCCGCCGCCTGCCTAACGACGCTCAGCGCCGCTGAGGACGCTGTCGATAAGCAGGCTTTCAACGTCGGGATAGACGCCGAAAACTATCAGAAGCGTACGCTGGTTCAGTTGATCCTGAGCCATGCCCCCCAGGCAGCGGGGCTGGTCGAGTATGTCCGGCGCGACGACGATCCTCGGGACTACCGTGTTCAGTTCGGCAAGATTCATGACACCATCGGCTTTCGGCCGCGTATGACTGTCCCGGATGGGATCGCAGAAATCGCCTGGGCGGTTCGGGAGGGAGTTATCAGGGATCCGTTCAGCAACGCATACTGCAATACTCGGTGTGCAGGGGCTCATGAGTAGCAGAGAGCTGACAGCAGTCATCATGGC
Organism: uncultured Ignavibacteriales bacterium; assembly: GCA_964526835.1. Classification (GTDB taxonomy): domain Bacteria; phylum Zixibacteria; class MSB-5A5; order GN15; family FEB-12; genus DAOSXA01. The sequence goes on from CAZGMK010000019.1 coordinate 25,373, forward strand.
AGGCGGAAAGGGCACCCGGTTGCAACCGCTTACTGCGGAGATTCCCAAGCCTCTGGTTACTGTCGGCGATCGCCCGATCGTCGAAATCCTTCTCCGGCGCATGGCCCGCTGCGGCGTGCGACGTGCGGTCCTGTGCGTAAACCATCTGGCTCACCTGATTCAGTCCGCCCTTGGCGACGGCCGCGACCTCGGTTTGGATGTCGAGTACAGCGTTGAAGAGAAACCGCTGTCCACGGCAGCACCAATTGCGGGGATTAGCGATCTGCCCGACGATTTCCTGGTGGCCAACGGGGATATCCTGACCGACCTCAACTTCGAGCGGCTGTTCGACTTTCACAGGCAACAGGAGACTCTAGTCACAGTAGCAACTCACGAGCGACTTAACGATCTGGATTACGGCGTCATACAAACCGACGGGGCCGGACTGATAACCAACTTCTCTGAGAAGCCTTCATACAAGGTGACAGTATCGATGGGAGTATATGCATTCAGCCGGCGTGTCCTGGACTTCCTCCCGGCGAACTCGGCGTTTGGCTTTGATGATCTGATGGACGCTCTACTACGGGAGAAGCAACAGATCGCCACCTATCCCTTCGATGGATACTGGCTCGACATCGGGCGTCCAGAAGACTATCGTCAAGCCCAGCAGGACATTGCAGAGCGAAGAGAATTGCTGGACTGAGCCGCAGGAATGGCAGTTTTCAGTCGATCGAGAACCAAGGAGAGAACTACTGTCTTCGAGCACGATTACTGTGGATTGTGAAGAGCGGGCCGGACGTGACAACGACCGGCCCGATTGACTGACTGAAACCGCGGCTGGGGGTGCATCACGGACACTGCAAGTCGGGTCCGCCCTGGAACATGAAAGCCGCCAAATAGACTAAGTCTGCGATATCTGGATCGCCGCCGCTACCGTCGACATCGGCCGAGGCCATCTCACCCGGCGCTGGACCGCTGTTGAACATCCAGGCAACAAGATAGACCAGGTCAGCGATATCGGGTCCTGAGCCGCTACCGTCGATGTCCCCACACATGAACGGTTCGCAGGCATCGCCGACGCCATTGCCGTCGGCATCGGCCTGATCCGGGTTGTAGACATCAATGCAGTTGTCGCAGGAGTCGCCCACGCCGTCGGCGTCAATATCCTCCTGGTCGGGATTGGCCCTCGTGGGACAATTATCGCACAAGGTACCGACACCGTCGCCGTCTGAGTCGGCTTGATCCGGATTAGCGACATCGGGACAGTTGTCGCATAAATCACCAATGCCGTCGCTGTCGGTATCCACCTGATCGGGGTTGCTTATGTACTGGCAATTGTCGCACACGTCACCGACACCGTCGTTATCCCAGTCGGCCTGATCGGGATTCGGAACATCGGGACAGTTGTCGCACAAGTCGCCCAGACCATCCGAGTCGGCGTCATTCTGATCCGGGTTGGTTGTCGAGGGACAGTTATCACAGGCGTCCCCGTAGGAGTCGCCGTCGTGATTCTCCTGGTTGGAATTGGCCACATTCGGGCAGTTGTCACACAGGTCGCCGACACCATCACCATCGATATCGAGCTGATCTGCATTAGCCACAGCGGGACAGTTGTCGCACACGTCACCGACACCGTCGCCGTCGGTGTCGGTCTGCAGCGGGTTGTAGGTATCGGGGCAGTTATCGACCGAATTAGGAACCCCGTCGCCGTCACGGTCGACGTTCGATGGCGGGAAAGTAATGAGATCGATCCATCCGCAGTCCGAACCGCTGGAAAGCGAACCATCCTTGGCGTAGGTCCACCGGAAGGTGTGATCGCCGGCGGCAACGTTGTAGACCGCCTCGCTCCAGCCCTGAGTTCCCGACCACTGATCCTTGAGCTGGCCATCGATATAGAACTTAAGATAGTCGTAACCCGACTCGGATGAAACCCGGTACCAGAAACTGATGGCGCCGGCGTCGAGGCCATTGAACGTAACTTCCATGGCGCTGTATTGACTGTGGCTGATGGGGCCCGATCGGGCCGAGTAATCACCCTCATAAGCGGTCGAACTGATCTGCCAGTTCTGACTGCCGCTGAATGACCAGGGGAACGAACCGAAACCGCCGCTCTCGAAGTCCTCGATCTTGAGTCCAACAACAACCGAGAAGGAGAGGGTATCGACATAGCCGCCGTCGGCTGCGATATGAAGCTCAAACTCGACCGGGTACTCCTCGGGAGTCGATGGATCAACCGAGAACTCAAAGGCAGTATTCGACGCAGCGGTCCCACCGAGGGCGGGAATGGTCGGGAAAGTAGTGTAACCCTGGGTTATTGTTATTAGTGTATCGTCCGTGGCAAGTGTGGCGTTGGCATTAGTGGCATTGCCGCCGCCATCGTTGACGAGAGTGACGTGCATTACGGCATCGTCGCCGGGATCAATGGCGCCGGCGTCGTGTCCCACAAAGCTGAGAATCGGCTCATCCGGGACCGGCGCCAGGGCAACATCGAGGGTATAAGTCTGGTCGTAATTGAGAATGGATATGCCGGTGATGGTCTTGGGCACGTAACCTGGTGCGCTGAAGACCAGATCGTAGGCGCCCGGCTCGATCATTCGCCAGTAGTCGCCGACGGCTGGATCAGTGTAGATTCTTGAGCTGTCCTGATCGTGGCCGGCTACCTCTATCCTGGCATACACCGGCAGGCCGGTGACGGAATCGGTCACGACGCCGTTGATGCCGTACCAGGCATTGCGGAACCAGTTGAACATGGATCGACGGTTGTATTCCCAATGGGCCTCAAGCTGGCTGGCCGGAATCAGCTTGGTGTTGGAGACTTCAATGGTGACCTCGCGACAATGCTGGTAGAAGTTCATGTAGTCCTGACGGCCGCCGGAGATTGAATACCAGTTGTACCCGTTGGTGATGCCATCGTTGAAGCCACTCATATATCCCGATGGTGAGTAGGTCTGCGCCGTGTCGGCGTACTCGTGGCACACCTGCTGCCACCAGGTGTCATCCGCGTGAAGTTGCGACCAGGTATCCCACGGATAATTCATGACCTCGGCGCCGCCGTGGTAGTTGGCTGAAATGACGAAGCTCATGGTATCCGAAAAATTCATCATGGCGATAGTCTCGGGCTGCCATGGTCCCCCGGGGTTCTGACCATCCTCGGGATCCGGGAAATTGCGATTCAGGTCGTAGCCGTTGGCGTTGGTGCGGGTAGCACCATAGACCGAGCTGTTGCCGCCGGCGTAGGTACCATCGGGATTGTGGTTTGGGTTGATCCATATCTCCATGCCGTTGACCATGTCGGTCACCCGACTGTCCACTCCGTAGGCGGACAGGAGAGAGTCAATCATCCGCAGCGTGAGGATGTAGCCGGTAGTCTCATCGCCGTGCATTGTAGAAGTGTACATCACCTCCGGCTCAGCCTCTTCGATATCGACATTGTCGGATATCTTGGCGTAAAGCAGCTGACGACCCTCAACCGTGGTGCCGATGCTGTATACGCGACAGAGGTCGGGATAATCGGTCTCGAACTGGTACATCATCGAAACATAGGCGTCATATGTGGGATAGCTGTCCCAGTCCTTCATACCGGCCCTGGAATCGGACATTCGCGGAGTGATAAGGGTTGATGGAGCGGGCAGAACCTCGTACGGGATCCCGAAGGCTTCGAACTCACTCATCTCGTCATCGTTGGCGTATGCCCAAACAGTCCTTCCGTCGACCTTATCGATCGAGACTATACGGGTGAGTTGGTTGACGAGTTTGGGATGGTCGACTTCGAACCGGAAGTAGGTTTCCCTGGCCGATGTCGAACCGGCGCCAAGGAATATCACTGCCGCCAATGCTGTCAGAAAGAGCTTACGGGTCATTTCTGCATCCTGTCAATTGCCTGGTTCTTCTTCTCAGTTTGGTCGGTCGAGGCAACCGGCGCCTGAAGCCGGGACACGCGGACGGTCACGAAAGTCACTTTCGGTAGCACGAACTGCGCTTCGGTTTAGTGATGCGATTTTGGGACTGAAATCTCAAAGCGCCGACCGGTTTGACGTAGTTGTCCGGGGCTGGGCCGCAAAGCCGTGGCTGCCTCGTAAGTTCTTTTCTCAAAAGAAATTATAACGCAAACATGGGATTAGTCAAGGATAATGTCGGTTGCCGCCTGATGAGGCATGTTCTGCGGCTGCATGTCGGCATGCTCAGATGCTGCGGTCTCTGATCTTGCCCAATGTAAAATGGCCGCCCATCGAGGGGCGGCCATGGAGACTGTTCTGCGTGGGGCTACAGGCTATTCGCCGCCGCGCAGAGACATGATGCGACCTTCAAGCATCAAAAGCTGCCCGGGGGTTTGGGCCATCTTGACCAGGTCCAGAAGCTGGGTAGCGGTGGCGACTTCCTCGACCTGCTCATCGACGAACCAGGCCAGGAAGGAACGAGTGGCGTAATCGTTTTCCTGGTCGGCCATCTTGGTCAGCTCATGAATCTGTTTGGTGACCTTCAGCTCATGGTCCAATGCGCCCTGGCAGATTTCGACAACGTCTTTGTAATCGGCCTTGGGCTTCGGCATCTGAAGCAGTTCGACCTCTGCCCCCTGATCCAGCAGATAGTCTGCGATCTTCTGAGCATGGCCGCGCTCTTCGGCAGCCTGGGCGGTAAACCACTGGCTGAAGACGCTGAGTCCCATTGATTCCAGGTTGTAGGCCATCTGCTGGTAGATCCAGAAGGCGTTGTACTCGTTGGTAACCTGTTCATTTAGTTTGTTGGCGATTGCTTCACTAATCTGCATTGTGGTTTCTCCTTTGCCTCTCAAGAGCAGCGTGTTTAAGTGTCCAATAATTATCACGAATAACCGTCAATGCGGCAGGCGGTTCCCACGCGGCGAACGATTTCCCGTGGAAAAAACGCCCACTGCGGTCTTCGATTCGGCCCGGAGTATACGAGACGGTCGGCGGTGCTCACACCGGCCGCTTGCAGAGCTCTGCGAACTCTTTTCAGCCCTCTGTCAGGAGCCGCTCCATCTCATCGACCAATTGCGAGAACAGGTTGATGGTAGCATAGATCGGCTCGGGAGAAGTCATATCGACACCGGCGTCTTTGAGGATGTCCACAGGATACTGTGAGGAACCGGTGGCCAGGAAGCGCATGTACTTCTGAAGAGCGCCCTCCTCCTCAGCCAGAATCTTCTGCGACAGTGCCTGGGCCGCGGCGTAGCTGGTGGCGTACTGGTAAACGTAGAACTGGCGATAGAAGTGAGATATCTTCATGCCGCCCATGTCGTTATCAGGACCAATCATAAGCTCGGGCCCGGAGTACTTCTCGAATATTTCGCGGTACGCCTGGCGGAAATAGTCGACCGACGTAGCGCCGCCCTCTTCCACGTGTTGGTGGATTTTCTGCTCGAATTCGCTGAACATGACCTGAACGAAGAAGGTCCCTTCGATCTGCTCGATGTAGTAATTCAGCAGCGCGAGCTTCTCCTGCCTGGAATCGGTTTGGTCCAGCAGGTGTTGGATCAGGACGGCTTCGTTACAGGTAGAGGCGACCTCCGCGGTGAACAATGAATGATTGTGATAGACATACGGCTCGCTGCGATTGGTGTACCAACTGTTGAGGGCATGGCCCATCTCGTGGGCCAGGGTGAAGACGTCTTCGAGCCGCTCGGCATAATTCAACATGATATAGGGGTGCGAAGTGTAGGTACCCCAGCTGTAGGCGCCGGTAGCCTTGCCCTCAGTCTCGTAAACGTCAACCCAGCCGCCGGCGAGCCCCTCTTCGACACGCTCCCGGTACTGTTCACCCATTGGTTTCAGGCCCTTCAACAGGAGCTCTTTCGCATCCTCGTAAGTATACTCCTTGTTGAACTCGGCTACCAGGGGAACCCCGGTATCGTAAGTGTAGAGAGTATCCACTCCCAGCACCTTTTTCTTCAAGGCTGTCCACTTGTGCAGCACGTGAATGCTGTCATTGACTGTCTGGATGAGATTGTGGAAGACTTCGGCTGGTATATTGTCGCCATCCAGGGCGTATTCAAGGCTGCTGCTGTAGCCACGGGCCTGGGTCAGGAACCAGTCCTTCTCGACGGATGCGCCCAGTGTGGCGGCCAGCGCGTTGATGTACTTCTTATACTGACTCTGCACCGTGTCGTTGGCGATTCGCCGTAGTTCCCGGTCATCCTGGCGCATGATCTTGCGATACCGGCCCCAGGTGAGATCAGTGGTATCGCCTTCAGCGCCTACAATCGTGCCCAACTTGAGGTCGGCGCTCTCGATCATGTTGAATATGTTCCGGGGCGCCCGGAATACACCCCAACCCATCGCGAGGAGGTTCTCTTCTTCTTCGCTCAGTATGTGCTCCTTCTGTCGAACCAGGTCCTCAAGGTAGAAACGATATGTGACCAATCCCGGCTCCTGCTGAAGAAAACCCAGCAGGCTGGCCGGGTCCATCGCGAGGATCTCCGGGCGAATGAACGACTGGGCCGCCCCGAGACGCGAGTTCAGTCCCGAGACTCGTCCGCCGAGCTCCTGATACTGACTCAGGCGACTGTCCTCGTCGAGCTTGAGGAAGGCGTAGACATACAGGTTGCCGATGATTATATCGAGACTGTCGGAGAGTTCCAGACACTCCAGAAGCATCTGCGGCGATTCGGCGAGTTTCCCCTGGTAGCGTCGCAGATCATCAATGGTCGTATCGAGGCGCCGGTAATCGGCTTCCCAGTCTTCGATGGTTTCATAGATGTCCTCTACCCGCCACTTGTACTGCTCGTCGATCTCTTCGCGCTGCGGGATAGCGCCGGTGTCGGCGGCCACAATCGGCAGGGTCAGGCCCGATATCAAGAGGGCCGCCGCGAGGCTGGTCAGAAGGCTTCTCATAGATTCTCCTATCTATCTTGTATCTATCTTGTGCGAACCATTGCTTCTCGATGACGTTTTACTTCTATTACACGTAACAGACGCGGAATATAGGGCAAATATCGTCTCTTGAAAACAAAATTGAGGCCAGGCACCATGTTTGAAACCAAGACCGTCATCAAGCTGCACGACACTGACGCCGCCGGGATCACCTTCTTCGTCAACCACTTCCGGATAGCTCACACGGCGTATGAGGCCTTCATGAAGTCGATCGGTGCGGGGCTGGATGAGATGATACGCGATGCCGGGCACTTTATCCTGATCGCCCATGCCGAAGCCGACTACGAGCGGCCGTTGTTTCACGGCCAGACCGTATCTCTTGCCCTGAAGGCCGAGTCTATTGGCAACAGTTCCTTTGTCCTGGCTTACGAGTTCAGAACCGACGAGGGCGAAGTTGCGGCCAAGGTCAAAACCGTTCATGTGACAATCGACAAGAAGAGCGGCAAGAAAGTTCGCTTGCCCAAGACGATTCTTGACGGCCTCAAGAGCCTGGGCTGACGCGGGCGAGCCGATTCTGAGACAACAGGCGCGACACTTCCACCGGACTCGGCTTGGCGTCGGCAACCCGACCGTCCCACAAGTAGAACTCGTCGGGGATCAGGTAGCCAGGAAGCTTGCCGGCCAGGGTTGCGCGTAACTCATTCTCATTCAGGGGGCTGTCGGTAAAGCCAATCGCCGCCGCCGGACGCCGGCCCCATTCTTCGTCATTGATCGGGACAACAACCGCCAGGACTATCTCGTCCAGCTCCAGAAGCGCCCTCTCGATGTCTTCGGGATAGACGTTCTCCCCGCCGGAGATGAACATCCGATCCTTGCGCCCGTGGACAGAGAGGTAACCCAGGCTGTCAATCTCACCGATATCGCCGGTGTGAAACCAGCCGCCGGAATCGAAGGGTTTCAGCAAAGCTCCCCTGCGCCTGTAGCCGTCGAACCTGATGCGGCCACGGACCAGTATTTCGCCATCGTCGGCAACGCGCACCTCGCGATGCGGCAGCGGGCAGCCGGAGGTGAGGAGGCGGTCGAGCGAGTCGCCAGGCCGGGTAGTAGTGACCTGAGAGGCCATCTCGGTGGAGCCATAGGTCGTGAACAAGGGTAATCCCGCCGCGTGGGCGCGTTTAATCATGCCGGCGGGGATGGCGCTTCCACCGACCAGAACAGCTCTCAGGTTCCTGATGACCACTTCCTCCGGGTCCTCTTCGAGCAGTCGCTTCAATTGCGTGTGTACCAGTGACAAATGAGTGATTCCAAACTGTCGGATCGTGTGGCTCAGAGTCTGCTCTCTCGGCGCGATCGCTACGGCAGCCCCTGCCAGCATGGCGCGAAAGATAATGGATAGACCGCTGACATGGTACAGGGGAAGATTCAGCAACCACCGATCGCCGGGTTGCAGCCTGATATTCTCATTGGAGCCAAGGGCGCTGAAGTAATGATTGGCGTAACGGTGCTGTACCCACTTGGGCTCACCGGAGGAGCCCGAAGTAGACAGCAGAGTAGCCGTTTGGTCGAGATCGATTGCACTTTCGGCAAGGTCAGATTGGGCGCGATCGTCGTTCCGCGAGACCATCTCAGCCAGGGGCACGGCGCTGCTCCATCGCCCAAGGGAGGCGTCATCCGTCACCTGAAGGCTGCTTTCGGCGGGAACCGGCGCGCGCAGGTTGAACGGGGCGGCAATGGCTCCAAGGGACCAGACGGCATGCAGCAGGACGATGTATTCGATCCCTGTCTCAGCCCTGATGACGACGATGTCCCCCGAGGAAACGCCGGCTTCTTGCAGCCGCTCGACGGTGGAGCATACTGCGACCCAGTGCTCGTGATAAGTAAGCTGGTGTCGCTTATCGATGAGGGCGGCTTGGTCGCCGAACCGCTCCGCGCTCGATCGGAGAGGATTGGTTATATCAGCCAGGATCGACCTCCTCAAGCTTGTCCCATTGCAGATCGCGCTGAAGGGACGGCAGCGAATCCAGGTGGACAGAGGCCTGCGCGATGGCGACGCCGGGCTTGACGATGTCATCGGCCAGCCACGAGACGGTGTCGAGGCCGGCTGCTGTATCGGGGCCCATCACGGCGGCTGCAAAGCGAACCAGATGGCTGATTCCAACCGACGACTCGAACATTGCGCTTATCACTACCTTGACACCGCGGGCGCGTGCGGTTCGGGCAAACTGTATCGAACGTTCGAGCCCGAGCAGCGAAGGTTTGAGGACGACGGCGCCCAGGCCGGGATAATCGGTCAGCTGCTCGGGTGTCAAGGCCGTGAGCGACTCATCGAGGGCCAACGGGACCGCGAGACGCTGATTTCGGAGTACGTCGCAAATCTCCCTCAACTGATTGGGCGGAGTCGGTTCTTCAAGGTACTCGATGCCGCGATCGGCCACTGCCTCGACGAACCTCGACACCTGCTCGACAGTGAAGCGTTGATTGGCATCCACGCGGATCTTTGTGTCCGGTCCTGCGATCTTGCGCAGAAGCTTCACGGCTGCGATATCTTCATCGAGATCGCGCCATCCAACCTTAAGTTTGAGCGTTCGGTACCCGGCATCGACCATTTCACGAACTTCTGTGGCGGTGTCTCGTCCTGAGCCACCTAAGAGGGCGTTCACGGAGACTGAATTCAGGGGGCTGTCACTCAGGAGCTCATCGAGGGTCGAGCCTCCGACCTCTGCCGCCAGCGACAGGACCGCGCTCTCCAGGCCAAAGCGCACTGACCCGCAAACAGCACCGAGCCATTGCTCGAAGCCTCCGGAGAGCTCGTTCAGGTGCTCGGCGATATCCGCCCCTTGCAGGCGCAGCCGCAGAGTTCGCAGCTGGTCAAGAGCCTCTTCAATCGACTCCTGACTGTAACCCGGCAGCGGCGCGACTTCGCCGATTCCAAAGTAGCCGCCTTCGGTCTCTACTATCAGGATCAGGCCCTGCCGATCGTTAAGCGCCACATCTCCGACGTGCAGAGGCCGCTTCAACGGCAGGCGATAGTGATATAGCTTGATGTCCGAGACAATCACAGCAGCCAACCAACCGAGAAGAGGATAGAGTAGACCAGCAGCAATTGCCCCGTTGTTGCCAGCGTTGAGTTCAGGACCCGGCCGGATTTGGTGAAAACATCGTGCATCGCGGGCGCGGCCAGAATCGGGACAGCGAGGGTGAGCATGGACCACGCAGGGGCCTGGCCTGTCGCCCACATCACCACAGGGATACCCGAACCGGCAATCACGCAGAGGAGAAACTCGAGGCGGGCGAAAGCGCGACCGAATCGCGCCGGGAGAGTCTTCTTGCCGGCGGCGCGGTCGGTCTCGATGTCGCGCAGGTTGTTGACCGTTAGGATGGCCACCGAGAGCAGGCCAGGGGCCAGGCCGGCGATTACGGGTCGCCAATCGACCTGGAGCGTCTGGACATAGTAGGTACCGGCCACCGCTACCGGCCCAAAGAAAATCAGGACGAATATATCTCCCCAGCCGTGGTAGCCCAGGGGATAGGGTCCGCCGGTGTACATCAGGCCGAAGAGAATTGAGCAAAGCCCGACCGCCACCACGGGCCAGCCACCTCGCCATACGAGATAGATGCCGGCGGCGAAGGCCAGCCCAAAGGCCAGGGCGGTAGCTCGCTTCATTGTTGAAGGCGAAACGAGTCCGGCCTGAGTGACCCTGAGCGGCCCGAGCCTCTCCCCTTTGTCGGCCCCGGAGGAGTAGTCGAAGTAATCGTTAGAGAAATTGGTCCCGATCTGAATCCATATCGCCCCCCAGAGCGCCGCCAGGGCCGGCAGGACCGCGAAGCCCCCGTCGCCATGGGCCATCGCTGTCCCGATTATAACCGGCGCGATGGCTGCCGCGAGAGTCTTGGGCCGCGAGGCGAGCAACCAGGTATGCAACTGCGATGATGGGCCTATTCTGGCAACGTCGGTCATGACTCGATATCACGGCTGGCGACGGAATTTCGAGAAATCCGGCTGGCGCTTTTCGACAAAGGCATTGCGCCCCTCCTGACCTTCCGGAGTCATGTAGAAGAGCATGGTGGCGTTGCCCGCGAGTTCCTGCAGGCCGGCCTGACCGTCGCAGTCGGCATTGAGCGCGGCTTTCAGACAACGGATCGCTATCGGGGAATTGGCCAGGATTTCGCGACACCACCGGACGGTCTCTTCCTCGAGTTTCTCCAGCGGAACCACGGTGTTGATCAGGCCCATGTCGAGCGCCTGTCGGGCATCGTACTGGCGACAGAGAAACCAGATTTCGCGCGCCTTCTTCTGGCCGACAATACGTGCCATATAGCTGGCGCCGTAGCCGCCGTCGAAGGAACCCACTTTCGGGCCGGTTTGCCCGAAACGGGCATTGTCGGCGGCAATGGTCAGATCACACATCAGGTGCAGCACATGGCCGCCACCGATAGCATATCCGGCCACCATGGCGATAATCGGCTTTGGGCAGGTGCGAATCTGGCGTTGGAAATCCAGGACATTGAGGCGGTTAGTGCCATCGTCGTCTTTGTAGCCGGCCTCGCCGCGGATTTTCTGATCGCCGCCGGAGCAGAAGGCCTTCTCGCCCTCGCCGGTAAGAATCACGACGCCGATGTCCGGGTCCTCGCGAGCGTCGGCCAGCGCATGGATCATCTGGTGGACCGTCTGCGGCCGGAAGGCATTGCGCACTTCCGGGCGATTGATGGTTATCTTGGCGATACCCTCGGCCTTATGATACTTGACATCGCTGTACTGGTGGGCTTCGGTCCACTGTATGGCTGCCATGCGGGACTCCTTTTGCTATCGGCTGACGAAATTTGCGATCACATCGGCTACCGCCTGCGGTTTCTCAAAGTGAACATTGTGACCGGCGTCGTCAATCGGTCGAAAGTCGAGCCAATCGGAGAGTTGCCGCATGCGCCGACCGATACCGACGAATTTACTGTCGCGGCCGCCCGCGATCAAGAGGGTTGGTCGAGACAGCGAGGGCAGTTTACTCCACAGCGGGCGCATGACACCGGCGCCCATTCCGCGGAGGGAAGCGGCCAGCCCATGCGGATTACTCTGGAGTCTCCGACTTTTCAACGCCTGCAACTTCTCGGGGTACCGATACAGGCTCGCAAACAACGGCTGAGCAAACCAGAAATCAACGAAGTCAGTAAGCGGCCCTGTCTCCAGTCTCCGGGCGAGCGCTTCATCATGTTCGCACCTGGCCTTCCGCTCAGCTTCGCTGGACAGGCCGGGTGAAGTCGATTCCAGAATTACCCTGTCAAATCGCTCCGGATAGTGAAGCGCCAGGTACAGGCCAAGGCGGCCACCCATCGAGTAGCCCCACAGATGCGGCCGGTGAAGCCCCATGTCATCAAGCCACTGGACCAGCATCGCTGCACACAGTCCCATTGTGGTTAGAGGTTGGTTCACTCCCCTGGCCCTGCCGTGTCCCGGGAGATCGGGGGCCAGCAGCCGGAGGTGGTCGCCGAGCAGTCTCCCCATTTCCGCAAAGTCCTCTCCCTCACCCATGAAACCGTGCAGGCAGAGCAGCGTCCGGGCGCCTGGTTCGCCGAAGGTATAGTAGTGCCAGGGCGTCGGAGTCTTCTGGTCTTCAGTCACGTTCCAGGCCCGTCTTGACAGCAACAATAATCTGTCGATGTTGGCGAAGGTCGCTGCGGCGATCGGTCACTACTTCGATGACGGAGGGCGAGCCGCTCCGAGCCGCCGCGGCAAACATCTCCTCGAATCCAGCTATCGAGTCGGGGCGGAGATAGGGCAGGTCGAACTGACGGGCCGCACTATCGAACCGAACGTCATGCGCCGCCACGAAGTACTTCTCGAAGATGCCTCTATGCTCCCTGATGGGCAAATGATCGAATATCCCACCACCCCCGTTGTTAAGTATCACGACGGTGACCGGGAAGTCAATTTGACTCAGGATGGCCAGCGAGTTGAGATCGTGCAACAGGGCCTGGTCACCAACCAGCAGCGTAACCGGAGCCCGTAACCCCACGGCGAAGCCGGCCGCGGAGGCGATGGCGCCATCTATGCCCGAAGCGCCGCGATTGGCCCCAACTCGCAGCCTCGGGCCATTGGCGGGTGCAAACCAGTCGGCCCACCTGATGGGAAGCGACGAGGCGAAAAAGAGGCCGTGATCTTCCGGAGTCAGCTTGACAATCCGCGACGCCACTGAGGCGCCTGAAAGCTCACCGACCGCAGACAGATTGTCGGAGAGGAGTTGGCCCGCCTTCTTGTTGTAGTCTTGCCACGAGCCTGGCGCGGAGCCAGCGCCTTCCGGGTTGATCTCGGCTGTGAGTGCCTGACAGATCGGCGCTACGGGACCAACAATCCGATCGGTGCCCCGACCTGCCGGATCGAACGGCTCAGAGAACGGCCCCAGGAGCCAATACCGACTGATTTCGGTCTTCTGCAACCATTGCAGGAGCGCCTTCGATACAAAACGTCCACCAACATGAAGCACACTTAGAGGCTGCATCACCGGCCCAACTCCGGCCGATAGAACTAAGTCGTAGTGGGCAAAGACATTCGATCCACGGACTCCCAGTCGCAGCCCCGACGTGATATCCGGCAGGAGTGGCCAGTTCAGCTTTGCGGCCAGTTCGGCGACCGCTCTGGCTTCCTTCGGTCCACGTAACATCCCGACCACGATGATACCGGAAGCGGCGGAGTGGAGGAAATCGCGGAATCGGCTGATCTCGCAATCCGGCGGCCCCGGTTCTGAGTCTTCACGGACGTTAGGACCTGACGCTCCGACAGTTAGGGGGGTAATCTCAACCGGCGAGGGCAGCAGCGGTTCATCGAACGAGCAATTGATCTGGAGGGGATAAGACAAGCCACCAGAGTCGGACAGCCCATCGAGGGTGTCCGTGTCGTCGAGTTCGCGGTAATCGGCGAAGGACCCGAATATACGTCGTTGGTCGATCGTCTGGTTCGAGCCACTGCCGCGAAGCCTGGCGGGACGGTCGCCGGTCAGCAGGATAAGCGGCAGCCGATCATTGGCGGCCTCGACAACGGCCGGCATGAGGTTGGGTACTGCGGTGCCGGAGGTCGCTATCACAGCGGCCGTCCGGTTGGCGGCCCTGGCATAGCCGAGCGCATAGTAGGCGGCGCCACGCTCATCGAAGTGGACGAAGGTAGTGGCATCGTCACGCTCGGCGGCGGCATACACCAGCGGGGTCGACCGTGATCCGGGACAGATAATGAAGTGGGCTACCCCTGACTGTACCAGTCGGTCGACCAGATAGCGCGAGCGACGCAGATTTCCGTGGGCTATTTCCTCACTCATGATCTTCGAATACCGACCGCAGACCGGCTAACTTGGCGGCGGTTTCCTCCCATTCCCCTGACGCGGTTGAACCCTCGACCAGCCCGCAGCCACCAAAGAGGACAGCCGTTCGCTCCGGTTTGAGTAGCATCGACCTGATCCCGACGGCCATTTCGGCTCCGTCGCTTCGAATTCGGCCAACCGGCCCGCCATACCAGCCACGATCGAATTCTTCGGTTGCTGCAATGAATGACAGCGCTTCGGATCGCGGCAGGCCCCCTACAGCCGGAGTTGGATGCAAGGCCTCGAGGATGTGGGCATCTGTTACCCCGGCGTCGAGTTCCCCTTCGAAGCGGGCAACCAGGTGCTGGACCAATTGCAGGCGGCGTAACTCGGTGCGGGCACAGCCATTGGCGCCCAGTTGTCGACACAGCCTCCGCAGGGCGCGGGTAATGAATTCGGCTACATAGTGATGCTCGCGACGGTCTTTATCACTGCCTAGCAGTTGTTCGCCCAGGATGCGGTCTTCGCCGGCGTCCTTGCCACGGAGACGGGTACCGGCCATCGCCTCCGAAGTGATGCTACAGCCGTCACGGCGGTACAGTAGCTCCGGGGAGGCCCCGAGGAAGGCGTACGGACCGGACTCAAACAGAAAGTGGAAACAGTCGGGCGCGTGCGATCGCAGAGAGGACAGCACATCGACCGGATCAGCCAGCTCGACGAGAGAGAGGCTCTGCCGACGAGACAGCACGACTTTCTGAATCTCGCCGCCTCCGATCCGCCTCAGGGCGCTGTCGACACTTCGACTCCAACCCGATTGGTCGGGGCTCTCTGAGATCGAGTCAATGGACGGGGGCGTTGCGAACGAGCCGGCTGCGGTCCAGGAGAACCTCTCGAGGACGCGGCCAATAGCCGCCTCAGTAGTATCCTCATCGGAATGAAAGCGCAGGGCAACGGAACACTTGCCGGCCCGGTTATTCACTTCCAATCGAGGCATGGTGAAGCAGGCATGGCCGAACCTGCGCCAGGATGCATCGGTGTCCGGTATCGATGGATCGAATCGCAGACCACCATAATAGCAGTGATCCGGCCCGAGGAGACCTGTCAGAGTCGAGTAATCGAATGGTCGGTCGATGCGCACCTGATGGCACACCCCGACCGCTGCCGCTGCAGACAACTCATCTCGACTGGACCAGTAAAGTCTCTCCCCTCTCGGCTGATTCGCCAGCCAGGCGAGGGGATCAAGAGCCGGCACCCCGACACGCACCTCAATCACGCCGTCTCTGCCCGCAGCTGCCCCATCTCGGCAAGACTCCAGAGCGGCCTCGGGAACGTCGGACAGACTCGAGACGCGGTTCCAACTGTCCACTGTCTTCATGGCCGGGCCTCCTTGGTGGGCTTATCAGCGGAGTAGATGGTAGCGATGCCAAGGGTGAGTGGATGGTGTGTTACATTTCCGAATTCTGCCCGCCGCAGGAGCTTACATAACTCCTCGCCATACGGAAATGTCTCGACAGTCCGGTTCAGATAGGTATAGGCAGATGAGTCGCCGGAGATAATCGCTCCCAGGCGCGGCAGGAAGTTGCGAAAGTAGATCAGGTAGCCCCACCTAATGAGTCGATTACGCGGTAGTGAGAACTCGAGTATCAGCAGCCGCCCATCGGGGCGCAGGACACGGAGTATCTCCGCCAGCGAGTCATCAAGCCGGGCTAAGTTGCGGATGCCGAAGGCAATCGTGGCAATATCGAACGACTCATCCGCAAAGGGCAGATCAGCGGCATCGGCGGCGGCCAGATTCAGGACACCTGCCGCCCCGGCGCGCTGTATCTTGTACTGTCCCAGGCGCAGCATTTCGATGGCCAGATCGACGCCTGTTCCCCGGGAGGGCCGTCTACTGTGCCGCAATAGCGAGAGAAGAACATCGGCAGTCCCGCTGGCCAGATCCAGCACATGAAGGTTATCGCGATTGGGCAGGTGACGGCTGAGCCGTTTGCGCCAGGCGACATCGCGACGCAATGACAGGAGACGATTGAGCAGATCGTAGCGGGGGGCGATCCGGTCAAACATCTGAGCTACCCCGTCGCGCGATGGGGGCTTCGTATGGGTACGTCGATTTTGCTTGGTCGCCATGCTTATCATCTCTGCCGGGCCGTACGTCTCCGGCATCAGCAATATAATGTCTGCACCGGCGGCGGCAAGAGCCGCGCGAGCTCAAAGGTGATTGCCGGAAACATTCATTTTGCGTAACATACGGTTGAAGCCCGCGAAAGGACAGGTAAGATCATGAAGTATCGTCAAGTAGGAACCACTGGTCTGCGGGTCAGCGAGATCGCCATTGGCGGCTGGTTGACCTATGGTGGTCCGGTCGAGCAGGAACGCACCGATTCGATAATGCAAGCCGCCGTCGAGGCCGGTATCAATTTCATTGATCTGGCCGATATCTATGCCCACGGCAAGGCCGAGGAGATGGTTGGCCGGTCCCTGAGGCCATTCGACCGTCATCGGCTGGTGATTTCCTCGAAAGTGTTCTGGCCGATGTCGCCGGATGTTAACGATAAGGGGTTGTCACGCAAGCACATAATCGAATCGATCGACCGCTCGCTCCAGCGTATCGGCACCGACTACCTCGACCTATACTTCTGCCACCGCTTTGATCCCGAAACCCCAACTGAGGAAACGCTGCGGGCGATGGATGATCTCGTACATCAGGGTAAGGTGCTCTATTGGGGCACTTCAGTATGGGAGGCGGCCCAGATCGAACGGGTTCACGGTGAGGCCCGACATTGGCGGGCTTTCGCTCCGGTTGTGGAGCAGCCTAAGTATAATATGTTTGACCGACACATCGAGCCGGAGATTATGCCCACCTGCGCTCGGCTGGGGATGGGCCTGGTGGTATGGTCGCCGCTCTCACAAGGGCTCCTGACTGGGAAATATCGAAAGGGAGCCCCGTCAGGCAGCCGTGGCGCTGAGACCCGCTGGATGCGCGAGATACTGACCGACGATAACATCGCCAGGGCGAACAAGTTGGAAGATCTGGCCGAGGAGGTCGGTATCACGCTCTCTCAGATGGCACTGGCCTGGGTGTTGCGTCGCCCGGAGATCAGTTGCGCCATCACCGGTGCGACAGATCCGGAGCAGGTCAGGGAAAATGTGAAGGCCACGGATGTCGTGCTGGCGAATGAAACCGTAGAGAAGATAGAAGAGATACTGGGCAGATAGCTCAGCAGGAGACACAATGTACACCACCATCAAAGAATTCGACGAGTCCTGGGGCCATGAGGCCACCTGGACCCTCAAAATGCTCCATGTGCTGACCGACGACTCGCTCAACCAGACGGTCGCCGAAGGGCATCGCACACTGGGCCGTATAGCTTGGCATCTGGCTATGACAATCCCTGAAATGGCCTCTAAGATGGATATTGATTTCGGTGATTTTGACTTTGAGCAGCCGACGCCGAATTCGGCAGCGAAGATCAAGGATACATATCTCGAGCTATCCAAAACCCTTATCGACCAGATCAAGACACACTGGAACGATGAGAAGCTGACTGAGAAGATCGATATGTACGGCGAAGTCTGGGCTCGCAATTTCGGCCTCAAGGCCATGGTCGATCACCAGATTCACCACCGCGGCCAGATGACGGTGCTCATGCGCCAAGCCGGCCTTAAGGTACCGTCGCTCTACGGCCCGGCCAAGGAGGACTGGGCCAACTACGGGATGGAACCGCCCCAGGTGTGAACAGCAAGACGGTGACTATACTCGCACTCAGGCCGACTCGGCATGGCCGGGCCGGCCTTTCGGAGCGATTCCATTCGGTCCCCGAAAGACTGCAGGTGATGTCAGTTACTGACGCACTAGTCGACATCCCATGGATCCAGGATGGGTGTCGTATATTGCCTCAATTCGAGCTTCCTTGCCATCGCACTTTCCCTCTTTCATAGCTACCATTACGCAAGTTTCTGCCGGATGTTTGACGCCTTGGGCAGGTCGGCAGTCAAAACCGATGGCTGTCGGCAGAAGGTTTGTGATTCGCAAAGTTGTTGTTGATTTTGGTGGGACAAAAAGACACATTTAATCAAGTTTTGTTGGAGCCCTGATTGCGCGCCAACATATGGGTCGTATCAGGACCCGGAAAGGCTCATCCTCGACAGCCTGGTTGCCGATGCAAGTTAATAGAGAAGCCCGCTTTGCTGTCGCTGTCGCAGGGTGATATCGTTGGAATCAAACGGAGGTCATCATGACCAAACAGATTAAACGCAGTAGCTGGTCGCGGTTCTGCAAGCAGTTTTCGGCCAGTAATCAGTTCCGTCCCGCTCAGGTCAAGGTCAAAAAGACCAAGGGCCGCAAGATCATAGATGCCACCGAGTGCTTTCCCCTGCTGGGGATGACCCTGGCCAAGAAGGGTCGCCTGATCGATGGAATCCAGCTTTACGCCGGGCGGGCCGATGTCGACTCACCGGCCGAGCCGGTGCTCACGATCAAGGACCCGGCCGAGGTGATTCTGGAGCAGGGCGCATCGGGACACGACAGTCTCCTGAAGATCAAATCCAAAGATGGACTCGAAGCAACCGTGGAAATACGGCAGGCCGAGGACCTGTACCAAGAGCTGCTCGAGAAGGTGGCTTACAGTCTTTACGAGCGACGCGGCGCTTCGCACGGCGACGACCACAACGATTGGTACGAGGCCGAAAGGAAGCTCGGAGAAGCACGCCGCCAGTTTATAGGGTGAAAAGGCTCGTCTTGGGGGCGTATTGCTGAAGTCCGGTTGACTCGTGAAGGCCGCGGAGAAAAGCCTGCGGCTATGCGAGAATGGCCGGTTTACCGTTTGGAGACTGGCCTTGCCCGCCCGACCAGAGGCAGAGAACCTGGTCAACCTTCGGCTAATGGCTGGGGCGGCAGGTCCCTGGGGATCAGCCTTTGACTACGCCTAAGGGCCGCATACGGGCGACTTTTCTGGCTATGCCGGCAGCAGAGGAGATACGAACGACATCATCGATGTTCTTATAGGCTCCCGATGCCTCTTCGGAAACGACGCGGCGATTTTGCGCTCGCAGGTATATTCCCCGGCTGGTCAGGTCGCTGATCACGTCGTTCGCCTTGTACTGCCTCGTGGCCGCTTTGCGCGAGAGCATGCGTCCGGCGCCATGACAGGAGGAGCCGAAGGTCTCACCCATCGCCTGCTCGGTCCCAGCCAGTAGATAGCTGCTGGTACCCATGTCGCCGGGTATCAGCACCGGTTGACCGATGCCGCGGTAGCGCTCGGGAATGTCCGGGTGGCCCGGCCCGAAGGCGCGAGTGGCTCCCTTGCGATGAACCATCAGATGCCGAGTCTGTCCTTTGAAATCGTGTTCTTCGAGTTTGGCGATATTGTGGGCAATATCGTAGATTTGGCGCAGTCCCAGTTGCTCCGCCGGTCGCTTGAGTACGGCTTCGAATGACTGCCGCACCCAATGGGCAATCATCTGGCGATTGGCCCAGGCAAAATTGGCTCCGCATTTCATCGCGCCGAAATACTGCTGACCCTCCGGGGATTTGGCCGGAGCACAGGAGAGTTCGCGATCAATCAGGGGTATTCTGTACTTCTTGGCGGCGCGTCGCATAGTCTCGAGATGGTCGGTGCAAATCTGATGGCCGCAGCCACGTGAACCGGTGTGAATCATCACCGTGATCTGCCCCACCTCAGAGATTCCAAAGGCTGTCGCCGCCTCCCGGTCGAAGATCTCATCGACTCTCTGCACCTCCAGGAAGTGATTTCCGGCCCCGAGCGTTCCCAGCTGCGAGCCGCCGCGGCGTCTGGCGTTCTTGCTGACCAGATCAGGATCGGCCCTTTCGAACGCTCCACCCTCTTCGGTGAAAATCAGATCGTCATCGAATCCGTAACCCTCTTCAATCGCCCACCTGGCGCCATTGGCCAGGACATAGTCGATGTCGTCATCGGAGAGATGAATGCGACCCTTGGCGCCGACGCCCGAAGGCACAGCATTGAACATAGCATCGACAAGATCATGTATCTTCGGCGTGACTTCATCAACAACCAGATCGGATCGCAGGAGACGTACGCCGCAGTTGATATCGTACCCCACCCCTCCGGGTGATATGATTCCCTCATCAAGATCAAAAGCGGCCACACCTCCGATGGGGAATCCGTAACCATGATGGATGTCTGGCATGGCCATTGAAGGGCCGACCAAACCGGGCAATGTCGCCACGTTGGCTACCTGTTCGGGCGAGTTGTCACTGGTGATGTGGGTGATAGTACTCTCGTCGGCGTATATGATACCCTCGGAGTGCATCGACATTCCGGCCCGCTTCATAGCCTCCGACTGATAGTCGGGTGGAATGCGGTAGCGGTAGTCGTCTATCTTCTCGATCGGGCCCTTCCATCCATACATCTGTCAACCCCCTTGGTTGGGGTTTGTTGAGAAAGTCCTGAGCCAATGATTGACCAGGTTCCCTGTTTATGGTCGGGCGGCGCAGGGCCGCCCTGTTCGCGGTAAAATGGCCTTTCTCGCGTAGCCGCGGGGGCCTGTCTAAGCGGCGTCAATGGACCATTCGAGGTCTTTTAGCAGGCCCATTGAGTTGGCGTGCAAGCAGTTCAAACATCGAAAAGCACCTGAATTGAAGTACGGCTGTCTTCTTCGTTAATCTCAAGCATATGGTATGAAACACCTTTGACGTCGATTCCGTTTCCGTGTCGCTCGGAATTGAAGGGCTCGCATATGGCTTCAACGCGCAGCTCAGTGTCGCTGACGAAGTGCACCTGATAGTCGCCGCAAACCTGCCCGTCGGCATCGAAGCGCAGGATCAGCTCGGAGAGCATCCCGACCAGCAGGCCCTCACGATCCACCGATTTGGTTCTGAACTCGACACGTTCTCGACCCCGGACATCTGCGCCGTCGGTGAGCAGGTGAGTCAGGGCCTGGGCCGTGGCGGCAAAGGCGGCTGGAGTGTCATTACCCCAGGCGCGGACGGCGATGTCGGCGGTGTGTTCTATGAATTCGTATGGCGGCATGTTGGTCTCTACTTAAGCTCAGATCCGATGGCCAGCTATCGTCAGTCTACATAACTCGTTGGGTAGGGGTCAAGATCCGCTTTTCTGTGAAAGGGGATTCACCGGTAAACAGTGAATCGCAGATCATGGTGGGAAAACTAGGGGGATTTTAGTTGATCTGAATCGCGTCTCTTCGTGTGTTTACCCATACACCGAGCGTCCTGGCTTGCTGAGAGGACAGGGCTGACGTTGCGCGGAAACAACATACGGTCGGCGAAATTGGATTCAAGTTGCATTCCAACGGATGTGGATAGGTCATCGCATCCCCAATAGCATGCTGGCATATGGTCGTAGAGACATTCAGGTGGAAGAGCAATAATGTGCCGAGATTCAGTTGAGAGCGGTAGCGGCAGGTCGTTCCTGCGATGCTGCTTTCTAACCATTCTCCTGGTGATGACGAGCCTCGATGCCCTGGGGAGTATCCATATCTTCACCGTCGAGCGCGAGCGGACAGGTTCCGCCGACGCCGAAAGGCAAGTGATCATTGACATAGATGTATTAGTGAGCGGAGCCGACCTCTGCTTCTTCGACTCAATTCATGGTGACATCAAGGGTTGTATCGCCTTAGAGCCCGGCGAATCGCAGGTAAGGACGGTAGATTCTTTGCGGCTGGCGGATGGGCGCAACTATGGTTGTTTCGTCCGGGCACACTGTGTCGATGGCAGCGGAATAATCCATAGTGACACAGTGTTCGGTACACGGGCCGTTTTTCAATCCGAGGTGTTTTTCAGGATCGGCTCTCCGGGCGGACGTATGGGCGACGATCATCCTGATTCGAGCAGGACGGGCTGCGCTCACAACTATCCTAATCCGTTCAACCCCAGAGAACAGAACACGAAGATCGTCTTCGAGCCGGAGCGCGAGGGGCAGGTTACCATGGCGATATATGACCTGTTCGGGCACCTAGTCTATGAACAGGGTTTTGCCGACGCCGCTGAGTTGAGCTGGAGCGGCCGCAATGGCAGAAGCGAACTGGTCGCCAGCGGAGGCTATATCTGCATCCTGAAGATGGAAGGCCGGACAGTCTCCAAACACAAGATTGCGGTGATTAAGTGAGATCGATGAACTGGCCGAGGAAGGCTCAATTGAGTATCGGGTGGTCAGTGATTCTAGGGTTGATACTGCTGCTGACACCTGGCTTCAGGGTGGCCGCGGCGGACGGCGAGGCCGGTCAGTCCAGCGAGTTCCTGCGCTATGGCGTGAACGTGCGCTCGCTGGGGATGGGACGCGCCTACGTGGCGCTGGCTGATGACGCTTCGGCCCTCTATTATAACCCGGCCGGCCTCATGCGACTTGATCGGAAATACTCGTTCTATGGCTCGCACTTCGAGCCGTTCTACGAGAGTCGCTTCAATTCTGTCTCCTTCGCCATAAACCGTGCAAACAGAGACGCTACCGGTTTGAGGGGTTTCTTCTTCGGCCCCAAGTCGGCCCTGGGCTTTTCTGTCATTAGCTTGGCTTCGGAGGGCTATGAGCTGCGGGATGAAAGCGACAATCTCCTTGATGATAATTTCGGCCTCTATCAGTGGGCCCTGATGATAGGCTTCGCTCGTGAGACCGCCGGTACAGCCGGGATTCTCGGTTACGGCGCAACTATCAAGGTGGTGCGTCAGGGGGTGACGGACGCCACGGTTGGACTTGGGGGCTCCGAGAGCAGCTTCGGCCTTGATGTCGGGGCTCAATTGCAGATGCTGAACCCCCCGGTGTTGAAGGAATTGACCCGGGTTCCGCTCATCGGCACGTTCTTTCATTTGAGATACCTAATGCCTCTTCGCCTTGGGGTCAGTATTCGCAACGTAATCGCGCCGAATCTCGGCTATGGCGGCGAGCGCGACAGGTACCCGGCCGCCCTGAGAATCGGGGCCGGCTATCACCTGCCGAATGACTGGCCGCTGCATAACCTGAGGCTCACCCTCGTCAGCGATTTCGAATGGCTCTACGATGACATAGACAGACTCATCCGTTTCGAGCGTGCAATCGAGATTCACAAGGTGCCCCCAGGGTCCGGGCAGTATTTCGGTACCGAGTGTCGCTACCGTACGGAGAAGGTGCAGTTGTTCTCGCGATTCGGCCTGAGCCATGTCTATGACGACACGAAGTTCTCGGCTGGTTTCGGCCTGGCGTTCGAGGTCTCGGACTTTGACTTCCAGGTCGATTTTGCTCACGGCTTCCACGAGGAGCTTGCCGATGATCAGCGGTTTTCTCTCAGCGTAAGGTTCGGCAGCGAACGCGATTCAAGGTACTTCAGCGACGAGAACCTCCCGGCCTTGCGCCCACGCGAGCGCAACCTGCAAGTGGTCGCCAGGTATCCCGAGCGGATCGACCTGGTTAGGCAGGCAGTAGACTCTCTGGCGCTGAAGATGGATAGTACCGACGTGCCCGGCCAGAAACAGCGCATTCGCGTTTCGCCCGAGGCTGATTTGGCCAATACCGAGCGATATCGTCGCCTCGTACAGGATGTGACCTGGGCGCGGATACTGGCCGAGAGGGCGTTCGCGGCCTTTCAGCGCTTCGACACCTCCACCGCCCGCACGTTAGCCGCCAAGGCCGATGAAGTCTTCGCGAGTTGGGATCAGGGCGAGTTCGGCAACCGTGCGCTGATGGACCACGGCCAAACGCTGCTGATTCTGGGACGGTCGGATCGAGCCGCGGATAGGCTGGAGCAAGTGCAGAGTCATCAGCCCCGCAGCCATTACTATCTCGGTCTCGCATATCAGAATCAGGGCAAACACGACCAGGCCGCCGGCGCTTTCGCCGATGCTGTCCGGGCATCCGGGGGCAAGAGCAGATGGGCGGACCTGGCGGGCCTGGAGCTGGGACGCTCCCTGCTGCAACTCCGCCGGTACGACTCGGTTGTGGCGGTCACCGCGGCAATCGTTGCCGACTATGATGGGGAGCTGGATAAGGACTATCCCCGGTTCAGGTACTTCCCCGATGGCGACGTAGCGGACGATGCTCAGTATCTGATGGGGCGAGCCCACCTGGCGGCCGGCCGGACCTCGGAAGCAATAGCCGCCTGGGCCGCGATATGCCGGCTATACAGCGACCTGGATTACTGCGACGATGAGACCTTGCGTCGCGATCTGGAGATGTTGATAATGCAGATGAACGAGGAGACCTCACCTTGATGAGGCAAACCCCACAGGAGGGGCACCATAAATGAGCAGGATTATGAAAAGATCTATCTTGTACCTGAGCTTTCTGGCGGTACTGATGGCGCCCGCGGCGACAGTTGTCGGCCAGCCGGAGGGGCTGATCGACTCGGTCTGCATTACGGGGGTTGAGATTGTCGGTTTTGACTCCTCCGGCAGTGAGACTACGGCCGACATCAGGGTCAGTTGGAGGGTCATGCGGGGTGACGAAGAGGGTGAGTTATCCAGCTTCGACAATTACGCCGCTTTCGTATCGACGGACCGCACGTTCCCGAATCAGAATACGCGTGCCATTCGCGATCTGACCAGCAACGAGGCTGTCTTCAGCGGCCTTGATCCCTACAGAACCCAATTCTTCAGGATCGGGGCCTATCGCGAGAACGACATGGTACTGGAATCCGAACCGTTCGAGTTCCGGCTGCAGTCCCGCAAGCCGACCGGATGGGGTCCGTTCTTCGCCTGGCCGCTTCTGGCGCTTCTTGACGCGACCGCACAACCGGATGCCCTGGAAGCGCCTCGAAAGGCGACAAAGATAGGGTGGGTAGCGTTTGAGTTGATAGGTGTCTTCTTCCTGGTTGGGCTGATCATCTGGTTCTTCAAGGCCCTGGTGAGGCTTCGTTCCACACACATCTTTATGGTGCACAGGAAGGTCGGCCAACTCAGCGAGGTCGATCGCGCCCTTGATCTGGCCTCCGAGATGAACATGGGTGAACTTGATGAATTGCGCACTGTGATCGACAAGACCCTCACCAGGAAGTGCTTTCATGGAACGATCGTTAACAAACTTGACTTCTTGCGGTTCTGGGAGCGAGCGGCAACAAAGAGATTGAGTTCAGACAGGGAATTCCACTTGCTGCCCTCCGTCCGGATCCTCAAGTCAGCCATAGCCGCCCTGATCAACAACAAGCAGGATTTGGAAGCCTCACTGGAAGCCCGCATTTCTGCCGAAGAG
The DNA here is from genome assembly GCA_964526835.1 of uncultured Ignavibacteriales bacterium. GTDB lineage: Bacteria > Zixibacteria > MSB-5A5 > GN15 > FEB-12 > DAOSXA01. The sequence goes on from CAZGMK010000019.1 coordinate 50,618, forward strand.
GAAGAGCTGCGTAAACTGGGGTTCATCGACGTGCTGTGGGCCCTGGGAGTCACGGCGCCTTTGGTCGGGCTGTTTGGAACCGTAACCGGTATAACGGAGTCGTTCAACATCATCGCGGTTACAGCGGCGCAGGAAACGAACCTGATGAACCGCCTGGCCGAAGGCATCAACGAGGCCCTGTTCACGACCATCTGTGGTCTCGTCGTTGGCATTCTGTTCATGCTGGCCTATTACTACTATCAGTATAAGCTTGAGCGCGCCCATGCTCTATGGGTGATGTTTGCAGCGCGGTTCATTGACCATTTCAAACACGGGCAGCCGGATACGCAGATGTTTTTGGGAACCGACAGAGAACAGGGCGACTGACAATGGCCTTCCGTCGTACGCGCGCCCACAAGGAATTTGAGCTCGTCAGCCTGATAGACGTTGTCTTTCTGCTGATCATTTTCGGGCTGACCATCTCTTTGTATCGGTATTCTCGAGAAGAGGGCGAGCAGCATCTGCCCCGTCGGCTCAGCATCGAAATCGACCGCCTCCCGGCAGCCGAGGATGAGTTGATCGGAAAGCTGCAGGTGGCGGTGTACGGGTCCGACACGACAGGTGTAGTCTACACCGAACAGTTTCCGCCGGATCGAACCTGGGCCAGTCGGGAGTTCAGCAATGAAGCTTTTGTCCGCCTGCCGGCCTGCCGCCTGATTTCGGAACGGATCGTGTATTTCGCCGACAGTTTATTGAATCGACCTGTTGGCACGGGTGACTACGCCGACCATGTCTTTATCGACGTAGTCGGTGATGCACCGACTCGCGCCGTCAACTTTGTCATGACCGAACTGTCTCCGTACCGAGGGCGATTACCCTGGGTCAAACTTGAAACCCATTAGGACGGAAGACTAGGCAGATGCCGTATCGCTATCAAAGAAAGCCGCGACGCAAGCTGATGTTGTTTCCCCTGATGGATATGTTCTTCATCCTGCTCATATTCTTCCTGGTGACTTCGGGCTTCTCACCGGTGCCGCCAGAACAGCGAGGCGCATTCAACAATGTGCCGCGGATGGCGGTGGGTGAAGCGCAGATTCTGATTCAGGTTGTAAACGAAAGTGAGGTTTTCTGGCTGGACAACACGAGCTTTGACGGGGCCTGGCGCAACGATTTCTATGCCGCCAACAGGGTTCCCATGCAGGTTGAGACCCTGCGGGAAAGACTGCTCCAGTGGTACGAGTCGGTCGGCATGTGTGTCGGTGAGGAGGTGTTGGTCGTGGTCCGAGCTCCCCACGACCTGCCATTCCGCGCCGTAGTCAACCTGCAGGAGTCTTTGCGGAATCTGTTCGAAAGCAATCTGGCCCGATTCGATGTTGTATTCAGCCTCCTGCCGGGCTCCCTGCAGGACATTGAGATTGAGGGCATTGAGTCCGGCCAGGCGGAAGTGAGGATACTGTGGCAGAACGTCGGTTAACAGCCTTTGCGGTAGTCACTGCGGCGCTGCTTTGTGTGCTGTTGAGCGGTGGATGCGAGCAGGAGTCGGTTCCCACCCGCGCTCCAACGCAGCAGGGTTGTCCTCGCCCGGTAGCGGACACAGTATCGGTCCCCGCTCCGGGGCTGATCGGCATCGTGTTGAGTCCCGGTGCGGAGTTGGTGTTCCAGATAGACGGCCGCAGAAGCCGGGCCCTGATATGGGATTCTCTGCGCACGAACTTCCATGATGCCTATGTTGACATAAACGTGGAGATCGATCAGCAGGGACGGGTCACGCAGTATGACGTTCTTGACGAAGAGGGCCAACCGGGGGCTACGGAAGAGATATGGAAAGCGGTTTCGACCTGGCGATTCCAAGGGGGATGCTACCTCGGCGCCATTCGCTATATCTTCAATGTCAGCAGTTCTGAGATCATTATCTACCGCTCTGGGCTGCGTCGCGCCCCCGGCTATGAGAACTGCGAGATCAACCTCGGGCGGCTGCACGATGTGAAGAGGTATCGGGCAAGTCACAAGTTCTGGCCCTATTATCGCTGATGTACAGGTTAGCTACACATATTGGGCTGTTTCTGGCTGTCATGGCGGCGCCGTCACTACTGGCTGCGAGCTCCGATTACTCGGTGCTGGACACCACTCGCGCCGGACGGCAACTATATCGCGAGGCGGTCAACGAATGCTCTGTCGCGATGTTGACCCAGGCCGGATCCAGATTGTCCGGCTGCTACTACACCCTGGTTTCAGATGAAGAGCTCGGCGAGGCATTTGAACCATTCCTTGCCAAGACGGCCTGGCTGACGGGATGGTCTTATTTCAGACGCCATGAGATGGACCCCCGACCGGCGCTGCTCGACAGCGCTGCAATGTGGTTCGCCCGCGTGGCTCGAACGAGGGATTCGAGCCTGTCCCCAGCCGCGGCCTACCTGCGCGGCGAGTGCGGCTGGCGCTGGATTCAGACGGAGACCTGGAAGGCTCTTTGTAGTTCGGCGGGCCGGCTATCGATAAGTGATCTCCGGAGTATACTCGATCATGTCGAGCTCACGACCAACAGATTCGACTCGTGTCTGAGATTATCGGCGGAGCCATCTCTTCTTACGGACGCCGCCGGGCTTCGTAAGGCGGATATGCTCTACCTGAGCGCCTGGTTGCAGCGGGCGGCGCATCGCGACAGCGTGGCCGTCAGCCGGATAGATTCCTCAGTAATCCCCTCGCTGGATCGGGTGCTGATGAACCTCGTCGAACCCGAGTCCGAGTTGCGATCGGTGGTTGATTACAGGCGCGGCTGGTGTGATCTGGCTCTCAGTCTCTGGCCGGTAGACAATTCGGGGTCTGGATCGGACCTTCAGGGCTGGGCCGATTATCCCGGTCCCGATCGTCCGTTGCGACAGGGTATGGCTTCCCAACTCGTTGGGGAGTATGTGGGAGCGGCCACGCTATTCGGGCAGGCGGCGGAACAGAATTTGGTCGAGGGGCACTACTGGCGCGGCACTGCCTATCTGATCGCAGCCACGAGCCGTCATGCGCTCGACCAGGCCAGGCTCACGACCCTCGAAGCATTGCGCCGCAGCCGCCAGAGCTACAGCGCCTTTCTCACCACCGAATTCTCGCCTGGCGATTTTCGCCTGTTGCAGTTGGCCGCGCTGTGCCGACACCGGCTGCTGCTCCTGCAGGTCGCTCTGGGCGAGAACGTGACCTTCGAACGCATGCGCACACTCGGAAGAGAAGACCTGCGTTTCCTTGTACGCATCATGGTCAACACACTCGAGCCTCAACGCTCCCGGGCCCTGAGCAATTTGTCCGATTATCTCAAGGAGGCACTTCAGTACCCTCAGGCACTGAGTGAAATGCCGATCACGGATGGCGAGTGCCTGGTTGGATCGCCGGAACCACTGACCGCCGATGAGACCCAGTTCTACCTCGGGCTGACCCAGGCGCTCTATGCGCAGGGGAAATTTGGAGACGAACGAATCCATGCGTTTCGTCAGGCGGCCGCCACGCTCGGCGAAGTCGGTGGCCGGTATCGAACCGAAGCAATGTACATGCGGGCGCGCTGTCTATTCTCCGGGCGCGAGTTTGACCTGGCTGAACCTCTACTGGTGCGATTGGTGTCCGAACATCGTTCAACGCGGGCCGCTTACTGGTATGTTGCCAACTACGCCCGCAGCGAGGACCTCTCCGCAGCCGACAGTCAGCACGTCCGCCATGTTCTGCGAGCAGTGATTAACGCCGTGGAGGAGGCAGGCACACCCTCCGAGTACACATCGACACTGCGCAACGCCGAGGCCCTGTTGGGGCGTTTCGATAACGATCCGGGCGTCGCCCCGTCGCGTGAGCTCGAGGGGCTGGATTTGCTGATCTGTCCAGAGAGCCTGGCCGTCGATTCCGTGGGCGCCTGGCCGCAGCGAGTATTCTACGAAACTCTGTATGAGCGCGAACTGATTGAGCGGCAATTTGTGCGACTCGGTAGGGAGGAACTGTCTATCCTTGGGCCACCACCGCGCGTCCTCTTCCCCACCGACAAGACCTGCGAGGATGAAGCACGTTACTTCATTATAAGCCCACCGCCGGCGCCCGACAGCATTGAGTTTGATGACAAGTGGGTCGCGCGGGTGCGGCTGGCCTCGAAACTGACCGACGGCCTGCTCGGGCAAATCGATAGTTGCATGGCCCGCAACATGACTGCCGGCGAGATGATGAACTGCCGATGGAACAGCGAAGACAGCCGCTACTATCTTGAGCCGAAGGCCACAGTCAACGATGTCATCGAAGTGAAGGCCTTCCAGGCAGGCCACTACCCTCGTATGCTGACAATGACCTCCGACCGGGCCGGCGGCTTCAAGGATACTATTGTGGCGCTGGCCGAGCACAGTACTTACGCCAGGGCGGGTGAGTTACGCCTGGGTGAAATCGAAACCGGCTGGGTCGAGGCCCGGGGCCGCAATGCCGTGCTATCGCCGGTCGGCCAGCTCTTCTACTCCGAGATTCAGAGCGCACTTGGCGAGCAACCCTCCATGCGGGATGTTTGTTACGATCCGACTGGACAGCGGTGGCTGGGCATATCAATGGACTCCGGCAGGAATTTGATATCATTCGAAGGCACCCCTCAATCGCTGCCCCTGTCGCTGACCCGGTCTCTGTCCAGCCCTGAAGGCCTGGCGGTATTGCCCGACCGACGCATTCTGGTCACAGACTGGGGCAATCATCGGGTAGTGATGATCGACCGCAACGGACATCAGGTAGCTGAGTTCGGCACATGGGAGCGCCCCAGAGACCCAGAGTCGCCCGGAAGCGGGCGCCTGGTCTTCCCGACTCGTATCGAGGTGCTTCACGACACTGAGGGGATAGAGGTGGAGGGACGAAAGTACCCCAGACCGATTCATTTGCTGGTGGTTGATCGCTACGGCATCCATCGGTTTGACTCCGAGGGGAGGTACCTTGAAACTGCGGTGAAGGCGGAATCGGGCGACTTCGGCGCCTGGTATGATTTGCGGGTGGATGGATACGGGACCGGCAGCCGATTGCATATCGTCGACCTGCCCGGGAACCGGCTGATCGAATTCAGGGCTCGGCATTAACTCCTGTAGTGGGGATTAGTCCTCGGGGTTGATCTCGTTGGCTCGAACCAGGGCCAGCCGGGTCATGAATGGTCCGATCCCTTCATATACGATTACCGAAGATAGTATGATGGTTCCAATGATCTGACCCATCTCAGGATAGGTGGAGCGGACAGTAATGTACATGCCGATGGCCACACCCGCCTGGGGAACCAGCGCAGGTCCCAGGTACCTGGTGATGGCCGGCCCGGCATTGAGTCTGCTCCCGGCGATGTAAGCTCCCAGCCACTTCCCGGCCGGCCGTGTGACTAGGTAGGCCAGACCGATGAAACCCAAATGATAAAGCGACCCCAGGTGGAGGCTCGCCCCGGAGAGGACAAAGAAAGCGATGTAGAACGGCATTTCGGTCTGTCGTAGCTCGGCGTAGACAAGGCGGTGCATCATCGAGAGGTTGTTGGTTACGGCGCCGATAATCAAGCACACGGCCAGGTGAGAAATGCCGAGTGTGACGCTCAGGCCTATTCCAACCAGGAGTCCGCCGATAATCACCAACAGCAGCTCTGAGAGGTCGTCTATCTTCTGCTCCCAGTATGTGATCATGGCGCCTATACCGATCCCGATGACGAGCGAACCGGCCAGTTCCTTGAGCAATTCGAGCGCCACGGTAACAACGGTCACGCCTTCGGCCAGGGAATAGAAGGAGAAGCAAAGACGGAACATTAGCAGGCAGATGACATTGTTGAGGGCAACGACCGCCAGAAGAGTCTCGGTCAATTCGCCCCGGGCGCGATACTCACGTACGACAAGCAACGTCACCCCCGGCGCGGTAGCCATACTGATCGCACCAAGGAGAATGGCCAGCCCGGGATCGCCGCTGATCAGCAGAGTGGCCACGGTTACAAAGACAAGAGCCCCGAAACTCTCGGTTAGTGCGATCAGCAAGACACGCGAGCGCAACGAGCGCAGGTGGTTGACCTCGAACTCACCGCCGATTGCGAACAGGATCAGCCCCAGCGCGATCTCGTTGATCATGTGCATGTCCTGAAGTGTCTCCGACGACAGGAAGCCCAGCACCGACGGGCCGAAAACAAGCCCTGTAATCATATAGCCGGTGACCTTTGGAATCTTAATGCGGTGCGAGAGTGAACCACCCAGCAGTCCGATCAGGATGACGACACCGACACTGAGGAGTTCGTAGACTTCCACTGATCTTCCTTGATACCTCGCAGACGTTTGGGCGCGTCGGCATAATAGGGCCGGCGTCGGGCGCGGTCAAACCCCAATTATGAACTCCCGATGCGACCGGCTACGAGTGCTGACCGCCAAAATGAAAACGACCGGCGCTCAAAACACCGGTCGTTGCGTGTGGGCACAGTCTGTTTGAATTCTACTAGAAATTCAGGACAAATGACGACTGCAGCCGAAGATTCTTGACCGTTTCGGTATCCTGGTATTCGGTTTCCCATTGTGACACTTCGACACCGATGGTCACAGGATTAACCGGTGAATAGAGAACTGAGCCAACGAAGGCCTGGTTCTTCGTGCGGTTAGCTGATGCGACGTCCTCGTCATTGACGTCGTCCATTCCTGCGGCGGCGTTCAGACGTACCTGGGGATGAATCTGGAACCACACCTGGCCCCAGCCGCCCTTGCTGTCGACGCCGTCAATTGAGTTGCCGTTGGCGATCGCACCGAAGTACTTGCCGAGGTTCTGGCCGGTGTAGACTTCACCGAGGACGCCGACTTTCGGCAGGCTGAGTGCGAAGTGTCCGAAGACACCCTGGCTCTGATAGGTCTCGGAGGTACCCAGGGTTCCTTCGGCCTTGAGCTGATCCCATAGGCCGGAGGCGCCGACGCGCAGACTCGCTCCGGATGCAAAACGATGCTGATAGTCGACACCGCCCTGGAATGAGGGGATACCGGCGTCGGTGCCGTCGTCGATGTCATCATTGGGAACTTCGCCGGTGGCCAGGCTGAGGGTGGTTGAAAGGTCCCAGCCGAGAGTGCGGAAGAAACCGGCGGCCAGTGTCAACTGCGAGACCTCGGTGGGCTCCGCAATATAGGATAGGCGTAGCTGCGGCCGACGATAGCCGGTGTTACCACACGCCCACAGAGGGTTATAGTTCAGGGTCTTCGGATTCAGAGGGGAGACGATGTCCCAACTCTGTCCGGCCAGGAGCTGAAAGCCATCTTTCTGCAATGTGAAGAAGGCGTGACGCAAACTGATCTCAGTTTTGGATTCGACATCGGATCCGTTTCCGTAGAGATCGAACTCGATATTCCCGGCCAGGTCAAAGCCCTGGTAACGATCGGCCGCCACCTTCATCCCCATGCGGGATTCCTTGTGGGTCATGTTGAACTGCTGGTCCTCGTCGCTTGTCTGCGGCAAAACCCACAGGGCATAATGGCCGTTGGTCGGATTCTGATCCCGGGCGGCGTCCAGTTTCAGGTAGCCGTACCAATCGACGTTGAATTGAGGTCCATCGGCCCAGGCGCTGGTCGTCAGGATGACCAGCGAGAGAATCGTGAGAGTCACTTTCCGTTTTGACATACTGTCCTCCTGTTATGGTCAGGGATTTTGGATTCAAGTTCCACTCTGTCTATGAAATCGGACCCCAAGGTCGATGCAATGACGTCCCGTGAGCCCGCGGGGAAACAGATGTTGCACTCTGTTCAGGATTTGAACAGATGGCAGGACATAGAACAGCTCCGGCAGGACGAGCCGTAACCTGTTGATCAGCAAACCATTCAGGGCTCCGGGGCAGTGACCACAAGGAAGGTCCGCGAGACCAGGCCCCGACAAATGGCGGGCTCTTCAGCAGGCGCCGCCACGGCCGATCCAGGTGACAAATACCACTTGCCCGGACGCTCCTGGAGGCTTAACTTCACCGCCGAGTGAACCGCAATCATCTGCTCTGAGAATCGTTCAATCAGATAATAGTGGATAAGCCAAACACATGTTAAGACTTGTTGGTACCGACGGCGCCCGCTACTATTCATGGCCTCTGAAGCCGGGCAAGCATCTGGTCGGACGACAGATCGAGTGCGAACTCTGCATACCGCACCCAACGGTATCCCGTCGTCATGCGGAAATCGAGGTATCGGAGGACGGCTCTACTTGTCGCGTCATCGATTTGGGTAGCCACAATGGTACGATGGTCAACGGTAGACCCCTGGGGCAACCTCACGAAGTCAGGGTGCCGGACCAGATCACCTTCGGCCAGACCGAGTTCCGTCTGGCCGATTCCGATGCCGCCGAGAGCGCCACTTCGGTTCCTGTCTCTGCTCCCCTGTGGGATCAGGAACCTGAAAACTCGGTCTATGTGTCGATCAATGAAGCGTTGCAACCATTGCCGACCAAGATCACGGAGCGCCCCGAGCTGCTGCCTACGATGTTCGAGATGGCCAAGATGCTGGTGCAGCCGGATGAGCGAGACGTCATCCTTCATCGAGCCCTGGAGCTGATCTCTCGAGTGATTCCGGCCCAGAGACTGGCTGTCTTGTTTGTTTCGGAGGACCAAGGTGAGGTCTATACGGGAGCAACTCTCGCTACCGACGATTCTCGCCCTGATGCCTTTCGGCTCTCTCGCACTATCGTGCGCGAGATCATGGAGAACAAGAACGCGATTCTGATTGGGCGTCCTGAGGAAGACCCACGCTTCGCCCAGCAACACTCGATCATTGTCCAGGAGATCAAATCGGCTTTGGCCGTACCCTTGTTCGACCAGGGTAAGGTCCTGGGCATTCTATACGCCGATACCGCCGACCCAAGCCACCGCTATGAGGACGACCATCTCAGGGTACTGGCCACCTTCGGGAACATCATCGCGGCCAAACTACTCAGCTACGCCCTCATCGCCGAGCGGGAGGAAAAGCAGGTAGTCCAGGCCGAGTTGCGACGTGCATCCGCAATTCAAAAGCGGCTTCTGGTTACAGACGCACCCCGGTCTCCCTGGTGGGAGGCTTGCGCGTTTCAGGAGCAATCACGCCAGGTTGGTGGCGATCTGTATGATCTGGCCGCGCTGGGGGAGAATCGCTTGCTGGTTCTCCTGGCGGATGTGAGCGGCAAGGGAATGGGTGCGGCGCTCCTGATGTCGAACATTCTGGCCTCATTCCGAATCCTGTATCAAATCCAACCTTTCGACCTTTGTCGAGCGGTTGAGGATGTCTCTCGTCAGGTCTGGCGCTTCAGCGATCCCGGTGATTTCGCTACCCTGTTCATAGGTGTAGCGGAGAGCGATGGGAGTTTTCACTATGTCAATGCCGGGCACAATCCGCCGCTGCTTATCCGAACCGATGGGTCCGTGGAACAACTGGAGCCGTGCGGGATCATGATAGGCGCCTTCGACATGGCTGACTGGAGCGAACAGGAGACGCATATGAGGCCCGGTGACCATCTGGTCGTTTTCTCTGATGGTGTCACCGAGGCGGAGAGCAGCGACGGTCAGTTCGGCGAGAAGCGGACCATTGAAACTGCTGTAGCCCTTAGAGAGAACTCGCCGGATCAACTGATCCGGGATCTGGTCGCCAGTGTCCGCGACTTCGTCGGCGAGACGCCTCAGTCGGATGACATTACCCTCGTAGCCCTCAAAAGGAGCCAACCATGACACTCAGACCCGACGAGATGTTCGCCCGGTTTAAGATAATTCGGAAGATCGGCGAGGGTGGCATGGGGCAGGTATACCTGGCGGAAGACCAGAAACTGGGCCGTCGGGTGGCGCTCAAAATCCTGTTGTCGGAATTCGTAACTGATGGCGACCGTCTCAGTCGCTTCAAGCGAGAGGCCCAGACAGCAGCGCAGATCAGTCATCCCAACGTTATGGCCATTTACGATCTCGATACCGTGAAGCATGAACCGTCGGGGCAGGACCTGACCTTCATCGTAATGGAGCACATCGAAGGCAGGCCGCTCGACGAGTACTTGCAGTCTCGTCAGCCGGCTATAAGCGAACTGCTACGTCTGGCCCGGAGAATTGCCTCAGGCTTGTCCGCAGCCCATAAGCTCAACATCGTTCATAGGGACATCAAATTTGAGAACATTCTCGTCGATGAGAGCGGTGAGCCGAAGATCCTCGATTTCGGGCTGGCCAAACCTATCGATGTCATTACCGACTCGATCCAGGGAGATTCAACCAGGACAGTTTCACAAGAGCTGACCCAGGAAGGGAAGATACTGGGCACCATTTCCTATATGTCACCCGAGCAGGCACGGGGTGAGGCCGTCGACTCCCGCTCGGATGTCTTCTCGTTCGGGATCTTGCTCTATCGCATGTTCGCCGGCAAGTCTCCCTTCGACGCTTCCGACCGGGTATCGGTTCTGGCCAAGATTCTCGAAGGGCAGCCGACACCGCTGCGCCGGGTCAACGAGGCGGCGCCTGCGGAGTTGGAGAGAATAGTCGACAAGTGCTTGCGCAAGGATCCAAACGAGCGTTACCAGGACACTCGCGACCTGGTCGTGGACTTGCGTTCACTTCGTAGGCAGTACGACAGCGGCATATCGGACTCATCCGCCATTACGGGCGAGATGCAGGCAATGCCCAAGGATACCAAGACCTTCCGCTTCTCCGGATGGAAAGCCGTCGCCGGCACCGCGGCGCTGGTCATGCTGGTCCTCATCATGTGGGGGCTTATTGGCGGTAAAGACCAAGGTGAACCGGCCGGCGACCCGCGAGCCTATGCCGAACGCATTACACAGGAAATCGGTCAATCGCTGGCGGAGGCCGGCATTGATCTCAATAGCGAACTCCTGCAGATTCCCGGAGTGGCGGGACGCAGCAACGCACTGGCGATACTCGAGTTCGAGAACAAGACCGGCGACAGCACCTTCGATTGGCTGAGCGCAGGACTGCCCGAAATACTGCTGACCGACCTGACCCAGGGTGGATCAGGCAATATAATCAGCCGGAACAGGGTACTCGATTGTTTGGAGGGCGACGACATAGGCACCGGTGGCCCAACCCATGAATCCTGTGTCAAGGCTGCCCGGTCTCTGGGCGCCTCCAAGGTCCTTTCCGGCTCGTTCTTCAAGCTTGGCGATAAAATCCGTATAGATGCCCGTCTGGAAGACACGAGAACCAGCGAGATCATAATTGCCGAGAAGGTGGTCGGCGAAGACCCTTTCATTCTGGTGGACTCTCTGACTGGAAAGATCGCTGCCTCTCTTGATATGGTCAGCCCGAAAGGTGGCGACGTTCAAGTCGCCCAGATCACTTCCAGTTCTCCTGAGGCTTATAAGCAGTACATACTGGGCATGGAGCTCTTTGAGATTGGCAGGCTCGACTCCTCGATTAGTCTCTTCGAGAAGGCCATTGCATTGGATTCTGCCTTCGCCCTGCCGTACATGCGCATAGGGATGGCGTACGGGATGCAGGGAATAACCCAGAAGGGGGCAACCTGGTTTGCCAGGGCACAAGAGAGGCAGGACCGCCTACCTTCGAGGCAGAGGCTGCTTCTGGACGCCTATACCGACATCTGGCTTAACCGGCAGTTTGATGATGCTATGGTAAAAATGGGTTCGTTCGTTAGCCAGTATCCTGATGAAAAGGAAGCAAGGGCGTTCTTCGGCGTCCTTCTCTATCAACTAGCGCAGCGCACCGATGAGGCTCTGGCCCAACTGGACACAGCCGCGATGATCGATGACAGTTACTACTGGGTCCTGACCTTCTATGAGATGATCTACAATCAGACTGACCAAGTGAAGAAAGCAATCGACGTAAACCGTCGGCTGAAACGTGACTATTCGAATCACCCCGTTCCGTACCTGAACATGGCTGACCTGTATCGAGACCAGGGCAAGATCGACTCGGCGATCGCCGAGTGCCGAGCCTTACTGAACTTCGAACCCGACAACAAGGGAGCACACCGCCGGCTGTTGAGCTACTATCTTCTCCGAAGGGAAATTGACTCGGCGGAAGAGCAGGCCCGCAAGCTGCTGTCCCTGGATCCGGACGATCCAGCGACGATTGACAGTTACCATGCCAGAATGGCGAACTTTGCCGAATGGAGAGGCCAATTCCGGTCTGCGCTCAGACATCTTCAGGAGTCGCTGAAGGCAGCTTTGGAGACGGGTGACTCGAATCGGGTGTTCGGCTCTTACAGCGCCCTGGCCAAGAGCCATCGCGATCTCGGCAACGTTGACAGCGCCCTGCATTATTCCAGATTGGGCCATGACTGGGCCGGAATGGGCCAGGAATTCAACCTCGCCATGGGACTTGTAGCGACAGACCCAGAGAACGTTGACGAAGCAAGGTCGATATTCCGTGAAGCTGCGAACAACTTCAGAACCAGAGTGCCTGAACAGATGTGGTCGCTGATTGACAACCTGGAGATGGTTTTCGATGGCTATGCTGACCACGATACGGCGGCCATTATTCAGGGCCTGAGCACTATCATGGAGAATCGGCAATACTCGAGCACCGCGGACTACTTTGAATTGGGCAAGCTGCTGGTACTAACGGGGAAATACGAGGAAGGACGAGGCTACCTGGTAGGGCTGCTCGAAGGTCCGGATCAAACCACCGACGGTTATTCCGCCATCATGTCGCACTACTGGGCCGGACGGGCCGAACAGGCTCTGGGCAATGACGATCGGGCAGTTGACCACTACACTGAGGTGATCGAGTCGTGGGGTAACGCGGACATCATGTTGGATGAGATCAAAGACGCCCGTTCGCGCCTGGCCAAACTGACGAGCTGATTTCTACGCCACACGACCAGCCCCAGTCCTCACTTCGATCGATGGACTCGGCGGATGTAGGGTACCCGATGGTACTCGGAGGAACCTCTGGTATCAGACTATTGTTAAGATAGTGTGAATACTGACCAGGAGGACTTGACCCCATCGCAATTACTGCGTTGTTGGATCCGGTAATTGACCCGCTACCGACCGTAACGTATATTTGCATTGTACTTGCTGAGCGCCAAAGAGACTAACGTGAACCGAAGAGGGCCTTCCTGATCCTTGAAGCGGAGGGAGAATCAAATGAGGATAAAATGTATCGCAGTTATGGCACTCCTGTGCCTGGTTGCGAGCCCTGCTTTCTCGCAAGCACTGCTCATTGACGACGTCGATGGGACTTGGCAGTACGAGGGTGTTACGTACATCGAACCCGGACTCGATGTAGTGTACCACTTGAGAATCATCAACGACACGGGCGATGACATTGGCGGGATGACTAGCGGCTTTGAAGTCTATGGCCCGGAGTCGTTTGAGCCTGTCGCAGCGAACTTCGTTCACGACATGGGAGCCTACTTCGACCTGGTTTGTGGAATTGACGAGTTCAGTGTCGATGGCATAGGGGCCGACACGGTCGGCTTTTACGGCTCGGTGATGTTCAATCCGGGCGTTCCTGACGGCTTCGACGGAATATTTATGACTATTACGACGCGGGTTGGGGCCAATCAAGAGGGCAGCCGGTTGTGTCTCGACTCGGCCTATTTTCCACCCTCGGGGCTGTGGAAATGGGGGTCGCTGTTCTTCCCTGCCTGGAACGGACCACTCTGTTATGAAGTCATGGCTCGGCCCCAGGAGCCGATCGTCATCACCAACTGCGTTGCCACCTATACCGGCGACCACTGCGCGATCGCAACCTATGACTTTAATGCCGACAACCCCGCCGGCGGTCCGCTGACCTGGGAGAAAATCAGTGGAATCGGCGAAGTTGATCCGACGACCGGGGTGTGGACCTATGTTCCGTCGCTGGCCGACGTGACCGATCTTGGTGACCAGATTGAGGTCCGGGCGTGTAACGACGGCAACTGCAGCGAAATCTGTCATATGCACGTTTTCTTCACCAATGAAGCCCCGGTGTTCACAGGCGGGCTCGGGGACTACACGGTGACCGCCGGCGAGATCGGTCAGGCTGTCCTTATAGCCGACCCTGTTGATTGTGACGCGGTCGATTTCATGGTTGTCGAGGTCGATCCAATTCCCGGCGGAATCTACGAGATCGACGGTAACACTCTGCTCTTTCACAGCGTGGCGCCGGACGACGCCGGCGAGATTTTCGAATTCAACGTCGTGGCGACCGACGGTCACCGCGACGACACCGGCGTCGTCAGCTTCGAGGTAACTACGACTGAACCCTATGAGGTCCGGATCGAAAAGGTGCACGATGCCTACCAGGGAATGCCGCACGTGGTCGACGTTACTCTCAATGCCGGTAAGGAGAAGCTGGCCGGGTTCGATCTTCTGATCAGCTACGATGCGACCGCGTTGTCATTTCTAAGAGCCATCGAAGGCACTGTGTATGACTGCGGTTGGGAGTACTTCACCTACCGTCCAGGGCCTTTCGGCGGTTGTGGGGTTGGGTGCCCCGGTGGTCTGGTTCGGGTCGTCGGCATCGCCGAGACGAACAATGGCGCTCATCACCCGGATTTCGACTGCTACTTCGATCTGGCCAAGCCATTCACCCTCTTTATGCTGGAGTTTCTGGTCACCGATGACCGTACTTTCGAGTGCATGCATGTCCCTATCGGCTTCTTCTGGATGGACTGCACGGACAACTCACTAGCCTACCACACTCAGGACGATCCTTTGGCGGCCGTACAGGGCGTTTCCCGGTTCATCTACCAGCACGGCCGGGAGCCAATGATAGAAATCAGTGATCCGACAACCGGCTTCCCCACTCCTACCGGCGTCCAGGAAGAGTGTCTGGCGGGCGGCGGGCCGGGCAAGCCGGCCCCGGTGCAATTCGTGGACTTCATAAACGGCGGCGTCGACATCGTGTGCGCCGACTCGATCGATGATCGGGGCGACGTCAATATGAATGGCGAGCCGAACGAAATCGCCGATGCAGTTCTTTTCAGCAACTACTTCATTTTTGGCCTGTCGGTTTTCACCGTTAATATGGCCGGTCAGATTACGGCGACCGACACCAACGCCGACGGACTCACCCTGACCGTGGCCGATCTCGTCTATTTGACCCGGACCATTCTAGGCGATGTTGAACCCTATGGCAAGCTCACACCGGTGACCGCGCACTTGTCCATGGAACACAACGAGCTCTCGGTCGACCGACCGATGGGCGCGGCGTACGTTGTTGCCAGTGGCGACGTGACGCCGGTTTTGCTGGCCGAGCAGATGGATATAAGATACAACTTCGACGGCAGCCAGACGCATATCCTGGTCTCATCCTTAGCGCCGGGAGCCGAATTCGATGGCGCTTTCCTCCGACTCGATGCGCCCATTGTGTCGGTGGAGCTCGCCACGTACGAGGGGGCCGTTGTCCATGCCAAACCGATACCGGCGACCTTCGCACTCGGACAGAACTATCCTAACCCGTTCAATCCAACGACTCGCATCGCCTTTTCGCTGCCCCGGTCATCAGAATATGTTCTAACCGTGCACAACATCTCTGGACAGACTGTGGGCCGGTTCAAAGGCCTCGCCGAGGCCGGGCGCACCGTTGTCGAGTGGGATGCCTCAGACCGGGCATCAGGAGTGTATTTCTATCGCCTTCAGTCCGACGGGCGATCGCTTACGCGGAAGATGCTTCTGTTGAAGTAATCAAGTGTCATAATCATGCAGGAAGGGCGCTCCCGCTTGGGAGCGCCCTTCTTCCTTTGTCAGCCCTCTGAAAACTGCCGGCTAGGCGTTGATTCTGAACTGGCCGACCATGGTTTGCAGGCCCTCGGCCTGACGGTTCAGCTCCTCAGCGGCTGCTGCCGCCTGCTCGGCGCCGGTGGCCGATTCCTTGGTCACTGATGCGACATTCTCGATGTTCTTGCTGA
>CAZGMK010000020.1:0-63717 GCA_964526835.1 uncultured Ignavibacteriales bacterium
CGAATCCACCTTAACTAAGCCGCCAAACTGTCCAACAAACCCGGACCACCTCTGACATAGCCGATCTCGTCTATCTCGTGTCGTACATGTTCGGCGAAGGCCCGGACTTGCCTTACCCGAGCCTTGGCGACATAAATGGGGACGGCAATCAATCCGACATCGCGGACCTGGTCTATTTTGTCACCTACATGTTCCAATCCGGCCCGCCCCCTGCCCCCTGCAACTGAGAGTCTAACGGACCAAATAGCCTATTCGCAACATCGACCGATTCAGCGCGTTTTCAATCCCTTTCAGTGTCACATGGTCCCAGGACCGCCCTCTTCTTAAGTCCACATGAATCACTGAGAACAGGCGAACTCCCCCTACATTCACAAGGAATACCCGACCAATCCGCCCGCTCTTTCTAACGGTTTTCTAACCGCCTACTTCACTGAACTTCACCAAAATGCGCTGAACTTCAAGATACTTCGCCCAACTTCACGTGGCTTAAGGCCTTGAGGTACAGTTAATTGCCGCCATTGCAGTGACTTAGCCCAATTCACTGTCGTCGAATCCCTGCCTCTCCGCTTCTCTATGAACATTGCGGGCCAGGGGGTGCGGGGAGCCGGTAGAGCCGGGTCTATCGGGAGCGCATCGCCAGGCACCCGGTGGCCCGGAGCAAAGCTCCAAGCCACCCCGCCCGCCGATTCTATCGTCCGCCGCCTCCTTGGCCGCGTCCGCCGCCACCACCGATGCCACGGCCCTGGCCACGTCCGCCACGACCACCGACGCCACGGCCCTGGCCGCGTCCGGAACCCTGTCCAAAACCAGAACCACGTCCGGCCGGGCCGCTCTGATTCGGGTCAAATGGCTCCTGGCCCAGCCCATGGCGTGCGGCGCGCTGACCATGGCCACGACAGGCAGTGGCCGGATCCATATCGGTCAGTTCGCCGGCCTTGATCTGGTCGATGATCCGGCCGACTGTTTCTCCTTTGGCGTGGCAGATTCGAATGCCCTCGGCATTGAGGGCCTCGATTGCGCGTCGCCCCATTCCGGCGCAGATTATACTATCTATCTTGTGCCTGGCCAACTGGTTGACCGGGTGACAAGTACCGTGGGAGTGGTGCGCGTTACGGTTGGGCAGCACTTCAATCTCATCGGTCTCGCTGTTGTACAGCGTGAAAAACGGCGCCGAGCCGAAATGCTCAAACACTACGTCGTCGCGACCCGCGTCCCCGCGGGTGGGTATGCATGCCATCATGACAAGCCTCGCTTCCTCTTAAGTTAACAGCCAGTGCATTCTGGTTCAATAGCGCCGCGACCACCTGACGACGGGCCCGATACAAAAGGCGCTGTACCGTGCCCCGACTGACACCCATCTGCCGACCGGCCTCGGTCTGGTCGAGGCCCTCATGATCGCACAGCCGAAGCGCCTCGAATTCATCGAGGCTGATCTCGACCATATCGATATCACGCATGGGCAAACCCTGGGGCTTGAAGACCCGATCGGCGCGATATCGTCGGCAGCAGCGTTGTTTCTTCGGTCGCGGCATATCTACCTTACTCCATATGCTTATACGCACATTATGTGCATATGCACGAAATTATCATAAGATAGTTCGGTCGCCGAGTCAAGCCCGAATGGTGTTTTGTCGTGGATTGGTTGTTGTCGTACCCGCTCGTGCGCCTTGGGGGGCGAACTTATCGCCTCGCGGAAAACCTTGAGCCCCCGGCCTCTCAGTACGACTTGGCGAAGATCACGTCCAGGGTTGCCTTGCCACCGCAGATAGCACAACGCCCTTCGGCGCCGGACTGCTCAAACGGCAAGCAGCGGATAGTTACCTTCATCTCGGCGGCTCTCTTTTCGCAGTCCAACGAACCGCACCACTTGGTCCAGGCGAAGCCGCCGTGGATTTCGGGCTTCTCGGTGTTCTTCGGGGTAAAGTAATCCTGGAACTCGGCGAAGGAGCCGATCTCGCGATTGATGTGCTCATGCAGCAGAGTCTTGGCCTGCTCGTACATGTTTCTTTGTATCTCAGCCAGCACGTCCGGTATCAGGGTGGGCAAGTTGTCCCTCGGCACTCCTTCGGCGACCTTGATCGACTGGTCCCGTCGAGCCATATAGACTGAGTTGGCTTCCATGTCGCGCGGGCCGATCTCCAGCCGAATCGGCGCGCCCTTCTTGACCCATTCCCACTTCTTGTCGACCGCGCGCGCGTCGCGGTTGTCGAGCTTGACCATGATGGGCACACCGTCGAATGACAGCCCGGACAGTGATTCCTCGACCTCACGGCAGTACGCCATAATCCGGTCTTCGAGCTCCGGCTTGGTCAGCATCGGGATAATCACCACATGCTGGGGGGCTACTCTGGGCGGCAGACGCAGGCCGTTGTCATCCGAATGCACCATGACCAGGGCGCCCACCAGACGCGAGGATACTCCCCACGACGTGGTGTAGGCGTATTCGAGATCGCCGTTCTCATTGGCGAACTGGATTTCAAAGGCTTTCGAGAAATTCTGGCCGAGGTAATGCGAGGTTCCTGCCTGGAGCGCCTTGTGGTCCTGCATCATGGCTTCGATGCAGTATGTAGCGACGGCCCCCGGGAAACGCTCGGCCTCGGTCTTTTCGCCGGCGATTACCGGGATAGCGAGGTGCTCCTCGGCGAAGGCGCGATAGACTTCGAGCATCTTCATCGTCTCTTCGCGGGCTTCCCGTTCGCTGGCGTGCGCGGTGTGTCCTTCCTGCCAGAGGAACTCGGTTGTGCGCAGGAATATCCGTGGGCGCATCTCCCATCGCACGACATTGGCCCACTGATTAATCAGCAGCGGCAGGTCGCGATAGGACTGCACCCACTTGGCGTAGGATCGGCCGATGATGGTCTCAGAAGTCGGACGGACTACGAGTGGCTCTTCCAGCTCATCGGTCGGGATCAGCGAACCGTCGCGCTGCTCCAGACGATGGTGTGTCACGACGGCGCATTCCTTGGCAAAACCCTCGATATGGCCGGCCTCACGCTCAAGAAAGCTGAGCGGGATGAACAGGGGGAAATAGGCGTTTTCGTGGCCTGTTTCCTTGATTCTGCGATCCAGATCACCCTTGAGGTTCTCCCAGATACCGTAACCCCAGGGCTTGATGACCATGCAGCCGCGGACATGTGACATCTCGGCCATGTCGGCCCCCTTGATAACCTGCTGGAACCATTCCGGATAATCCTTCTCACGGGTCGGGGTGATGGCGGTGCTCTGTTTCGAACTCACAATCGGACCTTTCCGCTGTCGGCGTTGGCTTGCCTGCGGGTCCGGGGCCGGATATCTCAGCCGCGACAACCCGCTTCAATAACACTCGTATCGGCACGACTATATGGAACCTGTTCGGGATTGACAAGGAAAATCCCGCCCGGCCCGTTGGCTGCTATCCCGCCGACGAGTGAAACGACCGACCGAGCTGTTCGGCGCCCCTGATAGGCCACCCATGCCATTGTCAGACAATCCGTCCGCAGCTAAAGACCGAATCACATCCGCCGATACAAGTAACAGAATGTGCCAAATCGAAACACTGGTTGAAACATGATGACAACGTCATTTGCAGAGCGGTCCCCGGTCGATACGGCTACCGAGCATCCCACTGATCGGGTGTCGTCGATGACAGGAGACCTCAATGTGACAGCGTTGCGGTCCCTCATTCTGGGCCTGCGACTGCGGGGGAACATCTGCGCCAGCGAACGCGAACTGCTTGACAGCCTGGCCCCACCGGGGTGGATTACCTTCCTCGCCTCGAAACACGGCTGGGTGCATCCGCAGCGGACCGAACTCTTTGATCTGGACAAGCTTCAGTGCACCAGTCATCACGGCGGGGGCGCGATATTCTCACAACAGTGCCGAGCCGGGCGGACCGGAGATCGCTGCTGGCGAATCCTCTCGGCGGTGGTGGCCGATGACCAGCACGCCCCGCTGATTCTGGGATGGTGCGGTCCCGAGTCCGATGCGGCGGCCGACCGCATGCTGCCGGCATACTCCAGTCTGGTTCGCCAGGCGCGGAGTGCGTGGATGGAGTTGAATGATCTCGTGGGCGAGCTCAGCACCGGCCTGGCCCGAGGTGAACCGATGCTGGTGATCAACCGCGGTTCCGGAAGAGTACTTGCCGCTAACGAGGCCGCCGCCCGTGCCTTAAACTCCACACGGCAGCAGTTGACCGACACGGAGTCCACGGCGTTGCCGTCGGCGGGTCAACGTCGATGGCCGGGTGGACGAGTATCCATGCAGAATCTGGATGCGGCGGGACTCAGTTTGACGGTGCTGACGCTTGACACGACCGAGGTTGCAGGTCGCGAGGATACGTTTGTCGCCGACTTCTTTACCCGCCGGGTGCGCCACAAGATATCCAATCTGCTCACGGCAGCCACTCTACTCGAATCGATGATCGCGGAGAACGAGGACCGGTCCGAATCGGTCCTGGTCCGAAACATCGTAAGCGAAGCGGAATCGCTGAACGAATACATACGCAAAGCCACGATCCTGATTGACTACGATGGCCTCGAGACTACTCGAGTCAGTCTGGTGACAGCGCTCGAAGAGTCGACCGACCTGGTAGAGAGTGCGCTGAGCTGCAGGGGCTCCATCGATATCGCCGAGAACGGAGACGATCCGGGTATGCGGGCGCCGCACTCGGCGGCTGTAGCCCTGTTCGAAGCGATTCTAAGATCGCATCTGGTCGATCGTACAGCTCATCCATCTGCCACCGTTGCAATCTGTCGCCCTCCGGATTCAGCCGGTCATTGCATTCGTTTCGAGACCCAACTAGGGCCGGGATGTGATCGTGTCGCAGCCGACCGCGGATGGCTTGACTACGCCGATCGTCTGGCTGCCCGCATGGGATTCGCCGACCTGCACAGCAGCGATGACGGCGCGACCCTGCGCACTGTCCTGACCCTCGGACCGGAGCCCCAGCGGGGAGGTAATCATGTTTAAGGAGACCGCTCGCCCTCATGTGCTCCTGGCTTACCGTGGCCGCAAAGTGACCGAGGTTCTGCGGCCGCTGCTGAGAGACTTAGGTTGCGAAGTAACGCTACTATCCAATGAGTCATCCGGATCCGGTCTGATTGAGCGATGCCACCTGGTCGTGGTGAGTGCTTCTGTCCTGCAGGCTCATAACGATTTGCGTGAGGCTCTCGGCAATCGCTCCGATCGGACCGCGGTCTTGTGTCTCGTCGACGAGACAAGCGTGGGCAGTCCATTGCAGCCCGGTGCGATGGTTGATACTGTGCCGCTCGATTCCGAGCCCGCGCGTCTTTGCGCCGCCGCCGAGCGGCTTCTGCGCCTGACCCGGCTCGAGCCCGAATTAGTACAACTGCGGCAGAGTGTCGCCATGTCATACGGCTTCGACAATATCGTCGGAATAGCGAAGCCGATGCGTCAGCTCAAGGATTCTCTCCGACGAGTCGCGCCGACGGACATCGCAATCCTGCTTAACGGCCCGGCGGGCGCCGGCAAGGAGTTGATCGCCCGCACTCTGCATCATCATTCGCGCCGGCGCAATCGACCCTTCGTTCCAGTTGATTTCTCGGCGCTACCGGAGATGGTGATCGAGCAGAGCCTGTTCGAGGGCATGCCTCCATCTGAATCGCCGCTTATCAAGCAGGCCGAGGGCGGTACCCTGTTTCTGGATGCAGTCGATGCCGCCACTCCCGCCATTCAGGCGCGCCTCCTCGAGTTTACACGCACCGGAATGCTTAACTCATCCGGATCGGACAATGCCAAGATAGACGTTCGACTGATCGCCGCTACCGATCGGGACCTCCCATCGCTGGTCGGCAGGGGGTGGTTTGATCGAAGCCTCTACAGCGCCATAGGTCAGATACCTCTCGAAGTGCCCGCTCTGATCGACCGTCGAGAGGATATCGAGGTCCTTTGCGAGTATTTCCTGCGCCGGCTGGCGGCTGAAGACGGATGTGCCGCGTATCAAATCAGTCGCGATGCAGTCGACAAGCTGCAGCGCCATTCCTGGCCCGGTAATGTTCGTGAGCTGGAGAACTGCCTGCGACGGGCGGCTGCCCTGTGCCAGGGTGATACACTAGAGCCGCGCGATGTCACTTTTGTCGGCGGCGAGAATGCACAGGCGTCCGCGGCCGGTTGCGAGGATGGCCAGGCGGGCGGCCGACGTCTCGATGACAGCCAGCGCGACATCATCGTGCGTGCCCTCAACGAAAACGACTGGAACTACACACGTACGGCGCAGGAGTTGGGCATCGGACGAACGACGTTATGGCGCAAGGTTAAGAAGTATCGCCTTCACGAGGAAAAGGACCAGGCCACGTCTCAGTAGTGACCGAACCCTGGCAACCTGGGAGAAAGTTATGGAAAGCTCCTCACCGATTGTTCAGAAATCGACGCCGGCCGAACCGACCGGTGCGGATTCCTCCCGTGCGGTCGTCCGCCCCGAGGCCGAGTTGTCCGCCAGCTTCACCGGCCTGACCCGACGGCTGGCATGCCAGTACCCGATTGACAAGGGTGTGCTGATCCTGAGAGACAGTGGGAGCTCGGAACTGTCAGCGATTTCAACATGGCGCGATGGCGTGGTGCGGGACGGCCTCAAGCTGAACCTGCCTTCCGATGGGTCTCTGTTCGAGAAGGTGGCCGAGGATGGCCGAGTATACGCCGAGGACTTCTGTGGATCATTCTCGGGCAATTTTTTCGAACGCAAGTTGCTCCTCGATAATGACTCACGCTGTTTTGTCATCCAGCCGCTCATTTTCGAGGGCAAAGTGAACGGTCTGCTGGGCTATTCCTCGCGTCGTCCGTCAGCATTTGCCATGTTCGCTGAAGGGGCGCTCGATGATATCGCCGAACGGTTCGGCGAGTTGATTGACTCCACCCTGGATCGCATCTAAGGCGAGGCGTTGGAGCCCTGGCGAGCCGAGCGGATCTCGTACCTGGCCCGATTGTGCTCGGCATTGGTCCGTGAGAACCGGTGACCGCCCCGGTTGTCGGCCACGAAGAACAGATAATCTGTTTCGGCCGGGTAGGCCGCCGCCTTGATTGCCGCGAGACCCGGCGAATTGATCGGCGTCGGCGGCAGGCCCTTGTGAATATATGTATTGAACGGCGTGTCACGCCTCAGATCACGGTGGTAAAGAGGACGATCCAATCCCCCCAGGCCGTAGATCACGGTGGGGTCGGCATCCAGTCGCATGTTGCGTCGCAGCCGATTGCAGTAGACCGATGCCACAATCACTCTCTCTGAGTCGACCCGCGTCTCCGCTTCGATGACCGATGCCAGCTTCACAATCTGCCGCCTGGTCAGGTTACAGGGATGATCTTCGGGATCGGGCCAGAGGTCGTTGGTTTGATAGCGAAACATTCTGACCATCTCGGTGACGACATGCCTTTCATCGATGCCCCAAGGGAAGAAGTAGGTTTCGGGATAGAGGTAGCCCTCCAGGTAGGGCAACCTCAGCTCGGCAAGGAAGGATGAGTCCTCACTCAAGCTGACGAATCTGGCGGAGTCCAGTTCCATCCTATCGGCGACAATGGATGCCACCCGCCATATCGGCTCGCCTTCGGGTACGGTGACTCTGATTCTCACAAACTCGGCCTTCATTAGCTTCCGGAGTACTGTGTGCGGTGAATTCTCACCGATGAAGGCATACTTGCCGGGAGTGAGTTTCGTATCGACTCCTCTGAGGCGCCCCGCCCAATACAGCACGGCGCCGGATTCGACAATGCTCTTGTCCGCTATACGATCGACCACGGTCCGGAAGCTGTCACCGGGTTTGATCACTATCTCGGCAATGCTGTAACCCAGGCTGGTCGTGCGGTAGTAGCTGTAGACAGCCCAGCTTCCGAACACCAGGATCAGCACAGTCAGGGTCAGCAGATAAGAGCGTAGCCGTCCCCTGTTACCCAGCGAGCCGGTCACGGCCGACACAAGCAGCATGAAGATACCGACAACCAGGAAGAAGACAAGCACGACCACGTACCAGATATACTCCCACCATTGGACTTTTGGTCTATGTTCAGGTGTGCTCATCAAGGAACCTCTGCAGAATTATCACCGCCGCCAGACGATCCAGGCGCTTTTTGTCGCGTCCGATCCTCTGGCCGTGAGCATGTACAATATCGGCTGCATCATTAGATGTATACCGTTCATCCATCTTGTGGATCGGCCCGGTGTAGATTTCGCGCAGTTTCGTGATGAATCGCTCTACCGCAGCGCACTTATCGCCCTCATCGCCCGAGGGCATCAGCGGCCAGCCGATGACGATCGCCGTGGGTTCGTGCTCTTCAATTAACTCGGTCAGGGCGGCCAGGGCTTGTTTGCCGGAGCGGACTTCGAGCGTAGTCAGGGCCGAGGCGATCAGGCCGGTGGGATCACTCTTGGCAATCCCGATCCTCCGTTCGCCGTAGTCGATCCCGAGGCAGGTTCTGTCCTCTCCTTCGTTCATATCAGGAATCTACGCCACGACATCATCCGTGTCAATTTGAGGATAGGACGACAGCCAGGGGAAGGGCGGAACCAGACGACCGCCCGCGCCATTCGGAACACGCAGGCCCGGCCATTGTTAGAGTCATTAGCGGGACAAGAGCGGATGTTGTTGCCTGAGAGAGGGATATCGCGGCCTTCTCCCCTGCGAGGTTCGATGATGAATGAGAAGCAGAAGCACCTTGACGAGATTGACAGACATCTTGGTAAATGGCAGGATCACCTTGACGATCTAGACAATATGGCCCGGGACCAGCAACGACCGCGCCAGCGCCAGGTGGAGCAGCATATACAACGAGTGTACGACCAACTGGATGAGCTAAGGCGATACCGGGACCAGGTTGTCCAGGCCACCGAAGCAGCCGGGGAGGCAGCCAAAGCCGAAGCCGAGCGGCAGCATGAGCGGGTCGCAAGAACCGTCGATGAACTCACTGAACGGCTGGCTCGAGGACCGGGGCTCGAGGAGTAACCGGACACTGGCCGGCCAATGTGTTGTACGGAGTGATCCCGTAGTACTCGTTCACAAGGAGACTCAGAGATGAATAACGAACTACAGAAAGAAAGACTCAAGAACTCGGTCGAGAAACTCGGCTGGAGAGCGAAGATCTTTAAGGCGAAAGCAGGTGAGCGCAACGCCCGTTTCCAACTGGGGGCGCTCAAGACCGCCATCACCGCCCGCAAACGGGCCAGGAAGGGGGCGAAGGCGGTGTCCGAAGGAGCTGAGAAGACAGTCAAGACCGCCAGAAAGCACCCGTGGATCACGACAGCCATTGTGGCTATTCCGACAGCTATTGTGGGACTCCTCACCGCGAGACGGAACAGCAATTCCAACCGGAGCGAGGAAGCCTGACAGTGGCGGGACCGGATTCCCCTATGGTTCCGAATCTGTAGCCCCCCAACCGGGCTTATTGCGTGCCCGGCCAATGATTAACTAAGTTCTTCTGCCCTCGATCGGGCGAAGCAGGGCCGTTCTCCACGCGGACAACCGCCCTGCTCACGTAGCCGCCGGGCCGGTCTCTGCGGCGTTAATGGGCAACCGAGGACTATCCACAGCCCCGGTCCGGTAGGTGTCAACCAACGCCAAACTATGCCGGCACGTTCGACACAACTGCAAAATACGCATGGATAAGAAGGATTCCCGGGTATTCTCCCGCGCACCAGAAAACCGCCCCGGCGTACGCCGGGGCGGTTTCTTGCTGACTATGAGATGCAAAGCTAATTCGGGCAGTTCAGGGCAGGACCATCACTGAACATGTATGCGACCAGGTAGACCAGGTCCTCAATGTCCGGGCCGCTGCCGTTACCATTGACGTCACAGGCCTCGAGGACCGGCGGCGGTGGGCCGTCGCTGAACATGTATGCGACCAGGTAAACCAGGTCCTCGATATCGGGGCCGGCGCCGTTGCCGTTGGCGTCGCCGCAGACGTAAACAGGCCCGCTGGCGACCGTTAGAGTCACAGGCACGGAGCTGCTCGGCGTATCCGGATCGTTACAGCCGATCGTGAGCTGGCCATCGTAGGCGCCGTCTTCCATGTCGGTTGCATCAAAGGCGATGCTGATTGTCTCCTCAGAGTAAGGATCGATGGAGCCACCGGCCGGAGTGACCGACAGCCAGTGCTGGGCCGTGATGAGAATCGACAGGTTATCGTGCATATAGTCGGCGTTGTAGACAATCGTCAGGCCGTCGGTGGCCATCGTATTCTGAATACCTATCGTAGCCCCGTCAAGGGTCTTCTCACCCGGATCCATCACACCGTAGTTCAACTGAATGTAACCGTTCTCATACAAGACCGCCTGGAACGACAGGTCGCCGGTCCCGGTGATCGAGTAGTAGAACGGGACATTGTTGTAGCTGATGATGAAGCGGCCCTCGGTGACATCGTGGTAGTAGTAGATATTCCCGCCGCGGCGCGGGTCGAGATCGTCCCAGAAGGCCGCGATGAGGGCGCCGTCGGAGGCTCCCGGAAGCACCACGTTGTAGCGGTTGCTGCTGGCTTCGTCAAAGGTAATCAAGCCGTTCGAGTTGAAGTACAGCTCAGTGTACACGCTGTCGTACAGCGGGAAGCCGAAGCCTATCGGGATGGCCCCGGTGGCCTCATCGTCTCCGAGTGTCACTTCGGCGCCGACCGAAGAGATATCCACCCAGTCGACGGCCGGTCCGCCCGCTTCATCCGAGTCAATCCAGCTATGGCCGAAGTTGTCCGGGCCGCCGAAACCCTTCTCCTGTGGAGCGAAGAACGGCTCCTGGGCGTCGGACTTATCCGAATCGGCAGGCCGCATGCCCAACTGCGTCGGACCCGGATCGCTGGCTGCCTGCCCACCGGTATCCTTCTTGCCGGCGAACATCTGGCAGCCGACCGTGTAATCGAGCCGGCCGGGGCCGTTGTTGCTGATTACCATCGGTACCGTCGACTGCTGCCCGCTTTCGAGGGTCTCGTCGACCGATGTCAGGTCCAGCATGATATCGGGAGCGTGTATGTGCATCAGGAAGTTCAGGCTGCCTGATTCATTCGTGGCGTCGTTCGACGTGTAGTCCACTGTACCCGTATGCGTACCGGCATCCATACCGGCGGAATTCAACGTGATATCGAAGCGAATGCTGTCGTCGGGCATAATCACCTGCATGTCACCTGAGAACTGGAGCCAGGAATCGTCCGATGCAAAGGAGACTCTAAGAGTGCCCTCTCCGGTATTCTTGATCCAGATCGGCTCGACGATCTGATCGCCCGGCTGGAGACTGTCCGCAAACGGCCCCTCCGGCATTTCCAGAGTCGGCTGGCCGACCCTGCCGTAGCCCTTCAACTCGATGTCGTCGATATTCCAGCCCGAATGTTGCACCGAACCGTCGGTCGGGCCCAGGCCGTAGCGAATCTGGAAGACGCCGTTGCTGTCGGCGATATCGGACAGATCGTAGAACTGCTCGTTCCATGATGTCTCCTGCATCGTACTTCCGTTCTCAAACAGGCGCACCCACGATGATCCGTCATACACCTCGAGGTAGGCATGGTCGTATGAGCTGCTCTCGACGCCCAGCCAGCGATAGTATTTCATCTGCACACCGGACATCGTACCGCAGTCAATGACCGGCGAGTAAACCCACTGTGTCCCGGAGATATTGGCATTGTAGGCCCCGCCAATATCGTTGCCAAGCAGGAAGTCGTCGGCAGTGGGGGTGTGGTCATCGGCAGGATCGCCGTTGGCGCCTACCGCCGGGCCGATCTCCCATTCGGCCGAACCGCCGAGGCCGGTCCAGCCCTGGTCCCAGGAGAAGTCGTCGAAGTAGAAGACAACCCGGTCCCCGACCGTCACATTGAACACCAGAGTGCCCGTGTAACCGCCGTCACCGGTAAGGTCGACCGTCATCGGTACACCGTAGCCCAGCGGGCAGGATTCGTCGGCGCTCACTTGCCAGACATCGCCGGAGTTGTCGGCGGTACCGCCGTTGGCGTCCAGGAATCCGAAGTAACCGTAGCTGTCGTCGACCGTGATATACTCATCGTCTTCGGACAGATTGCCGGCCACACCGTAGACCTGGCCGGAACCGTCGTTCTGCAGGTTAATCGTGATAGTGACTGTCTCGCCCGGGTCGAGGATGCCGTTGTTGTCACCTGAGGAATCGTCAATCGAGATATTGGCGATCTGAACCGACGGCGCATGTGCGAACATCGAAAAGCTGCCGGTCCAGGTGTCACGGGCGGTACCGGTGACGTCGATATCGAAGGTGATTCGATGGCCGTCCGGAACATCACCCGCCACCTCGAAGGAGAACCCATCGGCGCTGTACGCGGTGCCGTTGTCACCGAGGATGGTGCCGTAGCTCTCGGTGTCGTCAGTCAGCGTCACATAGGGATCGGTAGTCGAGATAGTGGCGGCCACATCATAGGCATCGTCCGGTCCGACATTCTTCAGACCCAGACCCAGGACAATGCTCTCGCCGAAGTCGATCATACCGTTGTTGTTGCCGGCAGCGTCGTCGATCGTGTGATAATCGTAGACGACATACGGACCTGAAGGCGCAATCACCTGAATGGTGTCGATATACGGCTGCCGGAACTGGCAAGTGATGGTGATGATTGCCTGTCCGGGCTGACCGAAGCCGACCAGCGGAATATCGATCGTGCCGGACTCGTCCACATAGCCTGAACCCTGCAGTTCGCCACCGAACATCACACCCACGTAGGAGCCCGGATCGGCGTCAACCGTCAGACTCGTAGTGGTCATGATAACCGCATCATCGTGATACACCGTATTGGCCGCGGGGACACCCAGGTAAGACATCACCGAGGGGTCGCCCATCAGGTGGTAGGCCTCCCAGTAGTAGGTCTTGCGCGAAGAAGTGGAGGCATCGACACCCATGTTGCCGGCGAAGATAATAGCTGAGTTCGTGTTATAGTGCTGCGAAACCGGCTCGCCGTGATCGTGGAAGGCGCCATCATAGGCGCCCAGGGTGGTCTGCTCGTAACTCGGACCAGAACCGACAACCGGACCATAGCCGACACCCCAGTAGTAGTCCTCGTCCCAGTAGGTCGAGTTGGTGGCGCCGATATAGCCGATACCGCCGGTGCTGTCCAGTCGCAGGAAAGCCTCGCCGAAGCACGGAGTCGAATAGCTACTGCCGAATGTATTCGGCAGGCAGCAGTTGCCGATGCCCAGCAAATACTGGTGGTAGTTGGTCAGCCCGGGCAGGTCACTGGTCTCGAAGGATGGACTGGAATGGCCGCTGTGGCCGCAGTGGGCGGTGTAGTTGTACAGGGCAATGCCGTCGCTCACTGTCTGAATGATATCGGCTGCGGCGCCACCGCTGTTGGAGGCGGGGTAGAGCCACACATTCGGCGCTATGCCGTGAGCTGCATTGAAGTAGTAATTGGTGCCGTAGTTGATCTGGCCGTTGCCATGCGTGATGGCGTAGGTGCCGTCGACACCGGCCACCAGGGTAACCTCTTCGAGGTAGCTCGGATCCGGCATTAGATACTGCTCATATTCCAGCGTCTTGTCTATCTGGGGCTGGAGCTGAGAGGCATTCTGAGCCGAGAACCGGCCGTAGTAGATCTCGGGATAGTTGTCGCCCGTGTATTCGCAGAAGTACAGGTCCGTGATATGCGAACCCGCAGTACCGCTGAATGCCGGTATCTGTTCGTCGTCGCCCACCAGCAGCACGAACGACGGAGCCGGGCTGCTGCTGTTGTAGAGGCTTTGCAGGAAGTTCTTGATGGCCGTGTTCGAGGTCCCGATCTCATCAGTGTAGAACACGTCCACCTCGAAACCCTTCTGTGTCTTCCAGTCGATAAACGGACCCAGCTGGGATTCGAACATCCGATCGGATACAATCACGTAATAAATCGGATAGGTAACCAGGTCGTCCTTTTCGCCGGCGATCGGGTTGGTGTAGTTCAACACCTGCGACTGAAGTACGCCCTCGAAAGCCGGGGAGTAAAACCGACGATACATATCGCGGGTCTCGCCCCAGTCGGCGTGCTCGAATGTGATTTCCACCCGGACCTTCTTGTAAACCCGAATCTTGTGCTCGACCGGGTTGTACTCGACCGGATTGACCTGGACGCGGCCCAGTCGGACGCCGCGCATAATGCCGGTCGCTTCCACCTCGACCGTAGGCAGACGGTAGAAATCGTTGATCTGGTAGGTGGCCTGATCGATCTCGAAGGGAACCGACATCGGATCCTCCGACTTGGAGACCGAAGGCTGGACCGGGATGAGCGGTGCGCTCGCCCCAAGCTGACCGAGATCAATTTCTTCGACTTCCGAGGCGATCGCGCGGGCGCTCAGCTCGCAGCCGAAGGGGATTTGGATAAGACGTCCCAGAATCGGCACCGACGGCTCGCCGACCCGACCGGACTGGCCGAGGGCCTCGACCGACATGAGAGTATAAGTACCCTGCCGCGTCTGGACATCGTAGAAGTGGGCATCGCCGAGCTCAAGTTCCATAATGAGCCCGTCGCTGCTTTGGCTCGTCAGGGTGACGGCTGTCGGGCCGTTACCCAACTGAACCGATTGGTAGGAGTATGCGGTGGATGCCGCTGCCAGGCATACCAATAATACCAGGCAGCACCCAGTAGCAAACCGATTCAAAACAACCTCCGTTTTCGTGAAATGCTGGCGCTTATGATGTGAATTGTTCTCTTTCTCACAATAAATCAGGACAGGCCTGAAGGCCTTGATGACGTAATCGGGATATGTTTTGCTCCTGTCCTCAGCTTTGGTCATCGTAAGATACTAGAAAATCAACACATTCAAAGGGAAAAATGGACCAAACCGGGACTTCGTTTTTCCCGTTTCAGGCCGACACAGCGCATCTGGCGCTGCCGACTGCCTGACAGCAAAATCTCGGGCCCGCCCTCGTGCGAAGGACCCGGCAAAGTCGACCGCCGACACGTTCAGTCGGAGATCCCCGCATGGAACAGGTCGGGCCGCACACATTCAGCCTTCTCAAATCAGCCGAATCCGCGCATCTCCAAGCAGATAGAGCTTGTCGGCCACATGTTCTACGAAGCGGCGATCGTGACTGATAAGAAGAAAGCCGCCTTGAAAAGCGCTAAGTAGCCTCTCAAGAACCTCGATTGATTCGATGTCGAGGTGACTCGTCGGCTCATCCAGTAGCAGAAACTCCGCCCTTTGGAGGATACACCTTACGACCGCCGCTCGCATCAGCTCACCGTGCGAGAAGTCATCAACCGGCCGAATGACTTTGTCTCGGCGCAGGAGGGCTGAGCCAAGGTGTTGTCGGACTATGGTTTGATCCCCACAGTCCCGGAAGTTGTCCAGCAACGTTTCCTCGCCGAAAAAGCCAGCCAGTCCCTGCGGCAGATGGCGCAGGTTAACACCCTTGTTCACATAAACCTCTCCGCAGGTCGGAGCCAACTCACCGCTGAGCAGGCGCAGGAGAGTGGTCTTGCCGGCCCCGTTAGCCCCCATGAGACAGATCTTTTCGCGAGTCGATACAGTCAGACGCGCATCCCGGATCAGCCACGGTGAATCCTCGCCATAGCGAAACGATGCATTCTGCAGATGAAAGGCCGTACGACGAGCGACATCGTACTGGTCGAAGGCCAGGTTGACCGACTTCGGCACAAACGGCTTGGCCTGCTCCAGCCTGACCAGCTCGCGCTCGACACGCCGATTCACCGCCTGGGCCCGCTGGGCCATTTTCTTCGCCTGCTTGCCGATTGACGGTTTTGCCGAACCCGACCCGCGCTTCGATTCCTCCTTCCGGCGTGACCACCCGGCTCGACGCTGGTAGTCTTGCCTGAGCACGGACATGCGACGTTTGATATCGGCGGCTTCCTTGCGCCGCGCCTGGTACTCACTGCCAGCCAACGACCAGGCCCGGCTGAAGCCGCCCTCGCTCTGATACACCCCATTGGCAGACAGGTAGTAAGTTCGGTCGGCCACACTTTCGGTCAGGGCACGGTCATGAGTGACAAGAAGCAGACTGCAACCCCGCGCCGACAGCTCAAGCAGGCTGTATTCCAGAGCCTGCAAGCCATCGAGATCGAGGTAGTTGGTCGGCTCGTCCAAAAGAAACAACTCAGCCTCGGCCGCAACCGTCTCAATGATTGCCAGCTTCTGCAGTTGGCCGTCGGACAGGTGTTGGACAGGTCGTTTGGCCGTGTCGAATCCGAAAGCCTGCTTCAGGCGGGCGCGTGCGGACGCCTTGTCGTACTCAGGACGCTCCGGCGGATGCCATTCGGCTCTGAGGTTCTGGGGCAGCCAAACGGCCCGCAGGCCCCGGGGGAGTGTTATCGATCCATGCATGTGATCGTTAAGCGGATCGAAAAGCTCCAGGCCAGGATCCACCTGCGAACGAATGACTTTCAGCAGGGTTGATTTACCGCTGCCGTTGGGACCCATCAGAGCGACTGTCTCCCCGGCCGCCACAGACAGCGACAAGCCCTTGACTACATGAGTATGAAGATAGCTGACCGAAAGGTCTTTGATATTGATAAGTACTTCACTTGACATAATCGCTAACAGGGGGCAATAGCCCCATATCTGGTTGAAGGTCGACGGCTGCAGACGGGTGTTCCCGCTACTGCCGCACGGATTACCGAAAGTTCTGTGCTGTTAGCTGATCATGCCGTCTGGATGCTCCGGTGATGGTTAACTCCTGCCTGAACATACGAACCGCTCGAAAGAACTGCTTCGCAAAATCGGGCGCTCTGTCGCTATTCGGTCAGTTCTTCGTTGAGCTCGGCCACCAGCTTATCGATCCGGGCATCATCCCAGCCCTTCTGTCGGGCCAGTTCCTCAACCGTTCCCCAGAATGGCTCACCGCAAACGACGCAGGGCAACCCTTTCCTTATCAGCAAGCCAACCAGACCCTTATAGTCGTAGATAATCTCCTCAATCTGCGAGCCTCTCTTGATCATCGTAATCACCTCGGAAGAATTCGCGTGGGAGACGAGACCTGACGAGACCTTGCGTCTCCTTATCCGCCGGCCTTACCTGCTCTGTTCGGCTCTAGGCGGGGAATTTCGTCTCGGACAACTGCTGCTTGAGGGCTTCTATGGTGGTTACCGGGGTCGGATCGACTTCGTTGAGAACCGCAAGATAGTATGATGCGAAGTCACCCATCTGGATGAGGCTAAACATCCGTTCGGTGCGGCTCTTCCCCTTGGTGTGGAGTTCGATTACATCGACGCCCAGTTCCTTGATCTGGTCGCGCACAATGTTCATGCGGGTGCGTACCCGCGGCATGTCCTCGGCGTCACGCAGAATCACTACCGCCAGTTGGTCTTTCAGGTCGCCGATCCGCGGGCTCCAGCCCTCGATTTCGTTATGGTTGAACTCCGGGAACTGATTGACCCAGGCCAATTGCTTGCCATTTTCGCATATCTGTCCTTTGAGGCGCCAACCAACTCCATCGGTGAGGGTCGGGCCGGTATATATCACCGCAGCTTTGCCATGAAGCCGCCGAGCCAGGCTCTTGGCCGTGTTGCTCTGCACCGGATTGTCCTCGATGTAGACGTCGCGATACTTCTGGAGGCCTACTATGGTCTGCTTGAGTTCTTCTTCGAAGTCCTTAACCAGCCCGATCTTCTCGCAGAACAGCATCAGGCAGGCAAACGAGTATCCGAGCGCGGCGCGGGGTTGCAGGCCTTCCGGTATCAGGCAGAGGGGGATCTCGTTCAGTTCACATATGTCCTTGAGCAGCCCCCCGGTGGAGATCGCCGCAATCATAGCCTTGCGCCTGAGAGCATCCTCGGTAGCGGCGATGGTCTCTTCGGTGTTGCCCGAATACGACGAACTGACCACCAGCGACTCATCGTCGACATACTCCGGCAGGAGGTAATGGCGATGAACGTTGAAGGGAACCAGAAGCGTCGGAGCGAGCAGACTGCGAGCCAGGTCGCCGGCGATCGCCGACCCGCCCATGCCGGCCACCACGAAATTGCGCGGATCGGAAAAGTCCTCCGGGTTTACCTTCCAGATCGCGGACAGACGCATGGCCTCAATCATCTGCTCAGGGAGATCGAATATGGCGTTGTACATGTTGGATGGATCCATCGCGCGGATCTGTTCGATATTGTCAAGGTCGGTCAAAGCTAACTCCCTTTATGCTGTGGCTTTCACTTTCTCAATCTCTTCGCGGTAGTTCTCGAGCTTGCGACGTACGGAACGCGTCGTGTCGCTGGCCAGGACCGCGGGCGCCAGGTGTTTGACCAGCCGCGAATCGATCTTTTTAACCGCCCGGCAGATATCGGAGATGCGGTGCGGACTCATCGAGAGGGTGTCGACCCCCATTCCGATAAACAGCGGCAGGGCCAGTAGCTCGCCGGCGATCTCGCCACATATCGACACCGGAATGCCGCGGTTTCGTCCGGCCCTCACGGCCTTGTCGATGAGTTGGAGAACGGCCGGGTGCAGTGGATTATAAAGGCCGGCCACCTTGCGGTTGGTGCGATCGGCGGCCATCGTGTACTGGGTCAGGTCATTTGTGCCTATCGACATGAAGTCGACTTTGGCTGCCAGCTTGTCGGCTATCAGGGCCGCTGACGGCACTTCAACCATTATTCCGACCTGTATGCTCTCATCAAACGGCTCCCCCCGGCGCCTCAGGCTCAGCTTGGCTTGAGCGATCAGCTTGCGGGCGCGGTCTATCTCCGACGCATCGGAAATCATCGGCAGCATGATCCGCAGATTGCCGTGAGCGGAAGCGCGCAGGATGGCCCGGACCTGGACTTTGAATATGTCGGCCATGTCCAGCATGGCCCTTATACCGCGCCAGCCGAGAGCCGGATTGGCTTCTTCGGGCCAGCCGTTGTCCGGTGCCGTCTTGTCATAACCCAGATCGAAAGTGCGAACTATGACATAGCTGTCGCGGAATCGATCGGCGATCTGACGATAGGTCTCGAATTGAGCCTCTTCATCCGGATATTCCCCGGCCGCAAGGTACATAAACTCAGTTCGATAAAGGCCCACCGGAATCCGCTTGGCCGCTACAATATCATCGGCTGGACCGGGCAAGGACACATTGGCCGCGATATTCACCGGCTGACCATCGAGTGTCTCGGGCGGAATCTTGCGCAGTTTGCGTATGCGGGCGATCAGGGCCGGCCCCTGGCTCTTCTTCAGCTTCTGGTAGTCCGCGAGATCCTTGTCGGTCGGGGACAAAATGATCCTGCCGGAGGTCCCATCGATTATCAGTTTGACGTTGTTCGGGATAGTGGTCCAGGCCTGGGGCGCCTGCACAACCGGGAGCATCAGCGAACGGGCAATCAGGGCCGTATGCGAGTCATTGCCGCCCTCGCTCACCACAAACCCCACGCTCTTCCGCTGTCGATAGCTCAGCAGATCGGAAGGGCTGAAGTTTTTTCCTACCAGGATCGTGTTCGGAGGAAACTTCAGATCGCACTTGTCATAGGCGGTAAGCTGCGATAGGACCCGCGAGGCGACCGCTTCGATATCGGAGGCGGTCTGGCGCATATACCGATCCGGGGACTTCCTCAACGGCGCCAGGACCTTGCGAACCTGCTGGTTGTAGATGAACCCGGCGTTGCGCCGACGTCTGGCGATCTCCTCCTTGACTTCGCGGATGAACTCGTGATCAGAAGCGATAAGCAGCTGAGCATCGAAAATCTTGGCCACTGTTCCCCCCATCCGCTTGAGCGCTGCCTCCCGCATCTCGCGCAGCTCAGCGACCGTCTTTTCGACTGCAGCTTCGAGGGCTGCGGCTTCATCAGCAATGCGAGAAGCCGGGATGCGCGCCTCTGCAACCCTGACCGATCCGGGCAGGATCACTCTGGCCGAGCCCATCACGATACCGGATGAGATTGGAAACCCCTTTATCACGCGTCGCTTCATCGCCACCGGCTGGCCCCTGTTCCATAATGTCCCACAGCGATTTAGGAAGAATCCAAACCGCCTGTAACAAACTCAACGCGGCAAGATAAGGGCCGCTGACGGGCCAAGGCAAGAACAATATCAAATCTCCTCCCCGAAACCGCTCTGGATCACCTCGACAATAGCCTGCATGGCAGCCTCTTCATCGGGGCCTTCGCACCGGATCTTCACCAGCGACCCCTTCTCGGCGGCCAGCATCATCACTCCCATGATGGATTTGCCGTTCACCTGGGTATCTCCCTTGGTCAGCATGACCTCCGACTCGAAGTGCGATGCAGTCGTCACCAGTTGGGCCGAAGGGCGAGCGTGCAGGCCCAGCTTGTTGACGATTGTAACCTCGCGCTCGATCATATGATGTCATCCGCGAGTATGTAGCGTTTTCCGGCCAGCTCCCTCACTACTCCCTTAAGCTCCAGCGCCAGAAGAAGTTCCATGGTATCGCCGATTGGCAGCTGAGCCTGGCGGGCAATCAGATCGAGCTGCTGCGGTCCCTGCCCCAGCAGATCCGCTATCCTTTTTTCGTTGTCGGTCAGGTCGTCCAGTTGCCGGAAGCGCCGGGCCAGAACCTGACCGCGCAAACGGGGAAGTTCGTCGAAGATGTCATCAACTGAAGTTACCAGACGAGCGCCCTTCCGGATTAAGTCATTGGTTCCCAAAGAAGTCTGTGCAGTCGGAGAGCCGGGAACAGCGAACACATCGCGTCCCTGGGCAAGCGCCTGAGAGGCCGTAATCAGCGCCCCCGACTTACGGCCCGCCTCGACTACAACCACTCCCTCCGATAATCCGGCGATGATCCGGTTACGGTCCGGAAAGGTACTCCGATCCGGTCTGGTACCCGGAAAATACTCGGAGACTATCGTCCCGTTTTGTCCGATCCGGTTGGCCAGAACACGATTAGTCGGCGGATACACAATATCCAGCGAACTGCCCCACACCGCCACCGTCCGTCCGCCGGCCTCCAGAGCCCCGTTGTGAGCCGCCGAGTCGATTCCCTCGGCCATACCGGAGACAATTGTCACCCCCGCCACGGCCAGATCCGCCGCCAGCCGCTGTGTGAAGAGACGACCACCCTCCGTGGGATGCCTGGTGCCGACGATGGCGATCATCTTCTCATCCTCTGCCACCTCGTTGCCGGCCCGGAACAACAGCGCAGGAGGATCATCAATCTGAGCCAGAGTCGCGGGGTAATTGCCTTCACCCAGGAAGTACACCGCCCAGCCCAGTTGAATGATCCTGGCGGCAGTCTGTGATCCCAGCTCCGGATCGGCCTGTTCCACTATGGCGCTGGCGATCTGTCGGGTTATCCCCTTGACGCGCTCCAGGCGGGAAATGTCGGCGTCCAGGGCTGCCACCGGAGAACCGAAAGCCTCGACCAATCGGCGATATCGACCTCGCCCTACACCGGGGATTTGCAACAGCGTAATAGCCTCGGTCAATCGTTGTTTGAGCTCACTCTTGGTCAAGGCGCCTTTCAATCTCCGTCAACATGCGATCCAGCCCCCTGCGGGCTACCGCGGAAATCGGAATATAGTCATCGGGCAGCCCGGCGCAAATCGCTTTCAGTACGTCGTCGGTGACCGTGTCGACCTTGGTCAGGCACACCAGCGAAGGCCGTTCGGGCAGGTTATTGTCGAATGCCCTCAGTTCGCGCTCGAGTCGCCCAACCACCGCCGGGATATCCTCTTCATTTACATCGACCACGTAAACCAGCACGCGGGTCCGCTGGATGTGCCTGAGGAACTGGTAACCCAGGCCTTTGCCCTGACTCGCGCCCTCGATGAGACCGGGAATATCGGCCATGACACAGGTTCGGTACTCGTGCAGTCTCACGATCCCCAGATTCGGCTGGATAGTAGTGAAGGGGTAATCCGCGATCTTGGGGCGTGCCGCCGAGACCGCCGCCAGAATTGTCGACTTGCCGGCATTGGGTAGTCCCACCAAACCGACATCGGCCAACAGTTTCAATTCGAGGGCCAGGCGACGCTGCTGGCCCGGCGTGCCCGGTTGGGCGTAGCGCGGAGTCTGACGAGTGGCGCTGGCGAAATGGACATTCCCGCGGCCCCCCTGTCCACCCTTGCAGATTATCTCCGTCTTACCCGGCTCGTTCATGTCGGCGATTGTCTGCCCGGACTCCAGGTCGATGATCAGGGTGCCCACCGGCAGGCGCAGGACAACATCCTCGCCGTCGCGACCGGTCTTGCGGCCGCCGGAGCCATGGATACCGCTTTCGGCTCGATACCTCTGTCGGTACCGATAGTCCAAGAGCGTGGTCAGATTCGGATCGGCGGTTGCGATCACATTGCCGCCGCGACCGCCATCGCCACCGTCCGGTCCGCCTTTGGGAACAAACTTCTCGCGCCGAAACGATACTGCTCCGGGACCGCCGTCACCGGCTCTGGCTTCGATTTCGACGTAATCAACAAACTGCATGCCGCAAATTGGCCTGTGGGCAACGCCTTGTCAATCATCAAGCGCCGGACGAGCCGAGTTGTCCAAAAGAGAACAGTCGGCTGAAGGCCCGACCGGGACGGCGCAAACCCAGAGGCTGACCGAGGTGCGGACTCCGGCCATGGCGGCGGTCGGATGTGGTAACAAACGTCAAGTGAAGAAAATCACAAAAAGCCCTTGCATTGCCGGGAGGATCCGACTATTTTCGCGTCGCGATGAAAATGAATGTCAATTTCATCAACCGTCCACCATCGAAGGCAGGTGATTTCGGCCGGCCGGCCGGCCTATGGTTTCCTGCGATGGCGCTTCTGGTCCTTTTGGCCATTTGTGGTTTGAGTGTGGCCTCGTGGTCGAATCTGCACATACATGTCCTGGCCGACGGCCGGGTTGTCGCCCACAGTCACCCTCACTCCCAGGACAAAGAAGGAGGAGGACACGACCACGCTTCATCCGAATATGTGGCCTGGGCTGTCTTCGCCAAGCTTCTCCAAACAGGTATCACCTGGACCTGTATCCAAGCCGAGAATCTGGATCGACCGCTCTGGTGGGTCGACTTATCAATCGCCGGCCGGCTGCCGTCAGTTTGTCCTGGTCGTATCAGCCCCCGCGCGCCCCCCTACTCGTCCGCCTCGTAATTGACCACGGACGCCCCGTCTGCGTCTAAATCGAAACCTGTTAGTGAGGAGGCAGCGAGATGACATTTCGTAATGCCCTTATTATTGTTTCATGCCTGCTGGTAATCGGCGGGGGGAGGGCCGGAGCCGCTACGATATCAGGCATCGTCAAAGATTCGGAGTCAGAGAAACCGGTTCCCTTCGCCACGGTCCAAATCGAGGGTACGGGAAGGGGCGGCTATGCCGACTCGACCGGACACTTTGTTGTCGAGAATGTCCCGGCGGGGGAGCACGTGATCATCGTGTCTTCAATTAGACACCGGGGATTCCGCATCCGAGTCAGCACTTCCAGCGTGGGGGATCACTGGATCGAAGCTCAACTGACGCCCTCGGCCGTCGAAGCCGGGTCCATTGTCGTTACCGGAACGCGTACGCCCAGGTACGTCAAGGACGCGCCGGTATTCACCGAGGTAATCTCAAGGACAGCGATTGAAGACAAGTCAGCCCAGAACATATTCGAAGCGCTGGAGGGGGTCTCCGGTGTGCGGGTTGAGCAGCAGTGTCAGAACTGCAATTTCACTATGCTTCGCATGCAGGGATTGGGAGCCGACCACACACAGGTGCTGCTTGACGGTCAACCGGTCTACTCGGGACTGGCCGGCGTCTATGGGCTGCAGCAGATGAGTACCGCCGAGGTCAGCCAGATTGAGATAGTAAAAGGGGCCGGATCGGCGCTGTACGGCAGCAACGCCGTCGCCGGTGCGATCAATATCGTTTCATCAGAGCCGAAGCAAACCGGCATGGAGCTTGGTATTGAGGTTGGTGAGCACGGCACCAACAGATACGACTTCATGTCGAGCACCAGGAAGGGCGACCTGGGCCTCTTAATCTTCGCCCAGCAGAGCGATCAGGATGAGCTGGATGAAACCGGCGACATCAATTCTCCCGGCGGCGTCGATAATCCAGACGGCTGGATCGATCGCGTTAAGTCTTCCACCAGGAACCTCGGGGCGAACCTGTTTCTCGACGACGTTTTCGCCAGCGATCAGCTCATCCTGCGGGGGCGAGTTCTGAGCGAGACACGCAAGGGTGGTCGGCTGACGGCCGATCAATTCCTGAACCCCTTCGCTCCCGGCACTGAACACATCGCCACCAGCCGCTTCTCCGGACAACTGGAATATCGGTTTTGGTCTCCAGGCGGAACCGAGCTGAATGCAAGCCTGGCCCTGACCGAACATCAGCGAGATGCCACCAACGATACATTCCTGGGTGATTACGAGGAGACATACGGCCGCATGCCCCCGGTCGACCTGCTTCGTCCCTACACTGCCGATGAGAGGCTTATCGTCGCCAATGTCAATGTGATGCATCCGGTTGGATCGCGACACCGCTTGCTGGCGGGCCTGCAGTTTGCGCACAACAACTTGAGAGAGGGAGGGATGTATCTCGATGCCAAGACCGAAGAGCCGTATACCTCCACCGCCGACAAGACGTCCAGCGAGATCGGAGGCTATATTCAGGACGAAGTCAGGTTGAGGAGCAATCTGGAGCTGGTGGCCGGTCTGCGCATCGATTACCACAAGTCACAGGACAAGTTCCGCGGGTCAGGCGATGTCCTGGCTGAAGGACTGGACCCATTGGAATACGAAGAGACCGCGGTCAATCCGAGGTTTTCGATCAAATACGCGATCAGCGAGTCGATCACCTTGCGCGGCTCGGTGGGCAGCGGCTTCCGGGTCCCGTATGGTTTCTCGGAAGACCTCCACCTTTGCAGCGGTTCCCCCCGCGTATACAAGGGAGGCGAGCTTCAGCCGGAGAAGTCCCTGAGCTACTCGCTGACTGCAGACTATGCAGACCCGGGTCTTTCCGCCAGCCTCGGTGTCTACCGCACCGAGCTCCGCGACGCCATCGCTTTCGCCGACGCCGATCCGGAAGTCGCCGAGCTCGGCTACACCTACCAATGGCAGAACGTCGATGACGCCTACGTGATGGGGGCGGAGTTCAACGGCTCCTATGCTCTTTCTCGTCGGTTGGTGATATCAGCCCGCGCAGAGCTCTTCAGGGGACAATATTTGAATCCACGCCCTGACTGGGCTGGTACTGCATTTGAAGAAGAGAGCCGACACATATCTCGCTTTCCTGCAAGCTCGGCCGGCCTCAAGGTCGAGTACAGCGCCGGGAAGTGGAATGCAGTCGCCGACGCGGACTATAAGGGGAAGATGTACATCGACCTGGCCGAGCCGTCAGACCCGGCGCTGGTTCAGATCCACGAAACAGACCCGTACGTGACGGTCAGCACCAGGATCAGCCGCAGGCTATCGGATCAGCTTGAGGTCTATGCGGGGGCACGGAATCTCAGCAACTACACGCAAAAGGAGAAGCACGTGGATGATGCCGCCTTTGTATACGCGCCTGTCTATGGACGGATTGTCTATGGCGGGATCAGAGTTAAGATATGACGATCATGCCAACTTGTTGACAAGGTCGCCTTAAGGCTCCTATATTGGGCCCATGGAGAAGACATCGACTGGTCAAAGGGAACTGACCATAAATCAGCGCAAGCGACGGTTCTATGAGGAATCGTCGCTGGTGCTGGGCCGCTTCTGCCTCAAACTCGGGCTGCGGCCAAACATACTCACGGCTCTATCGCTGGCCTGTGCGATTGTATCGGGCGCGTTCTTCTGGCACGGCGAGATGATCTGGGGTGTGGTCTGGATGATCGCCACGGCGTTTACCGATGTGCTGGACGGCTCCACGGCGCGGGCCGGTAACCTCGGTACAGTCTTCGGTGGGATTCTTGATCACGTCAGCGACCGTTTTGGCGAGTTCTTCATCCTGACGGGAATTGCTATTTCGGGGGCGGTTCACCCCGGTTGGGGTATCTTCGCATTGTTCGGGATGATAAGCGCCAGCTACGCCCGCGCGGCCGCCGAGTCGATGGGTAAGATAGAGAACTGCGCAGTCGGCATCATGGGACGGCTGGAGAAGTTTATCCTGATCATCGCCGGCTCGATCGCCAATCACTTCCTGCCGGGCGGTACCTGGCCCTACGGCGGCTGGCTTGAAGTGGCTCTCATTATTGTCGGTCTGACTTCATTTATCACGACAATCCAGCGCATGGTTTACGCGCACAAAGTGCTGGGGGACCGCAAGGAGGTCTGAACCGAGACGGCTGAACCGAGCTTTGGGTTGGCCCGGCAGGGTCTATTGCCTGTTTTCCCCTCGGTCTGATTGCGCCACAGAGCTCTAAGTTGCAGGAGAGATAGATGATCACCGCCATCGGTAACCCTGTTTACGACTATATAAAGACCCCGAAGATCAATCCGGGAGGACGCGTGCTTTCGGGGTGTTCGACCAACGCCGCCCTCGCCCTGGCCAGGATGGGTGCCGAGACACGCCTGATCGGCGCCATCGGCAACGACTACGTCGGCGATTTCAAGCGTCATCTGGACAGACTGGGCATCGATTACCGGATTATCCCATCCGATGAGAGCGGCGGTTTTTCGCTGATCTACTACGATGACCATGGCAACCGGACGTTGGACCTGCTCGGCCGGGCCGCCGACATAGGGATCATCGATCCATCGTGGTACGATGATTCCGAGGCGGTACTGATCGGGCCGATTCTGGGTGAGGTATCGTTCGAGTCGATTGGTGTCATACGTTCGAGCCTTGAGGGGCTGTTCTTCTGCGATCCCCAGGGACTGATTCGCAACGCCGATGAATCCGGGCGCATCTACCACGAAAGGATCGAAGGGATAGAACAGGTTCTGGGGTTGTTCGATATTGTCAAACCCAACGAACTCGAGGGCGAGGTGCTGACCGGCATCGACTGCCGCGAGGACCCCTACGAGGCTGCCCGGGTGATCAAATCGTGGGGCTCGAAGATCGTCATCGTTACCCTGGCCGAGCTCGGCTCAGTCGTCTACGACGGCGAGCAGATGATCGACATCCCACCGTTCGAGATCGACCTTCTGGATTCGACCGGCGCCGGCGACACCTACATGGCCGGATTCACCTTCGAATACCTCCGGACCGGAGGCGATCTGCGCCGCGCAGGATGTTTCGCCTCGAGCACCTCGTCGATCATGATCGAGAACACAGGACCGGATTTTCCGATGACTGAAATCGCCATTCGCCGGCGGCAGGAACAGTTGCTGGCTCTCGATGGTTTTCGAGTCAAGGTCGCCGTCAATCGGTGACATAACATGACGACCGGGAGCCGCTCATGAGCGAATCATTATTCTTCAGACGTCACAGCAAGCGCGCTTTTCTGGACAGGCCGGTGCCCGAAGAATCGCTTCAGCGCATCTTTGAGATCATTCGCTGGTCCCCCTCCTGCAATAACAATCAGCCCTGGCGCTTCGTCTTTGCCATAGATTGTGATCGCAAGGTCGCCTTCGCCGAGGGTCTGGCCCGCGGCAACCAGTGGGCGGCGGCCGCACCGGTGCTGATTGCAGTTTGTGCTCGGCCTGAAGATGACTACATTCGCGAGGATGATCCCGTACAGTATCATCAATTCGACTGCGGCCTGGCCGTGATGTCGTTGTTGCTGGCCGCGGTGGATGAAGGACTCATGGCCCATG
This sequence comes from uncultured Ignavibacteriales bacterium, assembly GCA_964526835.1. Classification (GTDB taxonomy): domain Bacteria; phylum Zixibacteria; class MSB-5A5; order GN15; family FEB-12; genus DAOSXA01. The sequence continues at coordinate 27,465 of CAZGMK010000020.1, forward strand.
CCATGGCCGGGTACGACGCCCCCAGGATCAAGGAAGCACTTGATGTCCCCGGAGATTATCATGTAATCACCGTGATCGCCATGGGTTACGAGGGCTCGATCGACCAGCTCGACGATCACACCCGGGCCAAGGACGAAGCCGAGCGCACCCGGAAGCCGACCCGTGAGATCATCTCGCGTGAACGCTTTGATTTCTGAAGGCGATCATTAAGGCGCGGCTTGTTTCTACCCAGATGAGCGAGGCTCCCCGATCCTTGCCCCCGTCAAGGTTCCTATGCCTTGATGCCATCGAAGAGAAAGGACACCAGGTACTCCTCCATATGACGATGGGGACGGCGGTCGCCGGCATAGTGCCGGGTCACCAGCGCACCGACCACCAAACAGCAAAGCTGCCCGGTCAGGGCGACATCGAAGTCGCTGCGGATCTCGCCGGTCTGGACACCGCGATCGATTATGTCGGTGACGTAAGAGTAGAAATGCCTTTCCAGATCAAGGCCCTTCAGGGCTATGGCGCTATGGTCTACGGCACGCGTGACGAACAGGTAGAACTTCTCCTCGGCCGCGAAAAGTCGCGAGTCGACCACCAACGCCTGATAAAGATATCGCAGCCTGTCTCTGGCGAGCACCGCCGTCTCGTTCTGCCGTAGCTCATTTACTACCGACTCAAGGTAGTTGTCGAATACCAGTACCGCGAACTCCAGCAGGTGGCTCTTCGAGGGAAAGTACTGGAAGAACGATCCCTTCGAAATACTAGCCTGGGCGCAGAGCCGGTCGATCGAGAGACCGTCATAACCGTACTCACCGAACAATTCGATGGCCGTGCGATATATCCGTTCCTTCTTGTGTGGCGGCAGGCGGCGGAGGGTGTCGAAAATCACTCCGGCGTCGGACAATTCTGCGATGAGGTTCTCATCAAGGGGCATCGGGCCTATTTCCTGTTTTGTGACCATATGGTCATAGAAAATATACTATTGATATACAATTGGCAATGATTAAGGAGCTGCTCTTGACAGCACCGCTGGCTCTGTCTTTACTTCGTGTAGCACGGATACAGGACCAGAAAGTAGGAAAGGATTCGCAAATGGGCAAAGTAAGAGTAGCTATTATCGGAGTCGGCAACTGCGCATCGTCGCTGGTGCAGGGTGTCGAGTACTACAAGAAGGCCAAGGAGGACGATCAGATTCCGGGGCTGATGCATGTCAACCTCGGCGGGTACCATATCCGCGACATCGAGTTTTCGGCGGCTATCGACATCGACAAGAACAAGGTCGGCAAGGACCTGTCGGAGGCGATCTTCACCAAGCCGAATAACACCTATGAGTTTTGCAAGGTGCCGAAGAGTGGAGTGATCGTTCAGCGCGGCATGACTCACGACGGGCTGGGATTCTATCTGTCGCAGATGATCGAGAAGGCGCCCGGCGACACGGTTGACATTGTGCGTCTTCTCAAGGATACCGGAACCGATGTCGTAATTAATTACCTTCCGGTCGGCTCCGAGGAGGCGACGAAGTGGTATGTCGAACAGATTCTCGACGCCGGCTGTGGCTTTGTCAACTGCATCCCGGTATTCATTGCGAAGGAACCGTACTGGCAAGATCGATTTAAGAAGAGAGGGCTTCCGGTCATCGGTGATGACATCAAGTCTCAGGTGGGAGCGACAATCGCTCACCGGGTGCTGACCCGGCTGTTTCTGGATCGGGGAGTTCGGCTCGAGCGCACGAGTCAGCTCAATGTCGGGGGTAACACCGACTTCTACAACATGCTGGAGCGCACGCGCCTGGAATCGAAGAAGATATCGAAGACCAACGCCGTCACCAGCCAGCTCAACTACGACATAGGCGCAGACAATGTGCATATCGGTCCCTCGGACTACGTAGCGTGGCTGAGCGATCGCAAGTGGGCGTACATTCGCCTCGAGGGTCGGACCTTCGGCGACGTTCCGCTCAATCTCGAGATGAAGCTCGAAGTTTGGGACAGCCCTAACTCGGCTGGTGTCGTGATCGACGCTCTGCGTTGCTGCAAGCTGGCTCTCGATAACGGCCTGTCGGGCGCCCTTATTGAACCCTCATCGTACTTCAAGAAATCACCGCCGGTCCAGTACACCGACAGTGAGGCCCGCCAGATGACAGAGGAGTTCATCGCTAAGTACGGCTTCAAGGAGTCCGCCGCGAAGAGCGAAAAGAAGTCGGGTCGGCGCAAGCTGACAATGAAGAAGGCATCGGAGAAGAAGAAGACGACCGCTCGCCCGAAACGCACGACCACCGCCTCGCGCAAGAAGGCGACTAAGGGCAAGAGCAAGAAGCGTCTGGTGACGGCAAAAAAGTAGTTGGTGCGCACCAAGCCGACTGATAGCTTGACCGGCGACTCTGAAGTCGCCGGTTTCGTTTTGTGTAAGGCTTTGGTCCGCGAGTAGCCATGTCTGCTAAGAAGTACGCCAGGACAGCCCTGTTTGTAACCTTTGAGGGGATCGATGGCTGCGGGAAGACTACTCAGGCCATTCTTGCATACAAACTCCTCAAGGAGGCCGGTTACCAGGTTAAGATGTTACGGGAGCCCGGTTCCACCCAGGCCGCCGAGCGCATTCGCAAGATCCTGTTGGATCCGTCGGTCGACATCAGCCCGATTGCCGAGCTTTTCCTGTACGAGGCTGCCCGCGCCGATGTTACCGCGACCGAAATCGCTCCCGCGCTCGGTCGTGGTGAGATAGTCCTGTGCGACCGGTTCTATGACAGCACGACCGCTTACCAGGGATGCGGCCGCGGCCTCGATGTACCGATGATCCGGCGCCTCCACCGGGTCGCCGTCGGCGCCGTGAAGCCGGATTTGACCCTGCTCTTCGACATCGATCTGGCCACCGCCCGCCAGCGACGCAAGGAGCAGCCGGACCGTCTCGAACTGCAGTCCTCGGCATTCTTCGACCGGATTCGGAGAGGCTTCTTGGAGATCGCCCGCAAGGAGCGCCGCAGGGTCAAGGTAGTCGACGCCACCGGAGCCATTGACGAAGTGTTCGCGGAGGTCCGCAAGATTCTCTCGCGACGCATCAAGTTGCCATGATAGCCGCGCCGGACCGACGTCAGTTGCTGATAGGTGTCTTGCTGATTGTCGCCAATGTGTGGCTGGCCGGCGCCGCCGGTGTTTACATTCTATCCGATCCGGGTATCCGCAGCGCCTGGCGCCTGGCCAGAGCCGTCGACATAATCGAAGCCGGTTTCTATCGGGAAGTGGATTGGCGGGCCCTCAATGGTGTAGCCCGGCAGGCAATGATCGATCGGCTCGACCGTTTCTCCCAATACGTATCGGTGGAGGAATTCGCGCAGATGGAGCAGGATCGCTCGGGCGGCTACAGCGGTATCGGGGTGACTGTCGGCGACCACGAGGACGGACTTCTTGTTATCTCGGTGCGGCAGGCCGGGCCGGCGGCTCAGGCCGGACTGCTGCCGGGCGATGTCATCATCAGAGCTGACGGCGTCGACCTTTCGGATTTGTCTATGGATCGGGCCACCGGCCTGCTCAAGGGCCCTGAAGACAGCGATGTCAGGGTGACCATATATCGACCGGCCGGGCAGGATACGCTGAGCAAAGTGATCCACCGCGGTCGGCTTGATTTCGAGCATGTCCCGTTCGCTGGGTACACTCCCGACAGCCTGGTCTACATCAAGCTGGCGGATTTCGACCCCGGGGCCGCCGATGCGGTTCGGGCCTCGCTGGACTCACTCCTGATCCGGCAGAAATCACCCCGAGGCCTGATTCTCGATCTGCGCGGGAATCCCGGCGGGTTGTTCTGGCAGGCCTTCGAGATCGCTGAGCTGTTTCTGCCGCAGGGCGCCCTTGTGGTCGGGACCGAGGGCCGTTCCCGCTGGAACACCGACCGTTACCGGTCACAGTCGGAGGATATCACCCGAGGGCTGCCGATGGCTGTACTGGTTGATCGCGGCTCCGCCTCATCATCGGAGATCGTAGCCGGAGCCCTCAGACAGAACGGCCGTGCAGTGCTGGTCGGGGACACGACATACGGCAAAGGACTGGTGCAGGGGTTTGTCCATTTTCCCTCAGGCGACGGCCTTCGTCTAACTATTTCGCGCTATTATCTGGAGAATGGAGTCTACTTGAACGACTTCGACACAGCACTCAATGAGACCGGGCGCGGTCTGGCTCCGGATTACTATCTGGCCCCCCAGGAAGCAGAACCCTTTCTGAGGGCTCTGAATAACTCGCTGTTGCTACACCAGTTCGCCTTCCGTTACCAGGACGAGCTGGTCAGAGATCTGAGCCGGGATACCCTTGGCGATCGCTGGCTGGAGCGAATGAGGGAGTTCTGTCTGTCTCGTAACTTCGAATACACATCCGAGATCACCGGGCAAGCCCGCCTGGTTGATTCCGTGGCCAGGTGGGGACCGGTCGATGATGCTCTTGACAGCCTGCTCAACCGGCTGGTTGCGGCTGCTCAGGAACGGGACCGTCATCTGTTCATGCGTTTCGGCGGTCATCTCAAGTGGCGTCTGCGCAGCCTGGCAGTGCAGCGCCAGTATTCCGCTCATCGAGCTTACGCCGATGTCATTGTGCCGGGGGATCCTGTGATCCGGAGAGCCGCGAGTATTCTGACTGATGGCGGATAGTAGTGAACCTTCGCCGCCCTCGCAAGTTAAACACTATCAGAGGTGCAAGCCAAATCGCTGATTGGACAATGAAACTGCTTCTATGAATGATAACCCGCAATTTCCGCTGGCCGTCTTCTGCGATTTCGACGGTACCATCTCTCGAAGAGACGTCGGCTACAACATGTTTCGCCATTTCTCGGGGGGCCGCAATGACGAGCTCGTTCCTCTCTGGTCGTCAGGGCAGATCACAACTCGCGAATGTCTGCGGCGCGAAGCGGCCATGGTGCGTACGACCCGCGACGAGATGAACAGATTTCTCGATCAATTTCGACTCAATCGCGGCTTCGAGGAGTTCGTCGCTTTGTGTCGATCCGTCGGGATAGACATGACAATCATGTCCGACGGCCTTGATTTCTACATCCGATACATCCTGAATCGCCACGGTCTGGGAGACATTCCGCTGCTGACCAACATCGGCCGTCTCAACGGCGATGGAAGTATGGAGGTTGAGTTTCCGTTCACCAACCGAGAGTGCACTCGCTGCGGCAGCTGCAAGGGCGAGCGAATCCAGGAATACCGTGCGGAGCAAGGCGGGCCCGTCACCGTCGTCTTTGTGGGGGACGGCTTCTCCGATGTCTGCGCCCTGGCTCAGTCTGATTTGATTCTGGCCAAAAAAGACCTTGAAGAGTACTGTCGACAGCACAATATTGGCTATGCCCCGTACGATGACTTCAATGATGTCGTTCGTTACTTGCAGGGGCGCGGCTATTTGAACGCATGAGGTTCCGACGGAGTGGTCCAATGAAGGCGATTATTATGGCAGGCGGGTTCGGCACGCGTTTGCGCCCGCTTTCGATCAATATCCCTAAGCCGATGGTCCCGATCTGCAACCTGCCCATGATGGAGCATGTAGTCGAGCTGCTGAAAAAGCACGGGATCACCGAGATGACGTCACTGCTGTACTTCCAGCCGGATGCCATCCGGGAGTACTTCGGCGACGGTTCGGCGTTCGGTATCAAGATGGACTACGCCCAGCCTGACGACGACTACGGCACCGCCGGTGCTGTCCGCTACGCTGTTGACGATGCCAATGAACCGGTCCTGGTCATCTCCGGAGACCTGGTGACCGACTTCGACCTGACCGAGGCCATCGACTGGCACCGCGAGAAGCAATCCGAGGCCACAATCCTCCTGACGCGCCTGGAGAACCCACTGGCCTATGGAATTGTCATCACCGACGATGAGGGCCGCATCCGCCGCTTTCTCGAGAAACCCTCGTGGGGCGAAGCTTTTTCCGATACCATTAACACAGGTATCTATTTGCTGGAACCATCGGCTCTGAAGATGATCCCGCCCCGCACCAGCTTCGATTTCTCCCAGAACCTGTATCCGCTCATGCTCCAGAAGGAAATGGGCCTCTACGGCAAGATCATGGAGGGGTACTGGAAGGACGTAGGCAACGTTGGCGAATACAGAGCCGCACATCGGCACTTTTACGATGGAACATTGGACCTGGATCTCAAGGCCGATGTATCACGTCAGGACGGCGCGACTGTCTACCGTGGCGCAGGCGTTCGCGCCGAATCCAACGTCGAGTTCAAGGGCAAGGTTGTGCTCGGGGATGACGTCGTAGTGGGCGCGGGATGTAAGTTGCATAACTGCGTAATCGGCAGACGTACGCGTATAGGTCCCCATGCCGAAATCGCGCAATCGGTCATCTGGCAGGATAGCGTGATCGGACCGGAGTCGGTCATGACCAACGCCATCGTGTGCAACGCCACCCAGATCGGCCGGAATGTTACCCTCCTGGACGAAGTGATCGTCTCCGACGACTGCGTTATAGGCGACGAAGCGACGGTCAAGGCCAACTGCAAGATATGGCCCGGCAAGACCGTTGACGCCGGCGCTACGGTTTCTTCATCGCTGGTCTGGGGAGACAAGTGGAACCGCGAATTGTTTACGGCCTCCAAGATCACCGGCCTGGCGCTCACCGAGATAACCCCCGAGATGCTGGTGCGCCTGGGGGCATCCTTCGGCGCTTTCATCGGGCAGGGGAATGGTGTCGTTACCAGCCGTGACGCCTCCGACATCTCGCGTCTGCTCAAGCGCAGCCTGATCAGCGGGCTGCTGGCGGCCGGCGTCCACGTTGCGGACCTGGAAATGATGCCCATTCCGGTGGTTCGGTATGGATTGCGTCAGGGCAACTACGCCGCCGGTATCTACGTTCGTCACAACCCTCTCGACTACCGTATGATCGACCTGATATTTTTCGATCGCGGCGGTTCCGATATGCCCACCGGCAAGACCAAGAAGATCGAGAGGCTTTATTTCGGAGAGGATTTCGAGCGCGCCTCAATCGACAAAATCGGACATCTGGATATGCCGGGCCGAGTGATGGAGGACTACCGGGCCGATTTCCTGACCGAGATCGATGTCGTCAATATTCGCAAAGCCGGCTTCAAGCTGGTCGTCGATCATTCCAACGGCGCCTCGGCGCAGATCTTCCCGGCGCTCTTCTACAATCTCGGGATCTCCGCCATCGAGTTGAACGCCTATCTTAACCCCCGCAAGTTCTCGACTACCGCCGAAGAGGCCAGCAAGGCTATCGTCCAGCTCTCGTCGATTGTTACTTCCCTCAACTGCGATGCCGGCTTTCTCCTGAACGCCGCGGCCGAAAAACTGACCGTCGTCGATGACCGGGGGCGTCCTATCGACAGCCAACTCCTCCTGCTGGTGGTCGTTGACCTGTTCCTTCGAACCCACGAGGCGCGTAAGATTGCCGTTCCGGTCAGCGCATCAATGGGTGTCGAGGAGATCGCGTCAAGGCACGATGTCGAGGTGATTCGTGTGGCCAACGATCACTACGCCATGATGGATATCTACCGCCGCGGCGAAGTCGACTTCGTCGGCGGGACACGGGGCGGGTTCATTTTCCCCGGTTTCCAGAGCGGAGCCGACGCGATGCTGGCTGCCGTCAAGCTGCTTGAGATGATGGCCCGCACTAAAGACAGTCTGGCTCGCCTGCGCACCCGCTATGAAGGACTGATACGTCAGGAGCTCTCGGTACCGTGTCCCTGGTCGAAGAAAGGCACGGTGATGCGTAAACTGATCGTGGGCTCGGTCGACAAACGTCGGGAGCTGATTGACGGTGTTCGCATCTTTGAGGACGATGGTTGGGTTCTGATTGCTCCGGATCGCTGGGCCGCGGCTTTCAATATCCAAGCCGAGTCGCGCTCGACCGAAGGGGCACATCGACTGATAGACCGTTATCGCAACATAGTGGTTCAAGCCCAGGATAACTAGCCCCAGGCGTGTCCTCGTGCTCGAATCTCTCAGGCCCGGACGGGTTGCGTCTCTATGCGGCCAGGCCGGGACGTAGAGGATCGAACCTCTAGTCACGAGACTTCCATATCGTCTGATGGACCAGCCCCTTTGCCTCTGGTAGGGCGATGCAAGACCGCCCTCCACGCGGCGAGACGGCCTTTCTCGCGCAGCCGTAGGGACTGTCTTAGCGGCGTCAACGGGTCCATCGAGGTTTGCCAATACACCCCCGGGCAGGTGGACACGGAGTCGGTCGTTTGGGTGGGCGCTGCTGTAAGTTATTGTAAGTCAATGCAATGCACCTGAGGGGGCGGGGTCTCTTCTGTTCAAACTTGAAGCAGGAGACTGCCTTCAGGCACGGGGCTGCTGTCCGATACTAACCCCTAAGGAGAGTTGTCGGGACATTTCCGACATGAGATTTCGCGCAAAGGGTGGCAGTCCGGACGGGGGTCCGGATCGCTGGCAGGGTGTCAGTTGCTGATAGCATCTGCATCAGAGAAGGAGAGATATATGCGAACAGGACTATGCGCAGGCGCGGGGCTATTGTGTCTGCTGCTGGTGGCCTCATCGCCCGGATTCGGCCAGGACTTCGATCAGCTGCTGAAGGCCGTTGATAAGCTCGAGGCCAGCCTGCAGACTCGCCTGGATCAGGAGAGCCAGAAGCGACAGCAAGCGATTGAAGAACTGCGCGCTGATGTCGTCACGGCGCAGACTTCATCGGTCAGCAAGGAGGAATTCGACGATCTGAGGGAGCAACTGGCGGCCCTGATGGTCCGGCAATCCGAGCCGGACGGTATGGCATGGCGCCGGCGAATCCAGGACGAACTCAGCGATCTTCGAAAGCAAATTGAGGAAATGCACTCTGGAAAGGCAGCGTCAGCATCCGGCATTTCCGACGAAGAACTGGCAGCGCTGGCTGCGGACATTGCATGGCTGAAAGCCGAGAATACACGGCTTAGCGAGTTGCTGGTCGGCGGCGAGCAATACGTTTCGACCGACGGCGTCCCGATGCCGGTGGCGGACAGGCAGAAGGTCGATCGACTCACTCAGCGCCTGACAGTTCTGAATGAGCAGTTGGAGCAGGTAATTGCCCATGGCAATGCGCAGCCGGCACCGGCCCGTTCGAACAGCGTGTGGGATGGTCTCTCGCTGGGTGGTTTCGTCGATGCCAGCAACTACTCCGACCACAATACTTCAGAGAACAGCTTCGGCCTCGACCAGGTCGAGGTGAACATAGGTCAGGAATTTTCGCCACGCGCAAGGGTGCAAGCCGATATTGAGTATGTAAACGACGGCCAGGGCGGCTTCGATCTTGATCTCGAACAGGGTTACTTCACATACAGCGCCGGTTCTGCCCGCCAGTGGCGGTTTTCCTTCGGCAAGTTCAACGCCCCGATCGGTTTCGAGGCCGTTGATCCCCCCGATATGTACCAGTACTCCGGCGGCCTGGTGGGTTCCTACTGCATCCCGGGCAACCTGACCGGGCTTTTGCTCGCCACCGAATTGGGATCGGGTGTCGACCTGGCGGCGTACATCGTAAACGGCTGGGATGTCAACACCGACAATAACCAGGACAAAACCGTTGGTACCCGGCTGGGCTTCAGTCCGTTCGAGAACCTGAACTTCGGCCTTTCGGCCATCAGCGGCCCGGAACACGACGATAACAACTCCAGTCGTCGGACAGTCTTCGACATCGATCTGGCCTATAGTCTGACCGACAATTGGCTCTGGGGCGGTGAGTTCAACCACGGTACCGAGACGGGTGTTCTCGCCGATAACGGTGACGCCTCCTGGTCGGGCTTTCTGATAATGACCAACATCGGCTTCGCCGAACGCTGGGGTATCACCGGCCGTTTCGATTATCTGAATGATCGCGACGGGGTCCTCACGGACCTGGCCCAGGAATGGAAGGCGGTAACACTTTCGCCATCGGTCGAGCTGACTGATGCCCTGGGTGGCCTGGTGGAATTTCGCTACGACTTCTCCAACCGGGAGGCCTTTGCTTCCGACGATAGCATGAAGGACAGTCAATTCACGACCGCAGTCGAGTTTATCTATACGTTTTAGGATTCGGGCCGACTCAGGTCGGACCGGGACCAGGAGAGGGCGGCATGGGTCAGCCGCCCGGGTGAGTCAAAAGGGGCAACACAAAGGAGAGTGACATGCTCAAGAATCTCAAGATCAATACCAAGTTGATCGCCATCTTCCTCTTGATTGGACTGGTGCCTTTGGGTACTATCGGAATCATCAGTCTGCAGGAGGCAGAGGAGGCACTGGAAAGACAGGCTTTCAATCAGCTCATTTCGCTGCGCGACGTGAAAAAGGGCCAAATCGAGTCCTACTTCGGCGAGCGTCTGGGAGACGTAACAGTGCTTTCCACCAATCCCACCGTTGTCGAAGCTCTCAAAGCCTATGAGACAGGCTTTGAAAACGGCGGGGTGTTGGGTTCGTCGTGGCGCGAGGCCGACGAGCAATACGGTCCGTGGCTGACGCAGTACGAAAAGGAATACGGCTACTACGACCTGTTCCTCATAGCCCGCGATGGCGACATTGTCTATACGGTCGAACGCGAGCCTGACTTTGGCACCAACATTGTCAGCGGAAAGTACTCACGCGAGAATATCGCGGAACTCTTCCGCAATTGCCGAGGCGGCGCCGCCATGGTCGACTTCGATAGATACGCACCGTCAGGGGGTGCAGCTGCCTCCTTCGTCGGCGCTCCGATCAATGACGAGAACGGCCAGTTCATGGGGGCTGTAGCCTTGCAGTTGCCCCTCCGTCAGATCAATGCCATAATGCAGGAACGAAGCGGCCTCGGAGAGTCGGGCGAGACGTATTTGATCGGGCAGGATAACCTGATGCGCTCCGACTCGCGATTCTCGGATGAGCCGACAGTGCTGAAGCAACAGATAGCTACACCCACAGCCAAGGCCGGGCTGGAGGGAAAGACCGGCGCAGAGATAGTCCTTGACTACCGTGGCGTGCCTGTCCTTTCGGCTCATGCGCCAGTTAAGATGGCCGGCATGGAATGGTGCGTGTTAGCCGAGATAGACGAAGATGAAGCGTTTGCTGCGGTACATACTCTTCAGAGCGAAATCCTGGTCATCGCCGGTGTTATGGCCGCCATTGTTGCCCTGATCGGCTGGTTGTTCGCCCGATCCATTGCTCGCCCGCTGGCCAATATGGCCAATGTGGCCCAGGAGATTGCCACGGGAGACATTGACCAGAACATCACCGTCAAGTCCAATGACGAGATCGGTATTCTGGGCAATGCCTTCAACAGTCTGATCGATTACATGAAAGAGCTGGCCGGGCACGCCGAGAAGATCGCCGACAAGGACCTGACCGTCGAGGTCGAGCCCAAGAGCGAAAAGGATGTGCTGGGTAACAGCTTCAAGATGATGGTTGAGAACCTCACCGGGATGATCCGTCAACTTGGCGAAAACGCCACCCAACTGGTCTCGGCTGCCAACGAGATCGCTTCGTCCTCGGAGCAGATGTCACGCGGAGCCAACGACCAGACCCAGCAAGTCGGCCAGATCAGTACCGCTATCGAGGAGATGACCGCGACCATCGTCGAGTCCTCCAAGAATGCGGGCGAGGCTTCTGATGGCGCCAAGGGGGCGTCCGAGAGCGCTGAGCAGGGCGGCATCATTGTCAACGATACGATCCAGGGTATGCAGCGGATCGCCGAGGTAGTACGTTCGTCGGCCGAATCGATCGGCAAGCTGGCCCAGTCGGCCGACCAGATCGGCGAGATTGTGGGTGTTATCGACGACATCGCCGACCAGACCAACCTGCTGGCCCTGAATGCTGCTATCGAAGCGGCCCGGGCCGGCGAACAGGGCCGGGGCTTCGCGGTAGTGGCCGATGAGGTCCGTAAGCTGGCCGAGCGCACCGGTAAGGCGACCGGCGAGATTACAGATATGATAAAGGGCATCCAGACCGAGACCAGCGAAGCGGTCGAATCGATGCAGAAGGGCACTTCTGAAGTCGAGAACGGCCGTGAGCTGGCCGATAAAGCCGGCAACTCGCTGACCGAGATTGTGAATGTGTCACAGCGGGTGATGGATATGGTCCAGCAGATAGCAACTGCTTCTGAGGAGCAGTCGAGTGCTGCTGAGCAGATCAGCAAGAACATTGAGAATGTCGCTTCAGTGACTAAGGAGACGGCTACCGGCGCTGAGCAATCCGCGGCGGCGGCCGAAGAGCTGAACCGTCAGGCCGAGGGCCTGCAAACCATGGTCGGGCAGTTCAGAGTGAAGGCCTAAGATGATTCCTTCAGCAGTGTCACCCTTCCCCGGGGTGACGCCTGTGGTGATAGCCGGGAGTGGGTTCGAATCCTGCTCCCGTGACCTGATCGGCAATTAGTGAGACGCCCCGGAACAGGCAGTTCCGGGGCGCTTCGATATCTGCTTCTCGCGAGCGGTGACTACTCCGTCGGCGTCGGGCTCGGTTGTGAATCCTCAGGCTGATCGGCCCGTGAGGGGTCGCGCACAAGGATGGCCACCGGGATGATCACACAGTATCCCACCACCAGGAGAAGGGGCGCGGCTGTCATCGAACCCTGAGCCAGCAAGACATAGCCGATGATGATCACTAACAGGGCCACGCCGAAGATTATATAGTTCCTGATTCCGAACGGCCACTCTACTTGCGGTCGCGATTGTCGTTGTTTTTTTGCTTTTGTCGCCATAGTTGAGCAATCAAGTAAACCAATTGACGGGTGGTGTCAAGAATATTCGTCAGCCATGCCTTTGTCGCCGCGGCTGTGCCAGGGCCACAGGCCGACCGCCCACAGGAACATCAGCATTTGCCGAACTTCTTCATCGGCGAAAGTGGCCTCCGTGATTGAAGTCAGCAGAAACATCACCGATGCCAGCAGCACCGCACGTGAGTAATAATGCGACTCGTCGTCGACCGGCCGCTTCGCCCGGCGCCACAGAAGCCTCAGGACGACAACCCATACCACGATGTATAGAACCGCACCCGGAATGCCGTTGTTGGCGGCAATGCTCAGCACGTCGTTGTGGGCGTGGGCGTGTTTGCGTTCGTTGCCGATGTCGGGCCGCAGGTGTTTCGTGTACTCCTGCCGGAAATTGGATATGCCGACCCCCACTGCCGGGTGATCGCGGATCACTTTGAGTGAGTTACTCCAGATGAACAGGCGGCTCCCCTCATACTGAGTACTCAGCTCGCGTTTTCGTACCTCATCGAACCGTTCCATCAGACCCGGAAGGGTCAGCCAGGCGAGCGCTCCGACGGCCAGCAGAGTAGCTACAGTAACCCCAGCCGCCCTGCGCCCGTGCACGACTCCGACGATGATCAGGCTGATCGTCATCGCCGCTATCGGTCCCCGGCTGAACGAAAGGACAGTCGCAAGCAGCGCCAGAGCGCCGATGGCGATGTAGGCCTGTCTCCACCGTGTATGCAGGATCGCCTTACTCCCGAGGCCCCAGGATAGCAGAAAGACGCCGGCGGTGCCATAGTAGTTGGCGAAGGTAAGCCGTCCGCCGAAATTACCACGCGCACGAAAGCCGAAGTCTCCGGCTGGGTAGACGGGATAGTCGTGCATCGGATCGAACCCGGTGAAGAACTGGATGATAGCATACACGGATACGACCCCCACCCCCACCGCGAAAGCCCGAATCAGCCAGCGTCGACAGGCTTGGTCCTGCATCAGATAGACACCGATCGGAACCACCGCAAACAGCCAGTCCTCACGAACAGACACAAGAGATCGCAGCGGGGTCGGGCTCAGCAACGATGAGAACACCAGCCAGCCCACATAGAGCGCGATCGCCACATAGAAACTGCGAAGCCTTCCTCCGAGGGGATTGTAACTACGCCTGATCGCATCGGCGATGAACAGCGCCAGGGCGATGAACAGCGCCATTTGCGCGAGGGCAATAGAGAAGGTGGAGCCGACTGCAAAGAGGCCGTAAAAGGCCAGCAATGTGATCGTCAGCCCCGATATCGACCTGCTGCTCATCCGAACAAATCGCCTTCGACCAGTTCCACCAGCAGGTGAATGATGAAGGCATGCTCTTCCTGGATTCTCTGTGTTGAATTGTGCGGAACAATCAGAGGGTGATCCACCAGGCTGGCGAGCTGACCGCCCTTGTTTCCAAGCAGGCCGGTCGCCAGGATGCCGCGCTCGCGGGCCACATTGGCGGCTTCGACCAGGTTGGGCGAGTTTCCGCTCGTGCTGATCAGGAAGAGCAGATCACCCTTGGCTCCGAGCGCCTCTACTTGTCGCGCCATCGCCTTTTCGAATCCGTAGTCATTGGAAGCGGCGGTCAGCACCGAGCTGTCCATTGACAGCGCGATCGCAGGGAGGGCCTGGCGATTGCGGTCCGCAGTCAGCCGTACGACCATCTCAGCTGCGAAGTGAGAGGCATCGGACGCCGAACCGCCATTGCCGCCTATCAACAACTTGCCCCCGGATCCGAGGACGCCTGAGATCAGGGCTGCGGAGTTGATGATCTTTTCTCCCAATTCACCGATCATCGCGCGACGGAGCAAGGTGGTCTCATCGCCGAGTCTTCTGATGTGGGCCAGCTTCTCTTCCTGACTGCTCATGCTGTCACCGTATCTCTGATGTGTGCGGCCGCCGTCAACTCCTTCAGATAGATAAACTGGGGATCGTCTTCGAGCCCGGTTCCGACGACGACAAACGACGCCCCGGCCTCGATTCGGCTGCGGCATTCCTCCGGACGACGCAGGCCTCCCCCGACGACCAGGGGTACATCCACATACTCGGCGCAGACCCCGACCATTTCCTCGGGAACCGGCAACTCAGCGCCTGAACCCGCCTCGAGGTAAACAAGCTTCATGCCCAGGTATTGCGCCGCCAGGGCATGAGCGCACGCAATGTCGGGCTTGTTTCGAGGTATCGGGTTAGTATTGGATATGTACTGCACCGAAGTCAGCGGGCCCGACTCGACCAGCAAGTAGCCGGTCGGGATGGCCTCGATGCCGCAACGCTTCACCAGCGGGGCGCCCTTCACCTGCTCATCAATCAGGTATGCCGGGTTGCGGCCGGACAATAATGACGAAAACAGGATGGCGTCGGCATGGGGATTAATCTGCGCGAATGAGCCGGGGAAGATGATCACCGGCACACGAGTCCGGGTTTTAATCTGCCTTACGGCCTCCGGGAACGAAGCATCGAGCATGAAGGATGTACCTACCAGGATCGCATCGACGCCGCAGCTTTCGGAGGCTTCCGCCAGGGCCAGATACTGTCCGGCCGGAGCTCGATCGGGGTCTATGAGGAGGAGAAAACCACCGCCCCGGCGCTCTACACGTGTAATCAGATGCCGGTATACTGCTCTGTCGTCTTCCACAGACTATCCTTCGGTTATGGCGTTGCGAACGGATTTGACAAGGTCCTCGATAGTGGCCTGATCCCCGATCCCCCCCTGCGCGAAATGTGGCTTGCCGCCACCGCGTCCGCCCAATTGCGGCAGGGTCGCCTTAGCGACATTTCCGACATGCACGCGGTGTTCCTTGACCGCACGGCTGCTAGCCGCTCCGATGAATGTTCGCTTGCCGTTAACCTGCCCCAGGGCCAGCGCCAACACCGGCTGGTTCTTCTCTTTCTGCGAATCGACCCACCCCGACATCGTGTCGCGATCGGTCTCGCCAAAATCATTGTATGCCACAATCAGCTCGCCGACCCTCTCTTCCTGTCCCACCGACTGCCCGCCGCCGGAGAACATCTCGGCTTTGACCCGCTTCAGCTCCTTGTTGAGCACGGTCACCTGTTCGCGGTTCTCGCGGACCGCATCGAGCGCCTCGGATTCCGGCCGCCCGACCGTCTCGGATACCTGGTGGCGGAACCGCTTGAGATCCAGCATGTACCTGACCGCTTCACGCCCGGTGATGGCTTCCAGGCGGCGTACGCCCGAAGCTATGCCGGTTTCCAGCGTAACGAAGAACGGTCCGATCTGGGCGGTGTTGCTCACATGAGTGCCGCCGCACAGTTCCTTGCTGAAATCATCGACCGACACTACACGTACCTTCTCGCTATATTTCTCTCCGAACAGGGCCATGGCGCCGGACTTCTTCGCGGCGTCGATGTCCATCACTTCCGTATTGACGTCAACGGCCTGCAGGATACGCTCGTTGACGAGCCTTTCCACTTCAGCTATCTGTTCGTCGGTCATCGGCTCATGATGCGAGAAATCGAAACGCAGCCGATCCGGGCCCACATAGGATCCCGATTGCTTGACGTGGTCGCCGAGTACCTTGCGCAGGGCGGCATGGGTCAGGTGGGTGGCCGTGTGGTTGCGCATGATGTCCCAGCGCCGTATTGCGTCGACCTCGGCGGTTACGGCTAGGCGACCTGACTGCGCTATTGCATTCCCGAACGCGCGCGGATCGCCTTTCGTAATACGACCTTCGTGGAGAATCCAGTCTCGGTGCGCGTATACGTGTTCGACCTGCATCACCACATCTCCAGAGTTTGACCTTATCCAGCCCTTGTCAGCGGCTTGGCCTCCCGACTCTACATAAAACGGCGTATCCAACAGCAATGCTGCCCCCCACCTTGCAAGCGCATCTCGCGACTGGGGAGGCTCGACTTCGGGATGGTCCCACATCGAGTTCCACCATACCAGATCTGTATCAGCAGTCAATGCGTCCCGCCGGAAACGCGATGGCCGGGGAGGATGGCTGATTCGATCCAACTGATTGGCGTGTACGTTCTGCTCACTAACGAAGCCTGCGCCCACCCGGCTCTTCTCCTTCTGACGGTCCATGGCCTGCTCAAAGCCGACATGGTCGATGTCAAGCCCGTGTTCGTTAGCGATTATCTCAGTGAGGTCAGACGGGAAACCATAAGTGTCATACAGGCGAAACACCTCCTCGCCGGGCACTACCTTTTCGCCCTTCTTGGCAAGATCACCGGCGACCCTCTCGAATAACTCCAGCCCCGTATTCAGCGTTCGGGCAAAGGACTCTTCTTCGGCCTTGATGACGTTTTCGATATGTGATTGCTTCTCGCCGAGTTCGGGAAAGGCCTGGCCCATCTGATCTACCAGCACCGGCACCAAACGATAGATAAATGGTTCCTGCTGCCCCAACAGATGGCCGTGGCGAGCCGCTCTGCGAAGGATACGTCTTAATACATAACCTTGTCCCTCGTTAGAAATACCGGCTCCGTCGGCAATGGCGAACGACAAAGCGCGAATATGATCAGATATAACCCGATGGGAGGCTATCGCTTCGCCTTCATATCTGGAACCCGTTAGGTCCGACACCGCCTCGATCAGAGCCTTGAAAATATCAATATCATAATTGGTCTCCGCATCCTGCATGACAGCGGCTATCCGCTCCAGTCCGGCCCCAGTGTCGACTGACGGTTTGGGTAGCGGCACGATGTTGCCATCGGGCTGTTGATCGAATTGCATGAAGACCAGGTTCCATATCTCCACAAAGCGATCAGTCTCACCGTTAACTACATGCTCCGGACCGACTCCGAATTTCTCTCCGCGATCATAATGAAGCTCCGAGCAGGGCCCGCAGGGTCCCACATTGCCCATCGACCAGTAATTGTCTTTCTTGCCGAATCGAAGGATGCGGCCGTCCTTCAATTCCGGTGCGATCTTCCCCCACAGCTCGAAGGCTTCATCGTCGGTTTCGTAGACGGTTGCATAGAGTCGATCCTTCGATAACCCGAGGTTGACCGTCACCCACTCCCAGGCATAGAAGATAGCCTCTTCCTTGAAATAGTCGCCGAAGCTGAAATTGCCCAGCATCTCGAAAAAGGTGTGATGACGAGCGGTGAAACCGACATTGTCAAGATCGTTGTGCTTACCGCCGGCACGAATGCACTTCTGAGAGCTGACGGCCCGAAGATAATCCGGTTTTCGTTTCCCGGTGAATACATCCTTGAATTGATTCATCCCGGCATTGGTGAACAGCAATGTCGGATCATCATAAGGTATCACGGGGGAAGACGGCACGATCTTGTGATCATGGTCAGCGAAATAATCCAGGAAGCACCGTCTGATGGCAGCGGTGGATTTGTCTTGCAGTATCTTCATTATCAGGCTGGTCCAAATACTTGTTCAAAAGCGCGTTTCGCCGCAGCAAAACCAAAGCCGCGGCGAGCAAGGTAATTATAGGCTTTGCGCCGGACAGTTTCAAGTTCAAACTCAGACCACGCTCGTTGCCGCTGTTCAAGGGCGGCCGCGGCCCGCTCGGTCTCGTCATGATGACCGAGAAGCGCCTCGGCGACCGTCTCGGCCAGGTCCCGGGTGACCCCTCGTTTCTGAAGATACGCGCTGACATAGGCCTTTCCGCAGGGTTTGCGTTCGATCAGCGACCGGCCGACCATGTGGGCATAGCGGGCATCATCGACGGCGCCCATCTGACGATAGCGCCGGACCACTTGCTTTATCACCCCGCTGTCGAAGCCCTTGCGCCGCAACTTGGCCTTCAACTCGGCCTCGGAGTGCTCGCGCCCGGCCAGCATGCGGGCGGCGGCTTGTTCACAGGCGAAGCTTCGGGCTTCCTCTCGAAGCTGCTCGAACTGGGGCGCCGTCAATATGACCCCGGCCCGGAGATTCCGTCTGTGCGCCGCTTCGGCCGTGATGATCATCGGCTCCGCGCCCTCGACTCCTATGCGGGCTGTGTCACCTCTGATCGCGACTTCATTGATGCGTATCCGGTCCACCATAGAGAACGTGTCCCTCGTCGTTTTCGACACCATTTTAGACAGTGCCCGGCCGTTGCGCAACCAACATCACGGTCGTTTTTTGGCCTGGCGTATCTTGTCGTACTGTTCGGCATGGTTCCGCGACACTTTTTTTGGCAGTTCTATATTGACTTGCTTATTCTTACCGAGTATTCTCTTTTTCGTTGACGGTGCTTCTGACCGACAGGTGCCTTTCGGGCATTGACAGACCGAGAGGGGACGACTTGCAACGCCGCCTTCCTCTTGTTTTTCCGCAGGGATCGCGGTCAGGTACCGGTGTTTGGTGCGAATCCAAATGTCAGTTTTCTTATAGATTCGATGGCACGGAGCTGTAATGGACCTTGATTTGCAGGGAAGAGTTGAACGATTCACGCTGCCGGAGATCTTCCAGTTAGTCGCCTCCAGTCGCAAGTCGGGTACCCTCGGTATCCAAAAAGACGATTCCATCGTCATGATCTACTTCAAGGACGGAGACATAGTCTACGCCTACGGGCCGCGTCAAACATTCCATCTGGGGACACTGCTGAAGGACCAGGGCGTGATTACGGGCAGGCAGCTTGAAGAGGCTATCGCCATCCAGGCTAAGAGCGAGAACACCAAACGTCTGGGAGAGGTTATGATCTCCCGCAAGTTCATCGACCGGGCCGACCTCGAAGGAGTGGTCAGGCGCCAGGTCGAGGAGCTGCTGTACTCGCTGTTGTCCTGGGAGACGGGATCCTTCAAGTTCTACGAAAACCAGTTTCCCACCGACGAAGAGATCACCGTCAGTATCTCGGTCGAGAACGTCATCCTGGAGGGACTGCGGCGGCTGGATGAGATGAACATGATCCGCGAGACATTGCCGGATATGAATCAAGTTTACACTATCTCGGCCTCGCAGAAGGATCGCACCCGCAGTGTGAAGTTGACCGGGCGTGAGTGGAATATCATGGCGTTGGTGGACGGTCACCGTGACCTGAATGATATCTGCAAGCTGGCCTCGGCGTCACGCGATGAGACGCTCAAGGTTCTTGCTCAACTCAAGCTCGCCGGTATCATTACCAAGACTGAGCGTAAGGGCTCCCCGGGCAGTTCGCCGCACCTGGAGAAGATGGTCAATCGGCTGGCTGGCCTCTTCGAGAGCTATCTCAACGCCAGATCGCCTCGTCCGCGGACCGGGGCGACCGCGACTGAGAATCGCATTCGCAAGCAGGAGATTCGCCTGACTCGTCAAGGTGAAGAAGTCGGCGTGGAGGACCGCGAGTGAGTTCGCTGCGCACGCTCAAGTCGCTTGAGGTGCTGGTCGAGTCATTCCTGACCCGTGCGGTGGCCCTTAAGGACACACGACTGGCGGTGCTGGATGGCCTCAACCGGCTTGACGACCTCACCCGCGCCTGCTCTGAGGGTGACGATGTCGGTGACCAGGTCGCCGACTGGATCGCGAAGCGGCAGGACTGGGCCCAAACCGGGCGATTGCGACCCGGCGATATCAGCCGGGTGGACAATATGCTGCAGGATATCTCGACCCGCCTGCGCAGCCGGAATTCGCTGTCACCGGCCCAGCAGAAAGTAACTGAAGTCATCGACCAATGGCGTCGCCGGGACGGTCAGGCCGGCGGCAAGGTTACGCTGCGACGAGGACCCGAGGCGGCGTCTGACGACACACCGCCGGCCGCCCCGGTCGATTCGATCAGGCTGTTTAATGAAGTCCTGGAGAATTCAGTCGGCTTATTCGGCGAACTGGCGCACGGGCGGGGACATTTGCTTTCGGTGCTCGACGACAGCCTGCGTAAGGCCCTGGTGCAGAAGAGCAAACAAGCCTTGCTTTTGTCGGCATTCATCATATATTATCTGCGGCTTGGGGGCTACAAAGTCGGCCCCTATGTCGAACGCCTGAAGCAGGCTGAAAAGGTTCTCAAGGAGGCTAAGGCCCATGCTTAATCCTTCCGAAAAGGCCTACTGTCAGGCGTTATTGGCGCTCAGGCGCAAAGACTGGCGACGGGCCCATGAACACTTTGAAGCCGCCGCTGCGGAAATCCGGAACAATCCGGAGTTTACTCTGCTAAAAGAGTCCACGGCGCTGCTTCTGGCGGTTCAGGATGAAGTAGCCTGTCTGGAAGAAAGCGGCGAAGAACTGCAAGTCGAGGAAGTGTTCAGTAATGGCTAAGAAACAATCGTTTGCCGACAAGGCCAACAAGCAATCCCACACCATGACCTGCCCGGTGTGCAATGAGACCATACAGTTTGTCAAGTACATGAAGGCGGTCAAGGGCAACAACGGCGGCTGGCGCATGCGCGCGCAGAACGTCGGTGTCTGCAAGTGTAACGAGGCCGAGGTCTACAGCTAGTTTGGTCCGGACGGGAGCGACGCTCCCCGGAGTTTCGAAAACCCTCCCCATCGGGAGGGTTTTTTGTGTTCGTTCGGAGAGGAGTGTATTGCTGCGCTGCAGGCTGCCCGCCCGCCCGGCTCAGACATCGGGCCCCTGTAGTTTCGACATTGAAGGCGCCCCTCCAGGTATTCCCGTTTGCCTGCAGGTTCTTATTCACCAAAACGAATGCCCACGCGCGCATCTTGGTTGCGCTCTAACGTATTCTCGGTGCGGCCGTGCAAGACGCCTGACGCGGTGTGTGACTCCTCAGGGGATAGCCGCCTATCACTCCTCGATGCGCATCGACAGCGATATCCGGCCTCGGGCGGTGTCGACTTCGACTACACGGACCCTAACCTGCTGGCGCACTCGCACTACCTCCGAGGGATGGCTGATGTACTTGTCGGCAAGCCGGCTGATGTGAACCAGGCCGTCCTGGTGCACGCCGATATCCACGAAGGCACCGAAGTTGGTCACGTTAGTGACAATGCCGGGCAACACCATGTCTGCCTCAAGATCGTCAATGGTCTGGACACGCTCATCGTAGCTGAAAGCCTCGTGCTCACCACGGGGGTCGCGCCCGGGACGGGCCAATTCGGCCATGATATCGTCCAGGGTCAAGCGACCGACCGAGTCGGTGATGTAGTGGTCCAGCTTGATCTTCTTGCGAAGCGATTCGTCCTTCATCAATTGCTCTACAGTGCAGCCCAGGTCGCGAGCCATCTTCTCGACAATCGGATAGCTTTCCGGGTGCACCGCCGACCGGTCCAGAGGGTTGGCGGCATCGCTGATGCGCAAGAACCCCGCCGCCTGCTCGAATGCTTTGGGGCCTAACCGTGGGACCCTGGTGAGCTCCTTACGCGATTTGAAGGGACCATTGGCGGTGCGGTACTCGACGATCCGATCGGCCAGCGAGGGTCCCAGGCCGCTGACATAGGTCAGCAGTTCACGACTGGCCGTGTTCACCTCCACCCCGACCGCGTTGACACACGACATCACCGTATCGTCAAGCGACCGCTTGAGGGCCGCCTGATCAACGTCGTGCTGGTACTGACCGACCCCGATAGCCCTGGGCTCGATTTTCACTAGCTCGGCCAGGGGATCCTGCAGGCGGCGGCCGATCGATACCGCGCCCCGGACAGTCACATCGTGGTCGGGGAATTCCCGCCGGGCGACGTCGGATGCGGAGTAAACCGAGGCGCCGGCCTCGTTGACCATCTCCACGGCCACGTGCGACGGCAAGCCTGAACCGCGCACGAATTTCTCGGTCTCACGGCCGGCTGTCCCGTTCCCGATGGCGATTACGTTGATTTTGTGCTTGTCGACCAGAGCCTTGACAGCCTGGACCGCATCCCGCTGCTCTCGTTCTGAAGCGAACGGGAAGATAGTGGCGTGTTGCTGCAGGGCGCCCTGTTTATCCAGGCAAACTATCTTACACCCGGTGCGAAAACCGGGATCGATAGCCAGCACTCGCTTGCCGCCCAGTGGCGCTCCCATCAGGAGTTCGCGCAGGTTAAGGGCGAAGACCCTGATCGCCTCGGCGTCAGCCGCCTGTTTGGTCTCGGCCCTGAGTTCATTCTCGAGCGACGGCGCCAAGAGGCGCTTGTAGCCGTCTTCGAGGGCCAGGCGAACCTGCTGTCCGGCGGTATTGTCGCCAATCAGGAATATTCTCTCAAGAACAGCCAGGGCTTCTTCGGGAGACGGAGCGATCTTGAGTGACAGAACACCATCGGCTTCGCCCCGTCGCATGGCGAGGATCCGATGCGAAGCGGCGCGTCGGACGGGCTCC
This sequence comes from uncultured Ignavibacteriales bacterium, assembly GCA_964526835.1. GTDB lineage: Bacteria > Zixibacteria > MSB-5A5 > GN15 > FEB-12 > DAOSXA01. The sequence goes on from CAZGMK010000020.1 coordinate 50,225, forward strand.
CTCCAGTCGAAGTAGTCCTTGTACTTGGTGCCCTCATCCTCTTTGCCGGTCACTACCCTGGCGATGAAGTCGCCGCGATCATGGAACAGCTTGCGCACTTCGGCGCGCGCGCCGCTGTCCTCGTTGATCCACTCGGCGATGATATCGCGCGCCCCGGCCAGGGCGTCATCAATCGTCACGATCTCCATGTCTTCGTCCACATACTGAGCCGCCTGAGCCTTGACATCGAGTTGATCCTGGGCCAGGATCAACTCGGCCAGCGGCTCCAAACCACGCTCGCGGGCGATCTGCGCCCGGGTCCGACGCTTCGGTCGATAGGGCAGATAGACATCCTCAAGGGTCGCCATGGTCTCGGCCGAGAAAATCTCCTCTTCGAGCTCGGCGGTCAGCAGATCGCGCTCACTGAGAGACCTGAGGATAGCCGCGCGGCGCTTGTCGAGTTCGCGAAGCTGTTCGACACGGTCGCGAATGGAGGTAATTGCCACCTCGTCGAGGTTGCCGGTGGCCTCCTTGCGATAGCGGGCTATGAAAGGAACCGTGGCGTCGTCATCAAGAAGCCCAATGGTGGCGGCGACCTGCTCGGGGCGCAGCTTCAGTTCCGTGGCGATTTTGCGCGCCAATGCCTGCAGGTCGATGGTGGTGTTTCCGATCATGGTGGACGAAAGATAACACCGGAAAGGCTGTTTGGGAAGTGATGCGATCGGACCACTTTCTGGTTGATAATGCCGGCCAGCAACGGTTAGGTTTCACCTAATGAAGACTCTCTGTGCTATTGCAATATCGTTCCTGGCCGCTGCATCTGCCGCCCAGGACACGATCCAGGCGCCCGAACAGTGGGGGCTTGAACATTTGAGCGAGTACCTGGGCATGATGCCGGGTGACATCGGGTATCGCAACGACTACACCGAGCCCGACTCGTTCCGTCTCAAGATCGTGGCCGATCTGATGGAGGAACCGCTCGGGATGATCGACTACGCCGCCTCGCTGCGCGCGGCGAATGTGTCAGGGCAGCCGGAGGTGCTGGCCGGAGTCCTGTTTGCTGACCTCAGAGGGGAACGGCAGACAACGCGCGGCCGCGCCTATCAGCCGACTCAGGAGGAATTGCAGCAGCATTTCAACCTGTACTACACTGATATGGCTGTCAATCAGCTACTGACCCGAGCCGCCCTGTACCTGGATGTTATCTTCCCCAATTCCTCCGCGGCCGCCCTGGGCGATCTCAGCAACGCCCAGTGGGCGTTTCTACGGAATCAGTTCAAAGAGATCATCGTCACTCTCCCCGAGGAGGAGTTCATGTCGGCTGCCGAGCTCGACTCCATAGAGAAAGTCGAGGAGGGCTATGCGGATGAATTCGCTGTTTTTGGCTGGGACATTCACCCGGACGCGATAGTTGCCGCCGGGATCGACTGTCTGCGCGAGATGGTGGCTGCCGCAACAAGCCTGAAGGCGGCCATCAATACTGGACGCGCTGATCCGAAGAAGCTACTAGGGAGTGTCGGGATAGTGCCGAGCGGAGCCGACCGGGAGACCTATCTGGGACTTCAGTCCGGCTGGGCCGTCGGTGGCGCAGGAAACGACTACTATCGAGGCGACTATTATTTCATCCTCGATATCGGCGGCGACGACGTTTACGATCTCACCTATGACCCGTCCAACCTTCATGGCGTGATCATAATCGACCTGGCCGGTAACGATACCTACCGCAGCGGGAGCGATTTCACCCTGGGGGCCGGGTGTTTCTCGGTCGGTATGCTGCTGGATCTCGACGGTGATGACACCTATCGAGGCAAGTCGTTCTCGGTCGGCTCGGGTTATTTCGGTCTGGGCGTCCTTTACGATGCCGGCGGCGAGGATCGATACGACGGCGATACCCACACTCAGGGGGCCGCCTCGTTCGGCGTTGGACTGCTGGTCGATGAAGGCGGACGCGATATCTACAATGCGGCGCTGTATTCACAGGGATTCGGATTCGTGCGAGGCATCGGCGTAATCTATGAGGGCGACGGCTCCGACTCCTACTATGCCGGCGGCAAGTACAAGGACATCCTGCGATACGAAGACCATTACCTGTCTCTCTCGCAGGGATTCGGCTATGGGCTGCGTCCAACCATGTCTGGTGGGATCGGAGCGATTGTCGATATCAGGGGCAACGACAGCTACTACTCCGATATCTTCGCCCAGGCCGCATCATACTGGTGGTCTCTGGGCGTCATTTACGATTCCTGCGGCAACGACAACTACCAGTCATTTCAATATGCCCAGGGGACTGCGACTCACATGAGCCTGGGCATTTTGGTCGATGACTTCGGAAATGATGTGTACTTCGGCAAGGGCCTCATGCAGGGCTGCGGGCATGATTACTCGTGCGGCATACTCCTGGATCGCCATGGCAACGACACCTACACCGCCTTCGATCTCTCGCAGGGGGCGGGTTCAGCCAACGGAGCCGGCGTGCTGATCGACAACGAGGGAAATGACCGTTACTTCGTCCAGACTCGTCGAAACACCCAGGGTTACGGTAACCCACGCCGTGATTTCGGTTCCATCGGTCTGTTCATCGACCTCGGCGGAACCGACCAGTACTGGGGCCACGGCCGCGACAACCATTACTGGCGAACGCCCTCGAAATGGGGCGGCGGGATGGACATCGAGTTCCACCCACCCGGCACGGCCGAGCCGGGGGAGGTGACGCCATGAGAGGGCGAGTGAATGTGATAGCGGCCGCTATACTGGTTGTGTTGTTTGTGTGCGGTGCGGCTGCAGCCGAGCAGACCCTTAAGCAGAAGTTCGACTCGCTGTTCATTCTGGCCTCCTCGGGCGCCGTGACGCATCGTGACCAGGTCGAGCCGGCCAAGGACTCAATCGCCGTTCTCGGTGAACCGGTTGTCGCCTACTTGATCGACCGTTTCAGCACCAAGTCGGCTCGCGAGCGTTGGGCCGTGATACATATCCTCCAACGCATCGGCAGCCCGGCGGTACCGCAGCTGGTTGCCGCTCTGGAGCGGCCTGATAGTCGGATTGTCGAGCGGGTCTGCTGGGCCCTGGGTGACATCGGGGACAGCGCCGCGGTTCCGGGCCTGGTGGCAGTGGCCGACCACGAACGCTGGCAGGTGCGCGATCAGGCGATCGGAGCACTGGGCAAGATCGGCGAATCGGGACACGGCTCACCGGAAGCGGTTATGTCGGGCCTGGCCGACAGCATCGGGCAGGTCAGAAAATCCGCCGCGGTGGCATGCGGACGGCTGAGTATGGAGTATGTCGCCGAAATGCTGGTCTCGCAATTGGATGACGATTTCTACGGGGCTCGGTTCGCGGCCCTGGAAGCACTGGAGAAGATGGATACGGCGACAATCGTCCAGGTTCTGACCGATTCCCTTACCTCGCTGGGACCGCTTGGATATGCGCTGAGCTGCGACCTGCTGGCTACATTCGGTACCGACCCGGCTCTCAACGCGCTTTATGAGGCCGCCCTGAACGAGCTCGACGATGCCCGTCGCGCTCACGCCCAGACAGCCATTGTCCGCGCCGATCCGACCGATCTGTGCGGCTGGTATCATTTCCTGTACGAACGCGAAGCTAACCGGCTGAACCGCATTAAGATGCGTTCGGCCCGCAAGGTCTCACTCAATGACTCCCGAGAACCTGCGCAATAGACTCGGCGCCCTGCACGATCATATCGCCGGCCCTCAGGCGGAGAAGACTCCGTCGACCGCGCGCTGCCCGGACCGCTATCACCGCATAGCCGCGGCCCTTGGTGCGGATCTGCTGCCACATAGGGCCGGGGCCTGTCTGCTCAAGCGGACAGTCTATCCATTCACGTATCACCACGGATCGGTGACGCTGGCCAGCCTGCAGTCAAAGGGTTTGTTGCCCCTGAGCGCGTTCACCCCGGAGGAGTGTGACGATCGTATCGACCTGTCGCAACTGGTCTTCTTCGATACCGAGACCACCGGTCTCGGTGGCGTGGGTGTCGTGCCTTTCCTGTGTGGTTGCGGAAGCTGGACACCGGAAGGATTTGAGGTGCGCCAGTATGTTATTCCGGACTATTCCGACGAGGCCGCTATGCTTGAAATCCTGGCCGCTGAGTTCGGCGACGACAAGTGGATTGTCAGCTACAATGGTCTCGCTTTTGACCTGCCGATCCTGCGCGATCGTATGATCGTCAATCGGATCGCGCGTCAGATCCCGCAGGCCGGACATATCGACCTGTTGCACGGAACGCGGCGGCTGTTCCGTCGTCGCCTGGCCGATTGCACGCTGACCAACATTGAGCGCCGACTGTTCAATTTCCATCGCGCCGGCGACATCCCCGGCTACCTCATTCCATCGGTTTACTTCGAGTGGCTTGCCTCGGAGAGTCTCGACCTGATGCCCGATGTGGTCGAACACAACTGCCTCGACATCGTCAGCCTGACCTTCCTGGCCGATCACATCGCGCGAGCGTTCGCCACCGAGGGGCGATCGTTGTCGGAGTCCGATGATCTGCACTCCCTGGCTCGAGTCTATGGACGCCGTCGCCGGAACGACCGAGTCACCGAGATATTCGAGCGGTTGACCGAGCAGGACAGCGAGCTCGAGGATGATGTAGTCCTGTTTCATGCCTCGGCCTTCAAGCGGTCCGGGCACTGGACGCAGGCGGTGGCTTTGTGGCGGCGGCTGGAGCGGAGTAATTCGCGCGAGGGCTACCGGGCCAACCTCGAACTGGCCAAGTACTACGAACACCAGTGCAAAGACATTCAACGCGCGGCCGACTGTGCGAAGCGGGCGCGGGATATCTGCCCCTATGGCACTACTCATCAGACACAACTGCGCCGCCGTCTGAGCCGACTCACGGTCAAGCTAGGGAAAACCGTCTCCAATCCTCATGGTGCTCAAGACGATCGGCGCGGATGAAGGAGATCCCGGGCGGGATGTCCCTTCCGGATCGGGATAACCGCTGCGAATCGTTCCCTGGAGTCGTTGCACCGCAGCGAATCGCAGCCCGGCGAAACCGTCCGCACCTCCGCCGAAGTCACCTCTCCAAATCGCTTGAACCATACCCGCTAATGGCTTACCTTCTGCCCTTGATCCTGTCCGGGCCGCGGTGGTGAAGGCCATCATCAGGGGGCTGCAACAGAGACGGGGTCGAGCGGGCCGGATATGACTGGAATGCTTGATGTCAACCTCGGTGAGGTCCTCGCCATCACTACCGCCGTCACCTGGGCGGTGGCCGTCATCCTTTTCAAGAAGAGCGGTGAATCGGTTCACCCCATTGCCCTGAATCTCTTCAAGGATATGCTGTCGGTCGTTCTATTCATCCCGACCCTGTGGATATTGGGGCTGGGGATGTTCCGCGATGTACCCTGCAGCGACTACATGTTGATGCTGGCCAGCGGAGTGATCGGTATCGGCTTGGGCGACACACTGTTCTTCAAGAGCCTGAATACGCTCGGGGCGGGGCTGGCTTCCATTGTGGATTGCATGTACAGCCCATCGATAATTGTACTGTCGATCATGTTTCTCAACGAAAGCCTCACTGTCTGGCAGCTGATTGGCGCCACCATGATTGTCTCGGCTGTACTAAGCGCCGGTCTGGAGCGCAACCCCGGCGACCTCGAGCGTCGTGTACTGCTGAAAGGCATCGGCTACGGCGTGGCGGCTCAGGTTATGAATGGCGTCGGTATTGTCATGATCAAGCCCCTACTGGACCGTTCGCCCGTCCTCTGGGTGACCCAGTGGCGTCTGATCGGCGGGATCGCCATGTTGCTGGTTGTCCTGAGCCTCTGGAAGCGTCGGCGGGCGGTGGTGAATTCACTTCTGCATACCTGCAGTTGGGGGTATGTCATAGTCAGCTCGATTGTCGGCACGTATCTGGCCATGATGCTGTGGTTGGGTGGCATGAAATACACCCAGGCCTCAACCGCCTCGGCGCTCAATCAGACAGCGAACATTTTCATCTTCATTCTGGCGGCGATCTTCCTTCGCGAGAGAGTAACTCCGGCCAGAGCGGTGGGAATCGTCGTGGCGGTGATGGGAGCGATTATGGTCACATTGTTGTGAGGACGGCCGATTACCGGACTTGCCCCGCAGCCCTGAAGTAGTATATTGCCGCGCATTAACATGAAAGGACGAGGATCATATCGACGTGAATGACAAGGTGAGAACAGCCATCTACCCCGGCACCTTCGATCCGGTTACCAACGGCCACATGTCTCTCATCGAGCGCGCCGGAAGCCTGTGCGACACGCTGATAATAGGGGTCGCCCGCGGGACCGGCAAGAACCCGTGGTTCACCGTGGACCAGCGGGTGGCCATGATCGAGAACGCAGTAAGAGAACGGAGGCCGGCTCAGGATGTCCAGGTGAGAGCCTTCGATGGCCTTCTGGCCGACTTCGCCCGCAAAAGTGGCGCCACCGCAATCATTCGCGGTCTCCGAGCCGTGTCGGACTTCGAGTATGAATTCCAGATGGCGCTGATGAATCGCAAGCTCGCCCGTTCGGTCGAGACCGTGTTTCTTATGCCCTCGCTGGCCTGGGTCTATTTGTCGTCCACGATTGTCAAGGATGTCGCCACTCATGGTGGTGACATATCCACTCTCGTGCCGAGCAATGTGGCCGAGGAGATCAAGAAAAAGCTTGCGTCCGAGGCCGATTGAGACATATTTCGCGATAGATAAATGACCTTTAGGCAACTACTTATCGATATTTTCCAACATCCCCTGACAAATCCACATGGCTGACCAGAACAAGAAACCCACCGCAGGCAACACCGATACTACCCAGGCGGCGCCGCCGCTGGCCGAACTGATGCGCACGCGCCGCGCCAAGGTGAGGGATCTGGCCGAAAAGGGCATACTCAGTTATCCATACAAATATGACCGTACTCATCAGATCAGCGCGCTGGAGGCCAACTTCGATAGGCTGGTCGCTGATGAGGCTGTTGTCAGGGTGGCGGGGCGGGTTCGGCTGAAACGCAAGATGGGCAAGGCCAGCTTCGCCGACATCGCCGACCAGACCGGACGCTTTCAGATATATGTCAAAAAGAACATCGTCGGTGACGAGGCCTACGAAGTATTCGATTCGGTCGACCTTGGTGATATCATCGGAGTCGAGGGCAAGCTGTTCGTGACCCGTACCGGACAGCAGACTATCCAGGTGCAGACGCTCGAGCTTCTGACCAAGGCTCTGCACCCTCTTCCGGACAAGCACTCCGGGCTCACCGATGTCGAGACAAGATACCGACGCCGCTATGCCGATCTGATCGTCAACCCCGAAGTGCGGGATGTGTTTGTCCGGCGCACACGGATTATCCAGTTGATTCGGGACTTTCTAAATGAGCGGGACTTCCTCGAGGTCGAAACACCCATCCTCCAGCCTCTGTACGGAGGCGGCAACGCACTGCCGTTCAAGACCCACCACGAGCGCCTGCATCGCGATCTCTATTTGCGGATCGCCGATGAGCTATACCTTAAGCGCCTTGTTGTCGGCGGGTTCGAGAAGGTGTGGGAGTACTGCAAGGACTTCCGCAACGAAGGTATCGACCGCCTGCACAACCCCGAGTTCTCGATGATCGAGCTCTACTGGGCCTACGCGGATTATCGCGATATGGCCGCCTTGCTCCAGGAGATGTTGCGCCAGATCGTCTACAAGCTCCATGGCGGCTACAGGATCCCGTACGGTGATCACGAGATCGATTTCGAGCCGCCGTTCCGGTGGATTAGCATGATTGACTCGATCCGGGAGGCCGTTGGGATCGACTTCTACCCGATGGACTATGACACCGCGCTGGCCGAGGCAGAGAGGCTCGGCCTTGACGAGGAAGGCCTGATCAACAAGGGCAAAGTCATCGAGGCGGTTTGGGAGGCGAAGGTCGAGCCGACTCTGATCCAGCCGACCTTCATCACCGATTTCCCGGTTGAGATATCACCCCTGGCCAAAAAACATCGCGATAGGGAAGGCCTGACCGAACGCTTCGAGTTGTTTATCGCCGCCCAGGAGATGGGCAATGCCTTCAGCGAGCTCAACGATCCGGTCGACCAGATCAAGCGCTTCCTTCAGCAAGGTAAAGCATTGCAGGCCGGCGACGAGGAGGCCCAGCCGCTCGATGACGATTTCATCACGGCTCTGGCCTACGGCATGCCGCCGACCGCGGGGCTGGGATTCGGGGTCGATCGCCTGGTCATGTTGCTGACCAATCAGCATAGCATCAGCGATGTTATCTTCTTCCCTCAGATGAAGGACTACAAGGAGGGAACCGTGCCGGTCTCACAGATTCTGGCGCAGATCCTCAGGGAAGAGGAGACCGAAAGTGAATAGACTGATTAGCATAAATGATCAGGCCGCCCGACATTGGCTGTTCGGCAAGCAGAGCCTGGGCAATACGATCAATCTGGAGGACAGTGAATGACGTGATTCGATAACGGCGGGGAGACTGTTAATGCGATAACTATTGGTTTTGCTTTCTTTGGAGCTTTTTGATGAACATCTACGTTGGTAACCTGCCTTTCGAGACCGACGACGAATCGTTGCGCTCGATGTTTGAGAAGTACGGTGAAGTATCTTCGGCCAAGGTCATTGTCGACCAGTACAGCGGCCGGAGCCGGGGCTTTGCCTTTGTGGAAATGCCGAATGACGAGCAGGGCAATGCCGCCATTGAAGAGATGAACGGCAACGAGGTAGGCGGTCGGACCCTGAAGGTGTCCGAGGCCCGTCCCCGTGACGATCGTCCGCCCCGGCGTGGTGGTGGCGGCGGTCGTGATCGCTACTAATACCACACTACGCTGAACGCTGAATCAGAAACACACGAGCCGGGCTCAATAATGATCCCGGCTCTTTCTCATGGCGGCGAGGGGTACGGCCGTCCAGACGGCCGTCCTTGATCTCCATGTCCAGCCAATCACGCCACCAGCTATTAGACGGAGCTCATGGCGAATGTCGTAACAGGGACAGTGGTTCGACGCACCGTCTGCGCTTTTGCAACACCTTTCGCGCTCATGGCAAGGAAGGACGGTACGCCCGTTTCGTGTGAGATGCTGACACAGATTCCTGCCTTCGCAGGAATGACTCCGGCGCTTCCTGCCAATATCCCGGGTCTGCGATATGGTGTCGCCGGGTGCACCGGTTCCCGGGCCCGGAAAGAAACGCGCCCGAAAGGTGGGGCGCCGGGCCAGAATAGGGCGTCCGGCGCCACGCATCTGCACATGGCCGGATCAGTGGCCCTTGAACTCAGGCTTGCGCTTGTTCAAGAACGCCTCCATGCCCTCATTCTTATCGTCGGTGCCGCAGACCGAACCGAAACTGGCCTTCTCCAGGTCACAGCCGATCGACAGGCTGACATCTAAACCACGGTTGATGCACTCCTTAGCCAGCGCGACGGCGACAGGCCCCTTTGAACATATGGCCCGGGCCATCTCCATGGTCTTATCCCACAGTTCTTCCGGAGTGTAGACCTCATCTACCAGACCGATGCGAAGCGCCTCGTCGGCGCTGATCATATCGCCCGTCAGTATGAGTTGCGTCGCCTTGCCCTGCCCGACCAGTCGCGGCAAACGCTGGGTTCCGCCGTACCCTGGAACAATCCCGAGATTGACTTCAGGCTGCCCCAGTTTGGCCTTCTCAGATGCGAGACGGATATCACACGCCATGGCCAGCTCGCAGCCGCCACCGAGAGCGAACCCATTGATGGAGGCGATGACCGGACGCGGGAAATTCTGAATGCTCTTCATCAGGTACTGGCCCCTTGCGGCGGTGTCCACGCCGCTGCGCGCATCCAGGTCGGCCAGTTCGGTTATGTCGGCGCCGGCGACGAATGCCTTCCCGACGCCGGTAATAATCACGCAGTGAATCTTGTCATCGGTCCAGTAGTAGCTGAAGAGCTTCTGCATCTCCTCGATTGTCTCACGGTTGAGCGCATTCATGGCGCGCTCGCGATTGACCTTGACAATCAGGATGTTGTCCTCATGCTCGACAATAATGTTCTTGTAGTCCGTCATCGTCTCGTTCTCCTGTATTTCGGTGTCGTGATCAAGTGTTCCAATCGGCTCGAATTGCTCCCACGACGGATCGGCTGTCCCTACCTCACCATGCGAACCATCCTCAGTCCCGTTATGTGCTTGGACATGCCGGCCAGTTCGAATCCGGCCTTGAGATAGCACCCGAGGGCGACCTCATCCTCATCGTACAGACTCAGCAGCACCTTGGCGATATCCGACCGCTGTGCAGCGCGCTCGTAGAGAAGCTGCAGCATCTTCGTGCCGTAGCCCATCCCGCGCTTGTTCGGGGCCACCACCAGATGAGTGATCTCCATGGCTGTTTCCAGAGGGCGATTCCAGAGTTCGGCGTAGGCAACAGGCTTGTTGTCGGACATGAGCATATACGAAGCCACTCCCTTGCGCTGCCAGCCCTGGACCAGCTCCTCCGACGGCGGAAACTCCCTGCTGCGGCAGACCGCCCAGAGAGTCTCCTCCGAGTCCAGCCACGACAATACATCGCGAGTATAGTCATCGCGAAATGGAATCAGGTCAGCTTTGACCCGGGTCGGATCAGTCACATTGTTCCCTTTCTGCCTGCCGACAAATATAGGGAAACGGATCCAGTGGGGCAAGGCCGGTTGTGTGGGGGCGCGTCCGAATGATCTACGGTCGGACAGGCCATACATCCCAAGCTCGGTCGTTTCTCAACAGCGTCGCAAATCCTTGCCAAATAGTAACAAAGAAGTCATCTTTGAGCCATGCCTGCCATAAAGACCATACCCAAGTCAGATCTCGACGTCTTTGTCGAGATAATGGCCGATGCCTATCCCGGCCTCAAGATCGACAAGCCTGAGGAGCGTCGGCGCGTAGTTGCAAGGATGACGCGGCGCTTTGAAGACCCACGACTGCGTCCGGTGGGCCTGTTCGAGGGCTCAGAGATGGTAGGGGCTATGGCCTTGTGGGATTTCACCATCAACCTGTTCGGTGATTCGGCGCTGGCGGGCGGAGGCGGGATGCTCGGAGTGCGCCTGGTCGACAAGAAGAAGCAGGCAGGCAAACGCCTGGTTCAGTACTACTTCAATCACTATCGCCGTCGCGGGAGTCCCCTGGCGGTCCTGTGGCCTTTCCGGCACGACTTCTATCGCCGGATGGGGGCCGGATACGGCCCTCCGGCGTACCTTTACGAATTTGCCCCCGGCCATCTACCGAGGCCCCGCAGACTTGAGAATGTCAGGAATCTCACGCGGGACGATGTAGAGGCGGTGCGCCAATGCTATAACCGCTGGGCCGGGAACACCCATGGAGCCATCGAGGAGCCTCGTGAGGGCTGGCTTATCTCCAACGAACTGCATACGCCTAAGAGGGTGGGCTACATAGAGAACGACCGCATTCTGGGCTACCTTTCATACCGCTTTGCGGCCAATGATCCGTCCGACTCTCTAAATAACAGCCTTGAAGTTCAGGATTTCATCTACGAGACTCCAGGGGCTCTGCGGCAGTTGCTCGGATTCCTCGCAGTGCAGCTTGACCAGTTCCGGACAATCCGTCTGCTCACCTATGACCAGAGTTTCTACATGATGCTGCGCGACCCGCGCCTGCCCAATCAACGTCAGCCGCGACCGGTTCACCATGAAAGCCACACCGGGATGCTGGGCCTGATGTATCGAGTGATCGATGTGGAGCGTTTCTTCGAGGCAACTTCCGGCAGAAACTTCAATCGTGTCAACATGAAAGTCGGATTCAATGTCCGCGACAGCTTCTTGCGGGCAAACAGCGGCCGACGTGTCATAGAATTCTCGCGGGGTCGAGCGATCTTGAGACGTAAGAGCGCAAGGGTCGATGTCGAAGTATCGCTGGATATTGCGGACTTCTCCGGTCTCATCATGGGCGCCTGCGGCTTCCGCTCGCTTTGGGAGTATGGCCTTGCTGACGTTTCTGACAGCGCATACGTGAATCGGCTGGAAAAGCTCTTCATGGTGAAACGAGCGCCTGTCTGCGTGACCCCGTTTTGAGCACCGAGCAGTATGCAATCCAACGAGTAAGTCAACGTCCTTCGTGTAGCATGAGACTCATTATTGGCCTCGCGACATATCGATCCCGTGGTCTTATTATCGGCATCGTAGCGTCTACACTATTGCTGGGCAGTTGCCGCGATAAGCGAGACAAACTCGATGAGTACCTCCGTTCGGCTCAGCAGACGTGGGGATACCAAGGGTCCGCACTGGTTGCGGTCGCTGGCAACGTAATCCTTGCTGAAGGCTATGGTCAGGCCAATATGGAATTTGAGATCCCCAATACACCTCAGACGAAGTTCTTTATTGGTTCCATCACCAAGCAATTCACTGCGGCAGCGATCCTGAAGCTCCAGCAAATGGGCAAGATCGATGTTCACGATCCTCTCGCCAGGCACTTCTCGTACTTCCCCGGTCCGGCTGCAGATAGGATAACGATCCACCATCTACTGACGCACACCGCCGGCCTGCCAAACTACACCGATGTGCCCGAGCTACTCGATCAGCGCACGGAGGCGATTGCCCCGACCGAACTGATGGAGTATTTCATGCATCAGCCGCTGTTGTTCGAGCCGGGCGAACGCTTCCATTACAGCAACTCGGGCTACATAGTGCTCGGAGCAGTAATTGAGGCAGTATCCGGGCAGTCGTATGAGGCGTTCCTGCACCGTCACATACTCCGCCCGGCGGAAATGCATAATTCCGGCTATGGGCGAAGGGAAGCCGCGATCCCAAACCGCGCGAGCGGCTATACGGTTGGCGCCGATCGCATCCCGGTCATCGCGGTACCTATTCACTTTTCAGTTCTGCATACCGCCGGAGCTCTCTACTCAACAGTTGAGGATCTTCTCAAATGGGAGCGTGCCCTGCATAATGGCGCCGTGTTGGATGATTCCCTGATCGGCCTTATGTTCACTGATCACGGGCACGGCTACGGCTATGGCTGGTTCATCGACTCCACGTACGGACGGAAGCACTGTTTCCACGGCGGCTATCTCGACGGCTTCAACACGACAATCGAGCTATGGCCGGATTGCAGCTTGGCAGTCGTGGTTCTCTCCAATGAAGACGAGGCCCCGGTTAAAAAGATCGCCCGCGGCCTGGCCTCGATTTGCTTCTTCGACTGTCCATATGTCTGGCCCGAGGCCAAAATGCCGATCACCTTGACCGGTATCGACCTGCACGATCTTATCGGCATCTATGAGTTCGGCTACGGAGACTATTTCATCGTCTGGGAGAATCAGGATTCACTGTTTGCTCAGCGGGTCGGCCATCCCTCCGAAAAGCTGTTGCCGGAGGCGGCCGATCGGTTCTTCCTGGAGTCGGACAACACCATCACTGTTGAGTTTGCCCGCGACCAATCCGATTCCGTTGTCGGCCTGCAAATGTGGAACGAGGGGATCAGCCGCCGAGCCCAACGGATCAAGACATACCAGGACCCCGATCAATGGCCTCCAAGTCTGCGCCTGCCGCAAGACTAGCAGGCTGTTGAAAAATGTGTTCGGGAGCCGGTTTTGTCAATTTCCTTATTC